>NZ_JBFRDC010000002.1:0-326599 GCF_052113385.1 Arthrobacter sp. YAF16
TCGCCGGAGCGGGCGGCGCCGGCGCGGCGGGCGGCGCCGGCGCGGCGGGCGGCGTCGATGTCGCTAGCGGCGAGCCGGTGGGGGTCGGTGACGGCTTCGCCGCGGCAGTGGCCGGAACCTCGGGTACGTGTGTCTCCTGAACCCCGCCGGTCACCGCATGGGTGTGATCTTCGGACACCGGAATGGCCCAGTCCGCGCCGGCGCTCCCCGCGCTGCCGGCACCCTGCTTGCCGGCAGCAGGCGCATAGCTGACCATCTGGATGTTGTCGAGACGGTCCACCTGCCGCGTGGGGAGGAACTTCCAGTCCAAGGGGTTGGTGTGCGAGCCGTTGAGGATCGTCTCGAAGTGCAGGTGGCAGCCCGTGGACGAGCCCGTCGTCCCCACCTTGGCGATGACTTCGTCCACTCCCACCGATTCGCCCTTCTTCACGGCGATGCCCTGAAGGTGGTTGTACGTGGTGATCAGGCCGTTGCCGTGGTCAATTTCCACCCGGTTGCCGCCGCCCCAGGGGTGCCATCCGACGGCCCGCACCACACCGGCGTCGGCCGAATACACACGGGTGCCGCACGGGGCGGCAAAATCCTGGCCCCAGTGGAACTCGCCGGCGGTTCCGGTCAGCGGGCTGGTGCGCAGCCCGAACGGGGATGACTCCAGCAGTGTTTCGAGGGGCGCCATCAGGAAGCCCTTCGGCGGGCGCGAGAGGCCTGCCGACGCGACCCGGAGCTCGACCTTGCCGTCTTTGGACGTGGTCTGGACCGTGGTCCGGGCGAAGGAAATGAGGGCATGCCGGTCTGCGGTCAGCCTTGAGGTCTCCCGTGCCGCACCCCCGGGGTCAGCGGCGATCCCGGGAGCGAGCAAACCCGTGCCGGCGGAGCCGGTGGCCAGCGGCACCGCCGCATCCCGGGCTGACGGTCCCGCCGGTGCGGACGGCCCGAAAACCAGCACCGCAAGAGCCAGACCCGTGGCTGCCGCCAGAGAGCGCGCGACGACCTCCGAAGTTTTGGACTGCGCACTCGTTGAGTTTCCCCAGTGTTTTCCCACGATGTGACTCCCGCGATTTTTCCGTCAGGCCCCCATCCCAACGGGCCCACCCCCTTATGTGAACACACTCGACCGGGTCTGTGAACCTCCGCAATGCCTGGGTCCGCGCGAGGTTCGGGGCGGTTTCGGGCCACCGCGCGGCGGATTGGGTGGCGCCCCAGTAGCCCCGCAGGGAAAACAGGTACCGGCCCAGCACCGACCGGGTAAGAATAGGAGTATGCGCAATGTCCTCAGGGAGTGGCAGTCCGAGCTCAAACAGACGTTCACCGGAACCCGGGATGCGGTCCCGGAGTGGGTGGGGCGCCTGGCTGAGGGCGACGACGCCGGCTTCCACCTTCCGGGCTCCGCCGTCTGGGCGGTGCACGGGGGCATGCCGACGATTGTTGCCGGCATCCGCGCCCTCCTGATGCAGGCCTTGCACCCGGGGGCTTTGGCCGGGGTGCACGACCATTCCCGCTTCCGCGAAGACCCCCTGGGCCGGCTCGCCGGGACCATCCGCTGGATCTTCACCGTCTCCTACGGGTCCACGGGGGCCGCCCGCGCCGCGTCCGGCTGGGTGCTGCGGTTGCACGAGTCGGTGCACGGAGAATTCACCGACGGCCACGGCGTCGTGCGGCCCTACGCGGCGAACGATCCGGAGCTGCTCCGCTGGGTGCACATCGCTTTCACGGATGCCTTCCTGTCCGCGCACAAGATCTGGGGCGGGCCGATTCCGGGCGGCCCGGACGCCTACGTCCGCGAGTGGGCGCAGGCGGGGACGCTGATGGGCGTGGAGGCGCCGCCGCTGAGCGAGGCTGACATGCGCCGGCAGCTTGACCGCTGGTACGACGACGGCGAACTGGCCTCGGGCGCCAAGGTTGCCGAAACCGTGGCCTTCATCCGCGATCCCCCGCTCCACCCCGCACTCAGGCCAGGGTACCGGGTGCTCTTTGCGGCAGCGGTGTCCAGCCTGGAGCCAAAATACCGGAAGATGCTGGGGCTTCGGACCGCAAGGCTGGGCCCGATCCCGCTGCCGGTGAAACTGGCGACGAAAGTCACCCTAAGCGTCGTCCATCTCGCTCTGGGGCGGGTTGGCCCGAGTGAGCAGGCAGCACGCGAAAGGCTCCGCCGGCTGGGGTTCGCGGAGTAAGTGTGACTGGGCGGCGGACCCTCACTGCGGCGGGGCCCGCGTCTGCGGCGCGCTGGCTCAGGACGCAAAAAGGCCCCGGTCCGATGGACCGGGGCCAACCGCGGAGAATGGGGGATTTGAACCCCCGAGGGCGTTAACCCAACACGCGTTCCAGGCGTGCGCCATAGGCCGCTAGGCGAATTCTCCAGTAGCTTCTGAATCAAAAGCAGATACTAGACTACCTGAACTTCCCGGCTTCGCCCAATTGAGCCCTCCGCCCTGCGGCCACGGGACATGCCCCACGCTCCCATCGGACGTTGGACATAGTCGCCATATGCCCACGCCGCGGCCCGAAGAATGGGCATGTTCCGCCGCGAAACAGCAGGCCAACACCCGGATTCGGGGCACGCCCGATCGTCGGGTAAACTAATCGACGGCCCCTCATGTGGCGTCATCCTGTTGAACTCCCCCAGGACCGGAAGGTAGCAAGGGTAAATGGGCTCTGGCGGGTGCATGGGGGGTCTTTTATGTCTGTGCCGATTGGTAGGGTTTAGCTGTGACTGTTACTACCGCTCTTTACCGCAGATACCGCCCCGATTCGTTCGCGGACGTTATCGGGCAGGAACACGTCACCGACCCGCTGATGACGGCCCTGCGGAAGAACCGCGTCAACCACGCCTACCTCTTTTCCGGCCCACGCGGCTGCGGTAAAACCACCTCCGCCCGCATCCTTGCGCGTTGCCTGAACTGTGCCGAAGGCCCCACCGACACCCCCTGCGGCGTGTGCCCCAGCTGCATCGAACTGGCCCGCGGCGGCGCCGGTTCGCTCGACGTGATCGAGATCGACGCCGCGAGCCACGGCGGCGTCGACGACGCCCGTGACCTGCGCGAACGCGCCACCTACGCCCCGGTCCGCGACCGCTACAAGATCTTCATCATTGACGAAGCCCACATGGTCACCTCGGCCGGCTTCAACGCGCTGCTCAAGATCGTCGAAGAGCCGCCGGAACACATCAAGTTCATCTTCGCCACCACGGAGCCGGACAAGGTGATCGGCACCATCCGGTCCCGCACTCACCACTACCCCTTCCGGTTGGTCCCGCCGGAGCCGCTCATGGCATATCTGGAACTGCTGTGCCGGCAGGAGAACGTACCTGTGGCCCCGGGCGTACTCTCGCTCGTCATCCGCGCCGGCGGCGGCTCCGTGCGGGACTCGCTTTCCGTGCTGGACCAGCTCATGGCCGGCGCCGGCCCGAACGGCCTGGACTACGAACTGGCTGTGGCCCTGCTGGGCTACACGCATGCCTCCCTGCTGGACGACGTCGTCGAGGCTGTCGCCGCGTCCGACGCCGCTACCGTGTTCCGCGCCGTGGACCGCGTCATCCAGACCGGCCACGACCCCCGCCGCTTCGTCGAGGACCTGCTCGAGCGCTTCCGTGACCTGATCATCGTGCAGGCCATGCCGGAGAGCGCCCAATCGATCCTGCGCGGCATGCCCGCGGACCAGATCGCGCGGATGCAAAACCAGGCACACAACCTCGGCGCGGCCGAACTGTCCCGTGCTGCAGACGTGACCAACACGGCGCTCACCGAGATGACCGGTGCCACGTCCCCCCGGCTGCACCTCGAGCTGCTGTGCGCCCGCATCCTGCTGCCCAGCTCCGAGCAGACTGAACGCGGCATCGCCGCCCGGATCGACCGGGTGGAGCGGCGCCTGAATTACGCCGGGAACGACGTCGGGACGCCCGCCCCCGTATCGTCGCCGGCTGCCGCACCGGCACCGGCACCGGCACCGGCACCGGCTCCTACGCCTCCCGGCCACGCCCCTGCAGCGGCATCGGCTGCCGCGGCCCAGGCATCACCTCAGGCACATCGGGCAACTCCGCCCGCCCCGCTCTCCAACCGGCCTGCCGAAACCTCGGACCGGACCCCGGCTGCCGCCACCAGCGCGCCCTCGGCCAGCCCGGCCCCGGAGGCGCTGCCGCAGGAAGCGCAGCCGGAACGGCCAGCGCTCACGGCCCCGCGGGTCAGCACCAGCGACTGGCCGGTGGAGGAATCCGCGACTCCGAACGGCGCCTCCCGCCCGGCGCAAGCACCGCCGGCACCGACCGAATCGGCCCAGACCGCCCCGTCCCAACCGGCGGCACCGGCCCAACCGGCTCGGAAAGAACCGGCCGAGCGCCCCGCGGCCGGCGCCGCTGCAGCGACGGCCGCCCCAGCCCATGCACCCGCCCCCGCGGCGGTCTCCGGGTCCGGACCCGACGTCGAGGTCTTGCGCCGTGCGTGGCCCGAGATCCTGCAGACCCTGACCAAGATCAAGCGCAGCACCTGGGCTCTCGTCGAACCAAATGCGCAGGTGGGGCACTTCGAGGATCAGGTCCTGACCCTTTCCTTCACGACATCCGGGCTCGCCGGCGCTTTCGGCCGGGCGGACCACGCCGAGAACCTGCGTCAGGCGATCCACAAGACGATCGGCATCGACTGCCAGATCACGGCCGTCGCCGGCGGCACCAACAGCTCAGCGAGCTCTGAGCCAAACCCAAAAGCGCCCGCTAGCCGGGAGGCCCCGGCCACGTCGGCGGATGTGGCATGGGGCCTTGCCCCCGCCGCGACCGGGGCTGCCCCGGAATCCCCGTCGACGGCCGGCAATGGGGTCGAAACCGGACCTGCCGCCGCCGCGGAAACGCCCGCGCCGCAGTCCGCATCTGCGCCCTCACCGGAGCCTGCCCGTCCGGCCCCGGTCGAGCCGGTGTCGGCGCCGGCAGCGACCGCCGCGCCCACAGGCCCGGCCCCTGAACCGACCGACGGCCCCGCCTCCGAGCCCGGTGGTTCGTACTCGTACCCGGACGACGACTGGGGTCCCCCGCGGGACGAGGACGCCCCGCCACTGGATGAAGAGCCGCCGCTGGACTGGGATCCCTCAGCCCCGGAAGCCGCCCGGCCCGCGTCCCCAGCGGCGCCCGCACCGGCGCGCACCCCGGCCCGAGCCCGGTCCAGCAAGGAAACCCCCGCTACGACCCGGTCATCTGCCCCGGCGCCTGCCCCGGCCGCCAAGGATGCCGCCGAGGACCCGTGGGCACGCGCCGTCGAGCAGTCCCCCGGGGTCTGGACCGTCGGCACGGAATTGAACGTGGGGCGGCACACCTCCACGGAGGCCGTGGCGGAGTCCGCGCAACGCACCCCCGAGCCGGAGCCGCCGCACTACGAGCCCGCGGCTGCCCAGATCCCGGAGCCGGTAGGCGCCTTTTCCGCCGGATCCGGATCCGGATCCGGATCCGGATTCGACGGCGCCGCTGCCACCCGGGCACCTGCGGCCGGGCCCGCCCCTGCCGCCGCCGGGCCCACGGTCATCACCGCCGCGGCCTCCCCGGTCGCGGCCACGGCTCCGGTCGGCGCCCCTGCAGCCTCCGGACGGCAGAGCCTCTACCAGCGCCTGTCCAACAGCCCCGAGGCGGAAGCCGGACGGGCCAAGGCACCAGCGCGCGCCGCCGTCGCCGCCACCAGCTACGTCCAGGACGTCCCCAGCGCCGACGACGAAACCATCGAGGAGTCGGGCGTCTTCGGCCGCGCCGCCGTCGAGCGTATTCTGGGCGGGAAGCTGCTGGAAGAGCGTTCCCTGGACGGAAGCCCGCTGGCGCCGCGCTTCTAGCCCTCCCGGCGGCCGCACGGGCCGCCACTCCCCCAAACGAACGAGGAAATTGTGTACGAAGGTGCAGTTCAGGAGCTGATCGACGAGCTCGGCCGCCTTCCCGGCGTCGGGCCCAAGTCCGCCCAGAGGCTTGCCTTCCACATCCTCGAAGCCGATCCGCAGGACATGAAGCGCCTGGTCGAGGCCATCACGTCGGTGAAGGAGCGGGTGAAGTTCTGCACGGTCTGCGGCAACGTCACCGAGCAGGAGCTGTGCAACATCTGCCGGGATCCGCGCCGCGACCCCTCCGTGATCTGCGTTGTGGAGGAGTCCAAGGACGTGCTGGCGGTGGAGCGCACCCGTTCCTTCCGCGGCCGCTATCACGTACTGGGCGGCGCCATTAACCCGATTGCCGGGATCGGCCCGGAACAGCTTCGGATCCGCGAGCTGCTCACCCGGCTCAACGACGGCGCCATCCAGGAAATCATCATCGCGACGGATCCCAACCTCGAGGGCGAAGCAACGGCCACCTACCTGGCCCGGATGCTCAAGTCGATTGGCATCGCCGTCACGCGGCTCGCGTCCGGCCTCCCGGTCGGCGGCGACCTCGAATATGCCGACGAAGTCACGCTGGGCCGCGCCTTCGAAGGCCGCCGCAACGCGCTGAGCTGACGGGCCCAGTGGCCCCCGACGGCGGCGCTCCCGCCCCAATCGGCACCGAGCGCCTGATCCTGCGTCCGTTGACCGCCGACGACGACGGCGCCGTCCTGCGGTTCCGCGGCAACCCGGATGCCGTGCGGTATCTCTCCCACGAAGCCCTCAGCCCGGACGCGAACAGCGCCCGGTCGCGGAAAGTGCAGGCCGCTGCGGCGGCTTCCACCGCAGAGTGGTTCAGTTTCGCCTGGGCCATCCAGCTCCGGGCCAGCGGGGAGGTCATTGGAGACGGCCGGACCTGGAACTCAGAGGCTCCCCCGCTGCCCGGCAGGATCCCTGCCCATGCCGCGAGCCTGGGGTACATCCTGCACCCGGATCACCACGGGCTGGGCCTCGGCAGGGAAGCCGCCGGCGCCCTCGTGGAATGGTTGTTCACCGCCCGTGGAAGCCGGACTGTCTTCGCCGGCGTCTACGAACCCAACCTCCCCTCGCGCAGACTGCTGGAAAGCCTGGGCTTCCGGCAGGACCGCTATTTCACCGCGGCCGAGGACACTGCGGGCAAGAAGCTTCCGTCCTGGCGCTACCGGCTCGACCGGCCCGACCGGCTCGACTGAACCAGTTACCGCGCGCAGGGGGGCCGGGGCAAACACGGCGGGCACGGCCGATGGACATGCCCAACGGCCCCTGCCGCGAATGGACATAGTGCCCATATGCCCATCCCCCGAACACAGGAGTGGACATGTCCAACGCCGCAAACGCACATGTCCATCCTCCGCGCACGGGAGTGGACATGTCCAAGGCCGCCGACGAACATGTCCACCCTCCGTGCCCACGAACGGGCATGTCCACGGCCGCAGCGGGACATGTCCTCTCCCCGGGACGGACGACGGGCATGTCCACCAAGAGCGGGCACCGGCAGCGGCCCGGTCCGTCCGGCGTTCGGTCACAATTCAACTCCGGGCCGCCGACGGCGATAAACTTTGTTCAGAAGTAGCTGTCGCGCCGTTCGGCTGCGCCGTTTAGTAGCTTCGCCCAGAACCCCGATGATCCAGTGAGGGTGCGCGCATGAGTTTGCCCACTACCGAAGTCCACCCCGGACCGCAGCCGCAGGAGCTGCCCGCGATTCCTGCCGCCACCAAACACCTCGTCGTGAAGAAGTTCGGCGGTTCCTCGGTGGCGGACGCGGAAGGTATCAAACGGGTCGCCCGGCGCGTGGTGGACGCCCACAACGCCGGCGATGAAGTCGTCGTCGTTGTTTCCGCCATGGGCGACACCACCGACGAACTCCTCGACCTGGCCGCCCAGGTGACCGACTCCGCCCCGGCCCGGGAAATGGACATGCTCCTCTCCGCCGGTGAGCGCATCTCCATGGCCCTGCTCGCGATGGCCATCAACAAATACGGTGCCTCCGCCCAGTCCTTCACGGGTTCCCAGGCCGGCATGATCACCGACGGCATCCACGGCAAGGCCCGGATCATCGACGTTGACCCGCACCGGATCCGCACGGCCCTGGACAAGGGGCACATCGCGATTGTCGCCGGCTTCCAAGGCATGAGCCGCACCACGAACGAGATCACCACGCTCGGCCGGGGCGGCTCGGACACGACGGCGGTGGCGCTGGCCGCGGCCCTCGACGCCGATGTCTGCGAGATCTTCACCGATGTCGACGGCATCTACACCGCGGATCCGCGCGTTGTCCCGTCCGCCAGGAAGATCGACCGCATCTCCAGCGAGGAAATGCTGGAACTCGCGGCCTCCGGCGCCAAGATCCTGCACCTGCGCTGCGTGGAATACGCGCGCCGTTTCGGGGTGCCGCTGCACGTCCGTTCCTCATTCAGCCAGAACGAAGGCACCTGGGTCCTGCCCAGCGCCGATGACAAGATCACGATTCAAGAGGGAGTTGCCTTGGAGCAGCCAATCATCTCCGGCGTTGCACACGACCGTTCCGAAGCCAAGGTCACGGTGGTCGGCGTTCCGGACATCCCCGGCAAGGCTGCGGCCATCTTCCAGGTCATCGCCGACGCGCACTCCAACATCGACATGATCGTCCAGAACGTCTCCACCCACGGCACCGGCCGGACGGACATCTCGTTCACGCTGCCGATCGTCGAAGGCGCCGACGCCCTCGCCGCCCTCCGCGCCGCACAGGCCGAGATCGGCTTCGAGAATATCGAATACAACGAGAAGATCGGCAAGCTGTCCCTGATCGGCGCCGGAATGCGCTCGCACCCTGGCGTCTCAGCACGGTTCTTCGCAGCACTCTCCGAGGCCGGGATCAACATCAACATGATCTCAACCTCGGAAATCCGCATCTCGGTGGTGACCCACGCCGACCTGCTGGACGACGCCGTCCGCGCCATCCACAAGGCCTTCGACCTGGACAGCGAGGACGAGGCCACGGTTTACGGCGGCACGGGCCGCTAGGACTTCTGGAGGCCACGGACCGCTTCGCGGCCGATAAGAAAGGGAGCGGCACCTGCCGCTCCCTTCTTCGTTTCCGTCCTGCCCCCGCGCGGGTCAGACTTGTTCCTTCGGGAGGTCTTCCCGGCGGACGGCGTAATGATGTCCCTGCGAGTCCGTTTCCACTTCGAAGCCGGCGAGATCGGTCTCCGACGCTAGCTCGTAATCATCGTGCCTGTGCACGACCGGAGCGGTGGTATCCCCCCGCGAGGCGGGTCCAAACAGGAATCGCACCCAGGACGATGGGTGCAGGTGCCGGCTCAGTGCAGCCTTCCTCAGCGCATGTGCCATATTTCCCACCCCCTCTCCTACTGAAAGGCCATTTCCTGCTAATGGGCCACTCGGAACAGCGGTGGCGCGGGCGGCGCCAGTGTGCCCATTTTACGCCCGACGGCGGCAAAATGCGCGGTGGGAACCCTCGCCGGTGCGAAGGTCGGATCCCGCCGCTTAGGCAGCGGCGCGGGCCGGGCCGGCCTAGCGCAGGGACTTGTCCTCGGGGTTGCGGGGCACCACGTAAGTGCTGCCGTCTGGCCGGTGCAGGGTCTCCCACTGCTGGGTCTCGGCCTGCCGCTGGGCCAGCAGCTGGCGGTTCTGCTCCGTCATCTCATGGCCGAGCGAGGTTCGGCTGGCCGGGCCAAAGACGGCCCGCAGCTTTCCGGTCGCCCGCATGAACCGCTGGGCGGTGTTGTCCTTAGCCATCGCTACCCACTCCTTCGTACCTGATGTTCCACCAGTGTACGCTAATCATTAGCACACTAACTATTTGAAGGAGGCCGGATGACCGATGTCATCGGAACCCCCGGAAGTCCCGCAGCCGCCGTCGTGGACGAGGACCTCCTGCTGGAACACCAGCTCTGCTTCGCATTGACCGTCGCGTCCCGCAGCGTGGTCGGCGCCTACAAACCGGTGCTCGACAAGCTGGGACTCACCCACCCGCAGTACCTCGTGATGCTCTGTCTGTGGGAATCCAGCCCCCGGACCGTCCGCGACATCAGCGATGCACTCGCCCAGGAACCGGCCACGATTTCGCCGCTGCTGCGGCGGCTTGAAGCGGCGGGCTACATCACCAGGCAACGGGCCGAGGGCAACGAGCGCAGCCTCGCCGTGCGGCTGACGCCCCGCGGCGCGGCGCTGAGGGAACAAGCAACGGCGGTCCCCGGCACCATGATGGCCCGGCTGGGCCTGGACCGGGAGCAGGTCGGCGAACTGCATGCCGCCATGATGCGGCTCATCGACGCCACCCGGGCGGCGGACGGCACTACCCGCAGCTAGGGTACTTCCGCCCCGCGCCCGGGACCGGCCGCGGCGCTAGAATGGGGCTGAGACCGAGGAGAAGAGCCCATGCGCAAGAACCTGATTCCCACAGCGCTCATCTTGATGACGGCCGTCGGACTGGCTGCCTGCTCACCGGGCGGCGGACCTGCGCCGAGCGCCTCGTCCACCGGCCCTGCCTCCGCCTCGACGCCGACCGGCACCCCCTCCGCCGACACCGAAACCACCGCGCCGGCTCCCTCGCCGTCGGCCGAGGCCCCTACCGCCGGACCCGGCCAGGGCAACGCCGAGTTGGCCATCATGATCAAGCCCTCCGAAAGCGCGAAGGCCGTCAACTACACCTTGGTCTGCCAGAACGGCGTTCCGGCGGCGGAAAGCAAGCACCCCAGCGCCGCTGCGGCCTGCGCCGCCCTGAAGAAGAATGCGGCGCTCCTCAGCCCCGCACCCCGGGCCACCGACCAGGCGTGCACCCAGCAGTACGGCGGCCCGGACCAGGCGACCGTCACCGGTTCCGTCGACGGTAAGGCAGTCGAGTCGAAGTTCGGCCTGCGGGACGGTTGCGAGATCGCCCAGTGGAAGGCCGCTAAGGACATCCTTGGCTCAACCGGAGGGGCTGTCTAAACTGCAGCACCTTCCGCAGGACGCCTGGCTGGCGCGCGAAGCCGCCCACCAGCAGCGCGTCCGCACCTATTCCGATCCCTACCTTGCCCGGAGGTCGGCCGGCCAAAAGCACCCGGTGGAAGACTTCCTCTTCACGTACTACACCCAAAAACCTGGCCAGCTGCTGCGCTGGCACCCGGGCGCAGGCGTCGTGCTGTCCGGGCCGGCGGCAGCGGAGCGTTCCGGCTGGAAGTACTACCGCGTGCCCGACGCCGGCGAACTCGCCGCCGCGGGTCTGGCGCCCGGCACGGATGCGGTGACGGTGGACGTCGAACGGTTCCTCGGCGAGCGGCGCGACGCCGTGCAGTTTGCCGGCATCATCCTGGCGGGGACGGCCGCCCGGCCGGCGCAGTTCGGCTGCTTCGGACTGCACGAGTGGGCCATGGTCTACCGTCAGGACAAATTCGAACTGCGGCACGAGTACCTGAAGCTGCGGCTCGGTTCCGAGCAGACGGACCGGGTGGTCGAGGACAACCGGATCAGGTGCTCGCATTTCGACGCGTTCCGCTTCTACACCCCGGACGCGGTGCCGCTGAACACCCTGAAGCCGAGCCGCGAGAACCAACGGACCATGGAACAGCCCGGCTGCCTGCACGCCAACATGGACCTGTACAAGTGGGCCTACAAACTGGCGCCCGCGCTGCCCAGCGAGCTGGTCATGGACTGCTTCGAACTCTCCTGGCGGATCCGCGCAATGGACATGCAGGCCTCCCCCTACGAACTGAGCGAATGGGGTTACCCGCCGATCCGGATCGAGACCCCGGATGGCAAAGCCGAATACGTGGAGCACCAGCGGGCCTTCGCCGACGCCTCGCAGGAACTGCGCCGACGGCTGTTGCAGGAACTCACGCCGCTGCTGGAGGCCGCCGCCGTCGCGGCTCCCCCGCTTCCCGCGGCCCAGGAAGGACGCCCATGACGGCCACCCACGGAGCGGACAGCCCGCACGACGTCGACCTCACCATCACGCTGACGGAGGCGCCCGGGGCGCCGGAGGTCAGTTTCCGCCTGGTCGCCGACGACGGCGGGGCCTCCGCCGCATCCACCCTGCCGGATCCTGCCGCGGCACTCGAGGCACTCCGCCAGCACGGCGAGGAAATCTTCTTCCCCCTCCCCGGCCCGCCCCGGCTGTGCACCCAGCAGTACGGCGGCCCGCAGGTGGCCGTGGTCACCGGACGCTACCTGGGCCGCGACGTTCGTAGCGAATTCAGCCGTACCGACGGCTGCGAAATTGCCCGCTGGCGTGCCATGGCGCCACTGCTGGGCGGCACAGCGGGATCAACCGGGGCCATCTGAGGCGGGCATTAAGCAGCGATGGCCGGCGGTGAAAACCGCCGGCCATCGCTGTTGTTAGTTCAACTGCCTAGATGGCGTTGTTCCGGACCTGCGCCGGGTTCTGGTTCACTACGGTGGCCGGAGCCCCCGAGGCGGGAGCAACCGAGGTGGTGCCGGCCGGCGTCACGACCACGCTGACGAACGTCGGTTCGCTGGCGCCCTCGAAGGTCACCCGGCCGATGTACGAGCCAACGGCGAGCCCGGTCCAGTTAAGCGTGAGCTTGCCTGCCTTGCCGTTGGTCAGCTTCAGCGGGTTCGGCGAGAGGGTTGCGTTGCCCACATTGGCGCCGAGCACTGCTGCATCCACAGAGGCCTTGCGGGCCTTGCCGTCCGGGCTGGAGTACAGGTTCGCGTAGATCGTGTACTTGCCGCCGGCCGGGTTGGCGATCGACAGGGTCTCGCTGGAGGAGGACGTCGCGACCTGCTCGACGCCGCGCGGAGTCACAACCCACATGTCGAAGTCGGAGTTCGGGTCCGAAGAGAGGACCGAGAACTTCGCCAGCGGCACCCCGGCCGGAACCGTGACGGTCTTGACGAACGTCGAGGCGTCGGCTCGGCCGGTGAACGGACCCGGGACCAGTTCCACGGCGGAGGAATCCGCCTTGGACAGGCCGTCCAGGGTCATGCTGGTCGCGCCGTTCGTACCGGAGACCACGTTGATGTCACCGGAACCGGTGGCGGACTGGGTGGTGAAGGAAACGTCCTTCGGGGCCACCACGGACTGCGGGCGGACCGAGATCGGCGAGGAGACGGTCTTGCCCGCGCCGCGCCACGTCAGCGAGCCCATGGCGAACTTGCCGAGCGCCGCACCCTGGTTTTCGAAGGTGACCTTGAAGGTACGCTTCTCACCGGCTGCCTTGAAGTTCAGGGCGGCCGGAGCGACGCTGACCTTGATGCCGGGGACATTGGCCGAGACCTGGTAGACGCCCGGGGTGAGTGCGGTGACCGTACGGGTGACCTCAATCTTGCCCGTGAGGTTGCCCAGCGCGAAGGACGGCACGTTCATGTCCCGCGGCTTGGTGCTGGTCGGCAGCTTCAGGTCAACACCGGTGCCCTGGATGAACTTCAGGTAGTCCTCGATGTCGGCGTCGTAGACCAGGCCCGGATCAACCATGCGGGCGGGATCGACTTCGCCCGCGCCGGTGGCGTGCACGTCGGTGTCCTTGGACCCGTCGGCGAGCTTGACGTCGGAGGCAGTGGTCATCATGGCGGACTTCACCGCGGCCGGCGACCAGGTCGGGTTCTTGCCCAGGAGCAGGGCGCCGAAGCCGGCAACATGCGGGGAAGCCATCGACGTGCCGGACATGAAGCCGAACTTGGCACCGCCCTCACCGATGGGTGACACGCCTGCGAGCACCGCGACGCCCGGAGCGGCGACGTCGGGCTTGAGCAGGTCCGAGTCGGTGGCCAGCAGCGGGCCGCGGGAGGAGAAGCCGGCAATCTGCGGCTGGGCCTCCAGCGGCAGGCCGGTGGTGTCCTTGTTGACCAGCGAAACCTTGATGTCCGGGGTGGCCGTGACCTTGGCCTTGATGGCCGCGGTGGCCGGCGGGTTCACGTGCACGGTCGGGACCGAGTGCTGGTCAGCGTCCAGCGAGGAGCTGCTCAGGTTCACCAGGATCATGCCGACGCCGCCGCCGCGCTTGACCTCGGCGCTCTTGGCGACGCGGTCGAAGACACCGCGGTCGCAGACCACGACCTTGCCGGCAACCTTGGCGGGGTCCAGGGTGTCAGGTCCACACAGCGCCGCGTTGGCGTTTCCGGCGGTGGCGGCCGCGTTGGCAGCCAGCACGACGCCGGCGTCCTTGACCTCGCGGTTCATGATGCTGGCGCCGCGGAACTTGGTGCCGTCAGCGAATTCCACCGTGCCCTGGAGCTCCTGGGAGAAGCTGCTGGCGGCGACGGTGGTGACCCACGGTGCGCCGTGGTTGACGGTGCTGGCGGTGGGACCGGAGTTGCCGGCGGACGCCGCAACGAAGATGCCCGTGGCCGCTGCGTTCAGGAAGGCCACCGAAACCGGGTCAATGACGGAAGTCGCGGAGCCGGAGATGGAGTAGTTCAGGACGTCGACGCCGTCCTCGATGGCCTGCTCGACGGCGGCCACCGACGAGGAGCTGTAGCAGCCGCCCGTGTCGGGATCGGTGTCTTCCCAGCAGACTTTGTAGACGGAAAGCTTCGCCGCCGGCGCGATGCCGCTGGTCAGGCCGAAGCTGCGGCCGTCAACGAAGGTCTCAACGTTCTTGTTGCCGGCAGCCGTGCTGGCCGTGTGGGTACCGTGGCTGGCAACGTCCACCGGGGACAACTGCTCCTCCGGGGCGCGGTCGCCGGCCGGAACGTAGCGCAGGAAGTCATCGGCGAAGTAGTGCGCGCTCAGGACCTTGGAGTTGCAGGCGGAGCCGTCGAAGGAGGCGCCGGTTCCGGTGCCCTTCTGGCACTCGCCGGTAAAGGTCTCGCCGTCGGCCTTGAGCATGGCGATCTTGCCGTCAGCGGTGCGGTAGGGGACGCCGACGACAGGTGAGCCCACGAGGGGCTTGACCTCTTCGCCGGCAAAGAAGGCGCTGTCCGGGGTGTAGCCGGTGTCGATCACGCCGACGACGACGCCCTTGCCGGCGGCATCCTGGCCGCCGAACTTGGTGTTCCACGTGCCGTTGGGGCCGCTGAGCTTGAGGAAGTCGGTGCTGGAGTAATCCGGGGCGTTTTCCGTATCCGGGGCCACTGTCAGGACGTTGGGGTCCTTGGCGAGCTTGACGGCCTGGTCCGTGGTGAGCGTGGCGCTGAAGCCGTTCACCGCAGCGGAGAACTGGCGCTGGATCTTGACATTCTGCTTAGCCGCGACGTCCGCCTGCTTCTTCTCCAGGTGGGCGCGGTACTTCTTGACCTCGGCCTTGTTGGCGTCGAGTTTCTTGCCCTTGGCGGGCTTCGTGGCCGGCATCCCGTTCGTGCTGCCGTCGTAGGTGGCCGCCGGCTTTTCAGCCAGCAGGACGATGTAGCGGCCGTCCGGGTAGTTGGCGGGGTCCAGACTCTTCTGCGCGATTCCGGCGACGGTGGATCCCTGGGCTGGCGCCGCGGTGGCGGGCGCGATGGCAACTGTTGAAAGGAGAACCGGCAAGCCCAGGGTCAGTGCCGCGGCCCTCCGGAGTCCCCCGCTTCGAAGGAAGCTCTTTCCTGGTGATTTCACGAGTGATTTGAACCTTTCAGAAGGAACGGTCCCGGCGCCTTTGCCGGGGACGACGGTCTGGTACGGGTTCGGGAACAGTAGTTGACTCCCGTCCCCGGCGGATACCAGCCGATTCATACAGTACAGACTGAGAGCCGGATATGACATAGGCCACAGGTGACCAATCAAAATTAGTCATACCCCTCTACAAGTAGCGTGGCCCCGCTGGGCATGGCAAAGCCGGGACGGCAGCGCCGTCCCGGCTGGCATGGGTTGTTTTTGCGGCCGCTACGCGCTGTCAGGCGGCCGCTGGCTACTGGCGGGGCGTTCGGACAACCTCGCTGATCCAGGCCCTCGTCTTGTCATCAAGGGGGCCGGCCACATTGCTGGACCTGGCTGCCCGGTCCGCCTTGATCTTCTGCAGCACCATCCTGCCGAGGCCCGCGAAGACGGCGGCGGCCATCACAGGAAGCAACACGGATTTCGATTTCTCAGCCATGGGGCTCATCCTACTGAGCGCACCCTGCGGAGACCATAGCCGCCCCAGACCCGGGCCGCCGGGAGCACCGCCCGGTCACGAATGCGCCGTGATGCACGCCGCCCGGTAGAATGGGCGTGCAAGCTCGCGGAGCGCCCGTTCCATGTTGTTGTTAAACACCGTTGTCCTCACCACACAGCGGATCGGCGTGAGACGGCACTACTCCGCTGCGCCCTTACCCAATGCTCACGCACAGGAGTTGCCGGATGCCCCGGATCGTTGTCGACGTCATGCCCAAGCCCGAGATTCTCGACCCGCAGGGGAAGGCCATCGTGGGTGCACTGCCCCGCCTGGGCTTCACCGCTTTCAGCTCTGTCCGCCAGGGCAAGCGCTTCGAACTGACCGTCGACGGCGAGGTGACCGAGGAGATCCTGGCCCAGGCCCGGAACGCCGCGGAAACCCTGCTCTCCAACCCGGTCATTGAGGACGTCGTCAACGTCGAGGTCGTCGAGGCCTGAGATGACTGAACTTCCCCTGATCGGTGAGGCCGTGGCCGTCGCCGCTCACCCCCAGCTCGCCGGTGCCAAGATCGGCGTCGTCACCTTCCCGGGCACGCTCGATGACCGCGACGCCGCCCGCGCGGTGCGCCTGGCCGGCGCCACCCCGGTGGCCCTCTGGCACGCGGACACCAGCCTGGGCGACGTCGACGCCGTCGTCATCCCCGGCGGTTTCTCCTACGGCGACTACCTCCGCGCCGGTGCCATCTCCCGCTTCGCGCCGCTGATGGCCAAGGTCATCGATGCCGCCAACTCGGACGCCAGGCTGCCGGTCCTCGGCATCTGCAACGGCTTCCAGATCCTCACCGAGTCGCACCTTTTGCCCGGCTCGATGATCAAGAACGACCACCTGAAGTTCCTCTGCCGGGACCAGGTCCTGCGGGTCGAGAACAACACCACCGACTGGACCCGCGACTACGCCCTAGGCCAGGAAATCACGGTGCCGCTGAAGAACCAGGACGGGCAGTACATCGCGGACGAGAAGACGCTCGACGCGCTTGAGGCGGAGGGCCGCGTGGTGTTCCGTTACGTCGGCTGGAACCCGAACGGCTCCCGCCGCGACATCGCCGGCATCTCCAACGCCGCCGGGAACGTCGTGGGCCTGATGCCGCACCCCGAGCACGCCGTCGAAGCCGGCTTCGGCCCGGAAGAAGGCTCCGGCACCGAGGGCCTCGGCTTCTTCACCTCTGTCCTGAACAAGATCGTGGGAGACAACAAATGACGGAGACACCCGCAGTGGCGGCGCCCGCGGAGACCGCCAAGAAGTTCAACATCGACACCGTGGAGAACGCGGCCCGGACCCCGGACACCGAGCTCCCCTGGGCCGAGCTGGGCCTGAAGCAGAACGAGTTCGACGAGGTCGTCAAGGTCCTCGGACGGCGCCCGACCGGCGCCGAGCTGGCCATGTACTCCGTGATGTGGAGCGAGCACTGCTCCTACAAGTCCTCCAAGAACCACCTGCGCCAGTTCGGCGAAAAGGTGACGGAGGAGATGAAGAAGGACATGCTCGTGGGCATCGGCGAGAACGCCGGTGTCACCAACCTGGGCGACGGCTGGGCCGTGACGTTCAAGATCGAGTCGCACAACTCGCCGTCGTTCGTGGAGCCCTACCAGGGTGCGGCGACCGGCATCGGCGGAATTGTCCGCGACATCATCTCGATGGGTGCCCGCCCGGTGGCCGTGATGGACCCGCTGCGCTTCGGCGCCATCGACCACCCGGACACCGCCCGCGTCATGCACGGCGCCGTGGCCGGCATCGGCGGCTACGGCAACTCCCTGGGCCTGCCGAACATCGGCGGCGAAATGGTCTTCGACTCCGTCTACCAGGGCAACCCGCTGGTCAACGCCCTCGCCGTCGGCGTCATGCGGCACGAGGACATCCGCCTCGCCAACGCCTCCGGCAAGGGCAACAAGGTGGTGCTGTTCGGTGCCCGCACCGGCGGCGACGGGATCGGCGGCGCTTCGGTGCTGGCCTCGGAGTCCTTCGATGACACCAAGCCCTCCAAACGCCCCGCCGTGCAGGTGGGCGACCCCTTCGCCGAGAAGGTCCTGATCGAATGCTGCCTGGAACTCTTCAAGGGATCCCTGGTTGAGGGCATCCAGGACCTGGGTGCGGCCGGCATTTCCTGCGCCACGTCCGAGCTCGCCTCCAACGGCGACGGCGGCATGGAAGTCGAGCTGACCTCCGTGCTGCTGCGCGACCCCACGCTGACGCCGGGCGAGATCCTGATGTCCGAGTCGCAGGAACGCATGATGGCCGTGGTCACCCCGGAGAACATCGCCGCGTTCGAAGCGGTCATGGACAAGTGGGCCGTGGAGTACTCATGGCTGGGCGAGGTAACCGACACCGGCCGCCTGATCATTACCTGGGACGGCGAAGTGATTGTCGACGTCGACCCGCGCACCGTGGCCCACGACGGTCCGGTCTACGACCGCCCGTACGCCCGCCCGGAGTGGCAGGACGCCGTCCAGGCCGACGCCTTCACCGGCTCCGTGCAGGACACCGGCCGCCCCGCCGCCCCGGCGGAACTGGCCGCCGCGGTCACCGAGCTCGTCGCCTCGCCGAACATGTGCTCCAAGTCCTGGATCACCGACCAGTACGACCGCTACGTCGGCGGCAACACCGCCATGGCGTTCCCGGACGACGCCGGCGTGGTGCGGGTGGACGAGGAAACCGGCCTGGGCGTGGCCCTGGCCACCGACGCCAACGGCCGCTACACCTACCTCGATCCGTACCACGGCGCGCAGCTGGCCCTCGCCGAGGCGTACCGCAACGTGGCCACCTCCGGCGCCGTGCCGATGGCCGTCAGCGACTGCCTGAACTTCGGCTCCCCCGAGGATCCCGACGTCATGTGGCAGCTCGCCGAGGCCATCCGCGGCCTGTCCGACGCCTGCATGGTGCTCGGCATCCCGGTCACCGGCGGCAACGTCTCGCTCTACAACCAGACCGGAAGCGTGCCGATCCACCCCTCCCCGGTGGTCGCCGTGCTCGGCAAGCTGGACGACGTCGCCCGCCGCACGCCCTCGGGCTGGCGCGAGGACGGCCAGGCCATCTACCTGCTGGGCACGACGGCGGCGGAACTGGACGGCTCGGAATGGTCCAACCTGCGCGGACACCTGGGCGGCCTGCCGCCCAAGGTGGACCTCGCCGCGGAACGCGAGCTCGGTGAAATCCTGATCAACGCCTCACGCGACGGCATGGTGGACTCCGCGCACGACCTCTCCGAAGGCGGCCTCGCGGCGGCCCTCGTCGAGTCCGCGCTGCGCTACGGCGTCGGTGCCCGCATTTCGCTGCAGGACGTGATGGACCGCGACGGCGTGGACCTGTTCACCGCGCTCTTCTCCGAGTCCCAGGCCCGCGCCATTGTGGCAGTGCCCCGCTCGGAGGAAATCCGGTTCAAGGACATGTGCACCGCCCGCGGCTTCGAGCACGTCCGGATCGGCGTCGTGGACGCGGAGAGCGGCAAGCTGGAGATCAACGGCGTCGACACCCTGGGCCTGGACGCACTCCGCGAAGCCCACGAGGCGACCCTGCCGAAGTACTTCGGCTAGCACTTCCGGCTCCAAGCAACGCGGGGTCACTTACCGCCCATAAATCCCCTCGGGATGGGCGGTAAGTGACCCCGCGTTGCTTCTTAATCGTCGCTGCGCAGTTCGCGCTGGCGGGCGCTGAGCAGCTCGAGTTCCGGTCTTGCGGCCATGAAGCGTTCGACGGCGGCCAGCACCTCGATCAGGTGCGCCCGGTCCGCCGCGACCAGGCCGACGCCGATTTCGGCACGCCGGTACTGGTCATGCAATCCGGCCTCGGTCACGGAGACGTCGAAGCGGCGCTTGAGCTCGGCTAAGACGGGCCGCACGACTGAGCGCTTCTCCTTCAGGCTGTGAACGTCGCCGAGCAGGACGTCGAATTCAATCCAACCGATCCACATGACCCCAGCCTATCGACTGCTCCCCACCGGCTCCCTAGCCTTACAAGCTCGGAGCAATCGACACCGGTCAGATGGTGAGCTCGCCCATCCGGTCCCAGCCCTCTCCGTCGAACTGGCGGCTGATGATCCGGGGGGTCTCCTGCAGTGCCTGCGGCATGTCGGCCATGGCCTGCTTGAAGTGGCTGCTGTTGACGTGGTCGCCGGCGGCGTCGTCCTTGAAGGCCTCGACCAGGACGAATTCGTTGGGGTCCTCCACGCTGCGGGACCAGTCGAACCACAGGTTGCCGGGCTCCTGCCGGGTGGCCTGGGTGAAGTCCTCCACGAGGCCGAGCCAGCGCTCGGACCAGTCGGGCTTGACCTTGAATTTAACGACGATGAAGATCACGAGTTGTTGCCTTTCATTGGGAATTCCGGAGCTTCAATTCTGGCAGAGCGTCAGCAGGCATCGATGGCCGCCCGGGCGCGTTCCTGCTGCTGCGGCGTGCCCACCCTTTCCGCCCACTGCTCGGCGAGCTGGAACTCGACCATGGCCTCGGCGCAGCGTCCCGCCTCGTGCAGCGTCCAGCCGAGGTTGTTGTGCAGCGCCACCATCCAGCGCCGGGTCCGGGCGTCATGCGCCGTGGACGCGTACTCCAGGGCGCTGCGGGTCCACGTCTCGGCGTGCGCGGTGTCCGCGATCGCCAGCATGTGCAGGGCGTCGACGGCCAGGAAATCCTCGCCCAGGTGGTCGGCGAGTTCGGCGGCCTGCTCAAACAGCGGGACCGCCATCTCGGCGTGGCCGCTGCTGTTCAGCACTCGGCCGCGTTCCAGCAGCACCCGGACGGCCACCGTGGGTTCGTCGCCGTCGATGGAGTCCAGCAGCGCGTCGGCTTCCTCATACCTGCCCTGCAGGCCGATCGCACGGCCCAGCTGGGTGGCGAGCTCGGCACGTTCGTCGTCGTCGTAAGCCGAATCCGCGATCGCCGCGCGAAAGCGGGCCTCCGAAAGGCCGGGGTCGTCAAAGTTCCAGAAGCGGTCAAGGGTCTGTTGATTCAGCATTTTCTGCACCTCTCAGTTCACACCTGCGGCCAGTTCTTGCGCACTCCTAAGGTATCGGGAAGTGACGATCCGGCGCGCCCCGGCGGTGACGGCGCCCCCGGCCGCGTAGAACCAGTTGGCCGGAACCCCGAAAGCGGTGACTTTGATCAGCACGAGACCCTGTTCGTCGAGCGAAATTTCGAACGATTCCTCGCCGCGGACCGGATGCCCGGGCAGGGTCCCGTAGCCGAATCCCGCGGACTGCGGGCCGCCGCCAGCGACGGGTCGGCGCACCCACACCACCTCGCAGGGCGCGTTGATCCGGAACGGGCCGACGCCGAACCCGCTCACCACGCGCGTCCCCGGGCGCACGACGCCGGACTCCGCCCGGACGCGCAACCCGGCGCGCTTGTGCAGCTGCCAGGTCAGCAGGCCCTGCACCGCCCGGCGGTAGGCGGCTTCACCGTCGCCGACGTAGGCCTGGGTGACGAGGCACTCGATCCCGTCCGGCAGCGCGCCGGTCTCGGTGGCGCCGATCCCCGTATAGTTCAGCTCGCCGCCGGCAATCCGCGGTCGGGTCACGGCTGAGCCTCCCCGCGGGCCAGCCGGGCCCAGCCGAGCTGCTCCTGCTGGCGGCGGCTCAGGCCGGCGACCACAAGGTCGTAGGAGTCCTCCACCATGTCGCGGACCATGGAATCCGGCAACGAACCGTCCAGCCGCACCCCGTTCCAGTGCCGCTTATTCAGGTGCCAGGCGCCGGTAATTTCCGGATGCGCGGCCCGCAACTGTTCGGCGAGCGCGGGTTCGCACTTCAAGCTCACGACCAAGTCCGCGGGGTCCAGTGCGGACAGGGCGAACATCTTGGCCTCGTGCCGGGCCCCGCCGGGCACCGCGGCGCGGACCTTGAAGACCGCGGTATCGGGGCCGAACGGATAGTCCTCGAAGGCGCCCGGGAAGCCCAGGCAAATCCTGCGGAGTGCTGCTGCGTCCATGCTCCCAGCCTAGCCCGGCCGTCAGAGCCCCAAGCGCGGCGCCTCCTGGGCCGGGCACGCGTTCATGACCACGTCCAGGCCGGCCGCCTTGGCACGTGCGGCGGCGGCTTCGTCGATGACGCCCAGCTGCAGCCAGAGAGCCTTCGCTCCGACGGCTATCGCCTGGTCCACCACGTCGCCCACCCTGTGCGAATTCACGAAGCAGTCCACGACGTCGAGCGGTTGCTTGGCCGCCGGAATGTCGGACAGCCTGGCGTAGCCCGTCTCGCCGTGTACCGGGTCGGCCGGAAGATTGACCGGGATGATCTCCATGCCGAGCCGGTCGCGGATATAAAGCGACGTGTCATAGGCGGCGCGCCACTCGTTGGTGGTCAGGCCCACGATCGCCCACCTGCCCTTGGTGCGCAGGAGCCGTTCGATAACCGCGGGGTCGTTCACATGGGTCATGTAGACAGCCTATGGCCGACCACTGACTGGGCCGTGCCGCACCGGGCCGCCCGGTCCGCATTTCGAACAATCGACCGGCAGCCCAGGGGAAGCGGGCAGGTGTCCGAATATTACGCGCCGGATTTGGGGGAAATCGGTGATTCCGTTTTAGTGGGTAGTGACCATCCCGAGCGGCCGAGAGACCTGGATCGATGAAGCCGCAGCAACCCTGGTCGTCGGAGTTCCTCCCCGAAACCCGCCGATAGCAAGGTAGCGAGCCACGGGAACGGCCGGACTGACCACCCGTGCCGGAGGCTCGTTCCGTAGGGTGCTACTGCCAGGACCGATGGAGTACTCCTATGACTGCTGTCCTGTCCCCCTCCGCAACTGTCGCGTCCGCGGACGCCTCCGCCGGGGAAACCACCCGCACGCCCGCGCTGCCGGTGTCCTTCCGCGGCCTGCGCCGAGCGTTCGGTTCCGGCAGCGAGGCCCACACCGTGCTCCGCGACGTGGACTTCGATGTCCTGGCCGGTGAAGTCCTCGCCATCCTGGGCACGTCCGGCTGCGGCAAGTCCACCCTGCTTCGCGCCACCGCCGGCCTCGATGCCCCCAGTGCCGGCGCCGTCGAGATCGACGGCGTCCAGGTACAGGGTGTGGATGCGCGCTGCGCCTTCGCCTTCCAGGAGCCGCGCCTGCTGCCCTGGCACACCCTGCAGGCCAACATCGCCATCGGCCTGCCCACCGGTGTCAGCGCCAGGGACGGCAAGGCCAAGGTCGCCCGGCTCCTTGAACTCGTGGGCCTGCAGGATTTCGCCAAGCACCGGCCGCGCGAGGTCTCCGGCGGCATGGCCCAACGTGCCTCCCTGGCCCGCGCCCTGGCGCGCAACCCGGGCGTCCTGCTGCTCGACGAACCCTTCGGCGCCCTCGACGCCCTGACCCGGATCAAGATGCAGGACCTGCTGCTGCAGGTCCACCGGGCGGAGCCCACCACCGTGCTGCTGGTGACCCACGACGTCGACGAAGCCCTCCAGCTGGCCGACCGCATCATCGTCCTCGGCAAGGAACCAGCCCGCGCAACCGAATCCGGCACCCCGGCGCCGGGCGCGACGATTGTCCGCACCGTCGTCGTCCCCGGCGAACGTCCCCGGGACCGGGCTTCCGCGGAGCTGGCCCGAATGCGGGCCTCGCTCCTGGCCAGCCTCGGCGTCGACGGCCACTAACCACCCACCGCTCCCCGGACAACCGGCCGCGGGCCGCGCCACAGCCACAGCCTGCCGCGCCGGTCCGCCCCACCGTCCTTCACCTCCTCCGCATCCGCATCCACCGTTCTCAAAGGAACCTCCATGCCCTTCGCCCGCAAGACCACCCGCCGCTCGGTCCTCACGGCCGCGGCCGTCTCCGCCGCCCTGGCCCTCACCGGCTGCGTCGCCGGCGAGGGTTCCGGCAAGCCCGCAGCAAGCGGCGCCGCCGGGACCGCCGCACTGAACATCGATTTCGCGACCTACAACCCGTTGAGCCTCGTGATCAAGAAGAAAGGCTGGCTCGAGACAGCGTTGAAGGACCAGGGCGTCACCGTCAACTGGGTCCAGTCCGCCGGCTCGAACAAGGCCAACGAGGCGCTGCGGTCCGGCGCGATCGACGTCGGCTCCACCGCCGGCTCGGCTGCCCTCCTGGCCAAGGCCAACGGATCGCCGATCAAGGCGATCGACATCTTCTCGCAGCCGGAGTGGGCGGCGCTCGTAACCAAGCCGGGCTCCGGCATCAGCACGGTGGCCGACCTCAAGGGCAAGTCGGTGGCGGCCACCAAGGGCACCGACCCGTACTTCTTCCTGCTCCAGTCGCTCTCCGAAGCCGGCCTGTCCGCCAAGGACGTGACCGTGCAGAACCTGCAGCACGCCGACGGCCGTGCGGCGCTGGAAAACGGCTCGGTGGATGCGTGGTCCGGGCTCGACCCGATCATGGCCGGGGCCGAGCAGAAGGGCGCCAAGCTCTTCTACCGGAATCTCTCCTTCAACACCTACGGCTTCCTGAACGCCACCGAATCCTTCCTTAGGGAGAAGCCCAGGCAGGCGCAGGCCGTCGTCAACTCCTACGAGAAGGCGCGTGCCTGGGCGGCGGCCAACCCGGAGGAAACCGCACAGATCCTCGCCGACGCCGCCGGCCTGGACCTCGCCGTCGCGAAGACCGTGGTGCTGCAGCGCAGCAACCTCGATGTCGACCCGGCGCCGGGCGAGGCCCAGCGCAAGGTGCTGGCGAAGATCGGCCCGACCTTCGTGGAAACCGGGGACGTTGCAAGCCAGAAGCAGATCGACGACGCCGTCGCCTCGCTTCTCGATGACTCGCTGGTGAAGAAGGCGGACGCGTCCGCCATCAAGGATTCCTGATGACCCACCTCGGAAATCCCTACCTCACCGGCAACAACGTTGCGGACGGGCGCGCTGCAGCCGTCCCCGCAACTCCGGCAGACGCCGCCCAGCCGGACTCCCCCGTCACGGGTGGAGGCGGCTCCCCGGCGAACGGATGGTCCCCCGCCGGGATCCTGGCCAACGGCTGGGCGCGTCTGCTCCTTGGACTGATCATTCCCGCTGCGGTGCTGGCCGCCTGGCAACTCTCCACGGCCGCCGGGGTGTTCAGCGTGGTCCAGCTTCCGCCGCCGGCCATGGTGCTGGAGGCCGGCCTAGACCTGCTCCAGCGCGGCCAGCTCGGCCAGCACATCGCGATCTCCACCCAGCGCGTGCTGATCGGCTTCGCGGCCGGCGCGGCGCTGGGACTGGTGTTTGGGTCCCTGGTGGGCCTGTCCCGGTTCGCGGATGCCCTGCTCGCGCCCACCATCGGCGCGCTCCGGGCCGTCCCGTCGCTGGCCTGGGTGCCGTTGCTGATCCTCTGGATGAAGATCGGCGAGGACTCCAAGATCACCCTGATCCTGATCGGCGCGTTCTTCCCGGTCTTCACCACGGTCTCACTCGCGCTGCGTCACGTGGACCGGAACCTGGTCGAAGCGGCGCGGGCCTTCGGGCTCAAGGGCGTGAAGCTGCTGACCACGGTCCAGCTCCCGGCGGTGGTGCCGGCCGTGTTCTCCGGGCTCCGGCTCGCGCTGGCCCAGGCCTGGCTGTTCCTGGTCGCCGCCGAACTCATCGCCTCCTCAATGGGGCTCGGTTTCCTGCTGACGGATTCGCAGAACAACGGCCGCACGGACCGGCTCCTGCTGGCGATCGTGCTGCTGGCCGTGATCGGCAAGGTCACCGACGCCCTGCTGGGCCTCGCCGAAAAATGGGCGGTGAAACGATGGGCGTAGCTACCGAGACAGCACCGGCCAGTCTCCCGGCCATCGGGGAAGAGCGCATCGCGTTTTGGGAGGCGGCCGCCCTCCGGCTCGACTGGGCGGACGTGCCGGGCCAGGACAAGCCCTGGCACACCGCGCACCGCTGCGTCCCGGCCGACGCCGCGGCCGGCATGGGCCCGCAGATCAGCTGGTTCGACGGCGGGAAGCTCAATGTCGCCTACAACTGCGTCGACCGTCATGTAGCGGCGGGACGTGGTGACAAGGTGGCACTGCATTTCGAGGGCGAGCCCGGCGACCGCCGCACCATCACTTACGCCGAACTGCAGCGCGACGTGGCCAAGGCCGCCAACGCCCTGCTGGAGCTCGGCATCGCCAAGGGCGACCGGGTGGTCATTTACCTTCCGGTGATCCCCGAAACGGTGATCATCACCCTGGCCGTGGCCCGGATCGGCGCCATCCACTCGCTCGTGTTCGGCGGTTTCTCGGCCGAGGCGCTCAAGTTCCGGGTGGAAGACACGGGCGCCAAGCTGCTGGTCACCACCGACGGGCAGTTCCGCCGCGGCGTCGCCGTGCCGGTGAAGGCGAACGCGGACGCGGCCGTCGCCGGGGACAACGCGATCGAACACGTCCTGGTGGTCAACCGCACCACCGCGCCGGAACACCTGGCCGCCGTCCCGATGACCGCAGGCCGTGACGTGTGGTGGCACGACGCCGTCGGGGCCGCCTCCGACGTCCACAAACCCGAGGCGTTCGACGCCGAGACACCCCTGTTCATCATGTACACCTCCGGAACCACCGGAAAGCCCAAGGGCCTGGTCCACACCTCCGGCGGCTACCTCACGCAGGCGTCCTGGAGCTTCGAGCATCTCTTCAGCAACCCGGACCCGGCCCTCCGCGACCGGGACGTGCACTGGTGCACGGCGGACCTGGCCTGGGTCACCGCCCACACCTACGAGCTCTACGGCCCGCTCTCCAACGGCGCCACGCAGGTGATCTTCGAGGGCACGCCCAACACCCCGCACCCGGGCCGGCACTTCGAAATCATCGAACGCTACGGCGTCACGCAGTACTACACCGCCCCCACCCTGGTCCGGTCGCTGATGGGCTGGTTCCCGGACGGCGTCCCGGCCGGCTACGACCTCTCCTCCATCCGCCTGCTGGGCACCGTCGGCGAAGCCGTCAACCCCGAGGCATGGCGCTGGTTCCGGGAGAACGTGGGCGCCGGCACGGCGCCGGTGGTGGACACCTGGTGGCAGTCCGAAACCGGCGCCACCATCCTCTCCCCCGCCCCGACGGACACCGACTTCAAACCCGGCTGCGCGGCCCGGCCGCTGCCCGGCGTCGGCACCCGGATCGTGGACGAGGCGGGCAACACCGTCCCGCCCGGAGTCCAGGGCTTCATCGTGGTGGACGCCCCCGGCCCTGCCATCGCCCGGACCGTGTGGGGGAACCCGCAACGCTACTTCGATTCCTACTGGCGCCAGTACGCCGAGCAGGGCTGGTTCCTCGCCGGCGACGGCGCCAAGTACGACGACGACGGCGACATCTGGATACTCGGGCGGGTGGACGACACCCTCAACGTCTCCGGGCACCTGCTCTCCACGATCGAGATCGAATCTGCCCTCGTCTCGCACCCGGACGTCGTGGAGGCCGGCGTCTGCCCGGTCGCCGACCCGAAGACCGGGCACGCGATTGTGGCGTTCGTTGTGCTTCGGGAATCGGCGATGATCCCCTCCCGCCGCTTAGCGTTCCCGGACTCCCCCGAGCTCGCAAGCTCGCCCGGGGACCCCGGTCCGATCACTTCACTCGCTCGTTTCTCGCTCGCGCGATGCGCGGCTACGGAGGAAATCACCGCGGATTTGAAGGCTTGGGTCGGAGAAAGGATCGGGCCGATCGCGAAGCCGCGCGACGTCGTCGTCGTTCCCGATGTGCCGAAGACCCGCAGCGGCAAGATCATGCGCCGGTTGCTGACGCAGCTGTTCGAAGGAACCACGCTCGGCGACACGACCTCCCTGCAGAATGAACCGTCGATCGCCGGCATCCAGACCGTCCTGCGCGACCGCAATAACACCGGAAATACCCCAGAAGTAAGGAACACCAATGACTGACACCAGCAGCGTCGCCCGTCTTTCCGAACCCCTGAAGTTCGCCTACTGGGTCCCCAACGTCTCCGGCGGCCTGGTGGTGTCCACCATCGAACAGCGCACCGGCTGGGACTTCGAGTACAACAAGAAGCTGGCCCGGATCGCCGAGAACTCCGGCTTTGAATACGCGCTGACCCAGACCCGCTACGCCGCCTCCTACGGCGCGGACAAGCAGCACGAGGCCACCTCTTTCAGCCTCGCCCTGCTGGCCGCCACCGAGCGGCTCAAGGTGATCTCCGCCGTCCACCCGGGCATGTGGCACCCCGGCGTGCTGGCTAAATTCATCATCACCGCGGACCACATCTCCAACGGCCGCGCCGCCGTGAACATCGTTTCCGGCTGGCTCAAGGCCGAATTCGAGAACTTCGGCCTCGAATGGCTCGAACACGACGAGCGCTACGTCCGGACCGAGGAGTTCATCCGCGTGCTCCGCGGGCTGTGGACCGAGCAGGAGTACAGCCAGTCCGGCAAGTACTACAACATCACCGACTTCACCCTGCAGCCGGCACCCGTGGATGTGCCCGGGCGGGCGCACCCGGAGATCTTCTTCGGCGGCAACTCCACCGCGGCCCAGGCCACGGCAGGCCGGGTCGCGGACTGGTACTTCTCCAACGGCAAGGACCTGGAAGGCTTCAAGGAGAACATCGCCGGCGTGGTTGCCGCTGCCGGCGAGACAAAGCGCGGCGCTGAGGGGGCTCTCCCCTCCCCCAGGTTCGGCCTGAACGGCTTCGTCATCGCCCGCGACTCCGAGAAGGAAGCCCGCGACACCCTGCGCGAGATCGTCGAGAAGGCGCACAAGCCCGCCGTCGAGGGCTTCCGCGCCGCCGTCCAGGAGGCCGGCGCGTCCACTAAGGACGGCAAGGGTATGTGGGCCGACTCCAGCTTCGAGGACCTGGTCCAGTACAACGACGGTTTCAAGACCCAGCTGATCGGTACCCCGGAGCAGATCGCCGAGCGGATTGTGGAGTACAAGAAGATCGGCGTGAACCTCTTCCTCACCGGCTACCTGCACTTCCAGGAGGAGGTCGCCGCGTTCGGTGCGGACATCCTGCCGATCGTGCGCGAACTCGAGGCGGACCTCGCGCGCAAGCACGGCGTCGAGCTCGACCTGTCCGGCACCCCGGCCGCCACCGGCACTGCCAGCAAGCTGGTGAACGCGTAATGGCTGACCGCAAGTTCGGTTTCCGCACCCGCGCCCTGCACGCCGGCGGCACGCCCGACGCCGAACACGGCGCCCGGGCCGTGCCGATCTACCAGACGACGTCCTTCGTGTTCAAGGACACCCAAGACGCCGCCAACCTGTTCGCGCTGCAGAAATACGGCAACATCTACTCCCGGATCGGCAACCCCACGGTGGCCGCGTTTGAAGAGCGCATCGCCTCGCTGGAGGGCGGCATCGGCGCGGTGGCCACATCCTCTGGCATGGCCGCGGAGTTCATTACCTTTGCCGCGCTCACCCAGTCCGGCGACCACATTGTGGCGGCATCCCAGCTTTACGGCGGCACAGTGACTCAGCTGGACGTCACGCTGCGCCGTTTCGGGGTGGACACCACGTTCGTGGCCGGCACCGACCCGGCGGACTACGCCGCCGCAGTCCGGGACAACACCAAGGCGATCTTCGTCGAGGTGGTGGCCAACCCCTCGTCGGAGGTCCAGGACCTTGAGGGGCTGGCCAAGGTTGCACACGACGCCGGCATCCCGCTCGTCGTCGACGCCACCTTGAGCACCCCGTACCTGGTTCGGCCGATCGAGCACGGCGCGGACATTGTGATCCACTCCGCCACGAAGTTCCTCGGCGGCCACGGCACCACCCTCGGCGGCGTCATCGTCGAAAGCGGCCGCTTCAACTGGGGCAACGGCAAGTTCCCCACCATGACCGAACCGGTGGCCTCCTACGGGAACGTCTCCTGGTGGGGGAACTTCGGCGAGTACGGCTTCCTCACCAAGCTGCGTTGCGAGCAGCTGCGCGACATCGGACCCGCACTGTCCCCCCAGTCGGCGTTCCAGCTGCTGCAGGGCGTGGAGACGCTCCCGCAACGCCTGGACGAGCACCTGAGGAACGCCCAAGCGGTGGCCGAATGGCTTGAAGCCGACGAGCGGGTGGCCTACGTCAACTATTCCGGCCTGCCCTCGCACCCGCACTTCGACCGGGCCCGGAAGTACCTGCCGCTGGGCCCCGGCTCGGTGTTCTCCTTCGGCGTCAAGGGCGGCCGAGCCGCGGGCCAGAAGTTCATCGAGTCCCTGCAACTGGCCTCGCACTTGGCCAACGTGGGCGACTCGCGGACCCTGGTGATCCACCCCGGCTCCACGACCCACCAGCAGCTCAGCCCGGCGCAGCTCGAATCCGCCGGCATACCGGAGGACCTCGTCAGGATTTCGATCGGCCTCGAGGACATCGAGGACATCCTCTGGGACCTCGACCAGGCCCTGGACGCGGCAACCGAAGAGCCAGCCCCGGACACATCCGCCGGGGAAGTCCTTCCCGCGGATACCTGCACGATCGGAGCAAACGCATGAGCACCGAAGAAACCCGTACCTGGACCGGCCCGTCGGCGCCCGAGCGGTTGGCCCTGCTGCGCCAGGCCAAGTCGATCGCGATTGTGGGTGCCTCGGACAAGCCGTCGCGGGCGAGCTACTTCGTCGCGACCTACCTGCAGTCCTCGACCCGCTACAAGGTCTACTTCGTGAACCCGGTGGTGAAGGAGATCCTGGGCGAGCCGACGTACGCTTCGCTCGCTGACCTGCCGGAAAGCCCGGACATCGTCGACGTGTTCCGCAAGCATGATGACCTGCCCGGCGTGCTGGACGAGGCCATCGCCGCGGGCGCCAAGACGCTCTGGCTGCAGCTGGGCTCGTGGCACGAGGACGTCGCGAAGGAAGCCGAAGCGGCCGGACTCGACGTCGTGATGGACCGCTGTGTGAAGATCGAGCACGCCCGCTTCCACGGCGGCCTGCACCTGGCGGGCTTCGACACCGGTGTCATCTCCTCCAAGCGGCAGGTCCTCGCCTAAACGAGGCCCCTAAACCCAACTAGCTCGCAGTTGTTGTCGTATTGAGCACTCAATACGACAACAACTGCGAGCTACTTGGGTTAACCGGGATGCCCAGGCGGCGCGACCGCTACGGCTTGGCGGTGGGGAAAGCCGTCGGAAGCCCGGGAAGTGCGGGGGACGTCGGCAGCGGCCCGGGTACGAGGCCCCGGCCGTTCTGGCCCTGGGAGCCGGGCTTTACGGGCCGGTGTCCCGGCGTCGGAAGAACTCCGCCGCGGCCGACGGCGGGAGGAGTAGCGACGGGGCCGGCATGCTTCGGGACCTGCGCCGTTGCGGGGGCCGAGGGCGCCGCCGGACCAGCCAGGGACGGAGACGTGCCAGCCGGCACCGGAACCGGGGCCGCCGGCAGATCCGAGGGCGTCCCGCCGGAAGGGGCAGGGGTCCGGCTGGGGGCGGCGGGGTGGAAGATAACGCCGAGGGTGTGGCCCACATTCTCACGGAAGTCGTGGCTGGAGGCCGCCACGGCGCCGGCGCCGAGGCTCATTGCACCGATTACGGCGCCACCAATCAGGGCCATCCGGCGTTTGTGGCCGCGCCGCCGGTCCGCCAGGTTGCTCACACCGGCCGGAAGGTCGTCGGCGGAGCGGGCCACCGCATCAGCTGAACCGGCGGAGAGCAGCGCGGCAAGGTCTGCGCGGGGCGCCGGTGCCTGCTCCGGCACCAGGGCCTGCAGCTGCTCGAGGGTGCTGCGGAGTTCGGCGGCAGCTTCGAGGCCGGAGTCACGGAGCATCGCCTGGATGCTGCCATCCTGCTGGGGGTCGCGCGTGCCGGTCATGATGCTGCGTGGTCCTTTTCGGTTACAAGTTCGCGCAGGGCACTGAGCCCGCGCCGCTGAAGCTGTTTGATGGCACCCGGGGTCTTACCCATGATGCCGGCCACCTGATCGATGGAGAGGTCTGCGACGATCCGCAGGACCAGGACTTCCCGCTGCTCTTCGTTGAGCCGGGCAAGTGTGTGGGACAGGCCGCCCAGGGAACCAAGCGCCTCGTCCTCCGCGGAAGCGGAACACCGCGCGTCGTTCAGCGGGTCATATTCGGCCAGGTACGGTGTGCGTTCGGCGCGCCGGTGATGGTCGACCAGCCGGGCATGGGCGACGGAGAAGATGAAGGTCCGCAACCCGGTGTGGCCGCCGGTGACGTTGGCCAGTCTCGGCAGAACGTCCACGAAGACGTCCTGGGTGAGGGCCTCGGCGTCGTCGACGCCCTTGGCCCGGAAGTAGCCGAGCACCGCCGGGGAGATCACGGTGTAGACGGCGCTGAATCCTGACGGGTCGCCAGCCAGAGCTGCTGACAGTTCATCGTCGCTCAGCTGGTCTGCCAAGAGGCTTTCCTTCCGTTACTGCAGGGGGTGCGGCCCCCGATAGTCTAGCGGCCGCACCCCGTCGCCTCCGAAGAGAGGCGTTTGGTGCTTACTTGTCGAGCTTGGGCTGCTCAACCGACGGAACAGCCGGCACGGCCTTGACAGCCGGGGCGCCCTTGGCGGCGGGAACGGCCGGGGTGGCGACGGTTACGCCGGCGTGGGCCTTGGCCTCGGCAGCGCCCTTGGCATTGGCGGCACCGTCGACGGCAACGCCGTCCTTATCGGCGGACACGGAGCCCTCAGCGGCACCCTCGGTACCCTCGACGTCGGCGTCGCCCTTGGCGGACCCGTCAGCGTTCGGGGTAGCCGGAACGGCCGGAACGGCCGGGGTGGCGGGTGCGTCGGGCAGTTCCGTGGTAGCCGGAACGGCCGGAACAGCGGGGGTGGCGGGCGTAGCGTGGTTCACTTCAGCCTGCTGGGTGCTGGACGTCTGGGCCGCGTTGGCCAGGCCGATTCCGGAGAAACCTCCGACCGCGAGAATCGCGGCGCCGACAGCAATCTTGGTGGTCTTGCTAACACTCTTCATGTAAAACGTACATCCTTTGGTTGGTTGAAGGCTGGCCGGCGCCTGATGGGGGCAGGCGCCAGCCGGCACTTACGGTCGAAGTCCTGTCGGCGCCTGATGGGGCAGGTGCCCGTCGGATCTCTCTCGAAGTCCCCGGCGCCTGATGGGGGCAGGCGCCGGTCGGATCTTCAGCTACAAGGCCGGCCGGACCTGGTGGGGGGACCAGGGCTCCGGGCGGCGCTTACAAAGGAGTAATCGCTGGGGCACACCGAAAGGTTACGCATCGATGAGAATTTCTTTTTTGTTTTTTGGGCGGCCCCCGCGACGGTCCCGAACTGCGGCTTTAACGACGACGGCGGCGGGCCACCATTGCAGGTGACCCGCCGCCGCCGTCGTGCGTCGGTTGCTGAAGCGTCAGTCGTTGATGAGGTCGTTGACCACGATCGTCTGGTCGCGGTCCGGGCCGACGCCGATCGCGGAGAACCGGGTGCCGGAGAGTTTTTCCAGGGCCAGCACGTAGTTCCGGGCGTTCTCCGGCAGGTCGTCCAGGGTGCGGGCGCCGGTGATGTCCTCGGTCCAGCCCTCGAAGTACTCGAAAATCGGCTTGGCGTGGTGGAACTCGGTCTGGGTCATCGGCATTTCGTCGTGGCGGACGCCGTCGACGTCGTAGGCCACGCAAACGGGGATCTGCTCGATGCCGGTGAGCACGTCCAGTTTGGTCACGAAGTAGTCCGTGAAGCCGTTCACTCGGGAGGCGTGGCGCGCCAGGACGGCGTCGTACCAGCCGCAACGGCGCGGACGGCCGGTGTTAACGCCGAACTCGCCGCCGGTCTTCTGCAGGTACAGGCCCATCTCATCGAACAGCTCCGTGGGGAACGGTCCGGCGCCGACACGGGTGGTGTAGGCCTTGATGATGCCGATGGAGCGCGAGATCCGGGTGGGGCCGATGCCCGAGCCCACGGAGGCTCCGCCCGCGGTGGGGTTCGAGGAGGTCACGAACGGGTAGGTGCCGTGGTCGACGTCGAGGAACGTGGCCTGGCCGCCCTCCATGAGGACCACCTTGCCCTCGTCCAGGGCCTTGTTCAGCACGAAGGTGCTGTCGATGACCAGCGGGCGCAGGCGTTCGGCGAAGGACAGGAAGTAGTCCACGATCTCGTCCACCTCGATGTCCCGGCGGTTGTAGACCTTGACCAGCAGTTCGTTCTTCTGCCGCAGCGAGCCTTCGACCTTCTGCCGCAGGATGGAGGCGTCGAACACATCCTGGACGCGGATGCCGAGGCGGGCCACCTTGTCCATGTAGGCGGGGCCGATGCCGCGGCCGGTGGTGCCGATGGCGCGGCTGCCGAGGAACCGTTCGGTGACCTTGTCCAGCACCTGGTGGTACGGCGCCACGAGGTGGGCGTTGGCGGAGACGCGCAGCTTGGAGGTGTCCGCGCCGCGGGCTTCGAGGCCATCGATCTCCTGGAACAGGGCTTCAAGGTTCACCACGCAACCGTTGCCGATCACCGGGACTGCGTTCGGGCTCAGGATGCCAGCAGGAAGGAGCTTCAGCTCATACTTCTCACCGCCCACGACGACGGTGTGCCCGGCGTTGTTGCCGCCGTTGGGCTTCACGACGTAGTCGACACGGCCGCCGAGCAGGTCGGTGGCCTTACCTTTGCCTTCGTCGCCCCATTGGGCTCCGACGATCACGATTGCTGGCATGGGATCCTCCCCCATTCGTTCGGGCCGGACTGTGTGTGATCCACCAGGTGGTCACCGCAGCTCAGCACCGTTCATGAGAATGCCCCGGATCTACCGCTGTGCTCTTACCATCAACGCCAGAGTCCGGGGCTCTTACCACCCAAGTTTAGCCGAAATCGGTGGCCGGCACCGTTTTTGCTCCCCGCGTGCACACTGCGACACATAGCGGGCACGACTTGCGGCAAAGGCGTGGGTGGAATTAAGTGAGAGTGACCATCCCGAGCGGCCGAGGGACCTGGACCGTTGACGCCGCAGCAACCCTGCCGGACTCAGCCTGCCTCCGTGGCCGGCCTGCCAGCGAGGGTGCTACCGCCAGGACCGATGGAAGGAAACCGCGCCATGTCCCAGAACACCGACCACATCCGCGTCACCCACGCCGGCTCATTGCCCCGGACGCCGGAGCTCATCGCCGCGAACGAGGCCAAGGAAGCCGACGGCGTCACCCCCGAGTTCCTGGATCTGCTGGAGACCTCGGTGGTGGACGTCGTGCAGCGCCAGAAGGATCTGGGCGTCGACATCCCCAACGACGGCGAGTACGGCCACACGATGTCCAGCACGGTGGACTACGGCGCCTGGTGGAACTACTCCTTCTCCCGGCTCGGCGGACTGGAACCCACCGAGGTGGACCGCTGGGCCGACGCCAAGGTCCACCGTTCCTCGCCGGGCCACATCGTCCTCACCTCGTTCCCGGACCGCCGTGACCGGCAAAAGTTCAACGACGCGTACAACGACCCCTCCTCCGGGATCCTGGCCCACCGCAAAGCCGTCACACAGCCAAAAATCGCCGGGCCACTGACGTACACCGGCCAGGCGCTCGTGGCCTCGGACATCACCAACCTCAAGACCGGCCTGGCCGCGGCCGGCCTCACCGAGGGGTTCGTCGCCTCCCTCTCCCCCGGTTCCTGCGCCCGCGTCGCCAACGAGTACTACCAGAGCGATGAGGAACTCCTCTACGCCTGCGCCGATGCCATGCGCGAGGAATACAAGGCCATCATCGACGCCGGCCTGACCGTCCAGCTCGACGACCCCTCCCTGGCCGAGAGCTGGGACCAGATCAACCCCGAGCCGAGCCTCGAGGACTACCTGAAGTTCATCCAGCTCCGGGTCGAAGCCACCAACTGGGCGCTGCGCGACCTCCCGCAGGACCAGATCCGGCTGCACGTGTGTTGGGGATCCTGGCACGGACCGCACACGACGGACATCCCCTTCGCGGACATCATCGGCTCCGTCCTGCAGATCAACGCCGGCGCCTACTCCTTCGAGGCGGCCAACGTGCGGCACGAGCACGAATGGCGGGTCTGGGAGGACACCAAGCTTCCCGAGGGAAAGTCGATCATCCCCGGCGTCGTCTCCCACGCCACCAACGTCGTGGAGCACCCGGACCTGGTGGCGGACCGGATCGTGCGCTTCGCGGACCTGGTGGGCCGCGAAAACGTGATTGCGTCCACGGACTGCGGCCTCGGCGGCCGCGTCCATCCACAGATCGCCTATGCCAAGCTCGAAGCGCTCGGGGAAGGCGCACGGCGGGCCAGCAAGCGGCTCTGGTAGCCGGACCGGGCCGGCCGGCCGCTGCCGGCCCGGGCAACTCGCCGGACATTTCGCAGGGCTTGATAGACTGGTAGAGACCGAACAGGAATCGGTCCACACCACATTTTCAAACCACTCCGGCCTCCGCGCGCCCTGTCTTTGGCGTGCCCGCAGCCGGTCTGGCAGCTTTACCAATCCGCAGGAGACCCAGCAATACATGACAGCCCTGGCCACTGAAAATTTCCGCGAACAGCTCCTGAGCCGCCGTTACGAAGCTAACGTCGCGCCGGTCAACGAACTGTGCGACGCACTGCAGACCGCCAAAGCTGGCACCACGGTCCCCTACGTGGATCCCGCCCACGACATCGACGAGTGCCGCATCATCAGCCTGTACTCCAACATCGGCACTGCGGATCCGTCCGGCTTCATCACCGCCGGGGACGAGGAAGCTGCCACCCGCATGCTCGGCATCCAGTGGAAGCTGGGCCTGCGCCCGGAGTTCGTCATGCCGTGGAACGTCCACCCGTGGCACGTGGGCGAGGAGCCGAACGGCAAGTTCACCCCGGACCAGATCTCGGCCGGCCTCAAGCCGTTGCTGAAGTTCCTCGCCCTGGTGCCGCGCGCGTCCGTCATTGTGGCGCACGGAACCGAAGCCAACCGCCTGGCCAACCTGCTGCTCAAGACCGAGGTGCCGATGATCTGGCGCCGCGGCCTGAAGACGTACAAGGTCCGCTCGCTTAGCGGCCGCGCGTTCGCCGGCACCCCGGCCCGCCAGGAGCAGTACCTCGAGGACATGCGCGTCGCCTACGCCGACGCCATGGCCCGCACCGGACTGGCCAAGGCCAGCTGACCCACCCGCGTTAACGACGGCGGGCGCCCACCGAAAGGTGAGCGCCCGCCGTCGTCGTTTAAACCCCAACGCGGGGTCACTTACAGCCCATCCGCGCTGGCGGAATGGGCCGTAAGTGACCCCGCGTTGCGTTAAGTCGCGGCGCCTGTCAGCCCTCGGCTTCGATGGCTGCCTTGGCGGTGGGGTCGGAGTCCTTGAGGAACTTCTCGATCCGCTCGGGCTCCTCGGCCTCGCCGATCGCCGCGGACGCGCGGCCCAGCGAGTACAGGGCGCGCAGGAAGCCGCGGTTCGGTTCGTGCTCCCACGGGATCGGGCCCACGCCGCGCCAGCCGTTACGGCGCAGCGAGTCCAGGCCGCGGTGGTAGCCGACCCGGGCGTAGGCGTAGGAATCGATGGTCCGGCCTTCCTTCCACGCTTCCTCGGCCAGCACGGCCCAGAGCAGCGAGGACGTCGGGTGCTTCTCCACCAGATCCAGCGCCTCCTGGCCCGCATCCAGCCCCGCGTTGACCTCAGTCTCGGCAGGCAGCAGCGTGGGCTCGGGGCCAATCAGGTTCTTGCGGAACTCGTCCGACATGACTAGAACGTCTTGCCGGTGGAGCCGAGCTGCTGGGCGGCCTCGACCACGCGGGCGGCCAGGCCGGCTTCGGCGGACGCGCCCCAGACACGGGGGTCGTACAGCTTCTTGTTGCCGACCTCGCCGTCGACCTTCAGGACGCCGTCGTAGTTGCGGAACATGTGGTCCACCACCGGGCGGGTGTAGGCGTACTGGGTGTCGGTGTCGATGTTCATCTTGATCACGCCGTAGGAGACGGCGTCCGCGATCTCCTGCTCGGAGGAGCCGGAGCCGCCGTGGAAGACGAGGTCGAACGGGTTGGCCTTGCCGATCTTCGCGCCGACCTGCTCCTGGATGTCCTTGAGGATTTCCGGACGCAGCTTGACGCCGCCCGGCTTGTACACGCCGTGCACGTTGCCGAAGGTCAGGGCCGTGATGTAGCGGCCGTTCTCGCCGGAGCCGAGGGCGTCGATGGTCGCGAGGGCGTCCTCGACCGTGGTGTAGAGCTTGTCGTTGATGGCGTTCTCGACGCCGTCTTCCTCGCCGCCGACGGTGCCGATCTCGACCTCGAGGATCATCTTGGCCGCGGCGGTGCGCGCGAGCAGTTCACGCGCGATCCGGAGGTTCTCCTGCAGGGTTTCGGCCGAGCCGTCCCACATGTGCGAGTTGAAGAGCGGGTTGCGGCCGGCCTTGACCTCGGCCTCGGAGGCGGCGAGCAGCGGCAGGACGAAGCCGTCCAGCTTGTCCTTGGGGCAGTGGTCCGTGTGCAGGGCGATGTTGACGCCGTAGTTTTTGGCCACTTCGCGGGCGAACGCGGCGAAGCCCAGGGAACCGGCCACCATGTCCTTGGTGGAGGCGCCGGACCAGTAGGCGGCGCCGCCGGTGGAGACCTGGACGATGCCGTCGGACTCGGCCTCGGCGAAGCCGCGCAGGGCGGCGTTCAGGGTCTGGGAGGAAGTGACGTTGACGGCCGGGAACGCGAAGCCGCCCGTCTTTGCGCGGTCGATCATCTCGGAGTAGATCTCTGGGGTTGCAATGGGCATGCTGACTCCTAAAGTGAATTTCGTCTGCGGGCTGGGTTGACCCTGGAGTGAACCTCGTCGGCTACGAACCATCCTAGCCATTCCTGCGCACGGCAGTGTCTCCGGTCACGCGGGGGCTGTAACACTCGCTCCCGCGCCTCCCCCCGACTCCCGCCGAGATGGCACCACGCGGCAGTGTGGCCGCCCAACATTGCCGCGAACTGTCATTTCGCGGGCCAGCCCCGGCTCTCAAGCGCCGCCCGGACCTTGCTGACGACGGCGGGGCGGTCACCGGCGAGATCGAAACGGGAAACCCGGAGCTCCAGCCAGCCGGACCTCGTGGTGGTGTCGGCCCGGCGGATGTCCTTCAGGTACTGCTCCTCCCCGTTGTGGTGCGCCCCGTCGTACTGCAGCGCGAGCCGCCACTGCGGGTACGCCGCGTCGGGCCAGAGCACGGGGGCCGTGTCCCCACCCCACATCTGCTCGCCCCACACCACGTGATTCAGCACCGGCTCGGGCAGGCCCGCGCGCACCAGGGCGAGGCGCATGTGCGTTTCCGGCGCCGAGTCGGCGCCCACCCGGATGAGTTCGGCGGCGGTCCTCGCCTTGCGCACGCCGCGGACTCCCGGGTGCCGGGCCGCCATCTCCCTCAGGTCCGCGACGCTGCACAATGCCCGGCGGGGAAACGGATGTCCCTGACCGTGTTCGCAGACGAGGGAATCGCCCACGGCAACAAGTTCCTCGGGCCCCAGAACCGCGGCCAGGTCCAGCCACGTCCGGGCCGGCGAGGTGAGCCGGACGCCGTCGAGCTCCACCACTTCGTCCGGCAGCAGAGTCAGAAGATGCCCGACGACGTTTGCCCGACGCGGCATGCTGGAGCCCCTGCGGCGGGCAAGGTGGATGCGCCAGTCTTCGCCCTGCCAGGGCGGCAGCGGTGCTTCCCAGAGGCGGGCCGCCGAGCCGAGCGCGAGGATGGAATCGTCATCAAGGTCGGTAGGGCGCGCAGGGCGGCCGCTCCGGCGGCCGCCGAGTCCGTCGGGACCCGAATGCCGCGGGACACGGTCACCAGATCCCGCGCCGCGGTCCGCGTGCGGGTGACGCCGGCCTTGTCCGCGGCACGGAGCGAGAAGGATCCGGTGGTCAGATGGAACGGAAGCGGTGCCCGGCGCATGGGCCCAGTCTTGCCGCTTCGGGCACTGTCCGATGCGGTTATCCACAGCCCTTTGCCGCAATCCGCGCCGAGGTGGCATTTCACGGCAGTGTCGGGCGCAAACACTGCCGTCAAGTGCCATTTCGCGGGGTGCCGCTACCCCGGGAGCTGGTTGAAGACGTGCCGGCGGATCCAGGCGTGCATCGCGATCGCGGCCGCGGAGGCGGCGTTGATCGAGCGGGTGGAACCGAACTGCTCGATCGACAGCGTCGCGACGGCGGCCTCATGGACCTCCGGCGTCAGGCCCGGGCCTTCCTGGCCGAATACCAGCACGCAGTCCCGGGGCAGCTCGTAGGTTTCCAGCGGGACGGAATCGGGGAAGATGTCGATCCCGATCACGGCCAGCCCCTCCCCTTGCGCCCAGGCGACAAAGTCCTCAACGGTGGCGTGGTGGCGGACGTGCTGGTAGCGGTCGGTGACCATCGCCCCGCGGCGGTTCCACCGGCGTCGTCCGATGATGTGGACTTCCTTGGCCAGGAACGCGTTGGCGGTGCGGACGACGGTGCCGATGTTCATGTCGTGCTGCCAGTTCTCAATCGCGATGTGGAAGTTGTGGCGCCGCGAATCCAGCTCGGCGACAATCGCCTCGTGCTTCCAGTAGCGGTACTTGTCCACCACGTTGCGGCGGTCGCCGTCCGCGAGCAGGTCCGGGTCCCAATGTTCGCCCTCCGGCCACTGCCCCTGCCAGGGGCCGACGCCGACCTCCGCCTTGGGCTCCGCATCGCCGTCCGGAACGGCCGCGCTGCCGGCAGTGGGTTCGCTGGGAGTCTCGGGTTCAGTCACGACTCAACATTAGACTGGGACCTGTTGCGGCACACTATCGGCGGAGGGCACCATGGCGGACCAGTATGAAGACCAAGGGACAGACCAGCGTTCAGACTCCGATGACGTGCGGTCCACGTCCTCGGTGTATCGCAGCGGCCAGGAGATCGAGTGCTGGCTGACAGACATGGACGGCGTGCTGGTCCACGAGAACCAGCCGATCCCGGGCGCCTCGGAACTGATCCAGCGCTGGGTGGACACGTCCAAGCGGTTCCTGGTCCTGACCAACAATTCCATCTTCACCCCCCGGGACCTCGCGGCGAGGCTGAAGAGTTCCGGCCTGGAAATCCCGGAGGAGAACATCTGGACCTCGGCCCTGGCCACGGCGCAGTTCCTCAAGGACCAGGTACGCGGCTCCGAGTCCGGCAACCGCGCCTACACGATCGGCGAGGCCGGGCTGACGACGGCGCTGCATGAAGCCGGCTTCATCCTCACCGACCAGGACCCCGACTTTGTGGTGCTCGGCGAAACCCGGACCTACTCCTTTGAAGCCATCACCATGGCCATCCGCCTGATCCTCGGCGGCGCCCGCTTCATCGCGACCAACCCCGACGCCACCGGGCCTTCCAAGGACGGACCGATGCCGGCCACCGGTGCGATCGCCGCGCTCATCACCAAGGCAACCGGCCGCGAACCCTACATTGTGGGCAAGCCGAACCCGATGATGTTCCGTTCGGCGATGAACCAGATCGACGCGCACTCGGAGACCACCGCCATGATCGGGGACCGGATGGACACGGACATCATCGCCGGCATGGAGGCGGGGCTGCACACGGTGCTGGTGCTCAGCGGCATCACGCATAAGGACGACATTGCGGCCTACCCGTTCCGGCCCAACCAGATCCTGAACTCGGTCGCGGACCTGAAGAACCAGATTTGAGCGGACTAGGCCGACGGGTCCGCCCTCGGCCTAGAAGGCGGTCTTCTTGCCGCCGCCGGACGGCAGCGGCAGGAACTCGTCCTGGAGCTCCTCGATGAGCGGCCGGTAGACTGAGGGGTTCCACTGCGGGCTGGCATGCGCCGGCCGCGCCCCGTCCGTCCGCAATGAATCCGAGACCATGTTCGCCTTGAACCGCAGCATCCAGGTGTCCCGCGCCGTCTCGTAGCTCACGGTCTGGTCCCCGGGGTTACCGATGAATGCCATCTTCGCGTCCCCCAGCTTGCCGACGAAGCGGTTCAGGTCGAAGTGGTAGATGTAGGCCGATTCGGTCTGGATCAGCACGCTGGACGGGGCAATCGGCGAGAGCTGTTCCAGGGTCTGGTCCAGCACCTGGCCCCAGCTGCGTTCATGCTTGTTCAGCATCCGTTCGCCGAGCTCGTAGCCGCCGCGCAGCACGGTGGGGAACCGGAACCCGCTCTCGTACAGGAACACCACCCCCTCGAACCAGCTCTGGTCCAGGACGTCATACCGGCTGGAAGGGCTGGAGTCGAGCAGGATGAACGCCACCTTGACGCCATGCAGTTCCAGCAACCGGGCTGCGACCTGCACCGCGACCATGCCGCCGAAACTGTGGCCGTAGAAGTAGATGGTGTCGAGCTGGTGGGCGCGGATGTGCTCGATGACCGCGATCACGATCTTGTCGATGTCCAGGCCAAGGTTGGAATAGCCGACGGCGGCCAGTTGGCCCCGTTTGGTCAGCGCGCCGCGCAGCGAGTTCAGGATCCACTGCGCCTCTTCCCAGCTGGTCTTGTAGCCTGGGAAAAGGAACCAGCTGGCGTGGGGGAAATACAGTTCCGCGACGTCGTCGGGCACCGGGAGGATCTTGTTCACCCGCCGCTCGGCCTGCACCCGGCGGGTGAACAGCATGTCCCCGGCCAGGACCGAGGCGGCACCCGCGCCGATCAGGAAGTTCCGCCGCGAAAACCGTTCGAGTTCAGCGGCATGCCGGAGTACGCGGGCCTCGGCGTCCCGGGGTTCGCGCCCGTCGTTCGCTTCCGTCTCATGCGGCACACCTCTACCGTAGCCACTGCGACGGTGCAGCAGAAACGGAGGGTGAAACAGCGATCCGCGACGCGGTTCCGGCCCGGCGACGCGCAATATTCCTGGCGCGCCGGAAATCCCGCGTCGAGCGGACTTTTCCGCGTCGCGGAGGACTATCCGCGTCGCGGAACGGAGGGATCGTCCTAGGCCGGTTCGGGCGCGCGGCCGACTTCGCGCCGGGCGAGCTCCAGGCTGATGTCTTCGTACCTGGCCAGGAGCTCCGAGGGCGCACCGTTCCGCGGATCATCCAGCTTGCCGAAGACACAGTCGCTGGCGGCCAGCAGCTCATCGTCGGAGTAGCGGGCCAGCGGTCGGGTCCCGGACGGGTTAATCGAGGCCACGAAATCCGCAGAGAGGTCCAGCGGCTGGAACACCTTTCCGAAGTCGTCGCCGAACATCTGTAGTTCAAGCGAAACCCCGGCAGCAACAGGCATGGCCCCGGCAACGTCGAACTGGCCGGGTCCTCCGTCAATGGCGTTGAGGTCGTTGCGCAGACCGGCAAGGGCGGCCGATTCCACGAAGTCGGCGTGCGCGAGATCGACGCGGATGTGTGAACTGACGCCCATGCGTCGGATGCGCTGGATCAGCTGCATCAGGGCGGGGCGGGAATCCTGGCTGAGGCTGCCCCGGACATCGATCCGGATGACGTCTGCGGCGACATCGAGCTTCACCTGGGCATTGAGAGATTGGTCCATAGGTACTCCAAAGAAAGTGTCTATGGCCGACGGCTCAACCTCACTCAGCGTAACGGCGGGACGGGGCGGGCACAAGTCCCCGGATCAGCCGGCTAGTCAGCCGGCGGCCTGCCGTCCCGGCTCCTGGAAGTGCGTCCGCGTCGCCGAACCGCCAACGGACTCCACCAGCGAAGTGGCAATGTCGCGCAGTTTCACGTTGCCGTGGCTCGACGCGTCGGTGAGGATCTGGACCGCCGTTTCCTGGCTGCAGCGGTTCTGCGCCATCACGATGCCGACCGCCATATCGATGACCGTGCGGGATTCGAGCGTGGCCCGCAGGTTCGTGGCGCTGTCCGTGTGCAGGGAAAAGCGCACGGCCATGCGCAGCGCCTGGGAGATCTGCCGGGTGAAGTCACGCGCCCGGTCTGCGACGTCGCCGTCGAACTTGTGCGGTGCGTCCGAATACAGGTTCAGCGCGGCCTGGGCTTCGCCCTGCAGGTGGAACGGCACCGAAAGCACCGAGCGCAGCCCGTGCGAGGCGACGGCGGTGGCGTAATCGGGGCCCCAGCGGTCTTCCTCGAAAAGGTCCGGGACGTAGACCTCGCGCTCTTCCTGCGCCGCCGTCAGGCAGGGACCCTGCGCCAGCCGGTACTGGATCTCGTCCACTTCCCGGGCGGATTCGCTGCTCCAGCCGATGGTCGCAGCCTTCCGGTCCCGCAGCAGGGTGATCCCGCACAGCGCGTCGTCGCCCTTGCCTGCCACCTGGTGCGCGGAAAAACGCGCGAGTTCGTTGAGAAACTCTTCGAAGTCAGTGCTGTCGAGGATGAGGTTCTGGACCTGGTCGACGGTGCTGACGGTTGCAGGGTATTCCTGGGGCGGGAGCATAGCGCGTTTCTCCAACTACGGGTACAGAGGTACCGATGGGGGTATTTAAGAAATGATAAGTCACCCCCAAAGCACCGTCCATACGTGTCCGCCGCCGGTGAAACCCTAGCTCAGGCCCAGTTCGTCCTTGCCGAAAGCGAACAGGTAGGGGACGCCGGCTTCGGCTTCGATCTTTTCCTTGGCGCCGGTGTCGCGGTCCACGATCACGGCGACGGCCACGACGTTGCCGCCGGCCTTGCGCACGCCCTCGACGGCGGTCAGCGCGGAGCCGCCCGTCGTGGAGGTGTCCTCAAGGACCAAGACCTTGCGGCCCTCAACCGAGGGCCCCTCGACCTGGCGGCCCATGCCGTAGGACTTCTGGGCCTTGCGGACCACGAAGGCGTCCACCGGGCGGCCGGCGTCGACGGCGGCATGCATGACGGCGGTGCCCACCGGGTCCGCCCCCATCGTCAGCCCGCCGGCGCACTCAAAGTCGATCCCGGCGTCGTCCAGCAGGGACAACATGACCTGGCCGACGAGCTTGGACGCCTCGTGGTGCAGGGTGATGCGGCGCAGGTCGATGTAGTAGTCGGCCTCGGCGCCGCTGGAGAGGATGACCTTGCCGCGCACGACGGCCAGCTCCTTGATCAGTTCCAGGAGGCGGGCACGGGCGGCAGCGGCGTCGGCCGCAAAGTCACTGGTGGCAGTCATGGGACCCAGTTTAGTGGCAGGCGCCGGCCCGGATCCCCGTCCGGACGCCAGATGTCGGCACCGCGGCGGCCTCCTCCCGTGCCGGCCTGCCCGCACGGGACTTACGGCACTGGCAGCCGGCGCGGGGCGGGCGTCCGATGTAAGCATGACGGCAGGAACCGAACCTTCCACCCGCTGGCCGGCAATCCCCAAGGACCCCGGCAGCTTCCGGGTCCGGCCGAACCTCTTGGATTATGACGCCAGCTGCGCGGCGTTCTCCTGGGATCACGCCCGCCGGGAGCTGTCCGGCCTGCCGGATGGCCGGGGCCTCAATATCGCTTTTGAGGCGGCCGACCGGCATGCGGCCGGCGGGCTCGGCGGCCGCGAGGCGCTGCGCTTCATCCGGGCCGACGGGAGCAGCCATGCGCTCAGCTACGCGGAGCTGGCAGAGCAAAGCAGCCGGTTCGCCGCGGTGCTGAGCAGCCTCGGCGTCGGGCGCGGCGAGCGCGTCTTCTCCCTCACCGGCCGCAACCCGTCCCTGTACATTGCGATGCTCGGCACCTTCAAGAACGCCAGCGTGTTCTGCCCCCTTTTCTCGGCCTTCGGGCCGGAGCCCGTGCGCCAGCGGCTGCAGCTGGGCTCCGGACGCGCGCTCATCACCACCCGGGCGCTCTACCGGCGGAAAGTGGCCCAGCTGCGCGACTCGCTGCCGGAGCTGCGGCATGTGCTGCTGATCGACGCCGACGGCAGCCCGGAACCGGGCACCCTGGACCTGGCCGCGCTGCTGCAGACGGCCCCGGCCGACGGGCAGATCGCGGCGACCCGGCCCGAGGACATGGCGCTGCTGCACTTCACGTCCGGCACCACCGGGACACCGAAGGGCGCCATCCACGTCCACGACGCCGTCACCGCCCACCACGCGACCGGCACCTTCGCGCTGGACCTGCATCCGGAGGACATCTACTGGTGCACGGCCGATCCCGGCTGGGTGACCGGCACGTCCTACGGGGTCCTGGCCCCGCTCAGCCACGGCGTGACGAGCATCGTGGACGAGGAGGAGATGGACGCGGACCGCTGGTACCGGATCCTCGCCGAGCAGCACGTGACCGTCTGGTACACCGCGCCCACCGCGCTGCGGATGCTGATGAAGGCCGGGGTGGACCGCGCCACGGGGCACGACCTGTCCGCCCTGCGCTTTGTCGCCAGCGTCGGCGAGCCGCTCAATCCGGAGGTCGTGGTCTGGGGCAAGGAAGCCTTCGGCCAGCCGGTGCATGACAACTGGTGGCAGACCGAAACCGGCGGCATCATGATTTCGAACTTCGCGGCCACCGAGATCCGCCCGGGCTCCATGGGCCGGCCGCTGCCCGGCATCGAAGCCGCGCTGGTGGTGCGGGACGCACAGGACAAGCCGGTGCTCAGGGACGGGCAGGCGGTGCTGGTCACCGCGCCGGACACGATGGGTGAGCTTGCGCTGCGGCCCGGCTGGCCCTCGATGTTCCGCGGCTACCTGCACGAGGAGGAGCGCTACCGGCGGTGCTTCGTGGGCGGCTGGTACCTCACCGGCGACCTCGCCAAGCGCGACGCCGACGGCTACTACTGGTTCGTGGGCCGGGGCGACGACGTGATCAAGTCCTCGGGGCACCTGATCGGCCCGTTCGAGGTGGAGAGCTCGCTGATGGAACATGAGGCGGTGGCCGAGGCCGGCGTGATCGGCGTTCCGGACCCGGTGGCAGGCGAGGTGGTCAAGGCCTTCGTGGAGCTGCGCCCCGGCTGGGAGCCGTCGGAGGAACTGCAGCTGGATATCATCGGGTTCGCGCGCAAACGGCTGGGGCCCGCGGTGGCACCCCGGCTGCTGGACTTCACCACGGCGCTGCCGAAAACCCGCAGCGGGAAGATCCTCCGGCGCCTGCTCAAGGCCCGCGAACTGGGGCTCCCGGAGGGCGACACGTCCACCATCGAGTCCCCGCCGGGGGCGGCGCCCGACGGCCAGCCCGGCGGCCAGCCCGACGGCCAGCCCGGCGGGCAGCCCGGCGCTGCGGGACGGGCAGCCGGCACGGCGCCGGAGGGACCGCAGTGACCGGGCCAATGGCGGCGTCCGCCGGGCCGCTGGATCCCGCGCACGGCCGGCACCTGCTGCTGCAGATGCTGCGTGTGCGCCAGCTCGAGGAGAAGTGCGTCGAGCTGTACAGCGCCGCCAAGATCCGCGGCTTCCTGCACGTCTACATCGGCGAGGAGGCGGTGGCGGCCGGGGTGCTGGAAACCCTCGCGCCGGAGGACGCCGTCGTCGCCACCTACCGGGAGCACGGCCACGCCCTGCTGCGCGGCGTGTCCGCCGGCTCGATCCTGGCCGAGATGTACGGCTTCGTGGAGGGCTGCTGCCGAGGCCGCGGCGGCTCCATGCACCTGTTCGACGCCGCCACGCGCTTCTACGGCGGGAACGCGATCGTCGCCGGCGGGCTGCCGCTCGCCGTCGGGCTGGCGCTCGCGGACAAGATGGCCGGCCGGTCCCGCGTCACCGTGTGCTTTTTCGGTGAGGGCGCCGTCGCGGAGGGCGAGTTCCATGAAAGCCTCAACCTCGCCGCTCTCTGGCAGCTGCCGGTGCTGTTCTGCTGTGAAAACAACCTTTACGCGATGGGCACGGCGCTGGGCCGTTCCGAGTCGCAGACCGACATCGCGCTGAAGGCGGCCGGTTACGAGATTGCCGCCTGGGCCGTGGACGGGATGGACGTGCTGGCCGTCGAGGAGACCGCCCGTCGCGCCGTCGACGCGGTCCGGGCCGGCGGCGGACCGCACTTCCTGGAACTGCGCACCTACCGTTTCCGGGCGCATTCGATGTTCGACCCGGAGCGGTACCGGGACAAGGCCGAGGTGGCGCGGTGGCTGGAGCGGGATCCGATCACGCTGCTGCGCTCGGCGATGGAGGCAGCCGGCCAGCTGACCGAGGCGGACTGGCAGCAACTGCAGGCCGACGCCGAAGCGGAAGTCGCGGCCGGCGTCGAGGTTGCGGAGGCCGGCACGCCGGAGCCGCTCGAGGACCTCACGCGTTTTGTGTACAGCGACCCCGGCGCCTGGCAGGAAGGGGACGGGTCATGAAATCCAGCTACCGGGAGGCGCTCCGGGCCGGGATCCGCGACGCCCTGCAGCGTGACGAGCGGGTTTTCCTGATGGGCGAGGATGTGGGCGCCTACGGCGGCTCCTTCGCCGTAAGCCTGGGCCTGCTGGAGGAGTTCGGGCCGGAACGGATCCGGGACACCCCGCTGTCCGAGTCCGGGTTTGTCGGCGCCGGGATCGGCGCCGCGCTCGGTGGGATGCGACCCATCGTGGAGATCATGACCGTCAACTTCAGCCTCCTGGCCCTCGACCAGATCGTGAACAACGCCGCATCCCTGCTGCACATGTCCGGCGGCCAGTTCCACGTGCCGCTGGTGATCCGGATGACCACCGGGGCCGGCCGCCAGCTTGGTGCCCAGCATTCGCACAGCCTGGAGGGGTGGTACGCGCACATCCCCGGGCTGCGGATCCTCACCCCCGCCACCCTCGAAGACGCCCGCGGGATGCTGTGGACCGCGCTCCAGGACCCGGACCCGGTGCTGATCTTCGAGCACGGCTCGCTCTACAACGTCCCCGGCGAACTCGCCGAGGACGCCGGGGCGGTGGACATCAGCAGCGCCGCCATCCGGCGGCCCGGCGCCGACGTCTCACTCATCACCTACGGCGGGACGCTCCCCCTCACCCTCGAGGCCGCCGGGCAGCTCGCCGCCGAAGGCATCGACGCCGAAGTGCTGGACCTGCGCACGCTGCGGCCGCTCGACGACGCCGCCATCCTCGACTCGGTGGCCAGGACACACCGTGCCGTGGTGGTGGACGAGGGCTGGCGCAGCGGCAGCATCTCCGCCGAAATCAGCGCCCGGATCAGCGAACACGCGTTTTTCGAGCTGGACGCGCCCGTAGGCCGGGTCTGCAGCGCCGAGGTGCCGATCCCCTACTCCAAGCACCTTGAACTCGCCGCCCTGCCCTCCGCGGAACGGGTCGTCGCGGCAGCGCGGGAGGCGGTCGGGGCACGTGGGTGACTTCCTGATGCCCTCGCTCGGGGCCGATATGGAGCACGGCAAGATCGTCGAATGGCTGGTCAAGCCCGGCGACTACGTCCGCCGCGGCGACCTCGTGGCCGTGGTGGACACGGACAAGACCGTGATGGACGTCGAATCCTTCCAGGAGGGGGTGGTCGCGGACCTCCTCGTGGACATCGGCGAGACCGTGCCGGTGGGCACGCCGCTGGCCCGGATCACGCAGACCCCGGCCGAGGTCGGGGCTCCCAGCCGCGAGGCGCCGCCGCCCCGGCCCGCGGCCGCGAAGCCGGCCCCTCCCCCGGAAGCCCCTCCGATCGCGCCGCCGGTCCGGCACCTCGCGCACCGGCTCGGCGTCGACACCGGACGGATCCACGGCACCGGCAAGGATGGCGCGATCACCCGCGCCGACGTGGAGCACGCCGTGGCAGCCCGTCCGGCGGCCGCAGGGCGGGTGCGGTCCTCGCCGCGGGCCAGACGGCTCGCCGCCGAACTCGGCGTCGAGCTTTCGTCCGTCGCCGGCACCGGACCGGAGGGCGCCGTGACCGTCGAAGACGTGCAGGGCGCCGCAGGCCGCCAGCCGGAGGCCGGTCTCCGGGAGGCGGGACCGCGAGGGGCGGCTGCGGAAGCGCCGGCGGCATCGGCGCAGGCTGCCGAAGCGGCCCCGCCGGAAGCGCCGGCGCAGGCTGCGGAGAAGCCCGCGGAGGCCCGCGAACGGGTGGCCACCCTGCGCCGGGCCATCGGGGCGCTGATGTCGCGCTCCAAGCAGACCATCCCGCACTACTACCTGAGCACAACCCTGGACCTGCGCGCCGCCGTCGGCTGGATGCAGACCGTCAATGCGCAGCGGCCGGTGGCGTCCCGGTTAGTGCCCTCCGCCCTCCTGCTCAAGGCGGCGGCGCTCGCGGCCAAGGAAGTCCCGGAGGTCAACGGCTTCTATCTGGACGGGGAGTACCGGCCCAGCGCCGCGGTGCATCTGGGCGTCGCGGTGGCCCTGCGCCAGGGTGGCCTGGTGGCCCCCGCGCTCCACGACGCCGACACCCTGGCCCTCGACGAGCTGATGGAACAGCTGCGGGACCTGGTCAGCCGCGCGCGGGCCGGACGGCTGCAGCGCGCCGAGATGGCGGACCCCACCATCACCGTGACGAATCTCGGGGACCTCGGCGTGGACAGCGTCTACGGGGTGATCTATCCGCCGCAGGTGGCGATGGTGGGCTTTGGCCGCGTGCTGGAGCAACCCTGGGCGGAGAACGGGATGCTGGGCGTCCGGGCCGCCGCGATCGCCACCCTCTCGGCCGACCACCGGGTCAGCGACGGGTTGCGCGGCGGCCGCTTCCTTGCCCGGATCCAAGAGCTGCTGCAGAAACCGGACGAACTGTGAAGACGGAGACACCATGAATGAACAGGATGCCCGGGCCGCGGTGCGTGCCGCGCTGGGGAAAGTCGCACCGGATGTTGAGCTGGACGACGTCGGCGGCGAGGCCCGGCTCCGGCAGGACCTCGAGCTGGACTCGCTGGATTTCCTGCGGCTCGTTGAAACCATCGACACGGCGACCGGCGTGGACATCCCGGAGCGCGACTATCCGGCAGTCGCCACGGTCGACGGCCTGATCAGTTACCTCGTCGCGCACGGCTGAGGCGCATCCGCTGCTCCGTAACCGCCGTTTTGGTGACGCCAATGGGCACCTGCGCAGCCATCGACGTCAGTGAGGGGCTAGGCGTGCGGCTGGGGCCGGGCCTCGGCGCGGCGCGCGAAGGCGGGGGCGTGTTCCGGGCGGGGTCCGAAGCCGATGAGCCGGGGAATGATCCGGCGGACCGCTGGAATCCGCCGGGCCAGGAAGAGCGCGACGGCCGGAAACTTGGTGCGTTGTCCGGCCATGATCGGGCCAAAGACCGCGCGGTGCATGAGCCGCTGTCCGGTCTGCACGACGACGGTCGGGAGCCGCCGTCGTCGTTCGACGCGTCGGAGGTCCGCCGCCGTGACCCGGCCGCGGAGCAGCGCGGGGGCGAGGATTTCCGCCGCCGCCACGGCGTCCTGGATGGCGAGGTTGATGCCGACACCGCCGGCCGGGGACATCGCATGCGCGGCGTCGCCGATGCAGAGCAGACCGTTGACGTGCCACGACTGCAGCCGGTCCAGGCGGACGTCGAGCCAGTGCAGGTCATCGAGGGAACGGATGGCGTCCACCCGGTCCGCGAGGTCCGGCCGAAGCCCGGCGATCCGGCGCCGGAAGCCCTCGACGCCCTCCGCACGGATCCTGGCGTCGGTGCCTTTCGGGGCGAGGTAGCCCATTTGGTAGTAATCGTTGCGGGACAAGGCCACCAGCGCCTCCCCGGGGCCGAACGCCGGCACCAGCCCGGCCACTTCGCCAAGTTCGGCGGGATACCGGGGCAGCCGGAACCACCAGGTGTCGAAAGGAACCGGAAACTCTTTCGGCGCCAGCCCGACGGCGGCACGCAACGCGGAGTGGCGGCCGTCCGTCGCGACCACCAGGTCCGCCCGGAGCTCGTCCTGCGCGCCGTCCGGGTCGCGGAACCGGATCCCGCGGACACGGCCCCCGTCGCGAACCAGCCCGGTGGCCGTGTGGCTCATCAGCAGGGTGAAGCCGGGCTCCTCGGCAGCAGCTGCGGCCAGGAAGTTGAGGAAATCCCACTGCGGCATCATGGCGATGTAGTTGTACGGCGGCCGCAGCGAATCAAAGTCGCCCATGGTCACCGGCGGCCCGCCCGGGACCGGGAACACGACGCTCTTCAGGCGGCTTTGCGGCAGGCGGCGGAACTCCTGGCCGAGGCCGAGTTCGTCAATCAGCCGGATGGTGGACGGGTGCACCGTGTCGCCGCGGAAGTCGCGCAGGAAATCCGCGTGCTTTTCCAGGACCGTCACCTGCACCCCGGCCCGGGCCAGCAGCAAGCCGAGCATCATCCCGGCCGGACCGCCGCCGGCCACCACGCATCCCGTCGTCTCCATGGCCATACGCTACGCCTGCGAGGGGTGCCGGGGGGAGGGGTCTTGGCGGCGCTTCCGGATTCGGGCGGCGGTTCCGGACAGACGCAGCGCGGACCCGCCTAGCGGCCGTCCGGAAGCTCAGCGGCGGTCCGGAAGCATAGCGAAACCGGGCACCCGGCCGGTCGGCAACAGTTGAGCACGATTGACTCGGCTGGCTAGGCTGTGAGGCATGCGTGAACTCCAGGCGAAGATCATTGAAGAAATGGGCGTGCAGCCCCGGATCGACCCCGCCGGGGAGGTGCGCAAACGCGTCATGTTCCTCAAGGACTACCTCAAGGCGAGCCACACCAAGGGCTTCGTCCTAGGCATCTCCGGCGGCCTCGACTCTTCGCTGGCAGGACGGCTGGCACAGCTCGCGGTCGAGGAGCTCGACGCCGAGGGCGTGGAGGCGAACTTCGTCGCGGTGCGGCTTCCCTACGGCGTGCAGCACGATGAGGACGACGCCCAGGCGGCCCTGGACTTTGTGCGGGCCAAAACGGAGTGGACCTTCAACATCTCGGCCGCGGTGGACGGCTTCGAGGATGAATTCGAAAAGACCGTGGGCAACGGCATTTCCGACTTCCACAAGGGCAACACCAAGGCCCGCACACGCATGATCGCCCAGTACGCCCTGGCCGGGGAGCACAACTACCTGGTGATCGGCACCGACCACGGCGCCGAATCCGTGACCGGATTCTTCACCAAATACGGCGACGGCGGCGCGGACATCCTGCCGCTGTTCGGCCTGAACAAGCGCCAGAACCGCGCCCTGCTGGCCGAACTCGGCGCCCCGGCCCGCATCTGGGAGAAGGTCCCGACGGCGGACCTCCTGGACCACAAGCCCGGACGCACCGATGAGGAAGAACTCGGCCTGAGCTACGACACCATCGATGACTACCTCGAAGGCCGCGACATCCCCGACGCCGCGGCCGAGCTGATCGAGCAGAAATACCTGCGGACGCGGCACAAGCGCACCGTCCCGGTCACCATCTTCGACACCTGGTGGAAGCAGTGACGCTCCGCTAAGGGTTCCTGGCCGGATCGTTCCGCCCGGTCACCTCCGGACTTCCACGGTGCCCACCATGCCCATGAAGTCATGTAGGCCGCAGATGTAGTCGAACTCGCCGGCCTTGGTGAAGGTCACGGTGAACTTGCTGTGCGGGGGCATGATTCCTGAGTTGAGGTCTCCACCGGCAAACTTCGCCGGGTTGCCCCGGGGGACGAAGACATTGGCGGGTTCCTTGCCGAAAGTGACGGTGTGCGGGGCGCCCATGCCGCTGTTGACGAAGGTCACTTTCTCGCCCACCCGGATTTCGACCTTCTGCTGGACGAAGCGCATCACCATGGACGTTCCGTTATCCGTTCCCGCGATCACGGTGTGTTCGTCCGCCTGGTCCCGGGCGTCCTCCCATGCCTGGCGTCCGTCCCGCAGGATGGCCCGTTCCTGCCTCCCCGCCTGGCGGTCGTACTGCGCCTGGCTGTACGGGTAGTCGGTTCCGGCCGCCCGGACGTGGACAACTCCTTTCATGGCCATGCCGTGGACCAGGCAGTAATAGGTGAAGTTGCCCTTGCGCGGGAATGCCAGGGTGTATTTCGTGACTTGCTTAAAGCCACTGTCGGACACGTTCGTCATGACCCCGGAGTTGTAATACGAATGCCCGTCATAGGCCTTGCCGCCGCGCTGGTAGATGTTCTGCGGCAGCGATGGGTTGAAGGGCTGGGTGGACCTCAGGGACTGGCCTTTGGCCAGGAACGTCACGGTGTGGATCTCGGCGGAGTTGGCCTCCCAGGTGACCTTGTCGCCCGCGTTGATGTAGATGTTTCCGGGCAGGAAGGCCATGCCCTGGATGGCCTGGCTCGAGGATTCGGACCCGACCTGGACCGTCCACGTCCTGGCGGATTCTTCGCCACCCGCGACGGCGGCAGCGCTGACGGCTGGAGCACTGACGGTAACTGGCAACACGAGCGCGGCGATGAAAGCGATGAGAACGCGCAGCAAGCGCGGCGCGTGAGGGGATTCTGCTCGGCGAGTCATGGGACTCATTCCTTTTGGGGCTGGAGGATTGCGGCCGGGAAACCGGCTCATCTGGTGCGCCGACGCCGCTTCCCGCGACGCCGTTTCGCTCCGGCCTGGACCGCGTCCGCCGCTCTCTTCTCCTGCTCCCAGTCCCCCAGCATTAAGGCGGGGAAGTAGTTTTTGGGCCAGACGCGCCACCCGGACTGGGGAATGGGCGCTGTCTAAAGCGCATGCAGCCACGGCTGCAATTCCAATCGTGCTCCGCGCCAGCCGGTTTGTCGAGACGGCGCCGGCGGCGGCTCAACCGCCCTGCAGCTGCAGGGATATCCGGTGCGCTTCGTCCATCAGCAGGCGCCCGAGGTATTCGCGGCGGTCCGCCCGGAAGCGCGGTTCAATCCCGGTCAGGGACAGCGCCCACGCCGGCCGGCCGCGCTGGTCGAATACGGCGGCGCCCATTCCCCAGCTGCCTTCCAGCACCAGGCCCGGGTTGACCGAATAGCCTGCCTGCCGCGTCGCTTCCAGGTTCGCGCGGACCACTTCCTCGCTGTGGGCGGCGGCAAAGCTCCCGGCGTGGGTGGCCCAGCCGGCCAGCAGTTCTTCCTGCTCCGCCGCGGGCAGGAACGCCATGATGGCGGTGCCGGCGGAGGCAACGCCCAGCGGAAAACGGACACCCTCATGCAGCACGAAGGAGCGGACCGGGAAACTGCCCTCCTCCCGGAGGAGGCACACCGTCTCGGCGCCGCGGCGGATCGAGAAGAAGGCGCTCTCCCCGGTTTCCTCTGCCAGCCGGCGCAGGCTGGGCCGGGCAATGTCCTCCAGCGGGAAACGCGCCGAAGCCACCGATCCCATCAGCAGGATCTCCGGGCCCAGCACCCAGTTGCCGCTGTGCGGATCCTGGTCCAGCAGTCCCTCGGCGGCCAGGGAAGTGAGCAGCCGGTGGGCGGTGGGACGCGTCAGACCGGATTCGCGGACCAGTTCCACGAGCGGGGAGCCTTCCGGCTTCCGTCCCACGATCCTCAGCAGGGCCGCGACGCGGCTTACCACCTGGGCTCCCTGTACGGGGACGGAGTTCATCTTTTCCTCGCATTTCGCAAAACAATCATCAAACCATCCACATTGTGGACAGTGCCTAGCCTAGCGTCCACACTGTAAAAAAGCACGGAAAGTTGCGGATTTGCGGCGTTGACAGTGCTCTACGCCACACCATAGGCTCCTTCCTCAGGCGAACAGTCCACAACGTGGATCACGGCGGCGGTCCCGTGGCCAGGCCGCCGGTTACTCAGAAGCTCAATGAGGAGATGCAAATGTCAAAGGTGAAATCCGGCGCGGCAGCGGCGCTGCAGGACGTGCTGCGGGACGGCATGACGCTGGCGGTCGGCGGCTTCGGCCTCAGCGGCATTCCGGCAGACCTGATCGAGGCGGTCCGGGACTCCGGCGTCAAGGACCTCACCGTGGTCTCCAACAACATGGGCGTGGACGGCAAGGGCCTCGGCGTGCTCATCGAGGCGGGCCAGGTCCGCAAGGTCATTGCCTCCTACGTGGGCGAAAACAAGCTCTTCGCGGAGCAGTACCTCGCCGGCCAGCTGGAGGTCGAGTTCACCCCGCAGGGCACCCTCGCCGAGCGCCTCCGCGCCGGCGGCGCCGGCATCCCGGCCTTCTACACCAAGACCGGCGTCGGCACCCTCGTCGCCGAAGGCAAGCCGCTGGCGGAGTTCGACGGCGAAACGTATGTCCAGGAGCGTGCCATCAAGGCCGACGTCTCCCTGGTCCACGCGCACACCGCGGACACGGACGGCAACCTGATCTACCGCTACACCGCGCAGAACTTCAATCCCGTGGTCGCCACGGCCGGCATCGTCACCGTTGCGGAGGCCGAGGTGATCGTCGAACCCGGCGCACTCGATCCCAACCACATCGTCACCCCCGGCGTCTTCGTGCAGCGCCTGGTGCAGGCCAGCTACCGGGCCAAGGACATCGAGCAGCGCACCGTCCGGCCCCGCGCCGAAGCGGCCGAGACGGACAACGCTGCCGCCTCCGCCGTCACCGTCTAATCCGGCCTGAGCGCCGCCACCCACACTTTTCAGGAGAAACACCATGGCTTGGACCCGGAACGAAATGGCCGCCATCGCGGCCGAAGAACTCAATGACGGCGATTACGTCAACCTCGGCATCGGCATCCCCACGCTCGTCGCCAACAACCTGCGCGAGGGCGTCCGCGTGGTGCTGCAGAGCGAGAACGGCCTGCTCGGCATGGGTCCGTTCCCCTACGAGGGCGAGGAGGACGCGGACCTGATCAATGCCGGCAAGCAGACGGTCACCGTCCTGCCCGGCGGCAGCATCTTCGACTCGGCCACCTCCTTCGGCATGATCCGCGGCGGCCACGTCAAGGTCGCCATCCTCGGCGCCATGCAGGTCTCCGGCGCCGGCGACCTGGCCAACTGGACCATCCCCGGCAAGATGGTCAAGGGCATGGGCGGCGCCATGGACCTCGTGGCCGGCACCCCGCGCGTCGTGGTCCTCACCGAACACAACGCCAAGGACGGCACCGCCAAGATCGTGAAGGAATGCACCCTGCCGCTCACCGGGCTGAGCTGCGTGGACCGCATCATCAGCGACCTCGCAGTGTTTGACCTGGTGAAAAATGCAGAAACGGGCGTTCGCCAGCTCACGCTCACCCGCCTCGCCCCCGGCGCCACCGTGCCGGAGATCCGCGAAAAGACCGAAGCCGAGTTCGACGTCGATCCCTCCCTCGACGTCACCCGTGAAGCCGGCAGCCTGGAAGGAGCCACGGCATGAGCCTCAAGGACCAGTTCGGCAAGGATGTCCTGCTCACCGGCTGGGGCCACAGCCGCTTCGGCAAGCTCACGGAGGAGACCCTCGAGTCCCTGATCGTCCAGGTTGCCACCGAGGCGATCGGCAACGCGGGCATCGAGCCCGGCCAGATCGACGAGATCTACCTGGGCCAGTTCAACTCCGGGATGATGCCGCTGGCGTTCCCGTCCTCGCTCGCACTGCAGGTCTCGGAGCAGCTCGCCAACGTGCCGTCGACGCGGGTGGAGAACGCGTGCGCCTCGGGCTCGGCCGCGTTCCAGCAGGGCACCAAGTCGCTGCTGGCGGGTACCGCCAAGACGGTCCTGGTGATCGGGGCCGAAAAGATGACCCAGGCCGGCGCCGACGTCGTGGGCGCCGCCCTGCTCGGTGCGGACTACGACATGGCCGGCAAGCCCTCCAGCACCGGCTTCACGGGGCTCTTCGCCGAAGTGGCCAAGCACTACGAGAAGCGCTACGGCGCCAGCGCAGGGAACCTCTCCGACGTGCTCGGCACGATCGCCGCGAAGAACCACCGCAACGGCGTGGACAACCCCTACGCCCAGCTCCGCAAGGACCTCGGCGAGGAGTTCTGCCAGACCGTCTCGGACAAGAACCCGATGGTCGCCGACCCGCTGCGCCGCACCGACTGCTCCCCCGTCTCCGACGGCGCCGCCGCCGTCGTGCTCAGCGTTGCACCCACCGGCGGCGCCACCGCGCCGGTCCGGCTGGCCGGCTTCGGCCAGGCGAACGATTTCTTCCCGACCGACCGCCGCGACCCCACCGCCTTTGCCGCGACCCGCGCCTCCTGGCAGCGGGCCCTGGGCATGGCCGGCGTCGGGCTGGAGGACCTGGACTTCGCGGAGGTGCACGACTGCTTCACCATCGCCGAGCTGCTGATGTACGAGGCCATGGGCCTGACCGAGCCGGGCCAGGGCGCCCGCGCGGTCAAGGAAGGCTGGGTCTTCAAGGACGGCAAGCTGCCGGTCAACGTCTCGGGCGGACTCAAGGCCAAGGGCCACCCGGTCGGGGCCACCGGCGTCTCGCAGCATGTCATCGCGGCGATGCAGCTCACCGGCACCGCCGGGGACATGCAGCTGGCCGCCCCGCGACGTGCCGCGGTTCAGAATATGGGCGGCGTGGGCATTGCGAACTACGTCAGCGTGCTTGAAGCCGTCTGAGGCGCCGCCCGCGGACCTGGTACGGGTCACCAACTGGCTTGGCCTGGCGGCCGGCGCACCCGTGATGGTGCGCCGGCCCGGCCGTGTCCCGGCCGCCGCAACGGTGGAGCTCGCGACCCCGGACGGAAAGATCCTCTGGGTCAGGTACTGGACCTCGGCCGAGCGCGCCATGCTCCATAAGGCCGACGGGACCCAAGTGTGGTGTGAGGCGAACCTTGGCTGAGTCCAGCATTGAAAACGTGGCCGACCTGCTCTTCCGGGACCTGCAGTACCTGAAGGCCAGCAGCGTGGAGCGCTGCGTCACCGACGTGGCCGGGTACCGGGGCGTGGCCGAGACGGACATCAGCTCCTCGGTGGAACAAAACCTTCGGATGGCCATCCAGGCGGTGAAATCCGGGACCGTGCCGGAGTCATCGCAGCTCAGCCTCGAAGCCAGGGTGGCGCAGGTCCGGTTTCATCAGGGCCTGCGGATCGAGGACGTGCTGCGCGGTTACCGCCTCTCCATGGCCGTGATCCAGGACCGCTTCCTCGACATCGCCCAGGAGCTACGGCTCGGCGACCGGGAAGTCCTCGCCGCGCACCGGGTGCTCTGGGGCGTCAGCGATTCCTACACGGCGGCCCTGGTGCATTCCTACCGCGAAAGCAGCGTCCGGCAGGCCGTGCGCGACCACGAACTCCGGCAGGGCTACCTGCGCGCCGTGCTGGCCGGCACCCTCGCCGGCGCCGAACTGGTGTCCCGTTCCGCCGACTTCGGGATCGATCCGCGGCGCGAATTCCGCGCCCTGCGCGCACGTGCCAGGCCGGGGACGTCCCCGGACGAGCTTCTCGGCGAGCTGGTGGCGCCGCTGCGCAGCGGCGACGGGGTGTTGACCGTCCTGGCCGGCGACGTCGTCGGTTTCCTCGCCGCCAAACCCGCTGCCGGCAGCGCGGCAGCGACCGTCGCCGTCGGACCCCCGCGGCCCCTCACCGCCCTGGCTCAGTCCGACGCCGTCGCCGACCGCGTTTTTGCTGCCGCGTGGCGGCGGGCGGACCGGGGCTCCTATTGCCTGGAGGACCTGACCTGGCGCACCGCGGCCGGCGATCCGGACGTCACCGAGGTACTGCGCCGGCGTTACCTGGCGCCTTTCGCCGACGACGCCGAATTCGGCCGGATCGTGCTGGACTCGGTGCGGTCCTACCTGGCCAGCGACCGCCGGATATCCGCAGCCGCGCGGGCACTGTCCGTGCATGAGAACACGCTGCGTTACCGGCTGCAGAAGTTCGAGCAGCTCACCGGCACCCGGCTCGACGCGACCGGGACCCTCGTGGAGCTCTGCTGGGCATTCGAGGCCTGCCAGGACGGCCCAGACAGGCCCGTCGACGGCCCGTTGTAGGAATCCACAACCCCCGGTCCGTTCCCTTTGAGCTGGCTCCATGTTCGGGGCCGCGGCGCATCCGTAGCGTGGTCTGCATCACAGCCGGACGAACTGCTGACCCCTGTGCCCGACGGGCCGGACGATGCGGCACCCTTCGTCCGGGCCCATCGGATCTGGGAGTCACCGGATGAGCGTCATCACCGCAGCACCACCCGTCAGCAGGACCCGTCAACTCGCGGCCGCAACGGTCGGCAACATCGTCGAATGGTTCGACTGGTACGTCTATTCCATGCTGGCGCTGTACTTTTCCAGCCAGTTCTTTCCCAAGACCGGCGACCCCGTGGTCCCGCTGCTCAGCGCCATGGCGATCTTCGCCGTCGGCTTCTTCATGCGGCCGCTCGGCGGCCTGCTGGGCGGCATGGTGGCGGACCGCCTGGGACGGAAGAAGGCGCTAACCGCGACCGTCATGTTGATGGGCGTCGGCAGCCTGCTGGTGGCCGTGGCACCCACCTACGACCAGGTCGGCGTGCTCTCGCCGATCCTGCTGGTGGTGGCCAGGCTCCTGCAGGGCCTCTCCACCGGCGGCGAATTTGCTGCCTCCTCGACGTTCCTGGTCGAGTCGGCTCCGGAGGGCCGCCGCGGCTTCTTCTCCAGCTTCCTCTACATCGGCGCGACGCTCGGCAACGTGGTGGCGATCGGCTCCGTGGCGCTCCTCGTGGCCGGGCTCCCGGACGACGCCATGCACGAATGGGGCTGGCGCGTGCCGTTCGCCATCGGAACCCTCGGCGCGGTGGCCGGCCTGTTCATCCGCCGCTTCGCCGAAGAAACGCTGGCGCTCGACGACGCCGCCGATCCGTCCGTCCCGCCCGGTGCCAGGGCCGCCCGGCCCTCGGCCTTCGAGTTCATGCGCACCCACCCCAAGGAATGCCTGCTGGTGTTTGGCATCAACGCCGCGCCGACCCTGTTCTTCTACGTCTTCTCCTCCTACCTGCCTACTTACGCGCACATCACGGTGGGCTTCGACATGAAGAACGCACTTTTCGTTGGCCTGATCTCGCTGAGCTACTTCGCGGTCCTGCAGCCGCTGATGGGCATCCTCTCGGACCGGATCGGACGCAAGCGGCTGGAGCTGCAACCCGAATGGCGTCGCCTACGTGCAGGAAGAAACCGCCTTCACCTTCACCGAGGCCGGCGAACTGTCCTGCCGGATCGCCAACGCACTGCTGGACTCGGGCCTCTCCCCCGATGCCAAGATCGCGGTGCTCTCCCCGAACGATCCCCTCGCGTGGATCTGTGTGCTCGGCGTCTGGCGGGCGGGACTGACCTGGATCCCGGCCAACCCGGCGAGCCCGACCGGTGAAACGGCGCAGCTGCTGGCCGGATTCGACGCGGAACTGGTGATCTTCCATGCCGGCCTGGACGAGCCGGTCCGGCAGCTCCAGGACGGGCTGCCCGGGGTCCGTCACTGGATCCGGTTCGGGCCGGACGCCGCCGCCGAGGCCGCGGGTTCCGCCGCACCCGGGACGCCCGGGACAACCCCCTTCAGCCAGTGGATCGCGGCCCAGCCGGCGACCAAGCCGGCCGTCGACGCGGCCCCGGAGGACGTGGTCTCACTGGCCCCCACCGGCGGCACCACGGGTTTGCCGAAGGGCGTCATGAACACCAACCGGAGCCTGTCCGCGTTTGTGGCGCACCTGATGATGGCGGCCCACTACGGCTCGGAGGATGCCGTGGTGAACCTCGCCGCCGCGCCGATGACGCACACCGCGGGCCTGCTGAGCCTGGCCGCCACGGCCCGCGGCGGGACCGTGGTGGTCCTGCCCAAGGCGAACCCCCGCGCAGTCCTCGACGCGATCGAGGGGTACGCGGTGACGGACCTGTTCCTGCCTCCCACCGTGATCTACCGGCTCCTGGAGGTCCTCAAGGAACAACCACGGGACCTCTCCTCGCTGCACTACCTGATCTACGGCGCGGCCCCGATGTCGGTCGAGAAGCTGCGCCAGGCACTGACGGCGATCGGTCCGGTGATGATGGAACTCTACGGACAGATGGAGGCGCCGGCGTCGGTGACCTTCCTGCGCCCGGATGAGCACTTCGTGGCCGGCGCGATCGCCCCGGACTCCCGGCTCTCCTCCTGCGGCCGGCCGTATCCGCTGGTCGAGGTCGAGATCCGCGACGACGACGGCCAGGCGCTTCCGGCCGGGACCCCCGGCGAGATCTGCGTCCGCGGCGACCTGGTCATGAAGGGCTACTACAAGAACCCGGATCAAACGGCGCAGGCGCTGCGCGACGGCTGGCTGCACACCGGCGACATCGGCGTCTTCGACGAGGCGGGCTACCTGCACCTGACCGACCGGCGGCGGGACCTGATCATCTCCGGCGGCTTCAACGTCTACCCGAGCGAAGTCGAGCAGGTGATCTGGAGCCACCCGGCCGTGCGCGACTGCGCGGTCGTCGGCTCCCCGCACCCTGATTGGGGCGAGGCGGTGACCGCCGTCGTCGAACTGAACGAGGGCTGCACCGTCACAGAGGCGGAAGTCATCGCCCTGTGCAAGCAGGAACTGGGCAGCATCCGGGCACCGAAAGCCGTACACCTGGTCCCCGCGCTGCCGCGCAGTGTCAACGGCAAAGTCCTGAAGAAGAACATCCGCGAAACTTTTTGGCGCAACGAGAAATCCAAAATCTAGGAGAACACTGATGACGAAGAGACTGCAGGGAAAGATTGCCCTCGTGGTGGGCGCCGGTTCGAGCGCCCCGGGAATGGGCAACGGCAAGGCCACGGCCATCGCGTTTGCCCGCGAGGGCGCCACGGTGGTGTGCGCGGACGTCAACGAGGCGGCAGCGAAGGAGACGGAGGGCCTGATCCTGGCCGAGGGCGGCCAGGCACGGCATCTCGCCTTCGATGTGACGGACTCGGCCGCGGTGGGCCGCGCCGTCGCGTCCGTCATCGAAGAATTCGGCCGGATCGACGTCCTCGACAACAACGTCGGCATCGCCAAGGTAGGCGGCGTGGTTGAACTCGACGAGGCCGAGTGGGACCGGGTCCACGCGATCAACCTGAAGGGCCCGTTCCTGACCATGAAGCACGTCATCCCGCACATGGTTGCCCAGGGCGGCGGCTCCATCATCAACATTTCCTCGCTGGCGGGCATCCGCTGGACCGGCGTCCCGTACGCCACCTACTACTCCTCCAAGGCGGCGCTGAACCACCTGAGCCGCACCACCGCGGCGGAGTACGCGGCGAAGCACGTGCGGGTCAACGCCATCCTGCCGGGGCTGATGGAAACGCCCATGGTGACCGAATCCGCCGAGTTGGCCGGCGCCTACGCGGACGGGCAGCGCGAGGAGATGCTGAAGAAGCGGCACGCCCAGGTGCCCATGGGCCACATGGGCACCGCCTGGGACGTCGCCAATGCCGCAGTCTTCCTGGCCAGCGACGAGTCCGCCTACGTCACCGGGATCGAACTGCGGGTCGACGGCGGCATCTCACTGGGCTTCTAGGGCAACGATTAGGGCAACAAAGGTCAGGAGTAGTCGTTGTAGAAACCGCGGCCGCTCTTGACCCCCAGCCAGCCCTTTTCGATGTAGTCCTGCAACAGCGGCGCCGACTTGTTCTCCACGCCGGCCAGCCCGCAGTAGTGGTTTTCGATGTCGAGAACCACGTCCAGGCCCACCTGGTCCATGAAGCGGAACGGTGCGGTGTCGGCCTTGAACACGTCGAGGAACAAGGCGTCGACGTCTTCGGGTTCGGCAACCCCCTCCGCCACAACCAGCAGGGACTCGCGCTTGATCGCGGCCCAGACGCGGTTGAAGATGAAGCCGGTGCTCTGCTTGCGGACCAGGTGCGGGGTCAGCGCGTATTTCGGCAGCTCGGCCATCAGCAGCTCAATGATCGCCGGATCGGTGCGGCCGCTGGACATCAGCTCCACCGAGCGCACCGCCGGCGGCATGTAAAAGTGCAGGTTCAGGACGCGTTCCGGCGCGTCCACCCCGTCGATGAATTCGGCCGAAGCGAACGAGGAGGAATTGCTCGCCAGCACGGCGTCGGGCGCGGCCAGCCGGTCAAGATCAGCGAAGATCTTCTTCTTGAGTTCGAGCTTTTCCGGCACCGCCTCGACAACGAGCCAGGCGTCCCGGAGGGCTGCGGCAAGGTCATCGCCGGCCGTGAACCGCCCCTCGGCAGTGCCGCCGAACTCATCCGCGACGCCGGGACGCTCGGTTCCGATGTAGTCGACGGCGGCCTGGGCCACGGCAAGGTTCGTGTCGAAGACGCGCACCTCGGCGCCCCGGAGCGAGAGCATCAGCGCGATGCGGCGGCCCAGCGTGCCGCCGCCGATCACGGTGATGGGTCGGCCTGCAATGTCGGCCGGAAGGGTGAAGCTCATGTCAGTTCCTTTCAGGAGGCTGCTGACGGTCCAGCAACCGGGTTGATGGGGTTGTTGCGGGTCGTCGCCTTGGCGGTCAGCACCAGGGCGGGGACGGCGGCCAGCACCAGCGCGGCACCATAGATCAGCGTCGTCCCCTTCATCCCTGCCACGGCGACCAGCAGCCCGGCGGCCACGGCCGGGACGCTGAAGCCGAGGTAACAAATCAGGTAGATGCTGGAGAGCATCCCGATGCGCTCGTGCGGCCCGCACAGCGGCAGCGTCATCCGCATCGCGCCGAAGTAGCCGCTGCCGAATCCGACGCCGGCCACCATGGTGCCGGTGAAGTAGAGCGGCGCGGACCCCAGCTGCACGGCGAGGACTGTCAGGGATATCCCGGCGATCAGGGAGACGACGCCGGTCAGGAGCGTGTTCCGGTCGGACCAGCGGCGGACGACGAGGATTGCCAGCGCCCCCGGGACGAAGAGGGCGAACAGGGCCAGCCCGCCCACCAGCACGGAACTGTCCTTCGTGATCGAATGCGCAAGGGCAGGGCCGAGGGAGAGGTAGAAGCCTGCGAGCGCCCAGGTCGCGGCCGCCACCGGCATGGTCGCAGCCATTGTCTTGCGCGCGGAACTGGGGACCTTCGCCTCGGGAACCAGGGAACGGAGCCAGCCGGGGGCTTTCCGCCCCGCGCTCGGCAGCCACAGCAGGGCGGTCCCGAGAACCAGCAGCAGGGCCGCGAGGAAAAAGTACACGGTCTTGGTCGGTTCCGGCAGGAACCGGACAAGGGACGCCGAGCCGAGCGCGCCGATGGAGAGCCCGACCGGCGAAGCGGCACTGTTCACGAGGGAACCACGGCCCCGGCGGCCGGCGCCTTCGAAGGCCAGCAGAGCGGCGCCGGCCGCGCCCATGGCCGCGCCGGTAGCGACACCCTGCAGGGCCCTCGCCGCAAGGAGCATTTCCGGACCGGGAGCGAAGGCGAAGGTCATCATGGCCCCGATCTGCAGCGCCACGGCCCCCAGCAGCACGGGCCGCGTGCCGAGATGGTCCGCCAGCGACCCGACCACCAGCAGCGTCAGCAGCACGGCCACCGCGTACACCGCGAAGACGACCGTCACAGCGGCGGAGCCGAGCCCCCATTCCCGAGCGTAAAACTCGTACAACGGCGACGGCGCCGACGAGGCCCCGATAAAGACCGTCAGGAGCGCCGCGTGAAGCCAGAACGCGGTACCGGTGTTCTTCAATGCTTTCCCTGCCTGCCAACCAGATAACTAACGCACAATCTGTGCATTAAGAGACTAGCACCGGACGCCGCCACTAAAGCAGAAGTTGTGCCTTAGCATGGTGTGATGATGGCTACAGCGACTCCGCGACCCGGCGGCCGCAGCGCCCGCGTCCAGCAGGCAGTGCACCAGGCGGTCCGGGCGCTGCTGGAGGAGAACGACGGCGACCGCTCGGCCCTGTCGGTGCCGCTGGTGGCGGAACGCGCCGGCGTGAACTCCTCGACCATCTATCGGCGGTGGGGGGACCTGCCGCGGCTGCTCGCCGCCGTCGCGTCCAACCGGATGCTGCCCGAGCAGGTGGAGGACACCGGGTCGCTCAGGGGGGACATGGAGGCCTGGTTCGTCCCCTACGTCGAGGAATTTTCCTCCCCGCTGGGGCGGCAGGTGCTGCGGGACATGCTCGCGGACGGCGCCGTGACCCGGGACTACTTCGCTCTTATGCAGGGCCATGTCGAGGAGCTCCGGAGGCTGGCCGAAGCCCGCGGCGAAACCGCGCCGGCGGCCCGGGAGATTATCGACACCGTGGTGGCGCCGGTCATCTACCGCATCCTGTTCAACCATGAGTCCGCCCCGGAATTGAGGGTCCAGGACCGGATCAGCCGGCTGCTCCGCCCCGGGACCGCCACCGACGTCCAGGACTAGACTCGTTTCCACCCCATCCACGACCAGGCGAGGAGCCCCCATGCGCGCCACCATCATCCACGGCCCCGGCGACATCCGGGTTGAAGACCGCGACTACCCCACCGTCCAGCAGCCCACCGACGCCGTCGTCAAGGTCACCGCCTCCTGCGTCTGCGGCTCCGATCTGTGGCCGTACCGCGGCGTGCGGCCCACGCACGAGCCGCGTGCGATCGGCCATGAGTTCATCGGCCTGGTCGAAAGCATCGGCGACGCGGTGACCGATCTGGCCGTGGGGGACCTGGTGATCGCGCCGTTCGTGGTCAGCTGCGGCAAGTGCCCGCAGTGCCTCAACGGTGTCTCGGTCGCCTGCGACCACCTGGCCGGCTGGGGCGGCAAGGATGACGCCGGGCTGGCCATCGACGGAGGCCAGGGCCAGGCAGTCCGGGTCCCGCTCGCCGACGCCACCCTCGTCAAGGTTCCTGGCATCACCGAGCCCGACGACGCGCTGCGCGCCAGCCTGCTGACCCTCTCCGACGTCATGGCCACCGGCCACCACGCAGCCCTCGCGGCAAAAGCGGGACCGGGCCGGACCGTCGTCGTGGTGGGCGACGGCGCCGTGGGCCTCTGTGGAGTCCTGGCCGCCAAGCGGCTGGGCGCGGAACGGATCATCGCCATGTCCCGGCACGCCGACCGGCAAGCCATCGCCCGGGAGTTCGGCGCCACGGACATCGTCGCGGAGCGCGGGGACGACGGCGTCGCGAAGGTCCGCGAACTGCTCGGCGGAGTGCTGGCCGATTCCGTGCTGGAATGCGTCGGCACCAAGGAATCCATGGAGCAGGCGCTGCACAGCATCCGCCCGGGCGGCGCCCTCGGCTTCGTGGGCGTGCCGACCGGCGGCGCCCAGATTCCGCTGCGCTACCTGTTCGACACCAACATCTCGATCGGCGGCGGGATGGCTCCCGCCCGGACCTACATTCCGGAACTGCTCGCCGACGTGCTGGACGGCAGCATCAACCCCGGCCGGGTGTTCGACGTCGTCATGCCGCTGGAGGAGGCGCCGGAGGCCTACCGCGCCATGGACGAACGGCGCGCCATCAAGGTCCTGCTGACGCCCTAGCCGAACGGGCAGGGGATCGTGCGGCCCTTGCACTGCCGGGACGGCGGGTCTAGCGTGATGCGCATCAGCACCCGCAGCCGTCAAGGAGCCGTCATGGCCAGGTTTGTGCAGATCATCGAATACCAGTCGTCCCGCATTGAGGAGATCGAAGCGCTCGGCAGGCCCTCCCGGACCGAGGGTGAAACCGCCCCGACCTTCCGTCGGATCCTGAACACCGCGGACCGTGACCGGCCCGGCACGTACCTCACCATCGTCGAGTTCGATTCCTACGAGTCGGCGATGGAGAATTCCCGGCGGCCGGAAACCTCCGAATTCGCGGCGCGCATGGCGGCCCTGTGCGATTCGCCGCCGGTGTTCCGCAACCTGGACGTCCAGTGGGAGGACGCCGGCGACCCGGCGAGCGACTAGGCGCGCAAGCCATGCGCTCCGAAGCGGACGACGGTGAGCCGGACGCCGCTGCGCCGGACGAGTTCGTGCTGGACCTTGGCCGGACCGCCTCCGCTCCCCTGCGGTCGGTCGGCGGTAAGGCGCTGAACCTTGGCAGGCTCACCGCCGCGGACTTTCCGGTGCCGCGCGGCTTCTGCCTCACCACCGACGCCTACCGCCTCGCGGCCCCGCCCGCGCTGGCAGCCCTGGCCGCCCGGCTCGACGCGGCTGCCGACGGCGCGCCCGCCGACAGCGCTACCGGCGCAGCGGCTGGCCAGGCGGCCGGTCCGGGGCCGGCGGAACTGGACCGCCTGGCGGCCAGCGCCCGAGAGCTGATCCTGTCAGCGCCGGTTCCGCCCGGCGTCGACGCGGCGCTGCGGGAGGCCTACGGCTTGCTGGGCGCGCAGCCGGCCGTCGCGGTGCGGTCCTCGGCCACGGCCGAGGACCTGCCCTTTGCAAGCTTCGCCGGCCAGCAGGACTCGTTCACCGGCGTCAGCGGCGCCGACGCCGTCGTCGACGCCGTGCGGCGCTGCTGGGCTTCGCTATGGACCGACCGGGCGGTGGCCTACCGGTCCGCCAACGGGATCAGCCACCGCGAGGTGGGGCTCGCCGTCGTCGTCCAGCTCATGGTCGACGCCGCCACTGCAGGCGTGATGTTCACCGCCAACCCGGTGACCGGAACCCGGACCGAGACGGTGATCAACGCCAGCCCCGGCGCGGGGCAGGCTGTGGTGTCGGGCGCCGTAAATCCTGACCAGTTCACCGTGGACACCGCGACGGCGGCGGTCCTGGCCCGGGTTCCGGGCGACGGCGGTCCCGCACGCGGCTGGAGCCTGGCGGACGCCGAACTCACCGAACTGACCCGCCTGGGCGACGCAGTCCAGCGTCTCTTCGGCGCGCCGCAGGATGTGGAGTGGGTCATCGACGCCGCGGGCAAGGCCTGGCTGACGCAGTCCCGTCCGATCACCACGCTGTATCCGCTGGAGGATCCGTTCTCCAACACCCCGACCCCCATTGATCCGCCCTCGGCCGGGGCGCGCGTCTACCTCTGCGGCACCCTGTTCCAGGGGCTCACCCGACCGATCACGCCGATCGGGCTCGCGGCCCTCGGCCTGATGCGGAACCGCAAGGGCCCCTGGCGGTACGTCAACCCCGGGCTGCGAATGTACGTGGACCTCACCGCGATTGTGCAGAACAAGTGGGGCCGCCGCTACCTGACGCGGGTGCTGCCGCTGGCGGACGGCAGATCGGCCGCGATCTTCCCCGAACTGCTGGCGGATCCGCGATTCGCGCTCAGGCAACGCCCCCGGAAGGCCCTCCCCCGGCCCGCCCGGGCCACCGGCGGTGGGCAGGTCCAAGGCGCCGAGGCCAGCACCACCCTGGCCATGCTCCTCGGCCTGATCCCGGCGCTGTTTGGCGCCGCCCTCCGGCCTGAGGCCGAACTTCGCCGGGCCGAGGCCTACGGAAAACGCCTCGAAGCGGAGCTGGTGCTGCCCGAGCCCGCCACCGCCGTGCAGCGGCTCGACTACACCGAACTGATCACCAATCGGACCATTGACGGGCTGATCCGCGCCACCCTGCCCGGGCCATCCGTGGGCTACATCATGCTGGCCGTGGCACGGCGGCTGCTTCGCGGCATCGCCCCGCCGCGCGAGCTGGAGGCGGTACTGCGCGGGCTGCCGCACAATGTGACCACCGAGATGGACCTGGAACTCTGGCAACTGGCCGTCGGGATCGGCGCCGATCCCGACTCGCGGGACGTCTTCCTGGCGCAGGACCCGGCGCGGCTCGCGGCGGCATACCGCGCCGGCTCGCTTCCCGCGCCGGCGCAGGCCGGGGTCCGTGACTTCCTGGTCCGGTACGGCCACCGGGCGGTGGCCGAGATCGATCTGGGCATGCCGCGCTGGTCGGACCAGCCGGACCACATCCTGGGAATGATCTCCAACTACCTGCGCGTCGAGGACCCCGAGCAGGCCCCGAACCGGCAATTCCGCCGGGCCGCCGAGCACGCGGAGGAGAGGATCCGCAGTCTCGTGGAGCGCGCCGGCGCCCGGGGCCAGTGGCGGGCCCGGCTGCTCGAGCTGTGCCTGCGCCGGGTCCGGGAGCTGTCCGGCCTGCGCGAGCTGCCCAAGTTCCACATCGTCAAGATCCTCGGCGAAATGCACCGGCAGCTGTTGCTGGTTGGCGAAGAGCTGGTGCGTGCCGGGGTTATCGCGGCGCCCGACGATGTGTTCTTCCTGGACTTCGCCGAGCTCCGGGTGGCCCTGCGGGGTGCCGGAATGCAGCCTCTCGTCGCGAGCCGCCGCCGCCTGTACGACGTCGAACTGCGCCGCCGCCACATCCCGCGGGTGTTGCTCTCGGACGGGACCGACGTGGAGGCCGCCGTGATGGCGAAGCGTCCGGCCACCGGCGCCCTGTCCGGGACCCCGGCATCGGCCGGCACCGCCACCGGGCTGGTCAGGGTGATCCTGGACCCGGTAGGCGCCCGCCTCGAGCCCGGCGAAATCCTGGTGGCCCCTTCGACCGACCCCGGCTGGACCCCGCTCTTCATGACGGCCGGTGCCCTGGTCATGGAGATGGGCGGCGTCATCTCGCACGGGGCCGTGGTCGCCCGTGAGTACGGGATCCCGGCGGTGGTGGGCGTGCCGGATGCCACCACGAGGCTGCACACCGGCCAGCGGGTCACCGTGGACGGCGCCGCCGGCACGGTCCAGGAACTGCCGGACTGAGCTCAGCCGCACCCAGGCTGAGGCCCGGGGCGTAGCCCCGGGTGCCGCCGGGAACAGGCTGTCCTCACCGTGGTAGCACAGCCGTGCCAGCTAGAATGGCAGCATGACCCCGGCGGTCCAGCCCCCACCCCAGCAACCCTTCCCGCAGCAGCCCGTGCAATACCCTGCACAGCGGGCCGGCGGCGCCTTCGGCCTCGCACGCCGCGCGCGCGGCGTGCTCCGCCGGGTTCCGGTGTGGGCCTGGCGGGTCCTGATGCACTCGCTGGGCCCGAGCGAAAAGGCCCGCTTCAACGCCGACCCCGTCACCGGCGTCGACTACTTCCACGACATTGACTTCGTGGGCGACGGCATCAGGGCTCACCGCCTGGACGTCATCACCCCGTCCGCCGCTGGGGCCGCTCCTGCGGACGGCGCCGGGCCGCAGCCGGTCTATGTCTACTTCCACGGCGGAGGCTGGACCTCGGGCGACAAGGCCTCGCTGACCAAGTACTGCGCCAGCCAAGCGGAGGGCGGGATGGTCGCCGTCAACGTGAACTACCGCCGGGCCCCGCGCTTCCACATGGCCCACGTCCTCCAGGACGCCAACGCTGCGCTGGCCTGGGTCCGCGACAACATCGCGGGCTTCGGCGGCGACCCCGCCAGGATTGTCCTCGGCGGCGACTCCGCCGGCGGCCAGATCGCCGCTCTCCTTGCCGCTGCCAGCTTCCGTCCCGAACTGGCCGGCCATTACGCGCTGGCGCCGGCAACCCCCGCCTCAAGCCTGCGCGGGCTGGTGCAGCATTGCAGCGTCGTGGACTTCTCCGTGTTCTTCGACAAGGGCTTCGTCCTCAGCCTGGACTTCGTCCGGATGCTCCTGCCCCGGGCAGCGCGCCGCCCTGGCCGACGCCGCATCGCGGAGCTGCGCAGGGCGGCCGGCTTCCTGTCCCCGATCGAGTGGCTCGACGCCCGGTTCCCGCCGGTCTTCGTGACCACCTCGGAACGCGACTTCTTCTACGCCGCCAACCTGAACTTCATAGAGCGCCTGCGGAAGCACGAGGTGCACGTTGACACCCTGATTTACGGCTGGGACTCCCCAAACACCGAACACACGTGGCAGCAAGACTTCCGTTACCCGGAGTCGCAGGAGGTCTACCGCCGCCTGCACGCGTTCGTGCGCAGGGTGGCCGGCGCCTGAGGACCCCGGCGGACCGCCGTCCGGGAACCGCCCCCGCGCCGGGGGCAATGTTTAGTCCATGGCGTCAACAGGCCGCAACCTTCCGGGCACACCGGAACCGGACCCCGGGGTCTTCGGCTCGGGGCTCATCGACGAGGCCGCCCGGCTGGACGCCGCCCTGCCCGACGTCGACTGGTTCGCCCCGCCGTCGGGCTCTGTCCGCGGGACCTTCCATGCGCCGAGCGGTGAGCTGGCGACCTTGTCCATGGGCAACCCGGCCCATCCACGGGTGCTGATGGTCCCGGGCGCGACGGGGTCCAAGGAAGACTTCTCGCTGATGCTGCCCCGGCTCGCGGCCGCCGGCTACTTTGTGCTCAGCTGCGACATCGCGGGCCAGTATGAGTCCGCCGACGCCGGCCCCGAGCACCTCGACCCGCCGCGGGAGCACTACGACTACCAGCTCTTCACCGACGACCTGATCGCCCTGCTGGAGGACGGGGAGGGCGCCGCGCACGTCGTCGGCTACTCCTTCGCCGCGATCGTCGCGCAGGTGGCGTTCGCGCAACGGCCGGAGCTGTTCCGCAGCCTCACGCTGCTCAGCTGCCCACCCGAGCCCGGCAACAGCTTCCGGGGGGTCCAGCGGATCGGCCGGTTCAGCGGCTGGGCCAGCGCCAGGGTCGGCGCGGCGCTGATGATCGCGGGCATCCGCAGCAACGTGGTCCGCGTGGGGCAGAACCGGATCCGTTTCGTGAGATACCGCTTCCGCTTCACCCGCCGGAAGGCTGTGAACGACATTTTCGGGCTGATGCAGCACGCCCCGGACCTCCGGCCGGTCCTGGCCGCGGCGGCGCTGCCGAAGTTCGTCGCCGTCGGCGAACACGACCTCTGGCCGCTCGCACTGCACCGCCGCTTTGCGCAGGCGATCGGCGCGAAGATCTCCGTCTACCGCGGCGGCCACAGCCCCAGCGAAACGTCGCCGCACCAGATGAGCCGGGACCTGATCGCGCTCTACGCCGACGCCGACGGGGCGCCGCCAGGCAGCTAGCGCCGGTGGGCGCGTTCCCACCGCTTGCGGCGGCGGCGCCGGCGCAGCGGGCGCTCGGACCTGAACTCGACGCCGAACGTCGTCCACGCCATCGACAGCCGGCGCCCGACGGCGTGCCGGCTTTCGAACGGCCGGGCCGAGACGCCTACCCGCAGCGCCGGCTCCCAGAGCACGGACACCTCCGGCGGGATCTGGTAGGAAATGTCGAGGTCGTCGTGCACCGGCGGCCTGCCCCGGTGGACCGTGCCGCGGATCTTTTCCCAGACGTCGGCCCGCAGGGCGAAATTTGAGCCAAACAGCGGCGGATGCCCCAGCAGGAGACCGATGGCCCAGAAGTAACCGGCAATCCAGATGTTCCGGCCCACCCAGCGCGCAAACCGCGTCCCGCCGTAGAAGTTCCCGGGCCCGCTCACCGCGGTCAGCGGACCGGCCTTGTCCAGGATGGCTTCGACACGTTCCAGCCAGTCGGCGGGCGGGACGGAGTCGGCATCCAGGCGCGCGATGATTTCCGAGTCCGCCTCGTCGAATCCGCGGGCGGTAGCCGCCGCGATTCCGGGCAGGTCAACGACGATCCGCCGCGCCCCGGCGGCCGTGCAGACCGCGGCAGTGTTGTCGGTGCTGCCGTTGTCCACCACGATCACCTCGTCGGCGCGGCGGCTCTGCCTGCCGAGTGCCGCCAGGCACGCGGCGAGCATCTGCGCATCGTTCCGGGTGGGAATGACCACCGAGATTGTTGTCATGGTGAGCCGACTATAGCTCCAGCCCGGGATTAACTCCCGCACTCAGCCTCTTGCACCGCGGCCCTGCGCCCCGTACGTTGGGGACAGCGGACGAATGTCTCCGCAGCCGTTGGCCTTCCGTGGCCGCCGGAGATCAGCAGCATTTCAGAAGGATAAAGGCATGGCTACAGGCACAGTTAAATGGTTCAACGCCGAAAAGGGTTTTGGCTTCATTGCCCCGGATGACGGGTCGGCCGACGTTTTCGCCCACTACTCGGCAATCGCTTCCAGCGGCTACCGCTCGCTGGACGAGAACCAGAAGGTCGAGTTCGACGTCACCCAGGGTCCGAAGGGCCCCCAGGCTGAGAACATCCGCCCGCTCTAAGCTTTCAGGAAGGCCCGGCCTGCCGGAACACTTCTCCTAGAAAACATGAAGCCCCTCCGGAGTCACTCCGGAGGGGCTTTGTTTCGTTGTCAGACAGTGGCCCTGCGATATTCTGGACCTTTCAGGCCCAGACGCAGGAACGCCGGGCGCAGTACGTCGAACGGCCCGGCCCATGACATCAAAGAGCAAATATCCGGGGTCAGTCCCTGACCGGGCCCCCAACGACGACTTCCTCGACTGCCCCACCGGGCTGGTCGAGTACTACTTCGCCGACGGCGTTTTCCGCTGGTCTGACGGCCTCTACCGAATCTACGGGTATGAACGGGGCGAAGTGGTCCCGTCCATGGAAATGGTCTTCCCCCACCTCGAGCCCGAAGACCGGCCAAAAGTCCAGGCCTACTGGGAACGCGTGGCGGCCGTGGGCGGGCCATCGTCCATCTACGTCTCAATCCGCGACAAAAAGAACCGGCAGCACAAGTTGCTCTTCTCCGCGGACTACATCCTCGAAGGCAATACACCCGTCGGTGTCTGGGGCGTCATCGTGGACCTCACCCAATCAATCCATACTGACCGCCATCAACTCGCCACAGAAGCCGTCGCGGCATCCGCCCGCAACCGGGCGGTTATCGAACAGGCGAAAGGCATCCTCATGGGGCGCACGGGGGTCAACGCAGATGAAGCATTCGGGCTCATCAGCCAGTTGAGCGCCGACACGAACCGCAAGGTCACCGCCATTGCCAGCGAAATCGTCGAGCGCGCCACGGCCACGCCCAGGGAGGCGAAGAGCCAGGATCTTCCTACCCTGTAGCGCCCCCAGCCCGAGCCACTGGTTGCCGCCCAGTCCTAGCCGACGTGCACCCAGGGCCGCCGTGTGACATCGGGTTCGGCCTCGCGCAGCACCTCGCGGGTGACCGGCGCGATTTCTCCTTCGCCGAACGCGAGGAAGCGCAGCAGGTTGGTGAGCGGGTTCCCCTCGGTCCAGCGGAAATAGATGTGCGGCATCAGCCCGGTCACATCCCGGATGTGCAGCAGCACCGAGGCGATCGTGTTGGGCACCACGGGGCCGTGCACTTCAAGGATCCGGTAGCCGTGCCGGGTGATTCCGCGGACCTCCAGTTCGGTTTCGAAGTCCGAGGAATCATCCACGATGACCTCCAGGAACAGCGCCCGGTAGTCCAGCGGCAGGTGGCTGACCTCAATCGCGGACTCGAGTTTTTGCCGGTACGCCTCCGCGCTGAGGCGCAGCGGCTCGTGGGCGACGATCCGGAGCGGCCCTTCCAGCTCGTCGGACATGAACTCCAGCGCCTGCCGGTCCAGATGGACGTGCGTGGCATGCAGCTCGAAGGACCGGCGGGCGCGGGAGAGCAGGGAAATCACGATGATGCCCAGGATGAAGATCGACGCGATCCGGATGCCTTCGGGGCGTTCGATGATGTTGGCCACGGTGGTGTAGATGAACACGACGGCAATGACGCCGAAGCCCACGGTGCGCTTGCGTTGCCGCTGGCGGCGGGCCGAAAGGGTCACGGCCACGGCCGCCGAGGTCATCAGCACCAGCACGCCGGTGGCGTAGGCGCCGCCCTGCGCGTCGACGTCGGCGTCGAAGAGCCAGGTGATCAGGAACCCGATGAGGGTGAAGACCAGGACCAGGGGACGCACGGCCCGGGCCCAGCCGGGGGCCATCCCGTAGCGGGGCAGGTAGCGCGGCACGAGGTTGAGCAGCCCGGCCATGGCGGAGGCGCCGGCGAACCAGAGGATGGCGATCGTGGAGATGTCGTAGACGGTGCCGAAGCCCACGCCGAGGTGTTCGTGGGCCAGGAAGGCCAGGGCGCGCCCGTTGGCCTGGCCGCCGGGCTGGAACTCCTGCTCCGGAATCAGCACCACGGTGGTGAAGCTGCTGACGATCAGGAAGGTGCTCATGATCAGGGCGGCGGTGGTCAGCAGTTTGCGCGCGCCCTGGATCCGGCCGGCCGGGTACTCTTCGGTATCGTCGGCATGGCCCTTGATCTGCGGCATTACGGCGACGCCGGTTTCGAACCCGGAGAGGCCCAGGGCGAGCTTGGGGAAGACCAGCAGCGCGAACCCGACCGCCAGCAGCGGGTTTCCGTGCGAGGTGGAGATGGCCTGCCACCAGTTGTCCACGGCCAGCGGATGGCTCAGCACCTCCCAGAGCGACGCGGCGACGACCACGACGTTCAGGCCCAGATAGAGTCCGACGATCACGACGGCGACGCCGATCGCTTCCTTGAAGCCGCGCAGGAACACCGCTCCGAGGAGGGCCAGCAGGATCAGGGTGACGGGGACGTTTTGTCCCTGCAGCCAACCGGGCGCCACCGGGTTCTGGACCAGGTGGGCGGTGGCGTCAGCGGCGGACAGCGTCATCGTGATCATGAAGTCAGTCGCGGCGAAGCCGAGCAGGACCAGGACGAAGAGCTTTCCGCCCCAGCGCGGCATCAGCCGTTCCAGCATGGCGATGGACCCTTCGCCGCGGTGGCTCTCGCCGGCGACGCGGCGGTAGACCGGCAGCGCGCCGAGCAGCGTAATCGCCACCAGGACGAGCGTCGCGAGCGGCGAAATCACCCCCGCGGCGAGCGCGGCGATGGCCGGCTGGTAGCCCAGGGTGGAGAAGTAGTCGACGCCGGTCAGGCACATGACCTGCCACCAGGTGTGCTTCTTCTCCTGGGCCGTGGGCACGCCGCCGGGGCCCTGGTGCGCGCCCTTGCTGTCCTGCAGCCCCACCAGCAGCCAATTCCGCAGGATGGTCCGGCGGGCGGGCTTCGGCGCCGACGGGTCTACCGGCGGCCTGCTCAGGGTGGTCATCTCGTCCTTTCCTCACGGCGCCTCTCTCACGGGCGGGCGCCGCATTCTGCCCCTCAGTTGCGAAGCTAGCAGCGGCCGGGACTCCGGCAGCCCCCCTGGCGCGGATCTTGATGAATCCTTTACGCCGCGCTCCTCCGCCGGGGCTTGGTCGGAATGGAAGAATGGCTGCATGGCACGTGGAACGCTGCGCATCTTCCTGGGGTCCGCCCCGGGCGTGGGCAAGACCTACGCCATGCTCCGGGAAGGGCACCGGCTCCAGGGCGCCGGCGAGGATGTGGTCGTCGCCTTCGCCCGCGACCGGGGCCGCCGCGAGACCCGCGCACTGCTGGCGGGTCTCGAAGTGCTTGGGCCAAGCCGGGTGCCCATTGGCCGGCTCGACGTCGAGGAACTGGACCTGGACGCCGTCCTGCTCCGGGCGCCGGCCACCGCCCTGGTGGACGAGTACGCCCACTCCAACGCCCCCGGCAGCAGGAACCGGCACCGCTGGCAGGACATCGACGAACTGTTGGCGGCCGGGATCAACGTCCTGTCCACCCTCGACATCCACCAGCTTGCCTCCCTGGCCGACGTCGTCAGTGCGATCACCCAGGGCCGTCCCGCGGAAACCGTCCCCGACGGGGTCGTCCGGCGGGCCGACCAGCTCCAACTCGTGGACCTCTCCCCCGACCTCCTGCGGCAGCGTGTGGCGGCCGGCAAAATTGTGCCGCCGGACCGGGTGGACGCGGCACTGTCCAACTACTTCCGCCCCGGGAACCTGGCGGCCCTGCGCGAACTCGCGCTGTTGTGGCTGGCCGACCGGGTGGACGAGGGCTTGGCCAGCTACCGGGAGGGTAAGCGGATCAGCAACAGCTGGCCGGCCCGGGAACGGGTCGTGGTCGGACTGGCCGGGGGCACCGAGGGCGAGGCGCTGATCCGCCGCGGCGCCCGGTTGCTCCACCGCGTCAGCGGCATCGACCTGCTGGCCGTCCATGTCAGGGCCTCCGAAGGGATCGCGGACGAGTCGCCGCAGGCCCTTGAAGGGCAGCGGCAGCTGGTCCAGGACCTTGGCGGCAGCTACCACGTGGTCACCGGCGAGGATCCGGCTGAGGCGCTGCTGGAGTTCGCGCGCAGCGTCAATGCCTCCCAGCTGGTCCTTGGCGTCTCCCGCAAGGACCCTGCAGCCCGCCTGATGGCGGGCCTCCGTGGCGGGGGCACCACCGCCAGGGTGCTCCGCGCTTCCGCCGGCATCGATGTCCATCTCGTGCCGCAGGAGCGTGCCCCAAGCGGTGTGCGCCGGAACCGGCACAGGGACCTGGGCAGGCTCCGCGTCAGCGTCGGCTTCGGCCTCGCTGTTGTTGTTCCTGCGCTGCTCCAGCTGCTGCTGGCGGTCAATCCGGACAAGAACCTGGCCACGTCCATGCTGGTGCAGCTGACGGGTTCCGTGGCTGTGGCGCTGGTCGGAGGGCTGTGGCCTGCGATCTTCGCCGCGCTGTGGAGCAGCCTGCTGGTGAACTACTTCTCCACCCCACCGTTGGGCAACCTGACCATCAGCGACGCCCAGAATGTTCTCGCCCTGCTGGTCTTTGTGGGCGTGTCCGCCGCCGTCGCCGTCGTCGTCGACCTCTCCGCGCGGCGCTCCAAGGAGGCCGCCCGGGCCAGGGCCGAAGCAACTACGCTGGCCGAGTTGTCACGCGGCGCAGCGGGTTCCGAAGACACCGTCACGGGCCTGCTGGAACAGGCTCTGGACGTCTTCCAGGTCCGCGGCGCCGCCCTGTTCGGCCTGGCTGGCGGCGACGTCGACGCCGAGCCGGGACCAGCGCAGTGGCGGCTGCTGGCCGGCGTCGGCGACTTTCCACCCGTGGCAGCCCGCCAGGGCGGGGGCCCGTCGACCACTGACGGACCGTCCGGGGACAACGTCGAACAGATCAATGCCACCACCCGGCTGGTCCTTTCCGGGCGGGTGCTTCCGGCCAGCGACCGGCGTCTGCTTGGAGCGTTTGGCGTGCACCTGCTGGCCCAGCTGGAGAACCAGCAACTGCAGGCCAGCCGGAGCCAGCTGGCCCGCCTTGCTGAAAGCAACACGGTACGCACCTCGCTGCTCCGCGCCGTCTCGCATGACCTCCGCACCCCATTGGCCGGCATTAAGCTCGCGGTCGGGGGCTTGCGTCAGCCCGGTGTCCGCTACAGCCGGGAAGAGGAACAGGAGCTGCTGGCGACCATCGACGAGTGCTCCGACCGGCTCGATAGCCTGGTGGGAAACTTGCTGGACATGTCCCGGATCACCTCCGATTCCGTCACCCCCATGCTCCGGCCCGTGCGCTGGTACGAGGTGGTGGGCGGCGGCCTGCACGGAATCCCGGCCGGACGGGTCCGGGTGGAGCTGCCGGCGAACATGCCGGAGGTGGAGGCGGATCCCGGAATGCTTGAGCGTGTCATCGCGAACATCGTGGAAAATGCCGTGAAGTACGCCCCGGATTCGGACATTGTGCTCACGGGCAGCAGCGGCGGACTCAGTCCCGCAATGGTGGGTGGCCGGCCCGCCGGGGAGATGCGGATCATCGACCACGGCACGGGAGTCCCGGCGGAGAAGGTCGTGGAGATGTTCCGTCCCTTCCAGCGTCTGGATGACGCGAGCCGGGCCAGCGGCGTCGGCCTCGGCCTGGCCGTGGCTAAAGGGTTCACCGAGGCCATGGGCGGCCGGCTCAGCGCGGAGGCCACGCCGGGAGGCGGCCTGACCATGGTCATCAGCCTGCCGATCTCCGAGGGTGCACCCTTCCGGGAGGACCCGGACCAGGCGCCGCTGGAGCCCCAGTCCGCGCTGGCCCGGCGCCACCATGCACCGCCGATCCTCTCTTCCCCCACGGACGTGCCATGACCGCAGTGCTGGTGGTCGACGACGACCCCTACCTGTTGCGCGCCCTGCGGATCACGCTGCGGGCCCACGGCTATGACGTCATTGCGGCGTCGGATGGCCGGTCCGCGCTCCTGGCTGCGGCCCGAATCCCGCCCGCGCTGATCGTCTTGGACCTTGGCCTCCCGGACATGGACGGCACCGAAGTCCTCGCGAAACTGCGCAGCTGGAGCCAGGTTCCCGTGCTGGTGCTGTCCGCCCGCCATGGCTCGGACGACAAAGTCCAGGCCCTCGACGCCGGCGCCGACGACTACATCACCAAGCCGTTCGGGCTGGACGAGCTGCTGGCCCGGCTGCGCGCGCTGCTGCGCCGCAGCGCCGATCCGGAGCACGAACCGGTGGTCACAACCGACGCTTTCACCGTGGACCTCGGCAAGCGCCGGGTCACCCGCGACGGCGAGGACGTCCGCCTGACCCCAACGGAGTGGAAAATGCTGGAAGTGCTGGTCCGTAACCCGGAGAAGCTCATCACCCAGCAACAGCTGCTGTCCGAGGTATGGGGTCCGGCCTACGCGAAGGAGACCAACTACCTCCGGGTGTACATGGCCCAGCTCCGCCGCAAGCTGGAACCGGATGCCGCCGCACCCCGGCACCTGCTCACCGAGGCCGGGATCGGCTACCGCTTCCAGCCCTGAAGCGGGGGCGGCCCGGTAGGATTCCGGGCATGGACGAGAAGGAGATTCTGCACCGGTACCTGCGCCTGCGCCGCGCCGAACTGCTGGCCAAGCTGGACGGTCTGGATGAGTACGACGTCCGCCGGCCCGTGACGCCCACCGGAACCAACCTCCTGGGCCTGGTCAAGCACGTGGCCAGCGTCGAGATCGGCTACTTCGGCGAAGTGTTCGGCCGCCCCCACGCCCAGCCCCTGCCCTGGCTGGAAGAGGGTGCCGAACCGGATGCCGACTTGTGGGCGACCCCGGACGAGACCCGGGACCAGATTGTGGAACTGCACCACGCCGCCGCTGCCCACAGCGATGCCACCATCGAGGCCCTTCCGCTGGACGCCCCGGGCGAGGTTCCATGGTGGGCCGAGGACCGCCGACACGTCACGCTGCAGCAGATCCTGGTCCACTTGTGCGTTGAAACGGCGCAGCATCTGGGCCATGCGGACATCCTCCGCGAACTCATCGACGGGACGGCCGGGAAAGGACCCGGCGACCCAAACCTGACGCTGCGTACCGGCGAGGATTGGGCGGCCCACCGGAACAGGATAGAGACGGCCGCCCGGGCGGCCGCGCGGGCGGCAGCCCCGGTTTTCCGTCGGGAGCCGCCGCAATAGATACTGGGGCAATGAATATTCACAGCGCTCTCGCCCGGGAGAACGCACGGCAGCCGCCGCTGCCGGAGGTACCCGCCCAGCTGCGGGCCGTGCTCAACGGCATTCCGGCGATGGTGGGCTACTGGGACGCCGAGCTGCGCAACCGGCTGGCCAACGACGCGTACCGCGAGTGGTTCGGGGTCTCCCCCGAGGAACTGCACGGCATCCACATCCGGGATTTGCTCAGCGACGCTGTGTACGAGGCCAACTACCCCCACATTTCCAAGGTGCTCGACGGCGAGCCGCAGCTTTTCAAGCGCACGCTCACGGATGCCGCAGGTGCGACGCGTTTCGCCGAGGTCTCCTACATGCCGGACCTGAGCGACGGCGGGGTTCAGGGTTTCTTCGTGATGGTCACGGACATCACCGAGCGGGTGCTCGCCGAGCGCCGCCAGCAGCGCGACACCGACCGCTACCGGGCACTGGCGCGCAGTGTCCCCGGCGTCTTTGTCCTGCTCTTCGATTCGGAACTGCGCTACCTGATCGCCGAGGGCCAGGAGCTGGAGGCCTTCGGCTACCGCTCCGCCGAGCTCGAGGGCCGGCGGATCCACGATGTGCTCGACGGCGCCCTCGCCAACGAACTGGAACCCCGCTACCGCGCCGCGCTGTCCGGCCAGGAGGTTTCCTGGACCCGGCAGATCGGGCCCCGCACCTACCGGCTGAAGGCCGGCCCCGTTTACTCCGACGACGACGCCGCCACCGCCGGCATGGTGGTGGCGGTCGACGTCACCGATCGGCTCCGGCAGGAACAGACGTGGGCCGCGCTGCACGAGATCGCCACCGCCGTCGCCCGCAACGCCGCCCCGGCGGCCATCTCGGAGCAGGTCGCTTTCATTGTGCGGGACCTCTTCCAGGTGGACTCGGCCGCCGTCGTCCGTTTCACCGGCGCACTGTCAGCGGAAATCGTGGCGATGGCGCCGGCGTTGCCGCCCACCCTGAGCCGCACGCACGTTTTTTCGCCGACCGACATCTCGGCCACCGTCCGCGTCGCCGTAACCGGCAGGCCCGCCCTGGTGGTCTACGGCCCGGAAGGGGGCCCCGCCGCCGAGCAGATGCGGGCCGGAGGTTTCCAGTCCGCGGCGGGCGCCCCGATCAGGGTCCACGGCAGTTTGTGGGGCGTGGTTAACCTGACCTCGAAGTCCAGCACGGGCGTCACCGAGGTGATGCTGGAACGGCTGGCCCAGTTCGCCGAACTGGTGGAAATTGCCATCGGCAACACCGAGGCCCGGGCCAGCCTGGAGTTGCAGGCCACCACCGACCAGCTCAGCGGCCTGCCCAACCGGCGTGCCCTCGAGCAGCACCTCTCGCACGAGATTGAACTGGCGGCCACCCGCGGCACCAGCCTCAGCGCCGTCGTCCTCGACATCGACCACTTCAAGAAGGTCAACGACACCTTCGGCCACATCATCGGCGATGTGGTGCTCGCGGATGTCGCGGCCCGGCTCCGCGGCGTCGCCCGCCAGGATGAGATCGTGGCCCGCTTCGGCGGTGAGGAATTCGTCTGGCTGCTGCCGGGGACGGACGGCGCCGAGGCCCTGCTCGCGGCGGAACGGGCCCGTAAGGCGATCGAGTCGGAGCCGTTCGGCGAGGTCGGCTCCCTCACGGTTTCGGCCGGCGTCTGCGAACTCCGCGACGCCGGCAGCCACAGCCTGCTGGCCTGCGCGGACCGGGCGCTGTACGCGGCCAAGCACGCCGGCCGCAACCGCAGCGAACGCTACGGCGCCTCCCGCTAGGGCGTTCCCGGCTCGCGGCCGCGGCCGGCCGGAGCGCGGACGCGTCGGACTCTAGACGAAAGCGGACTTCCCGGTAACGGCCCGCGCCACGATCAGGGAGTTGATCTCGTAGCTCCCCTCGTAGGTGTAGAGGATCTCGGCGTCGCCGAAGAGCTTGCCCATCTCATAGTCGGTGCTGATCCCGTTGCCGCCCAACAGCGAGCGTCCCATCGCGACGGAGGCCCGCGCCAGCCGGGTGGTGGTGGACTTCGCCATGGCGGCCTGCACCATGTCCAGCTTGCCCTCCTGCTGGATCCGCGCCAGCTGCGCCATCAGCGCCAGCGAGACGCTGGCGTTGCCGAGGATCTCGGCCAGCTGCTGCTGCACGAGCTGGAAGCGCGCCAGCTCCTTGCCGAACTGCTTGCGTTCCAGCGAGTAGGCCCGGGCGACGTCGAACGCGGCCAGCTGGATGCCGGCGGCCTGCCAGCCTACCCAGGCGCGCGAGTCCCGCAGCAGCTCGTTGGCCCGCGAGAAGTCCGTGGCACCGGGCAGCAGGTTGGATTCCGGGATGCGGACCTCGTCCAGGACGATGTCAGCGTTCTGCATGATCCGCAGGCCGATCTTGTTCGCGATCTTGGTGGCGGTGTAGCCGGGCCGGTCCGTCTCGACGATGAAGCCCTTGATCTGCTGGTCCGCGACGTCGCGGGCCCAGACCAGGGCGAAGTCGGCGATGGTGCCGGCGCCGATCCAGCGTTTGGCTCCGGTGATCACCCATTCGCCGTTCTCCAGCCGCGCCGTGGTGGACAGTCCGCCGGCGATGTCCGAGCCGTGGTCCGGCTCGGTCAGGGCGAACGCGCCGAGCTGGGTGAAGGCGGTGAGCCCCGGGAGCCAGCGGGCCTTCTGCTCCTCCGAGCCGAGCTCGTCGATCATGCCGACGATCAGCTCATTGTGGATCCCCACCAGCGCCGAGAGCGAGACGTCGGCGCGCGCCACCTCGACATACATCAGCCCCTTGAAGAGCTTGGAGCTGCCGTCCGTCTGCAGGCCGCCGAGGCCGTGCTTGCCCAGCTCGGCGAGCAGGCCGAAGGGGAACTCCTCGCGGTTCCAGTAGTCGATCGATGCGGCGCGGATCCGGGCCTGCAGGAAATCCCGGATCCCCTGGTAGCGCTCCCGCTCGTCCGCGGGCAGGAGGTCCACGATGTACATCAGGTCTGCGTCCGGGAACGGCGGAGTTGCCGGGGCCTGGGCCGAACTTTCCGCGGCGCCGCCGCGGCTTGCCGTTGCCTGGCCTGCCATTGCCTGGACGGCGGTCTGTCCGCCGGCACTTCCTTGTGACTGCACGGGCACATATCCCTTCGTAATGTGCCGCGCATCGGCAGCAACATCGGCTCTTCCAAACCCTTGGATGTCCTAGTATATTGCACAGTGATGTGGATCACTAGGCCAGCGGCGGCCGCCACCGGACCGCCTGGCTGCGACCGGCTGCGAAAGGTGCACCATGACCGTCACTGAGGAATTCCGCGCCGCGAGGGACAGGCTGCTGGCCCTGCGCGGGGACTACGCCGCCGCCCGGCAGGAATTCAAATGGCCGCGCTTCCAGGAGTTCAATTTCGCCCTGGACTGGTTCGACCAGATCGCCGCCGATCCGGCCAAGGCGGACAAGCCCGCCCTGGTGATCGTGGAGCAGGACGGCACGGCCACGCGGCGCAGCTTCGCTGACCTTTCGGCGCGCTCCGCGCAGGTGGCCAACTGGCTCCGGGCCCAGGGCGTGCGCCGCGGGGACCGGATGATCATCATGCTCGGCAACCAGGTGGAGCTGTGGGAGCTGATGCTGGCCGGCATCAAGCTCGGGATCGTGATGATCCCCACCACCACGCTGATGGGTCCGGCCGACCTGCAGGACCGGGTGGAACGCGGCGGGGCCAGCTGGGCCGCCGTCGGAAGCGCCAACATCGACAAGTTCACCGGCGTCCCGGGTGACTACCGCCTGATCGAAATTGGCGCCGCCGGCAACGCCGAAACCAACACAGCGGCACTTCAGTACAGCGAGGCCGCGGGCGCGGCGGAAGACTTCAGCCCGGACGCGCCGACCCTGGCCGACGAGACCCTGCTGCTCTACTTCACCTCCGGCACCACCTCGAAGGCCAAGCTCGTGGAGCACACCCACACTTCCTACCCGGTGGGCCACCTGTCCACCATGTTCTGGATCGGGATGGAGCCGGGCGATGTGCACCTGAACGTCGCCTCACCAGGCTGGGCCAAGCACGCCTGGTCCAACGTGTTCACGCCCTGGATCGCCGAGGCCTGCGTGTTCATCTACAACTACGAGCGTTTCGACGCGAAGGCGCTGATGGAGCAGATGGACCGCGAGCGGGTGACGAGCTTCTGCGCCCCGCCCACGGTCTGGCGGATGTTGATCCAGGCCGACCTGACCCTGCTCAAGAACCCGCCCACGAAGGTGGTTTCCGCCGGCGAGCCGCTCAACGCCGAAGTGATCGACCAGGTCCACCGCGCCTGGGGCCAGACCATCCGGGACGGCTTCGGACAGACCGAGTCCACCGTGCAGATCGCCAACACCCCGGGCCAGCCGATCAAGATCGGCGCGATGGGCCGGCCGCTGCCCGGCTACGACGTCGTCCTCGTGGACCCGGCCACCGGGGAGGAGTCCGACGACGGCGAGCTGTGCCTGCGCCTGGACCCGCGGCCCGTCGGGCTGATGAAGGCCTACTACGGGGACCCGGAAAAGACGGCCGAGGCCTTCCGCGACGGCTACTACCACACCGGTGACATGGCCAGCCGGGACGAACGCGGCATCATCACCTACGTGGGCCGGGGCGACGACGTCTTCAAGTCCTCCGACTACCGGCTCTCCCCGTTCGAGCTGGAGAGCGTGCTGATCGAGCACCCGGCGGTGGCGGAGGCCGCCGTCGTCCCCTCCCCCGACGCGCTCAAACTGTCCGTGCCCAAGGCCTTCGTGGTCCTGGCGGCCGGCCACGAACCCGGGCCCGAGCTGGCCGAGGACATCCTGCGCTACTGCCGCGAGCACCTGGCGCCGTTCAAACGGATCCGCCGGCTGGAGTTCGCCGAGCTGCCCAAGACCATTTCCGGCAAGATCCGGCGGGTGGAGCTTCGGCACAGCGAGGAACTGCGGCATGGGGCCGGCGGCGTGCCGGAGGGCCTCGGCACAGAGTACTCGGAGGCGGACTTCCCCGGGCTGAAAGGGCAGGGCTAGGCATGGGCACCCCGCTGCCGCGTGATCCGATCGCCGACGCCCAGCGGAACTGGGAACGGCACGGCTGGGCCGACGTCGCCGCCCCGATGGCTGCCATCACGGCCGTCATGCGGACCCAGCAGATCCTGCTGGCACGGATCGAAAGCGCGCTCAAGCCTTTCGGGCTGACGTTCGCGCGCTACGAACTGCTGGCCCTGCTCAGCTTTGCCCGCAGCGGGGCGCTCCCTATGAACAAGGCGAGCGCCCTGCTCCAGGTCCACCCTACGTCCGTGACCAACGCCGTCGACCGGCTGCAGGAAGCCGGGCTGGTGCTCCGCTCCCCGCACCCCACCGACGGACGGACCACGCTGATCGAGCTCACCTCGGAGGGGCGCACCCTGGCCAAGCGGGCGACGGCGGTGCTGAACTCGGAGGTCTTCGGCCAATCCGGCTTCGAGGAGCAGGATGTGGAGCAGCTGATCCGGATCCTCGGTAACTTCCGGCGCAATGCCGGGGACTTCAGCGGCTAAGCCGTACACTTCGTTTGCGGGCCGTCGGCCGGACGGCCAGGAGGTGAGGAGAGCCCCATGATTCCGGAGATCAACATCTGGGCGGTACTGCTGGCCACGCTGTCCAGCATGGTGGTCGGGTCCGTCTGGTACACGCCCAAAGTGTTCGGCAACTACTGGATGCGCATCGCCAAGGTCAGCCCCAGCGGGGACGCCAGGGACGCCGTCAAGCCCATCCTGATCACCTTGGTGGTCAGCTTTGTCAGCGCCTGGGTGCTGGCTGGCTCCGCCGCCATCTCGCAGCATTTCTACGGCGGAAACTTCCTCGCCAACACCCTGGTTACCGCCCTGATCCTGTGGGCCGGGTTCACGGCCGCCCGCTTCATCACGCACGACGCGTTCGAGGGCCGCCCCGTTGGCCTGACCGTGCTGAACTGCGCCCATGAGCTCGTAACCCTGATGGTGATGGCTCTGATCATCGGTTTGTTCGGGATCAGCGCCGCGTAGCCTTTCAGCAGCGGCAGGCGCTGCCATTCCGCGCCGCCCCGGGGACGGGCGGGCGTGCCTAGACTGGATAGGCGGCAGGCGCCCTGCCGCACGGCACGGGCACCGGAGGAGAGCTGCATGGAATTCGACGAATCGTTCTGGGACGAACGGTACCGCCAGCACGGCCAGCACGGCTCAGTGTGGAGCGGGCAACCGAACCCCCAGTTGGTCGCCGAGGTGGCGGACCTGGCGGCCGGTTCCGCCCTCGACGTCGGCGCCGGAGAAGGCGCCGACGCCGCCTGGCTTGCCCGGCGCGGCTGGCGGGTGACGGCGGTGGACATCTCGTCCGTGGCCCTGGCCCGGGCGGCCGCCGCCCTCGAAGACGACCCGGAGACCGCCGCCCGCATCACGTGGCAGCACCAGGACCTCACGGCCTCGCCGCCGCCGGCCGGGACCTTCGACCTGGTCTCCGCCCAGTACCTGCACCTGCCCGCCCCGCAGCGCGACAGCGTCTACAGCCGGCTCGCCGCGTCGGTGGCACCGGGCGGGACGCTGCTGATCGTCGGCCACCACCCCTCGGACCTGGAGACCAGCGTGCGCCGGCCCTCCGCCCCGGGGTTGCTCTTCACCGCCGAGCAGCTCGCGGCGGAGCTCGATCCGCACGAGTGGGAGATCGTCACCTGCACGTCCCGGCCGCGGGCCACCGCAGATTCCGACGGCGCACCGGTGACGGTCCGGGATTCGGTGCTCCGCGCCAAGCGCAAGGCCTAGCGCGGCCGCGTCACCCCCGGGTGCCCAGCCTTTCCCGCAGCCCGGCCGCGAGTCCGGCGATGGTCAGGAGATCGAACAGGCCCCCGCCGAGTTCCACGAGTCGTCGGCGTCTAACGCCGGCGAGCCGGAGCCGCAGGTGCACCCGAGTCCCGGTTGCCGCGCCCGACGACGGTCGCAGCACTATCGCCCAGCTGATGGTGAGCGCACCGCGCTGCGAGCGGTGCACCAGCGCCCTTGGCGGGTCCACCTCGACGATTTCGAAGCTGGCATTGGGGCCGCCCCAATCAGCAATGACGTCCCCGGCGCTGAGGTCCTGGAGTGCGGGATCAATGGTCCGCAGGGCGCGGCGCCGGGCCGGAATGAGGGCTTCCGCCCAGCCAGGCAGGTACCAACCCGAACGTTCCTTGCCCAGCTGGACGATCCACGGCCAGACGGCGTCGGGCGGGGCCGGCAGCCCGAAGCCCCGGTCCATCACCACATCCGGGACCGGGACCAGCCCGTCGCCGGGAAGCACGGCCCGGACCTCCTCCGGCGTCGCCCCTACCCCCAGAAAGCCTGCGTGCATGGCCGCCTCGCTGTCGGAACTGGATCGCTGCGGCAAGCAGGCGCCGCTTAGCGGTGGGTGAAGTCGGGTTGCCGCTTTTCGCTGAAGGCCGCCATGCCTTCCTTCTGGTCCTCGGTGGCGAAGAGCGAGTGGAACACCCGGCGTTCGAACAGCACGCCCTGGGCCAGCCCGGTTTCGAAGGCCGCGTTGACTGCTTCCTTGGCCACCATGGCCACCGGTTTGGACTTGGAGGCAATCACCTCGGCGGCCTTGACGGCTTCCTCCACGACGTCGGCGGCCGGAACCACGCGGGACACGAGCCCCGCGCGCTCGGCTTCCGCGGCGTCCATGAAGCGGCCGGTGAGGATCATGTCCATCGCCTTGGCCTTGCCCACCGCGCGGGTGAGCCGCTGCGAGCCGCCCATGCCGGGGAGCACGCCGAGGTTGATTTCGGGCTGGCCGAACTTGGCGTTGTCCCCCGCAATGATGAAGTCGCACATCATCGCCAGTTCGCAGCCGCCGCCCAGGGCGAAGCCGGAAACCGCCGCCACCACGGGAATGCGGAGCCGGGTGAAGTCCTCCCAGCCGCGGAACCAGTCGGCCGCGTACATTTCCATGTAGCCCTTGGACTGCATCTCCTTGATGTCCGCGCCGGCAGCGAAGGCCTTGGCCGAGCCAGTCACCACGACGGCGCCGACCCCGGGGTCGGCGTCCATCGCGGACACGGCGGCCACGAGTTCGTCCATGGTGGCTTTGTTCAGGGCGTTCAGCGCCTCTGGCCGGTTGAGCGTCACGAGCCCCACGCGGCCGCGGCGGTCCACCAGAATGTTTGCGTAGTCGGTCATGCCTGTCCCCTCGGCTGATGTTCGGATTTGTCCCGGATGTCGGTGATGATGCCGGAGAAGTCCCGGCCGGCACCGCCTTCCGCGGCAAAGGTATCGTAAATTTCGGAGGCCAGCGGGCCCAGCCGGGCGGCGACGCCGGTGCTTTCGAGCGCGTTGAGCGCGAGCTTCAGGTCCTTGGCCATCAGCGCCCCGGCGAACCCCGGCTGGTAGTCGCGGTTGGCGGGACTGGTGGGGACCGGGCCGGGCACGGGGCAGTTGGTGGTCAGCGCCCAGCACTGCCCCGACGCGGCGGAGGCGACGTCGAAGAGCGCCTGGTGTGTCAGCCCGAGCTTCTCGCCGAGCACGAAGGCCTCGCTGACGGCGATCATCGAGACGCCCAGGATCATGTTGTTGCAGATCTTGGCCGCCTGCCCGGCGCCGTGCCCGCCGCAGTGGACCACGCGTTTACCCATCACCTCAAGCATCGGTTTGACGGCCTCGAAGTCCTCCTCCAGCGCGCCAACCATAAACGTCAGCGTTCCGGCTTCGGCTCCGACCACGCCGCCGGAAACCGGGGCGTCGACGGCCCGGTGGCCGGCCGCCACCGCCAGGGCCGAGGCCTCGCGGGCCTCGTCCACGTTGATGGTCGAGCAGTCCAGGAACATGGTCCCCGGCGCCGCGGCAGCCAGCAGGCCCGGCTGTCTGTGCTGTCCCGGCTCGCCGGGGGTGCCGCGGTAGGCGTCCAGCAGGTGTTTGCCGCTGGGCAGCATGGTCAGCACGACGGCGGCGCCCGCGACGGCTTCGGCGGCCGTGTCCGCGGTCGCGATCCCGTGGGCCCGCGCGGCTTCCAGCGCCGCCGGCACCACGTCGTAGCCGGTCACCGTGTAGCCGGCCTTGACCAGGTTGACGGCCATCGGGCCGCCCATGTGGCCCAGGCCGAGGAAGGCGATGGCGCCAAGGGCGGGTGCAGCGGTTTCCGGCGCAGCGGTCTCAGACATTGTTCTTCTCCATGTTCGTCTCTGAACTCTTCGCCTGCGGCGACAGCTGCAGTTCACGCTCCCCCAGCGGCGCGAAGTAGGCCTCGACGTCGTCGCCGCTGACCTCGGCCAGGCTGGCCGGCTGCCAGTGCGGCGTCCGGTCCTTGTCCACGACCTGGGCGCGGATGCCTTCGCGGAAGTCGGGCCCGGCGAGGAACCGCAGGCCCACCCGGTACTCCTGTTCCAGGGCTTCGGCCAGGCTCAGGCCGTGGGCGCGGCGCAGCGAGGCGAGCGCCACCTTCACGGCGGTGGGGGACTTGCCCGTGATGGTCTCGGCGACGTCGGCGGCCTCGCCGCCCACGGTGCGGAGCCGGTCCAGGATCTCTTCGGCGTCGTCGGACGAGTAGCAGGCGTCAATCCATTCCTGCTGCGCGGCGAGGACCGACGGGGGTGCTTCCCCGGCGAAGCGTGCGACGGCGGCGTCCACGGGTTCGGTTTCCAGCGCCGCGGCCAGTTCAGCGAGCTCTGCAGAGGGCACGAAGGTGTCCGCGAGGCCCAGGAACAACGCGTCGGCGCCGCTCAGATGCGCCCCGGTGAGGGCCGCGTGGGTGCCGGTCTCGCCGGGCGAGCGGGACAGCAGGAGCGTCCCGCCGACGTCGGGCACGAAGCCGATGGTGGTTTCCGGCATGCCCATCCGGGTGCGTTCGGTGACGATCCGGACCGAGCCGTGCGCGGAGATTCCCACCCCGCCGCCCAGGACCAGTCCGTCCATGAACGCCACGTAGGGCTTGGGGTAGTCCGAGATCAGCAGGTTCAGCCGGTACTCGACGGCCCAGAAATCCGCCGTCGCGTCGCCGCCGTCGAGCATGTCCCGGTAGATCGCCACGATGTCCCCGCCCGCGCACAGCCCCCGTTCGCCGGCGCCGCGGACCAACACGGCGGCGACGGCGTCGTCGTCGGCCCAGAGGGTGAGCTGGTCCAGCATCGCCGCCGCCATGCCGGCGGTCAGCGCGTTGACGGCCTTGGGCCGGTTCAGCGTGATGACGCCGAGCCGGCCGCGGCGCTCAAAGAGGACCTCGGCGGATTCTTCGGCGGTCTCATCGGAGGGCCGGGCCGCCATCAGCTGCCTTCCGGCATCACGAAGCTGGCGCCCTGGCGGATGCCGGAGGGCCAGCGGGTGGTGACCGTCTTGGTCTTGGTGTAGAAGCGGAAGGCGTCGGCGCCGTGCTGGTTGAGGTCGCCGAAACCGGAGGCCTTCCAGCCGCCGAAGGTGTAGTAGGCGATCGGCACCGGGATCGGGACGTTGATACCCACCATGCCCACCTGGACGCGGCTGGCGAAGTCGCGGGCGGCGTCACCCTCGCGGGTGAAGATCGCCACACCGTTGCCGAATTCGTGTTCGCTGCAGAGTCGCAGGGCCTCGTCGTAGTCCTCGGCGCGGAGCACGCTGAGCACCGGGCCGAAGATCTCCTCCTGGTAGATCTTCATGTCCTTGGTGACGTTGTCGAAGAGGGTCGGGCCTACCCAGAACCCGCCGTCGTAGCCCTCCACCTTGAGGCCGCGGCCGTCCGTAAGCAGGCTGGCGCCTTCCTCGACGCCGGAGGCGATGTAGCCCTCGATCCGTTCCTTGGCGGAGGCGGCCACGACCGGCCCGAAGTCCGAGTCCTTGGCGAGGCTGTGGCCCACCTTGAGGTCCGCGATCCGTTCCTGCAGCTTTGCGACGAGTGCGTCGCCGGTGGCCTTGCCCACCGGGACGGCCACCGAGATCGCCATGCAGCGTTCGCCGGCGGAGCCGAATCCGGCGCCGATCAGGGCGTCCGCGGCCATGTCCAGGTCCGCGTCCGGCATGATCACCATGTGGTTCTTGGCGCCGCCGAAGCACTGGGCGCGTTTGCCGTGCGCGGCGGCGGTGGCGTAGATGTACTGCGCGATCGGGGTGGAACCGACGAAGCCGATGGCCTGGACGCGGGGGTCCTCCAGCAGCGCGTCCACGGCCTCCTTGTCGCCGTTGACCACGTTGAACACGCCGTCCGGCAGCCCGGCCTCGGTGAACAGCTCGGCCAGCCGCAGCGGCACGGAGGGGTCCCGCTCGGAGGGCTTGAGGATGAAGGAGTTGCCGGCGGCCAGGGCCGGACCGGACTTCCAGAGCGGGATCATGGCCGGGAAGTTGAACGGCGTGATGCCGGCGACGACGCCGAGCGGCTGCCGCATCGAGTGGACGTCGACGCCGGTCCCGGCACTGTCGGAGAACTCGCCCTTGAGCAGGTGCGGGGCACCGGCGGCAAACTCGACCACTTCGATGCCGCGCTGGATGTCGCCCTTGGCATCCAGGAAGGTTTTGCCGTGCTCGGAGGACAGCAGGGTGGCGAGCTCGTCCATGTTCTGGTTGACCAGGTCCACGAACTTCAGCAGGACCCGGCCGCGGCGCTGAGGGTTCATCGCAGCCCATTCCAGCTGGCCCTTCTCCGCATTGGCGACCACGTTTCGGACTTCTTCGGCGCTGGCCAGGGGAAGCCTCGCCTGGACCTCGCCGGTGCAGGGATCGTAGACGTCGCTGAAGCGCCCCGAGGTGCCCTCCACGTGTTGTCCTCCGACGTAATGGGAAAGCTCACGAACCATGATGGAATGCTCCTTTGCATGTGACCTAGATCATCTCTGCACCCGAATATACTCGGACTTCCTACTAATCTCCAGAGTGCCCGGCCGCAGCGGCCTGCCCTGTCCGGCGCGTACTTGCCGCACCGCCGCCGGGCCAAGGAACGGTAAGTTAGGAACTGTGAAGATTGCTACCTGGAATGTGAACTCGCTCCGTGCCCGTGCCGACCGCGTTGAGGCCTGGCTGCAGCGCACCGACTGTGACGTCCTGGCCATCCAGGAAACCAAGTGCAAGGACGACAACTTTCCCTGGGAATTGTTCGAGCGGATGGGCTACGAGGTCGCACACTTCGGCCTGAGCCAGTGGAACGGGGTGGCCATCGCCTCTCGGGTGGGGCTCGACGACGTCGAGCGCACCTTCATGAACCAGCCCGTCTTTGGCAAGGGCGGTAAGGACGAAGTGCAGGAAGCCCGCGCGATCGGTGCGACCTGCGGCGGGATCCGGGTCTGGAGCCTCTACGTCCCTAACGGCCGGGCGCTCGATGATGAGCACATGCCGTACAAGCTCAGCTGGCTGGACACGCTCCGCGCCCACGCCGAGGGCTGGGTCCGGGCCGACCCGGAGGCGCAGATCGCGCTGATGGGTGACTGGAACATCGCCCCGCGGGACGAGGACGTGTGGGACATCGACTACTTCCGCGCCGAGGGCCTGACGCATGTGAGCGAACCGGAACGCGCGGCCTTCCACGCCTTCGAAGACGCCGGGTTCACCGACGTCGTCCGCCCGCACGCGCCCGGGCCGGGCGTGTACACGTACTGGGACTACACCCAGCTGCGTTTCCCGAAGAAGGAGGGGATGCGGATCGACTTCGTCCTCGCCTCCCCCGCGCTGGCTGCCCGGGTCTCGGGGGCCTCGATCGACCGCGAGGAGCGCAAGGGCAAGGGCGCCTCGGACCACGCCCCGGTCATCGTGGAGCTGGCCGACTGATGGACGCCCGCCAGGGAAGCGCAGGCCCGCGATGACGGGCAACCTCTACCGTGGCCAGGCCGGATTGCCGTTCTCCTCCACGCTCCGGGTCTACGAGCCGCTGGAGGCCTTCCCGGCCGAGCAACAGGCGGCCCTGCGGACCGCCGGTGCCCGCGCGGAGTCCCGCGCCGCGGTGGAGAACGCCGAGCTGCTGGCCTCCCTGGGCCGCATCACCCGCCCCGGCGGGGATCCCTTCCCCACCGGACAGACCGACCTGGTGCGTGTGCTGGCCGTCAGCGGTTCCGCCGCCGCCCGCAACGACGCTGCCGGCAAGGGGGAGGAAATCGGCGACGGCGAAGTCCTGCCGGCCAGGCTGCTGTACTGCCCAAGCCAGCTGGTGCTCCGCGCCGGTCTGGCCGCCAACGCGTTGATGGAGGGGATCCACGGCCCGCTGGCGCAGCTGCTGATCCCCGAGGAGCAGCGGGACCGGCACCAGGAACGCATCGACCAGGTGAAGGCGCGCGAGGGGCTTGGCCGGGTGCACACCCGCGCGTCGACCTGGGGCATTCCGTTCAGCTGGTTCTGCCTCTTCCAGGAATCCGATCCCACGGACGTGGTGGAGTCCGACGGCCGGATCGTCACCGTGCGCATCCGGGCAACGATCGCCGCCGCACTGGAACGGGTCCGGCATGCCGTCGCGCATCTTGCCCTCGCTGCCCCGGACCTGGACATGCTGGAGGACCTGACCCAGCTCACCGAGTGGCTCGAACTCTTCCACCCCGAGTCGGTCGTGGAGCTTGATTACGGCGCGGTGGCGGACAAGGTCTACCCGGACGAGTCCCCGATGGACGTGCGGCTGGGGATCGAGTGCCTTGCCGAGGGTGACATGACCGGAGCGGCGGCCGCCTACCGGCGTCTTGCATCCCGCTGGATTCCGATCCGGCAGCTGGCCCGCGCCTCCTGAGCCCGTACCGCCGGCGCCGAAGCCCGTACCGCCGGCGCCGAAGCCTGGTCCCGCCGCCTAAACCCGCCGGGATCCCTGGCCGGAAGCCGGGGCGAGCGGCACGGCAAGCAACGGGGCCGCCGTCGTGTCCCGCACGATCAGCCGGTGCGGAGCCACCGTGGAACGCACGGCCCCGGCAATCCCGTCGAGCTCATCGAGTAGCATCTTGGTACCGAGCTCGGCCTGCTCGTCGGGGCGCTGGCCGACGGTGGTGAGGCCGACGGCGGCGGAGAATTCGTGGTCATCGATCCCCACCACGGACAGGTCCTCCGGTATCCGGACGCCCGCCCGGCGGGCTTCGAACAGGACCCCCATGGCCATCTCGTCCGAGGCGCAGAAGATCGCGGTGGGCTTCGGTCCGGGCCGGTCCCAGAGCCGCTTGAACGCGTCCTGGCCGCTGCGGACGGTAAAGTCGCCCCACTCGTCCCATTCGGGCCGGACATCCAGCCCGGACTGGGCCATGACATCCTGGAACGCCTTGATGCGTACCCGCGGAACGTCGAAGTTCAGGTCTGTTTCGTCGTCGCCGTGCAGCAGCGCGATGTCCTTGTGGCCCAGGCCGATGAGGTGGCGCACCGCGGTGGAGGCCGCCTCGTAGTCGTCGATCCCGATGTAGGCGCAGCCCTCGACGTGGCCGCCCACCACGACGAGCGGGATGTCGATTTTTTGCAGGTGCTCGAGTTCCTCGCGGCTCAGGGCCATGCAGAGGACCAGGAGCGCATCGATCTGCTTGTAGACCATGGTCTTGCTGAACAGCCGCTCGCGGTGGCTCCCGTGACCGCCCAGGTTGAAGAGCGAGAGGTTGTACTGGCGGCCGTGCAGCTCCCGGTCCGCGCCTTCAATGGCCTTGGAAAAGAACCAGCGGCTCACGAACGGGGCCAGCACCCCGATGGTCCGGGTGCGGCCGGTGGCCAGGCCCGACGCCGAGGAGGAGGCCACGTAGCCCAGGGCCTCGGCGATTTCGAGGATCTTTTCCCGGGTCGCGGGAGAGACCCTGGGCAGCCCCCGGACGGCCCGGGAGACGGTGGCGGTGGAGACGCCCGCGGCGGCCGCCACATCCTCGATGCTGACGCCGGAGTGGCCGCCGCGTTGCGCCCTGTCTGTTGTCCGTGCCACCGTATCCCCTTGTCGGCTACCCGCAGAAGCGCGGCTAGCGTGCCGCCCCCACGGCGCCGGTCCTTCCTAGTTTCCGATCCGCCCCAGCGCGCGCCCTCAGCGCCGCCGGGTGGCCGTCCGGCCGGGCAAACGCCGCCGGAGCCGGATCATTCCGTACAGGGCCAGCAGCGTCGCCAGCAGCCCGAGCGCCCAGCCGACGGCCGGCTGGGCGGTCACCTCCATCCAGACGGTGACCGCCAGCAGGACCAGCGCCCAGAAGCCCAGGAACCCGATGATGATGTCGAAGTCCTCGCCCGAACGCACCCTGCGGTGCGTGGGGTGGATTTCGCCCTGGTTCTGTCCGCGTGCCATCAGTAATCCGCCATCAGGAAACCGTCACTTGACGGCGCCGGCCGTCAGCCCGGCCACGATCTTGCGCTGGAACACCAGCACCAGGACCACGAGCGGGATGGTCACGATGGTGCCAGCCGCCATGATCGCCGTGTAGGGAATCTGGTTGGGCTGTGCGCCGGCGAAGCTCGCGATGGCGACGGTGACCGGCTGGGTCGCGTCGGACGAGAGCTGGCTGGCGATCAGGAATTCATTCCACGAGGAGATGAACGCCAGGATGGCCGTGGTGAAGATGGCGGGAGCCGCGAGCGGCATGATCACCTTCCGGAAGGCCTGGCCCTGCGTGCAGCCGTCCACCCGCGCCGATTCCTCGAGCTCCCACGGCATTTCGCGGAAGAACGACGTCATCGTGTAGACGGTCAGCGGCAGCACGAACGAGATGTTCGGGATGATCAGGGCCTGGTAGGTACCCATCCAGCCGATGTTGGTGAACAGCTGGAACAGCGGGGTGATGAGGGCGACGCCCGGGAACATCGAGGCCCCCAGGATGAAGCCCAGCACAAGGAACTTGAACCGGAAGTTCAACCGGGCCAGGGCGTAGGCCGCGAAGACGCCGATCAGCAGCGAGACCACGGTCACCACGACGCCGATGAACACACTGTTCAGCAGCGCCTGGCCGAAGTGGTTCCCGAAGGACGTATCGAACGCGGTGTTGAAGTTGTCCAGCGTGACGTGCGTCGGCAGGATCGAGGTGTCGTAGGTGAACCCGACGTCGCGGAAGGCGGTCACCACCATCCAGTAGGCCGGGGCGAGGCACCAGATGAGGATCACCAGGGCACTGATGTAGGTCCGGCCCTGGGCCCACTTTTCCCGGTTCTGGGCGACCTTGCGCCCCCGGTCCTGCTGCGCGCGCAGCTCGGTCGCGGCGGTGGTCATTTCTTCCCCTTACTAGCGCCGGTCTGCTGCTCCACCACGTTCGCGCCAAGGAAGCGCACGAAGATGAAGGCGACAAGGAAAATGATGATGAACGTAATGGTGGACAGTGCCGCCGCCACATTGAAGCCCTGCCTGATCTGGTTGATCACCAGGATGGACAGCGTGGTGGTGTTGTTGGCCCCGCCGGTCAGGATGTACGGCAGGTCGAACATGCGCAGCGCGTCGAGGGTGCGGAAGAGGATGGCCACCATGAGCGCCGGCTTCACCAGCGGCAGGGTGATCATCCGGAACCGCTGCCAGGCCGAAGCGCCGTCAACCTTGGCTGCCTCGTACACCTCGGCAGGAATCATCTGCAGGCCGGCCAGGATCAGCAGCGCCATGAACGGCGTCGTTTTCCAGACGTCGGCGATGATGACCGCCCACTTGGCCGGCCACTCGCTGCCGGTCCACAGGATGGTCGTGTTGAAGAGCTTGTTGGCGATGCCCTCAAACGCGAAGATGAACAGCCACAGCTTGGCAGTGACGGCGGTGGGGATGGCCCACGGCACCAGCACTGCGGCGCGGACCAGGCTGCGTCCCTTGAAGGTGCGGGCCATGATCATGGCCATCCAGAAGCCGAGCACGGTCTCCAGGGCCACGGTCACAACGGTAAAGAAGAACGTCGTGGCGGTCGCGGACCAGAACTGGGAACCCAGGGTCCCCGGCGGGCAGGCGACTGTGCCGCCGTCCGGCGACGTGCACTGCTGGGCGATCCAGTTGACGTAGTTAGAGAAGCCGGCCGGGCCGCCCTCGGTGAAGAGGCCGGTGGCCGGATCCAGGCCGGCGTCGGCCTGGAAGGACATCACGATGGCGCTGATAATCGGGTAAACGATAACGACAGCCAGCGCGATGATGGTGGGGGCAAGCAGCCAGGACGCCCACCTGCCCTGGCTGGCGATCACGTTGTCCTCCCCCACCCCCTTGGGTGCGTGGTGGAGCTCGGTCCCGCCCGACGCCGGCTTCTTAACCGGCGTCGGGCCCAATTCAGTTGCCATTTTGGACTACTTTGACTGGGTTTCGATGGACTTCTGCATGTCCGACAGCGCTGCGTCCACTGCCTTCTCGCCCTTGATGGCCGGGTATGCGTTGTCCTGGATGGCCTTGGTAACGGCCGGGTAGAACGGGGTCACCGGGCGCGGGACGGCGTTCTCAATCGAGGTCTTCAGCACCGGCAGGTACGGCAGCTTCGCAACCAGTTCCTTGTCATCGTAGAGCTTGGTCAGCACCGGAGCCAGCGAACCCTGCGTGGCGAAGAACTTCTGCGTTTCTTCCGTGGTGAGGAACTTCAGGAAGTCCAGCGCGGTGGCCTTGTTCTTGGAGTAGACGCTCATGCCGGCGCTGTGGCCGCCGAGCGAGGAGGCGCCGGGGCCGTCCTTGCCCGGGAGTGCGGTCATGCCCAGCACGTTCTTGACCTTGGAAGATCCTTCGGTGGTGGCCAGGTTGTAGACGTACGGCCAGTTGCGCAGGAACAGGAGCTTGCCGTCCTGGAAGGCCTGGCGGGATTCCTCTTCCTTGTACGTGATGGCTTCCTTCGGGATGTTGCCGTCAGCGTAGGCCTTGGCGAGGTTGCTGAGGCCGGTCTTGGCTTCCTCCGTGTTCAGGCTCGGCTTGCCGTCCTTGTCCAGCACGGAACCGCCGAAGGAGTTGATCGCCTCGGAGGCGTTCACCGTGAGGCCCTCGTACTTCGAGAACTGGCCGGCGTAGCAACCCATGTTCTTGGCCTTGGCGATCGAGCACATGCCCATCATTTCGTCCCAGGTCTTGGGCGGCGTGGGAACCAGGTCCTTGCGGTAGTACAGGATGCCGCCGTCGGAAGACTCCGGCGCGGCGTACAGGGTGCCCTTGTAGGACGCGGCGTCGAGGGTTGGCTTCAGCATTCCGGCGGTGTCGAGCGCCATCTTGTCCTTGAGCGGCTGCAGCCAGCCCTTCGCCGCGAATTCGGCGGTCCAGACGACGTCAACGCTGACCACGTCGTAGTTGGCGTTCTTGGCCTGGAAGTTCTGGACGAGGTCATCGTGCTGCTGGTCGGCCTGGTCGGTCTGCTCCTTGAACGTCACCTTCTCGTTCGGGTGCGCAGCGTTCCACTTTTCGATCAGCGGCCGGACCACGTTGCTGTTGTCCTTGCCCTGCACGTACGTGATGGGGCCGCGCCCGTCCAGGTTGGCTGCCGCGTCGCCGCCGCCGCCACCGCCCGTGGTGCCACCGCCGCCTCCCCCGCCAGCACAGGCCGAGAGGGAGAGGGCCAAGACACCGGCCGCGGCTACGGGAAGTAGGTAATTACGGGATTTCATACAGGTGCTCCTCGCTGAGTACCGGCTGGACCGGTGGTGCAGTTGGTGTGGTGACCATCACACTAGCGACCCGGCGGTGAGGAATGCAAGCGTTTACATTAAACCTTTACGCAATGGAGACCGCCTGCGGCGGCGGTCATTCCGCGCGTTGCCGCGGCGGTGCGGGGTTGCCATCGGGCTGGGGCCTGCGTTTCCGGTGGGGCAAATGTGTCCAAGACCTCACCGTCAGCCGGCCGAAGCCCGGCGTCGGCTCAGCGGACGCGTTCGGCGCGGCCGAACCTGGACCGAGCGCCGGAGCCGATGTGAATCAGCACGGGTGTGCGCTTCCCGATCACGGCATCCAGTGCCTCCACCAGGGCCGAGACCTCCGCAGCCAGGATGTGCGGGGCGACGCCCTGGCGCGGTTGTACCCGGATCCGCAGGGCCGGCTCGCCGGCAAACTCGTAGGTGGCCACCGTGGCGCCTGCCAGGTCAGGCCGGTCGGCCAGTGCCGCCCTTAGGGCCTGTTCCGCCACACCGCCGCCGATCCGGACATTGCCGGGCACTTCGCCGGCGTCGTCCTCGGCGACGAGCAGGTTCGCGCGGCCTTTGCCCTGTTGCGCCAGCCAGGCCACCATGACCCCGATGACGAGCAGCAGCAGGACCACTATGACGATCCACAGCCAGCTCTCGGTCCCCCCGGGGAAGCGGGTGCGGTCGAAGAGTCCGCGGGCGCCGGCCCATACCCCCGCCGACCAGTACTGCCACCAGCGGCCGACGGCGGGGACGGTGGCCAGCAGGATCAGCAGGGCCCCGATGACCAGGAGCTTGGCGCCGAGGATGCCGATCAGGATCCGGTTGAGGATCCGCGGGGTACCGTTCACGCGCCGATCACCCCCGAGGAGGCCAGGTTGACCCGGACCTCCGGCAGGGGCGAGAGCGCCATGTCTCGGAGCTCCGCCTCCACGGCGGACTGGACGTCCGTTGCGCGGAGCGGCACACCGGAGGTGGGCCGGACGTTGACCAGCACCTGCCGCCGGGACACCACCACCATCACCTGCTCCTGCGTCACGTTGGCGGCGAGCCGGGCGCGCCGCGCCAGCGCCGAGGCGATCACCTCGTCATCGACCACGACGGCGGCCCGTGCGTCGGCGAGCACGTGCCGGGCCCGCCGTCCGGGCAACACCGCGTTGAGGAAGAAAAAGAGCCCGGCCGCGAACAGCACCGCGCCGACGACGCCGAGCAGGAGCGGCGGGACTCCGGCCGGGAGGGCGATGACTTTCTCGGCGGCGGTCTGCGGATCGATCAGCCACGGCGGCTGCCCCACGGCCCGCACCGCCGTTTCCAGCAGGGCGTAGACGCACAGCCCGATCACCAGGACTGCCGCGATGACGGCGGCGGACGCCCGGGACGAGCTGGTCTCGCGGGCCAGGACCCGCTCGGTTACGGCGTCGCCTGAGTCTGCCCCGGGACTCGCGGCGGGACCGGATCCGGCTGGGTGGGTGCCCGTGGCAGCGGCCTCCGGGGACCCGGCGCCGCCGTAGGGGCGTTCGGCGGCCTGGCTCACCGGACCCGCCCTCCGTCACTGACGCTGGCCCCGCTGATGCGGATGTCCACCCGGCTCAGCTGCGCACCGCTGAGCTCCGTCACGCGGCGCAGAATCTCCGCCTTCGCGGCCACCGCGCGGTCCCAGATGGGGCCGCCGAAGGATGCCACGCGGGCCGGGTCCCGGAGCACCGCGGTGAGCGACGGGACGGCGATAGGCGTGACGAGGGACAGGGCCAGCAGGCCGTCGTCGTCGGCCCAGTCGGCCCGGACGTCCTGCGGCGGCACACCGAGCGCCTCCGCAGTTGCGGCCCGCGCCACGCTCGTGAGGGCCTGGGTGCTGATCCGGTTGTGTCCGGCCAGCAGCCGTCCGGCGGTGGAACTCATGAGGAGGAACGCCGGCCCGTGAGGGCATCGACGACGCTGCGCAGGTCCAGTTTCCCTTCCGCCGCACGGCCCAGCAGGGCTCCGACGGCCATGAAGAGCAGGGAGCCGAGGAAGCCCCAGGCCCCGAACGTGAAGGACATGAAAGCCAGGAAAGCGCCGGCCGCAATGCCGACTACGGTCAGGTTCACTGCAGGGCCTCCCTCGTGGGTCGTGCCTCGCCGGAGGCCGCGGGCTTGGGCGGACCGGGGACGAAGACGTCATGGATCTCGATATTGACTTCAATGACCTGAAGGCCGACGAGTTCCTCCACGGCGGCATAGACAGCCGCCCGGATTTGGTCCGCCAGGGCATGCAGCGGGGTGCCGTAGAGCGCCACGAGGTCAATGTCCACGGCCACCTGGGTCTCGCCGACCTCGGCGCGCACCCCGGCAGCGTGGTCCGAACTGCCGACCGCGTCGCGGATGGCGCCCAGGGCGCGGGAAGGCCCGGTGCCCAGGGAATACACGCCGGGAACGGCGCGGGCGGCGATGCCGGCAACCTTGGCGACAGCGGCTTCGGAAATCACGGTGCGGCCGGTCGCGGCACGGGCCGCCGCCGGCAGACCCACCCCGGGATCCGCGGACTGAGGATTCTGGTACTCCATCTGGCACTCCCCCTTCTCTTTGACACCACCCTAGCCCTTAGGGCCGACGGTGGGGCCACATCGCCTGGATTTCCGAGCCGCTTCAGACCCGGGAGCCATGTGCCCGAGGAGCTACTTGCAGTTGGCGGCAATCCAACCGGTCACGGGAGCCATGGCGTCTTGGAACTTGCCGCTGGAATAGACGGTCTGGTCGCTCAGGCCCGCGACGGCGACCTCGTTGAGTTTGGCGAAGTCGGCCTTGAGGCTGTCCGGGACGCGTTCGGCCGTGCGGCTGAGTTCGGCCTTGAGCTGCTCAAGTTCGGCGGTTTTGCCCTGTGCCGCCGAGAGCGGGAACAGCGAGGCGCCCGTGGCCTGCTCCGAAATCGTCTTGCAGGCCTCGGCCGCCGTCGGGAAGTCGCCATAGGGGCCGGAGGACTTGGTGGGGCTGGGCGTCGCGGAGGCGGACGGTGCGGGGGCCGACGACGACGGCGGGGCCGCGGCTTCCGGCGCAGAGCAGGCGGTTAGCGCCAGGGCGGCGAGGAGGGCGGTCACGGTCAGCGGGCGTGCAGTTTTCGTCAAAATCACTCTTCTGGTCGGGCGTGCGCCGCGGATCCGTCCAGGGACTGTCCGCAGCGATGGCGTTCTTCCCCAGCGTGCGAGTCTAGCCGGGAGTGCCGGCGTGTCCCCAACCCTGGTCACGGCGCCCGAACCCGGTGGATGGCGGGACGACTCCTGAAAATGCCACAATTTGATGGACGGGCGAGTCTGGGACGACGCCGCACCGCGGCCGTTGGTGCGGCATTGCTGGCGTGCACGGTAGCCGGTCAGTCCCCGGCATTCGCTTCGGACGCCCCCGTGGGATTGGGGACGGCGACCGCGTACTCCGACCTGCAGCCACCCGGCGTGGGGTTGAATACCACAGGACAGCCCCGCCCACGAGATGGACGGGTGTCCCAATAGCTGCACTCTCCGTTTTACATTGGACATCTCATCGGGCACTCTTCGTTGGGAAGGGCGGGCGCATCAGCTTTTCAGCGAGGTGTCTCCGACCCTGAAACCGCTAGCTCCCATCCAGCTTGCTTTCCGTCTGCGAGGACGCCCCAGCATTCAAATGCGTCCGATACCGCGAGGCCCCGTTGATAGCCCGTGACCCGTGACCCGTGACCCGTGACCCGTACAAAGGAGTAGCAGTGATCCGCCAGTGGCTAAGCACGGTGGAGATGAGTATCCCGAGGGGGTCACAGCTCCCAGAGGGGGCTAAAGCCTTTCGACACCGAAAAATCGTCTCGTTCTGCTTGATCATGGCAGCGGCCGTCACCGTTTTCGCGCTCCTCCTCGGCGAACCGCCTGCCCATGCCATCGGCGAGGGCCTCATCCCGACCTTGATAGCCGCGGCGGCCTGGATGGCCCCGCTCCCGTATCGGGCACGCACCGTCATGGCCGCAGTGTGCCTTATGGTCATCGCGGCAGAAACTGTCCACATTTCCGGAACTGTCGAAGCCCACTTCCTCTTCTTCATCATGGTCCCAGTCGTGGCACTATACGAAGACTGGGCACCCATCGCCGCGGCCGTTGGCACAGTCCTCATCCATCACACGGTCTTAGGTGTTCTCGCTCCTGCGGATCTGTTGGGACACTCGGGGACAGCGGACCAGGCAGCGGGCTGGGTATTCGTGCACGTGGCGTTGTTCCTGGCGAGCTGCATCACCAGTGTCATGCACTGGAGCATTCATGAGCGTGCGAGAGCGGAGGAGCGAATTCTTCTGGACCGCCTCGCAGTACTCGCCAAGCACGATCCCCTGACCGGCCTGGCAAACCGATCATTGCTTCAGGAAAGGTTAGAGGCCGCCGTGAGTGGAGAAGTATCTACGCTCGTGATCGCGGTGGATATCGATGGCTTCAAGCCCGTCAACGACTCCCACGGCCACGCAGCCGGCGATGCCCTGCTGGTCGAAATAGGCCGGAGGCTCAAGACCTGCATCAGAGAAGGAGACACCGCGGCCCGGACCGGCGGAGACGAATTCACACTCATTTTCCCAGGTTCCTCAGCGGAACGGGGCCACAGGCTAGCCCGGCGAATTCTCGAAGCTATGGCTGCACCTTTCGCCCTGGACGGAAGGCATCTCACTGTCAGCGCCAGCATCGGGATCGCCGTTGGACCACGCCACGCTAGCCCCCGGGTGCTCCTGGAACAAGCAGACTCGGCCATGTACTCGGCCAAACTCAGCGGCCGTGCAACATTCGCGTTCTATGGGGAGGCGGCTGTTCGCGAATCGGTGCGGACTCTGATCGTTGACGCAAGACATGCCAGAAACTGGGCGGCATACACCAAAGACTTGCGCCGCCAGATCTCCCTTGCCAAGGACGCGGGGACGCTGCCGCTCCAGACCAGAGGCCCGGAATCGACCAGGCGGACCCTCGAATCCTTACTGGCCGCCATCGACATGCTTCCACAGCAGCCCGGTCAGGCGCCGCTGTCTCTCCCGGGCGCCACCGCACTGGAAGAATTCGTTTTCCATCACGATCTCGTGCAGGAATGGACAAAGATGCTGGATGAAAAGCACATCCTCGAGCTGGACTGGTCCGATGGCGCAGCGGCGTTCTGGAGTCAGCTCACGAAGGCCGTGGTGTCCGGAGACAGCGGCCGCGCCGGATCTAGGACGAAGGGGCCTCTCGCGCAAGACCACAAGGATTCCCTCGCCGCGGAAGACCATCTCTAACCACAGAGGGGGGTTGCCGCGACCACCAGAAACCGGGGTCAACGGTATCGCGCACTGCTCCTGTGAGACTGGCTGTCATCACGGTGCCCCTCGGGCGGCGGCCGACGGCGGCGCCTGTGGCGGCGGGGAATCAGTCTTCCCCAGAGCGGGTGCGGCGCCCCGGCTAATGGCGACGAGTACAAAGCACAGAGGGCAGGATTTCGTACCCGGACAAACTCCGGCTCTTCGAGGCCGCCGCAGTCGAGCTTGACGATCCCAGAATCGGGCTGCGACTGGGGCCGGCATCCGCCCTGGAATCTGACCTGGAGCCTTGGCCGAAACTGCGGGCAGCTGGTTCCCCGGCTGCGGCCTTCCGTGGCATCTCCCGGATCGCCACACGTTACGATTCTGCCACCGTGTACAGGTGCGAACGGACAGAGGAAGGATCAGCCACGGTGGCGAGGAAGGTGCTCGCCCCGTATCATCCCAATCGCATTGACTGCGACTACGCCATAGGCTTTCTAGCCCAAATTCCTGCCTCTTTCGGTCTGCCCCCAGCGCGGGTGGACCATGGGGAATTTTGTCAGGTCGACGGCGCACCCGAATGCCTGTACGTCGTGTCGTGGAGCATAACCCCGCGACAGCACCTGGCCCGGATGCTGCGGAAACGCAAACGGGTCGATCCGCCAACGAACAGAAGTTCAACAGCAGAGCACCGGCTCCGTATCCTGGAAGCGGCCGCATCGGACCTGATCACCAGCTCGCCGCTGGGGGACGTACTCGACCAGATCCTGACCCGCGCAGACAGTGCCGTGCACGCCCCGGGGCACCTTCTCGCAGTCCGGACCCCCGCCGGCGAACGTCACGTGCGCGTCCGCGGCATTGGCAAAGTGCTGGAGGCCGCACTCGACGAAAGAGAAATGGTACTGTCCCCTGAATCCAACGCGCTGGCGGACCGGCCGGTACTGAGCGTACCTGTTGCTTCCGCTACGCACTTCTATGGCGTCATGGCGGCTGTGGCGCATCCAGGGCAGGAATTCTTCCCCGAAGACACGGACGCCCTGGCCTCATATGCACGCCACGCGGCAGTAAGCCTCGCCATCGCCGAAATTATTGACGAAGCACGGGAACACGGAGAAACAGCGCAACTACTCCTCGATGTCTCCCGTTCCCTCGCGCAGCACCGCACCGTGCAGGCCCTTGCCACTTCGATTGCCGACGCGGTGCCCTCTCTGTCGGACGCCGACCGGTCCGCCATTGCCCTTTGGGACACACAGGCCGGCAGCCTCCAAATTGCTGGCATGAGCGGCTGGCACGGCGCGCAGGCCGATCAACTGGCCGCCTACATGACGACCCAGCAGGAAAGCCCCGAGCTTGCACAGCTACTCGCCACCGGTGCACCGGTACTGGTGGACCGCAATGGCTCGGACTGGGCGCGAGGTATGCTCGCTGATTTTGCTATATCGGGCCTCGCGGCCATACCGATCATGGCCGGGGGCGAAGTATCAGGCATCGTGCTGGCGCACTGGGCCGGGCGGCCGGCACCGGAAAAACTCGAGGGCTCACTCATCGAGCGACTCTCCGGGCTCGCTGCTCTAGCCGCCGTCGCATTGGAGAATATCCGTCTCCTCGAGGATGCCAGGCGGCAGGCCTTCCACGATCCGCTCACCGGACTTCCCAACAGGGCACTCTTCGAAGATCGGCTTGAAACCTCATTGACCCATACCGGCGGCGGCGTCGGCCTACTCTTCTGCGACATCAACCGGTTTAAACGGATCAACGATGGACTCGGTCATAGCGCCGGTGACAACGTCCTGCGCCATGTCGCCGCCCAGATCAAAGCCGCTCTTCACGACGGGGACACTGTCGCACGGTACAGCGGTGACGAGTTCGTCGTCCTGCTGCCCAACATTGGGGCTCCTGACGAAGTCGATGACATCGCCGCGTCGATATGCTCCCGGTTCGCGGAACCCATCGACATCGACGGCAAGAAGATCTTCGTCGAAATTGCCATAGGCACCACCTTCCGAAAAGCCCTTCCCCCCGGTGACCCTGAGACCCGCTCCGATGCGGCACGACGGCTCGTCGAACAGGCCGATTTCGACATGTATCGCGCGAAGGCACGGGCGCGCGGACACACGCTTCCGACGGTGCAACGCAAGGACTACCTTCGACTCGAAACGGACCTCCGCGGCGCTGCCGCCCGCGGGGAACTGCGGGTCCAGTTTCAACCTCAAACCGACCTCGCAACCAACGAAATAGTCGCTGCCGAGGCGCTCGTACGATGGCAACATCCCGAACTCGGACTCGTTTCGCCGGGCGAGTTCATTCCCCTGGCTGAAGACAGCGGCCTGATCGCCGAAGTAGGCGCGTTTGTTCTTGACGAAGCCTGCACAGCCGGCGCACGCTGGCATGCGGAAGGGAACGAACTGGAAATCGCCGTCAACGTGTCGGCCTTCCAGCTAAGTGGCGCGGAATTTCCGGAAGTAGTCCGGAAGACCCTGCAACGAACCCAGCTCCCGGCCCGTGCGCTGACCGTCGAAGTCACTGAGTCGCAGGCCATGTCCGAATCCCCTGTCAACGACGACAACCTTCGTGAGTTCCGTTCCATTGGCGTAGGCATCTCGATCGATGACTTCGGGACCGGCTTCTCGTCCCTGGCCCAATTGCACCGATTGCCTGTCACCGAGGTCAAAATCGACAGATCCTTCACGACCCGGCTCGGCGTGGACGGATCGGCCGCCTTCGTTGCCGGAATTGTCGGACTTGGACACGGCCTCGGGCTGCGCGTCGTCGCCGAAGGCGTGGAGACCACCGACCAAATGAACGCACTGCAAGCCATGGGCTGCGACCGCGCGCAAGGCTTCCTGTTCAGCAAGCCTGTTGACGCCGCCGAATTCGAAGAACAGCTCCGCGCCTCCAAGCGCCCTTGATTGCCGGTCCCACCGCTGAACGCGGCGTTGCGACTCCAACGCCGCGTCGACCCCCATCCAGCCATCCAGCTGGGCCGAGGGTCCCCAACGCCGCACATGCCCACGTGGGGACCCGCAAGCACCACGCACAGACGACGACCAGAGGAACTTCATGACTGTCCCCAGCAAAGTCCAGTGGACGATGCTTACCGATGCTGAGGAGGCATTTCCACTTATCCACCAAGCCGCCGTCGATGCCGGATTCAAAGCAGGATCCCTCAATGCACTTGAGACGGTCGTCGATGTGCCTCGGTCTATGATCCTTCGGCGCCGGCACGCACGCCTGACGGGCTCCGCATCGCCCCTGGGACGAAGAACCGCAATCGTCTGGACATCGGACAGCCCCTATCCAGAGCTCTATGCACACCTGACCGCCATTGAGGAAAGCCTCCCCCAAGGCGTCATCTACCTCCACGGCCTGCAAGACGCCGCCGACAGGGCAGGTCTCTATTTCGATGCCAAGAATCGGCGCGGCATTGTCCGCCACTTGTATCGAGACGAATTGGTCCGGGCCGCGGGGAAAGGGGAACTCGGCGCAGAACAGGGTTTCGCCGTGTTCACCGACCGACGGCTACTGTTTGTGACCGACGCCGCCAATTCCTCGGTGCTGACCTTGGACATGCCTGATGGGACAATCGAGAGGCTCACTCTAAGCAAACGAATCTCCGGCGAGATCCTCGTCGCCACGGCTGCCGGCAAAACAATTGAGATATCAAAGCTGGGCCACGGCGAAGGACACGGCATCGTTAGCTGCTTCCGAAATGCCGTCAAAGAACGAGCTCGGATCCAGCCTGCCTGACGACTCCGCCGACTGCCGGGCTCCCGGGTGAACTCTCATCGATGCTCGTGGGCCCGCAGGCCCGAGGGGCCTCGGGGCCTCGGGGCCTCGGGGCCTCGGGGCCTCGGGGCAAGAATGAGCATGGTCGGCGGTGATCTTCACAATTCACTCCCCTCGCCGGCCACTCAATGTCCACCCACGGGGCCCTCGCCTTGAGGATCCAAGAACGTGCAGCGCGCTCCCGCGCGGCGTTGGACAGCTAATTGTTGGTCGCGCGCTGTTCGGGCAGGCGGACCGCCTCGGGCATGGGGAGATAATACGCGCCGGTGTAGCGTGACGTGTCCCCGGTCAGGGCCCAGACCGAGCCGCGCCGGCGGCCGGCGCGGCTGTCGAGGGTTGTCCGGTCGCGCGCGGCCAGGCGGTCCAGGACCGAGGCGATGACATCCTCATGCGTGCACAGCACGGTCCCCGTGCCGCGGGCGTTGTCGACGAGCCGCATCGCCCGTTCGATGCGGCCATCGGAAAGATCACTGGCCACTTCCACCGTCAGGGATGCACGGCGTGCCAGCGGTTCAACAGTGCCGATACACCGGGCGGCCGGCGCGGAGAGGATCCGGTTTATTTCGAAGAACGAGCCGAGTCCTTCGAGGGAGCGGGCTGTCGTGCGTCCTTCGTGGGCCAGCGGCCGGGTGAGTTCGGAGTGGTCCCACAGCTGGCGGGGTGTTGCCGTGGCCCCGCGGATAAGCAGCAGCATCCTGTCCCGGGCCGGCACCGCACGGATCCCAAGTTCCCGCTCCAGGACGCCGCCCAGTGCGAGAAGCACGGGCCGTTCGCGTGGTTCGCTCAGCGTGCGCAGCGCCGCCGGAATGCTGAACCAGCGGGCCTCGTCCACTTCATCGTTGGCCGAGAAGACGCCGCCCTGGGCCTCCGCGGCCCAGTAGCGCACCGTCTTGAGGCGCCGGCGGCGGTCCAGATAGGTCACCTGCGGCAGCTCCGCACCGGCCCGGCAGACGAGACCCGTCTCCTCGCCCACTTCCCGCAGCGCACATTCCTGGTCCGTCTCGCCCGGTTGGGCTTTTCCCTTGGGGATGGACCAGTCCTGATGACGGCGCCGGTGGACCAACAGCACCTCCAGCGCGCCCTCCCTTCCGATCCGCCAGGGGAGGGCTCCCGAGGTCGCGGGCCTCGCCGGCGTTCCCTCGCGGATCGCGCCCCGCGCAGGCAGCGGCAAGGCTGGAGGATCTTGGGCCCCCTGCAGCCCGTCGAGCCGGCTGTAGAGACCGCCGGCTGCGAGGAGTTGCCGGTGGTTACCGCTTTCCACAATCCGCCCGTGGTCCAGCACGTAGATCTTGTCCGCGCGCCGGAGAGTGGAGAGGCGGTGCGCGATCACGATGACAGTCCGCCCGGCCATCAGCCGGTCCATTCCCTCCATCACGTATTGTTCGGAGATGGCGTCCAGGCCGGAGGTGGGCTCATCGAGGATGACGATCGGTGTATCGCGGACCAGGGCCCGGGCGATCGCGATGCGCTGGCGTTGTCCGCCGGAGAGGCTGACGCCCCGCTCGGCAACCGGGGTGTCATAGCCCAGCGGCAGCTGATCAACGAATTCATCGACATGCGCGGCGTGGGCTGCGGCGAAAACCTGTTCCGGAGTGACGTTGTCCGATCCGTAGGCGATGTTGTCGTAGATGGTGCCGTGAAACAGGATGGATTCCTGCAGGACCATCGAGATCTGCTGGCGCACCGAGGCCAGCTGCAGTTCGCGGACGTCCACGCCGTCGAGGAGAACAGCGCCGCCCGTCACGTCGTAGAGCCGCGGAATAAGGCTGACCACCGTTGACTTGCCCGCACCGGTGGGCCCGGTCAGCGCAATCATCCGGCCCGGCTCCACACGGAGGTTAATCTTGTGCAGCACCTCGGAATCGTCGTAGTGGAAGTCGACATCTCGCAGCTCCACCGCGCCCGCCAGCCGCGGCGCCGGCGGGGCACCGGGCGGGTCCGTGATTGCCGGGGCGGTGCTGAGGACGTCCTGGAGCCGCTCCGCGCTGACCTGGCCCCGGCTCATGACCGTCGTCAGCTTGGAAAGTTCCTTCATCGGATCGTAAAGGGCTTTGAGGTACGCCAGAAAGACCAGCAACAGTCCCAGCGTCATTGAACCGTCCAGCACCCGCTGCACGCCCGCCCAGAGCACGACGACGGTGCCGAGTGTGACGATGACATCCACCAGCGGGGACAGTGCTGCCTGCAACCGGACCAGCCTCAGGCCCGCATTCATCCGCGCGGCATTGCGGAGCTGGAAATCGGCCTCATGGCGCGCCTCGCTGGAAGAGGACTGCATAACCCGCACCGAGGAGAAGGTCTCCGCCATCGTGGAGGCAATGTCGCTGTCCCTTCTCCGCGCGGCCCGGGACGCAGCCTTGATGCGGGGGCGGTACATCAGCACCGTAGCGAACAGCACCGGTGAGACCGCCAGGGCAATCATGGCGAAGCCCGGATCAACCACCACGCAGATCGTCGTGATGAAAGCCAGAATGAGGATGTTGGGTACCAGGACAGCCAGCATTGAGATGATCATGGCGCGCACGTAATCGACATCCGTGGTCGCCCGCGTCACCAGATCCCCGAGCCTCTGCTTGTCGTGGAAGGACAGGGAGAGCCGCTGGAGGTGGGTGAACACCTCGGAGCGGACGGATGCCATTACCCGCTCTCCGACGCCGTTGAGCAGCCGCGCCCCAAAATAGTTGGCCGCCGCATTCGCCAGGGTGAACACCAACAGGCACGCAACTGCCACCACCAGCAGCTGCTGACCTTCCAGCCCGGCCGCACCGAACGTTCGCAGGAACTCGTTCTTGCTCGCAGCGCCCGGGGTCTTGAGCACATCGTCGACAATGACTTTCAGGGGCCACGGCAGCGCCACCTGCAGGGCAGCCGCGAGGACCACCAGGGCAGCTCCGGCGGCCAACGCCGCGGCGCGTGGTGCCAAGGCGCGGCGAAACCGCCAAAAAGTCACAAACATCTGCGCGCCCTTTGCCCGGCGAAGCGGCCGCTCCGACGGCGCCGGGCGAGGCGGCCGCAGGCAGCGGGGTTGAAGCGGGCCCCTGCACACGGACACTTCCCAACGGTGTCCGTCTCCTGCAGATCCGAGCTGTCGGCGATCTCCACTGAGCGTCCTCCCCTCTACGCCATGGGTTCGCTCAATGTCTACCCCCTGCGCCGCGTCCTGTCTATCCGTAGCCTCTGCGTAGTGCCTGCAGGTTCGGACCGAGCTTCCGGGCATCCTCGATTGCTCCAGAGGGGCCGTTTCACGCCGCAATAGGGCCATTACGGAGCGGCGGGTGGGTTAAAGAAGAAAAGCACCAGTTCGTTTATGAACTGATGCTTCCCAGTGGTGGCTCCGACCGGCGTCGATCCGGTGACCTTTCGATTTTCAGTCGAACGCTCTACCAACTGAGCTACAGAGCCTAGGTGACGTGTCACCATGACGGCCGGAATTTCTTCTGGCAATCAGAGCGACCCTGACGGGACTTGAACCCGCGACCTCCGCCGTGACAGGGCGGCGCGCTAACCAACTGCGCTACAGGGCCTTGCTTTTACTGCTTGTTTACTGCTGTTTCTTGCTGCCTGCAGTATCGCTACTGCAATTTTTCAAGGCCTTTAGCCTACCAGACTTTTTCATCCGGCTTGACCAGTTTCTTGCGTACCCCCAACGGGATTCGAACCCGTGCCGCCGCCGTGAAAGGGCGGTGTCCTAGGCCGCTAGACGATGGGGGCCAGGACGCCATCCGGTAAACCCACTGAACAAGGGCAAAAATTAAGGACCGAAGCCTTCCGTTTTTGTTCCCTTCGGGTTCCTCCGAACTGGACCTATAAAACTATAGGGCCAACTTCCGGAATCTCCAAAATCCACTCCACAACCCGGGAATAAGCTCTGGACAGGGCCCATGCGGCTGTGCGGATGATGGTCAGATGGACGCCACCGCTGCCCTCAATGAGATCGCTTTCTGGCTCGAACGCGAACGCGCCACCACCTTCAAGGTCCAGGCGTTCCGCAAGGCGGCCGAACTCATCGGCGGCTTCTCCCCCGGGGAACTGGCCGCACGGACGGCGGACGGCCGGCTGAAACGGATGAAGGGGATCGGCGACCGGACCTTCGAGGTGATTGCGCAGGCGGTCGACGGCGGCGTCCCCGACTACCTCGCGGGCCTGCGGGAACGTGGCGCCGAGCCCCTCGCCGCCGGCGGCCATGAACTGCTGGCGAACCTCCGCGGCGACCTGCACACGCACAGCGACTGGTCCGACGGCGGCTCGCCGATCGAGTCCATGCTGGACGCGGCCCGGATGCTGGGCCGCGAATATCTGGCCTTGACCGACCACTCCCCCACCCTCAAGATCGCTAACGGCCTCAGCGCCGAACGCCTCACCGAGCAGTTGGAGGTGGTCGCAGGGATCGTGGCCGCGCAGGCCCCCGGGACAGGCGCAGGCCACCCCCCGGTCCGCCTGCTCTCCGGCATCGAGGTCGACATCCTGGAGGACGGAGCGCTGGACCAGGCACCGGAACTGCTAAACCGCCTGGACATCGTGGTGGCGAGCGTGCACTCGAAGCTCCGCTCGGACAGCCGGACCATGACCCGGCGGATGCTGGCCGGGATCGAGGATCCGCACACCAGGGTGCTCGGCCACTGCACCGGCCGCCTGCTGAACGGCTCCCGCGGAACGAGGCCGCCCTCGGACTTTGACGCGAGGCGTGTGTTCGCGGCATGCGCGGCGAACGACGTCGCCGTCGAAATCAACGCACGGCCGGAGCGCCAGGACCCCCCGGATGAACTGATCCAGCTCGCGCTCGACGCCGGCTGCCTCTTCAGCATCGACAGCGACGCGCACGCTCCGGGCCAGCTGGACTTCCTGCAATACGGCGCGGAGCGGGCCGCCCGGAACGCCGTGCCTGCGGAGCGGATCATCACCACCTGGCCGCTGGAACGACTCCTCGAGTGGTCCGGACGCGGAGAGTAGCGGCCGGGGCCAGGCGGGCGCGGCGCTTAAGCAAGCAACAACACAGCAAGCGTGATCATCACGACGGCGATTGCGGCGTCGAGCACCCGCCAGGCCGCCCGGCGCCGGAACAGGGAGGCCAGGAAGCGCGCCCCCGCGCCAAGGGCGGTGAACCACGCAATGCTTCCAAGGCCAGCGCCGGCCGCGAACCACCAGCGTCCGGACTCGCCGTGGGCGGCCGCGAGCGACCCGAGCAGCAAGACGGTGTCCAGGTAGACGTGCGGGTTCAGCCAGGTGAAAGCCAGGCAGGTGGCCAGTACGGCCGCCCTGCTGCCCGGGGGCTTATCCCCGGGCAGGTCCAGTTGTTCCCCGCCGATCGCGCGCCGGGCCGCGAGCGCTCCGTAGACGAGCAAAAACGCGGCTCCCGCCCACTTGATCACCACGAGGGCGGCGGGCGCCCGGTCCAAGAGGACGCCGATGCCGGCGACGCCCAGCACGATCAGCACCAGGTCCGAAACGGCACAGACAGCCACCACCATGGCCACATGGGAGCGCTGGATGCCCTGTCGGAGGACGAAGGCATTTTGCGCGCCTATGGCCACAATGAGCGACAGGCCGGCGGAGAGGCCGGAAAACAGGGGAAGGATCACCCTTCGACGGTAAGCGCCGGGCAAAGATGAAGCCAGCTAATCTTTCTGTTGCCACATAAGGTTGGCTAATGATGGACATCTCCCCCGAGCAGGCCCGGACGCTGGCTGCCATCGTCACGCACGGAAGTTTCGACGCCGCAGCCGCCCACCTATCCGTGACCCCCTCGGCCATCAGCCAGCGGATCCGTGCCCTCGAGGCCGCTGTCGGCCGTCCCGTGCTCACCCGGGCCCGGCCGGCGGGACTCACCGAGTCCGGCCAGGCGGTGGTGCGGTTTGCCCGGCAGCTGGAGCTCCTTTCCGCAGACCTTGCCGAGGAGCTGCGGCCGGAGGAACCGCACGGGCGGACGCGCCTGGCCCTGGTGATCAACAGCGATTCCCTGCATACCTGGGCGCTGGCCGGACTGGCCGCGGTGGCGGGAAGGGTCCAGCTCGAGATTCTCCGGGAGGACCAGGACTATTCGCTGGGCCTCCTGCGCAGCGGCGCAGCGGCCGCCGCCATCACCACCACGGCCGAGGCGGCGCCCGGCTGCACCTCACGGCGGCTGGGTGTCATGCGCTACCTGCCGGTCTGCACCCCCGGTTTCGCCGCCCGGTGGTTTTCCGGCGGCGCCTCGGCGGCTACCCTCGCCGCCGCCCCGGTCATTGTTTTCGACCGCAAGGATGATTTACAGGACCGATACCTCCGGTGGGTGAGCCGCACGGCATTGAACGCGCCCCGGCATTACATTCCGGCCGCCCACGAGTTCGGCGAAGCCATCCGCTGGGGGATGGGCTGGGGGCTGCTCCCCGAAATCGAAGTATCGGAGGAACTGCAGCGCGGCACGATGACGGCACTGGATCCCGCGGCGCACGTGGATGTCCCACTCCACTGGCAGCAATGGCGGCACGGATCGGCCGCACTTGACGAGGTCGCGGCGGCCATCCGGGCCGCCGCCCGCCCGCTCCGGTGAATCAGGGCCGCTGAATCTGCGCCGGTGCGCCGGGCCGGGCGCGGCGCTGGGCTTGGCTGCATTTTGGCAGTAAACCGACTAGACCTGACCGATTCCCGCCAGCTGCCGGGCCGCCGCACGGGCTAGATTGGCAGCATGGCAACAACAGCCGAGACAGGCTCCCCCTCCCCGGACAGCGCACATCCGGACAATACCCACCCGGACGGCACGCACCCGGACAGCACGCACGAAGCGGCCTCGCATGCCGCCCCACCGGCCGCGGCGCAGGCAACCCGCCGGCCCGGGCAGATCAGCAGGCTCGGAATCGCCGCCGTCGTCGTCACCGTGGTGCTCTGGGCGTCGGCCTTCGTGGGCATCCGCGCGGTCGGCCCCAGCTTCTCCCCCGGACCGCTGACCCTGGGACGGCTTGCCGTGGCCGCCGTCGTGCTGGGTCTCGTGGTACTGCCGCAGTTCCGCAAGACCGCCGTGCTGCCCCGGGGCCGTGAGTGGTGGCCCATCCTGGCCTACGGCGTGATGTGGTTCGGCGGCTACAACGTTGCCCTGAACGCCGCCGAACACATGCTCGACGCCGGCACCGCCGCCCTGCTGATCAACGTCAACCCCATCCTCGTCGCCGTGATGGCCGGGATCATCCTGAAGGAAGGCTTCCCGCGCTGGCTGATCATCGGCAGCCTGGTGGCCTTCGGCGGCGTGGCAGTGATTGCCCTCGGTTCCGGCCAGCGCTCGACGGCGGACGTTGCCGGCGTGCTGCTCTGCCTGCTCGCGGCCGCTCTCGCGGCGGTGAGCGTGATCGTGCAGAAGCCGGTGCTCCGGAAGTTCCCCGCGGCCCAGGCCACCTGGTTCGGCATCATGGTAGGCGCCGTGTGCTGCCTGCCCTTTAGCGGCCAGCTCGTCGCTGAACTGCAGGCGGCGCCGCTGCCCGCAACGCTGGGGCTGGTGTACCTGGGCGTCTTTCCCACTGCGATCGCGTTCACCACCTGGGCCTATGCGCTCTCGCTGATCGACGCCGGACGGCTTGCCGCCACCACCTACCTGGTGCCCGGGACCACCATCCTGATCTCCTGGCTGGTGCTGGGCGAGATCCCCACCATCTGGGGCCTCGTGGGCGGCGTGATCTGCCTCGCCGGCGTCGCGCTGACCCGGCGCCGTTCCCGGCCGCTGCGGGGCGCACCGGCCAGGGCATAGAGTTCCGGGTATGCCCGCATCACTCCCTCCCGGCCTGCCGATCGTGCCCAGCGGGAACGACGACGCAGGCCACAACCACGACCGCCACCACGGACCGTTCCCGATGTCCGAGGACGAATTCGAAGCCGCGGTGGGCGACGCCCTGGACCGGATCCCGCCGGAATTGGCGAAGACCATGAACAACGTGGCGGTCTTCATCGAGGACGACTACACCCCCCAACCGGACGAGGACCCGGACACGGTTCTGCTGGGCCTCTACGAGGGCGTGCCGCTGACCGAGCGGGATTCCTGGTGGGACGCCGGTTCGCTGCCGGACCGGATCACCATCTACCGCCAGCCGATCCTGGACCTCTGTGCCTCCCGCGAGGACGTGGTCGAGGAAGTGACGGTCACCGTGGTCCATGAGATCGCACACCACTTCGGCATCAGCGACGAACGGCTGCACGATCTCGGCTGGGGCTAGCCGCCTCCGGTGGGACTAGCCTTGGAATCATGGGACACGACCACAGCCACTCACATGGGATCACGGCGACCGGGAAGCACCGCAAGCGCCTGATCGCCGTGCTGGGCATCACCCTGTCCGTGGTCCTGATTCAGGTCGTGGGCGCCCTCGTTTCCGGTTCGCTGGCCCTGCTCGCCGACGCCGGGCACATGCTCTCCGACGCCGCCGGCGTCTTCATCGCGCTGCTGGCGGCCTGGATTGCCGCGCGGCCGGCGAGCGATGCGCGGACCTACGGCTACCAGCGGGCGGAGGTCCTGGCCGCGCTGGCCAACGCGCTGGTCCTGATCGTCATTTCCGTGGTCATCTTCACCGAAGCCATCCGGCGCCTTGGCTCGGCTCCCGAGGTCCACACCGACGTTATGCTGTTCGCCGCCGTCCTGGGCGCGGTCGCCAACCTGGTCTCGCTGATGATCCTCCGCGGCGCACAGAAGGAAAGCCTCAACGTCCGCGGAGCGTACCTGGAAGTCCTGGGCGACCTGTTGGGCTCCTTCGCCGTCATAGTCGCGGCCATCGTCATCATGGTCACCGGCTACCAGGCCGCTGACACCATCGCCTCGATCCTGATCGCGCTGATGATCCTGCCCCGGGCGTGGCACCTGCTCCGGGACGTCGTGGACGTGCTCCTCGAAGCCACTCCCAAGGGCGTGGACGTCCAGATGATCCGCGAACACATCCTGGCCGTCGACGGCGTGGTGTCCGTCCACGACATCCACATCTGGACGATCACCTCAGGGGTGCCGGTCTTCTCTGCCCACGTGGTCGTGGAGGACGCTGCGCTGGGCGCCCGCGGCGCCGACAGGGTGCTGGACAAACTGGTCACCTGCCTTGGCTCGCACTTCGACACCGAACATTGCACCTTCCAGCTCGAACCGGCCACCCATGCGGAACACGAGGCGCACCAGCACGCCTGACCGGCCGGCGCAGCGGTGTACGGGTACATCTGCCCCGCCCCGGCACCCGCCGCAATGCTCGACACGCCCCTGCGAATGTGCCCAAATGACATTGTTGTTGTTTATGTTATTGATGTGACTCTTGTTGCCAAAGTGGTAGTTGGCACGTAGCCTCTTCCCTGCTGGGCGATCCGCAGAGGGGCTTTTTCATGCGCCAATTTCAGACCTCGCTCGCGCCAGCCTGACTGCAACGAGGTTTTTCCATGAGTTGGACCGGACCCGGCGGCAGGGCCGCCGCCCTGTGCACCGCCGTCGTACTGCTCGGAACGTTGGCGATCCCCGCCCAGGCCGCCCCGGCCGCCACGAAGTCGGTCCCCGGCCTGAGGATGCCGGCCGCGCCGGACCTCCCGACGCCCGCGGACATCGCCGCGGCGAAGGCCAGCGAAAGCGCGACGGCGGATCAGGTCAACCGGATCGACCGGATCCTGGCCGACGCTTCCGCGGCCAAGGAGGCCGGCCTGGCCACCTCGCTCGCCGCCAACAACGCCTACGTCGATGCCCTGGTGGAACTCCAGATCCGGCGGGATGCCGCCGAGCTGGCGGAAGCCAAGGCCGCCGCCGCCGAGTCTGAGCAGAAAAAGGCGCGCAAACTGATTGGCCAACTCGCCGGTGATCTCTACCGCAATGGCGGGATGACGCCGGCGCTCGGCAACCTGGTCGGCGGGAACGGCGAGGCGCTGCAACAGGCCGCCACGCTGGAGGCGGTGGCCGCCAGCCGCACCCGCGCCTTCCAATCAGCAGAGACCGCCGCTGCCGCCGCCCGGTCGTCGAAGGATGCCGCCGCCGAGGCCGACCGCGCCGCCGATGATGCTGCCCGCACCGCGGAGTCCCGCAAGGCCGACGCCGAACGCGCCGACGCGGACCGGCAGAAAGCAGTGTCAGAGGCCGCGGCGCAGCGGACGGTCCTGGTCGGCCAACTCGCCACCCTTCGCAACACCACCGTGGCGCTCGAATCAGCGCGGGTGGACGCACTCGACCGGCAGCGCCAGCAGGCACGGCTCGCGGCCCTGACACGGGAGGCGGCGCCCACCGGACAGCCTGCCCGGGCAGCGCAGCCGGCACCGGCCACCCCGGGCCGGCCGTCCGGCACGACGCCCAGGCCGCCCGCACCGCCGGCCTCAGCCGCGCCGCGGCCGGCGCCGACCGTCCCGGCGCCACGGGATCCCGCGCCCGTCCCGCCGTCCCCGGCTCCTCCGCGGGCCCCCACGCCGGCCCCGCCGCCTCCGGCCCCGGTGGCCCCGGTCCCGGCCCCGGCCCCCGGCGGTTCCAACCAGACAGCGCTGTCCTCGGCCATGGGCAAGGTGGGCGCGCCCTACTTCTACCAATACGGCGGAACGGGCGCCTACGGCTTTGACTGTTCCGGTCTGGTCCAGAACGCGTTCGCCGCGGCCGGCAAGAGCCTGCCCCGCACCGCCGCCGAGCAGTTTGCGCAGGCGCCGGTGAAGGTGCCGCTTGCCGCAGCGCAGCCTGGGGATCTGCTGGTCTGGGGCTCGGCCCCGGGGTTCTACCACGTGGCCATCTACCTTGGCGGGGGCCGTGTAGTGCAGGCGCTGAACCCGGAGAGCGGGATCACCGTGACGGACCTCGCGTCCATGGCCGGGATGCAGCTCTACCCCTACGCCGCCCGGTACTGATGCCCGGAACGGCGTCGCCCGGATGCCCTAGGAGAGCACGTCCTTCGTAGTGAACCGGGCGTAGGCGAGGGCGCCGAAGACGGCCAGATAGCCGCCCTGCAGCAGGGCATTGGCGGCGAACGAGTCCCAGACGATGGGCTGGCGCAGTAAGTCGGCGAAGTCGAGCCAGCGGTGGGTAAAGAGCCACGGGTGCAGCCACTCCAGTTGGGGCAGCGCATCGGCGACCTGGGAGACGACGGCGAACACCACCGTTGCCGCCATCGCGCCGACGGGCACGTCCGTGAGGGTGGACATGAACAGGCCGATGGCGGACAGCCCCACGAGGGACACGGCCAGATAGGCGGCAATCAGCAGCAGCCGCCCCAACGCCTCGGCGGCGCCGATCGAGTCCCCTGACAGCAGGGTCACGGGACCCACCGGGAAGAGCGCGGCGCCGATGCCTGCCCCGACCAGGGCCACCGTGAACGGGGCCGCGACGGCGAACACGACCGCGCCCGCGAACTTGGCCACCAGCAGCCTTCCCCGCCCGGCCGGGGCCGCCAGCAGGTACCGCAGGGTTCCCAGTCCTGCCTCGCCCGCCACGGTGTCCCCGGCGACCACCCCGATCGTGAGCGGGAGGAACAAGGGGACGGCGACCAGCATGGCCGTGACGCCGGCGAACAACCCGTTCTGGCTGATCCGGTCCAGGAACGCGGGCCCGCGCCCGGGCGGCACCGCCGAGGAGAGCCGCACGGCCACGGCGATCAGCACCGGAATGGCGGCCAGGGCGAGCAACATGGCCCAGGTCCGGCGGCGCCGGAACAGGACCCCCAGCTCGGAGCCGAGCAGCCGCAGGGTCGGGGCCGTGGCAGGGCCCGCTGCCCCGCCCTGCACCGTCGAATCACTGGGCAACGTCGAACCCCTCCCCTGTCAGCTCGACGAAGCGGTCCTCGAGGCTGCCCTGTTCCACGGTGAAGCCGCGGACCCGGACGTCGGCCGCTACGAGGGCCGCCACCAGCTGTTCGGGCGTGGGGGCGCCTCCGGCGGGGCCGGAAGGCAGCGGCGCATAGAGCACCTCGCCCGCGGCTGCGGATCCCCCGCCGTCGGGCTGTCCGCTGCCAGAACCACCGCCGTCGGGGGTCAATCCCAGGCCGGCCATCACCCTGGCCGCGGCGCCGGGGTCGGGCGTCAGCAGCCGGACCCTGGACTGCCCGGCCTGCCGCAACCCCGCCAGCGGGCCCTGGGCCACCAGGCGTCCGGCACTCATGATGGCCGCGTGCGTGCAGATCTGTTCCACCTCGGCGAGCAGGTGGCTGGAGACGAACACCGTGGCGCCGTCCGCGGCCAGGGACCGCACCAGGTGCCGCACCTCGCGCGTGCCCTGCGGGTCCAGGCCGTTGGTCGGCTCATCCAGCACCAGGAGCTCCCGGGGTGCCAGCAGGGCATTGGCGATCCCCAGCCGCTGCTTCATGCCCAGCGAATAGGCCCGGACTTTCTTGTCCGCGGCGTGCGCCAGGCCCACCCGTTCCAGCGCGGTGCGCACCCGCGCGCGCCGCGTCCCGGCCTGGGCCTCCGGATCGGCGGCGTCGAAGCGCAGCAGGTTCGCGGCTCCCGAGAGGAAGGGGTAGAAGGCCGGCCCCTCGACCAGGGCGCCCACCCGCGGCAGCACGGTGCGCAGTTGCCGCGGCATCTCCTCGCCCAGGACGCGGACCGAGCCGCTCGACGCAGCTGCGAGGCCCAGCATAATCCGGATGGTGGTGGTCTTGCCGGAGCCGTTGGGGCCCAGGAAACCGAAGACCGAGCCCCGGGGTACGGCCAGGTCGACGCCGTCGACCGCCATTTGCCGGCCGAAGCGCTTACTCAAGCCCCGGGTCTCGATGCTCAGTTCGGCGGACGGCAGTTCGGGTAACGGCGCGACGGCGGTCACCGGGCGGCAGCCGCGGCCTGGAGCCGTTCCAGCGGGACCGACCCGGCGAAGACGCGGCCGTCGTCGAGGATCAGCACGTTCAGCAGGGCGGTCGAAAGGAGCCTGCCGCCGGCCACGGGCACCGTCGCCTGGGCCAGCAGCGACGCCGCGCTCCCGGGGCCGCCCTGCTGCTCCGGCCCTCCCTTGGCCGGTGCTGCCTTGGTCAGGGAGCCAGCCGGCAGTTCGACGACGGATTCCCAGCCGGTTCCGCTGACTTTGACCTTGTCCTTCGACGCCGTGCCGGGGGCCTTTGTGGCTGTGCCCGGGGCCTTCGTGGCAGTGCCGCGCTTTTCCTTGGCGCCGGTCGCCTTGTGGTCCGGGACCGGGAGCTCCTTGACGGTGGCACCCGGGGGCGGGCTGAACTGGAAGATCGCGGCGTCCGGCGCCTGCAGCGAAAGTTTGGTGAACGCGACGCTGAACGCCGGATCGGACTGGCCGCGGGCCTTCACTTCAACGCCGAGCGGCATTCCGCTCTGGCCGTCCACCGAAATCGAGACGGAGGCCAGCAGCGTGGCCGTGGACCTGGGGGTGAGCACCAGCTGGTAGGCGGGGCGGCCGGCGACCTCAACATCCGTCCCGACGCTCACATTGCTGCTCCGGTCGAGGGCGGCGAGCAGCTTGGCGGCCAGGCGGTCCGGGGTCGGCACGGATTCCTGTCCGGACGGGTGACGGCCGCCGGCCGGGAGGACCGCGTGCGCGGCGGTGTTGTCCTTGGAGTTGTAGAACCAGAGCTGGTCGCCGTGCCGGATGACGTCACGTTCGGCGAGCCGGTCCAGCACTTGGATGCGGGCACTGTCCGCCCCGTCGCGGTAGACCCGGGCCGTGTGCGGTCCTGTCAGCAGCTCCAGCCAGGCGGTGTCACCGGACGCGGTTCCCGGGCCGGTTTTGGGAAGGTCGGGCAGGCCCAGGTCCGAGGTCTGTTCCAGGGTTCCGGAGAAGGACGGGTCGCGGTGCTGGGCGATCAGCTCCAGCACCTGCTCGGGTGATTTGGCGGGCAGCGGGTCCCCCGCGCTGGCCGGCAGGGATCCCGCCAGCACCCCGGCGGCGATCACGGCGGGAACGGTTGCGGCTGGCAGCCAGCGCAACCAGGTACGGGTCATTGCGACCGCGCTCCATCTTGGCAGCTCATGTTTCAACATTACGCCCGGATGCGGCCGGCATCACCGTGTCCCGGCAGATTCCTCCGGGGCAACGCCCGCCGGTGGCCCGCCGCCGTTCCGCGGCCCGTCCGGGACTACGGTGCCGGCGGCGCCGTCGACCGTGACGGCCTGCCCGGTGACGATCAGCGAGGTGGCGTCCGGGACCCCGACGATTGCGGGAATCCCGTACTCCCGGGCGACGACGGCGCCGTGCGAGTTGGGGCCGCCCATTTCCATCACGAGGCCGCCGGCAGTCAGGAACAGCGGCGTCCAGCCCGGATCCGTGGAGGGTGCCACGAGGATCTCGCCGGGCTCCAGCCGCGCCCCCTGCGGCTCAAGGATGACGCGGGCGCTGCCGGTGACGGTGCCGGCCGATGCGGGCGTGCCGGTCAGCACTCCGGGGGTTCCTGCCCCCGCCCCGGCGGCGCCGTCCTGCAGCGCCTCCGGTTCCGTCCCGTCCGAGAGCAGCACCCGCGGAATGTGGCGGCGGCCCAGTTCGCGGGCATAGGCTGCGCGGCGTTCCGCGACGAGGTGCTGCAGCTGGCTCCCGGCGAGACCGTTACGGACCTCGATCAGGTCCAGGAAGAAGACGTCGTCCGCGTCCGTGAGACGTCCGGACGCCACCAGCTCCGTCCCGATGGCCTGGAGCTGTCCCCGCACCGCGGCCATCGCCTCGACGATGTGGTACTTCGGCAGTTCGCGCAGCCCGGCGAACATCCGGGTGCGCTTCAGTGCCGCCCGCACCAGCGCGGCCCGCAGCCTGCCCCGCTCCCCCGCGGCGGCGACCAGTCGCTCCACCTGGGCCTCGGCGTCGCGCGCCGCCTTGCTGAACTGCCGGTCCGGGGCCTGGCCCGGATCCTCCAGCCGCAGGTAGTTGGCCAGGACGCCGAGGAGGTGGGTCGGATCGTCGGACCAGCGGGGCATCCCGAGGTCTATTTCCGCCACCGCCCGGTGACCGTAGCGGCCCAGGAAGCCGGCGATCCCGGATTGCACGACGGCGGGCAGCGTCCGGTCGCGGTAGCGGCGGACGAGGTCCGGCACGACGGCATCATCGAAGCCTGCGCCGTCGAAGACGGCGGTTGCGCTGGCGTCGGCCCGGATGGCCGAGGCGAGCCGCCAGAGGGCCAGGTCCATTTCGGTGGTGACGTTGTTGGGCAGCCCCCGCAGGACCGGCTGCAGCGCACCTGGGCCGCCGGCAGGTCCCAGCAGCCTGCCGGCGGCCGCGAGCAGGGCAAAGCCCAGGGCCGGCAGCGGGAGGACATTGGGCACCACCGGGAAGAGCTCCCGGCCCAGGATGCGCTCCACGTGGTCCAGCCGCTGCACCGCGGTGGACCCGGCGGGGACCACCAGGGTGCCCCGGAACCGTTCGCCGAACTGTTCCGCCCGGCGCAGCGCGACCTTGGGCCTGAACAGGGCACGAAGCAGCGACCCGGGCACCCTGGCCCGCGCCGCCACGGGGCCGATGTGCCGCAGCAGCCGCCACGGGGACCTGCTGGTGACGGAAAACCGGGGGTCCCCGAACAGCTCCCGCAGCACTGCCGCGGAGCGGGCTTCCATCACGTCGAAAACCCGGGGCACGATGGCCCGCCCGACGGTACTGCGCACCACCGGGGTCAGGTCGAAGAAGAGCCGCTGCCCGGCCTGGACATACGGCGTCGGCCCGTCGTGCGGTGCGGGAACCTCGAAATGCGCCGCCCGCGCCACGGACGAAGCGATCAGCCGGAAGCCTGCCAGCCCCATCGGGGTCAGTGGCCGGGTCAGGCCCTGGGCCAGGCTGAAGCAAAGGTAGACGCGGGTTCCATCGCGGACCGGCGCCCGCTCCGGCCGCTCCGGCAGGGGGTAGAGCGTGGTGATGGGACGCGACTGCGTCAGCCATGCCGCTCCGCCGCTGTCGATCGCCCATTCGAGGTCCTGCGGCGCCCCGAAGTGCACCTCCGCGCGGCGGCCGAGCAGCTCCAGGCCCAGGAGCTGGACGTCGTCGACACAGGGCTGCGGGCCCGCGCCGGACCGGGCGGTCCGCTCGGTCCGCTCCGTTCCGCCGCCCGGCACCGGCCGGATCACCACCGCTTTGCTCCCGATCCGGCGCTCGAGAATTCTCCGGGTGCCGCTGTCAATGACGAAGTGGTCCGGGTTGACCGCCCCGGACACCACCGCCTCGCCGAGGCCCGGGCTGGCATCGATGACCGCCTCGTGCCGCCTGCCGGTGACCGGATTGGCGGTGAACAGGACGCCGGCCACGGCTGCGTCCACCATCCGCTGGACCACAACGGCGAGCGACACGGCCGCCGGACTGATCCCCTGGATGGCGCGGTAGCTCACGGCGCGGTCGGTCCAAAGCGAGGCCCAGCACTGCCGGACGGCGGCCAGGACCGCGTCGGCGCCCACGACGTTCAGGAAGGTGTCCTGCTGTCCGGCGAAGCTGGCGAACGGCAGGTCCTCGGCGGTAGCGGACGAGCGGACCGCCACCGGGGTGTCCGGTCCCAGCGCCGAATAGGCCTCTCTGACGGCCTCGGCAATGTCGGCCGGGATGTCCACGGCCAGGACCAGGCGGCGGGCGGCGGCGGCCAGTCCGGCGAGTCCGGGAAGGTCCCCCGGTGCGGCCGCGGCCAACCCGGCGTGGACGGTGTCGAGCCCTGCACCCGAGGTGGCGCGCCGGTAGGCCTGTGTGGTCAGGCAGAAGCCGGCCGGCACCGGGAGCCGTGCGCGCAGCAGTTCGCCGAGGTTGGCGGCCTTGCCGCCGACGGCGTTCAGCAGTTCCGCGCCGACCAGCTCCAAGCCGAGCACCAGCCCCGGGCCATGCCGGGGCGCGTTTGGAACGGGTAACTGCTCCACCTGCCGGCCCTCCCTTCACTGGGGAAGCGCGTGCTCCCGGGTCCGGGCTACGAGTCGCCGAGCATCGGTCCGAAGCTGGGCCGGTCGGCCAGCCGCGGGTCATCCCGGTCCGGAACCACCATGACGGGGCCCTTCGCGTGGTGCAGGATGCCGTCCGAGGTGGATCCCAGCAGCATCCCGGCGAAGCCGCCGCGGCCGCGGGTGCCCACCACCACGAGTTCCACGTGCCGGCTCGCCTCGACGAGGATGTCGATCGGCGACCCGTCGACGAGCTGGGTTTCGACGTCGAGCCGGGGGAAGTGGCTCTTAATCCAGGCCACGCCGGCGTCGAGCTGGACCCGGATATCGGCAAAGAGGGCCTCGCGGTCCATCGGGGCCGGAACCCAGGCAAGCGAGCCGCTGTACTGCGGAACGGCGCAGACCAGGCGCAGCGTCGCGGAGAGGCGTTCAGCCTGGGCGGCCGCTTCGAGGACCGCCACCCGGGCCTGCTCGGAGCCGTCCACGCCCACCACCACGACGTTTTCCACCGGCTGGTGGCCTGACTTTTCCCGTTCGGCACGGACGTGTTTGTCCTGCGTGGTTTCGCCCAGCCGGTCGCCGCAGATCAGCGGCACCGTGACCGTGGGGCATTTGGCGTGGGCGGGAAGCGCGCTGCTGACCGAACCGAGGAGCCGGCCCACGAAGCCGCCCCGGCCGCGGGTTCCGAAAACCAGCAGCTCGGCGGTTTCCGTCATTTCCAGCAGGACACCGGAGGCGTCGCCATTCTCCACCGAGGCATCGACGTCGATGGAGTACCCGGCGACCTTGTCCAGCGCCTGCTTCAGGATGGCCTCCGCGCCCTCGCGGATTACCGAATCGTCCACCGTCGCGTACCCGCCGTCCAGCCCGGACGCGGCAAAAACCGGCACCGAGTAGGCGGTCACGATGTGCAGCGGACGGTGCCGGCGCTCGGCTTCCCGGGCCGCCCACACCAGGGCGCAGTGGCTGTGGTCCGAGCCGTCAACACCGACCACTATGCCCCGAGGAGCGGAGCCGTGGCCGGCGGCGTCCCCCGCCGGATCCGGATGCACCTGTTCTCGGGCCATGGGGTCCGCCTCCTCGCGTTACGTGGCTGTGTTGCGGCTATTCTGCCAGAAGAGTCAGGCCGCGGCTTCCACCCGGGACGCAGGCAAGGTTTACCCAGTGTTTACACGGCCTCCGTGGCCCCGGAAACCCGCGGATCATTGGTTAATGCGTCTGCCGGAACCCGGACAAACCGGCGAAAACCCGCATAAATACAATGTCGGGCCGGCCCTGTTCACAGCCCGCAATCTTGGGTATCCTCTGAGGCATTGCTGAACCGAGACTCGTCTTTCAGATCGCAGCCTCCCCTGTGGAGTGCGTCGGGACGGATCGCCGGAAAAGCGTTCCGGGCATGGGCCCGGAATCCGCATCATTCGAGGAGGGACCCCGCAGTGTCGAGCATGCCTGTGTACGGCGGAATCGAACGGACCAGCACTGTGGTCATCGGCACGGGCCTGTCCGGGCTGGCGGTCGCCAGCGAGCTGCAGCGCCGGGGGGTTGAAGCCATCGTGGTGGACGGCCTGGATCTGCTCGGGGCAGGGAACCCGGCCAACACTTCCTCGCTGCAGCGCTGCGACGCGGCGGACGCAGCCACCCTCCGGGAGCGCAACGAGATCCTGCGCCACCTGCGGAACTACGCCGCCAGCCACCACCTCGATGTCCGTAACAACGTCCGCGCGCTGCAACTGGACCACCTTGACGCGGATGGCCCGGCGGACGCCAGCCTGGACTTCCAAGGAACCGGGCAGCCGGCACAGCAGTGGGCCGTCAGCACCCCCAACGGAATCCTATACGCCGACCATCTGGTCCTCACCCGCTGCGCGCACAGCCAACTGCGCCGCATGCTCGCTGAGCTGGGGGTTGCCGCGGGCCAGAACCTCATGGCGGCCATGCACGCACTCGGCATGTACCTCGTCGGCGTGGGCGAGCTGATTACCCCCACGCCGAAGGAAGTCCTGCGCCAGGCCAAGCTGGTGGGCCAGGCGATTTCCGCCAAAGTCCATCCGGAAGGCATGCCCGCGCTGCTGTCCGCGGGACTGGCGCTGCCGGCCTAGGAGCCGTCTGCGGCCTCCAGCCTAGCTCCGGGGTCCCCCGGTGGATTCGTCCGGGTTGGTGGCTGTGTCGGCGTCTGTCTCGGCGTCGCCGTAGCCGTCTTCGTCGTCGCCGCCATTGAGCCGCCGCTTTGCCATCAGGCCCAGGGCCACCAGGATGCCGACCGCCACCGCCACGAAGATGACGATGCTCCACGGAAAGGGCTGCGAGGCGTCCGGCGCCGGCGAGGGCGCGATGGTCGTTCCCGGCTGGGCGGTACCCAGCGTCGGTACCGTGCCCGGCGCAGGTGCGCTGCCGGCCGCCGTCGCGCCGGCCGCCGCGGTAAAGGTGAAGGTGCCCTCTATCGGGTGGCCGTCCGAACTGGCCACCCGCCACTGCACCGTGTAGAGCCCGGCCGGCGCGCCCGCCTTGAGCTTTTGCGAGGCCACGTTGTCCACGATGTCCACACCGCCATCGGCCCAGTTGCTGCCGGTGGCGTCGCTGACCTTGATCTGTGTGCCGAGGGCGAGCGGATGATTGCTGAGCGTGATCGCAACCGCTGCCGGCGGGGTGGGCACCGTCGCGCCGGCGGCGGGACTGGTCGACTCCACGGCGTCGTGGGCCGACGCCGGACCGGCAGCCAGGAGGGCTGAGCCCAGCAGGACCGTGGCCGCCACGATCAGGCCCAGCAGGGCGCCCGGAAGTTGTCGGATGAAACGCATGGCTGGCCTGCTCCTTGTGTTGGCTTCCTTACAGACTAGGCGAGTTTGGCGGGTGGGCGCCGTCACGCCTAATAGGATTTAGCTAACACCCCTTTTCCCTCCCGGAGGACCAATGCTTAAGCAGGGCTCTGCACTCGACCGGTATTTCAAGATTTCCGAGCGGGGGTCGAACTTCTCGCGCGAGATCCGTGGCGGGTTCGCCACGTTCTTCGCCATGAGCTACATCGTGGTGCTGAACCCGCTGATCCTTTCCGGCCCGGATTCGTCCGGTGGAACGCTCGGTTTCCCGGCCGTCGCCGCCGTGACCGCCCTCGTGGCCGGCATCCTGACCATCCTGATGGGAGCCTGGGCCAAGCATCCCTTCGCGCTGGCAACCGGCCTCGGCGTCAACGCCTTCGTGGCCGTCACCGTCGCCACCAACCCGGGCCTGACCTGGCCGGACATGATGGGCCTGGTGGTCCTCTCCGGCGTCACCATGCTGATCCTGGTGCTCACCGGTTTCCGGACCGCCGTGTTCCGGGCGGTCCCGGAAGGGCTGAAGACGGCGATCGTCGTCGGCATCGGCCTCTTCATCGCCCTGATCGGCCTGGTCAACGCCGGCTTCGTCCGCCGCATCCCGGACGTCGCGGGCACCACGGTCCCCGTCGGCCTCGGCTTCGACGGCAAGCTGCTGGGCTGGCCCACGCTGGTGTTCGTGATCGGCCTGGTCCTGACCATCGCCCTCGTGGTTCGCAAGGTCAAGGGCGCGATCCTGATCGGCATCATCACCTCCACCATCCTGTCCGTGATCCTGGAATTCACCCTGCACATCGGGCCCAGCTTCGACGGCAAGAACTTCAACCCGCAGGGCTGGTCCCTCGTGGCGCCCAAGTTCACCGAATGGGCCGCCCCGGACCTGTCCCTGATCGGCAAGGCCAACCCGTTCGGCGCCTTCGAGCACCTCGGCTTCGTGGCCGCGACCCTGCTGGCGTTCGTGATCCTGCTGAGCATCTTCTTCGACGCCATGGGCACCATGGTTGGCCTGGCCACCGAGGCCGGCACCATCGACAAGGACGGCAACATCCCCAACGTGGACCGCGTGCTGCAGATTGACGCCCTGGGCGCAATCGTGGGCGGCGGCGCGTCCGTCTCCTCCAACCAGATCTACGTCGAATCGGGCGCAGGCATCGGCGAAGGCGCCCGCACGGGCCTGGCCTCGATCGTCACCGGCCTGCTGTTCCTCGTTGCCATGTTCTTCACCCCGCTGATTAACCTGGTGCCGTTCGAAGCCGTGGCTCCGGCGCTCGTCGTCGTCGGCTTCATGATGGTCTCCCAGGTCGGCAAGATCGACTGGCAGGACTGGGGCATCGCGATTCCCGCGTTCCTGACCTTCACGCTGATGCCGTTCACCTACTCGATCGCCAACGGCCTCGGCGCCGGATTCATCTCCTTCGTGCTGATCCGCCTGGTCCAGGGCCGCGCCCGCGAGGTGCACCCGCTGATGTGGGCCGTGGCCGCCGCGTTCCTGCTGTTCTTCGGGATCGGCCCGATCGAGGCCGCGCTCGGCATCCACTAAGGATCCCGGACCGACTCCCATCCGCCGAGATGGCATTTCGCGGCAGTGTTTTCGTAGAACATTGCCGTGAAATGTCATCTCGGCGGCGTTTAAGCAGGGTTTCCGGGATTTCGGACACTCCGACGGCGGCGCTGCTGGTTTTCCGGCACGGGCTGCGGTGAGCTAGGGACATGCCTTCTTCCGCCCGCACCGCCGACGTCCCGCCGCAGCCCTGGACCGGACGGTTCGACGGCGACGGCGCCGACCACCGCCGCTGGTGGCAGGCCGTGACGCCCTACACTGCCCACCCGCTCGGGCACCGGCAGCCGGCCGCGTCCGCCGGCGCGCGTCCCGCTGTCATCCTCGGCTTCGGCAGCGACGCCGGAGTGCGGCGCAACAAGGGCCGGGTCGGGGCCGCCGCCGCGCCGGCCGCCATCCGCGCCGCCCTCGGCCCGCTCGCGTTCCATCTGGACCGGGAAGTGCACGACGCCGGCGACGTCACCGTCACCGGGGACGCGCTGGAGGCCGGGCAGGCACGGGCCGGGCTCGCCATCACCGGCCTGCTCGACGCCGGCGCCCTGCCGGTGGTCCTCGGCGGCGGCCACGAGACCGCCTTCGCCAGCTACCTTGGCGTGGCCGGCTCCGCCGCGGTCCGGGAGGGGCTGAAGGTGGGCGTGCTGAACCTGGATGCGCACTTCGACCTCCGCGACGAGCCGGTGCCCAGTTCCGGCACCCCGTTCCTGCAGATGGCCCGGGCGGAAGCCGCCGCGGGACGCGAACTAAAGTACGCCGTCGTCGGGATTTCCGAACCGAACAACACCAAGGCGCTGTTCCGGACCGCCGCGGAACTGGGCGTGGACTACCTGCTGGACGAGGACTGTACCGCGGACGCCGCGCAGGCTTTCGTGGCCGCGTTCCTGGCCCAGGTGGACGCGCTGTACCTGACCATCGACCTGGACGTGCTGCCGGCGTCGGTGGCGCCCGGGGTGAGCGCCCCGGCGGCCTACGGCGTCCCGCTGCCGGTGATCAGCGCCGTCTGCCGGCAGGTGGCCGCGAGCGGGAAACTGCTGCACCTTGATGTCGCGGAGCTGAACCCGGACTTCGACGTCGACGGTCGTACCGCCAGGGTCGCCGCGCGGCTGATCAACACACTGCTGCGGTAGCTGGCCGGCGGCGCGGCACGGCTCGCCGGGGCGCTCAGATGGCGGTGCGCGGCGCCTGCCCCTCGTCGCCGTGCTGCTCCACCGCGCGGCGCTCACGCAGCCGGTCCAGCCGGTTCATCACCGGCGCCGTCGTCGCGCCGTGCAGCACGATCGACATGGCCACGACCAGTCCCACAAACGCCCAGAGTTCCTGCGCCTGGGCGCTGAAGTTGCCGCGGCCGAGGGCGTAGCCGAGGTAGTACAGCGAGCCGATGCCGCGGATGCCGAAGAAGGAGATGGCGATGCGTTCCCGCGGGCCGGTCTTGCCCCGGGCCAGCCCGAGCCAGCCCGCCAGCGGTCGGACCAGGAGCAGGAACGCCAACGCCACCAGCACCTCGGCCCAGCCGATCCCGGCCAGCAGGCCGCGTGCGATCGCCCCGCCCAGCAGCACCAGGATGACCACGGTCATGAGCCGTTCCAGCTGCTCCACGTACGAGTGCATCACCCGGTGGAAGCCGTGCGTGCGCTCGGCGGCCCGGATGGTGACAGCGCAGACGAACACTGCGACGAAGCCGTAACCCTCGACCATCTGCGTGACGCCGTAGGCAAGGAATGTCGCCGCGAGGGCCACAAAGCCCTCGGAGTGGTTGGAGAGCCGGACGCTCTCATGCCGGGCCGTGAAGAAAAGCCGCCCCAGCAGCTTGCCCGTCGCGAGTCCCAGCAGCACGCCGATGCCGATCCGCCAGAGCACGTCCACGGCCAGCCAGTGACCCAGCCAGCCCGACGGCGAGGCGCCCACGAAGCTGATGGCGATGGCCAGGTAGACGAAGGGGAACGCCAGCCCGTCGTTCAGGCCCGCTTCGGAGGTGAGGCCGAAGCGGATCTCGTCCTCGCGCTCGGTCTCGCCTTCCTCGTCCGCGGGCTCCCCCACCTGCACCTCGGAGGCCAGGACCGGGTCGGTCGGGGCCAGGGCGGCCGCGACCAGGAGCGCGGCCCCAAGGCCGAGCCCCAGGAACCACATTCCCAGCAGGGTCAGGCCGATGATGCACAGCGGCATGGCCAGGCCCAGCATCCGCCAGGTCGTGGACCACCGCCGGCGACCGACGGGCCGGTCCAGCGCCAGTCCGGCGCCCATCAGCGAGATGATGACGCAGACTTCGGTCAGGTGGGTGAAGAACTCCCCGTGCTGCAGGGGGTCGGGGTTCGGCAGGGCCGGCATCAGCGTGAACGCCAGCATCCCTGCCCCGAGGAAAACCATCGGCATCGACAGGGGCGCGTTGCGCAGCAGCTTGGGCAGCACCGCCGCGATGAAGACGGCGATTCCGGCCGCAAAAAAGACAATACTGGGAGCTTCGAACATGTGCACGCCCTCCTGCCACAACCGGGGTGCAGGCCCGGAATGGGTCGGGGCGCCGTTCCAACAGAACGGCGCCCCTCGCCTAAAAAGATATACCGCCACCTGCACACTATCGGCTCCGGACCCGGACGCCACGCCGGACAGACTAGAATAGCGGGTGGCCAACCGGCCAGATTCTAGGAAAGACCAGTCAATGAACACACACACCATGCGGACCCAGGCCTCTGACGCCACGTCCATCAAGCTCTCGTTTGCCAGGGCGGAGGAGGTCCACCACGGCCTCGAAAACGCCGTCAACACTCTGATCGCTTCGGCCGTCCAGGACCGCCGCTGCGGGATCCGGGTTACCCGCCACGAGCCGGGCGCCTACACCGTGGCGCTGGACGACACCGTGCCCTTCGGTGAGACCCACGAGGACGTCGCGGCCTAGTCAGCGCGGGCCGGAACAGGCCAAGGGCCGGTGAGGGATGCACCCCTCACCGGCCCTTCTTTGTGCTTGATTCTGCGCCGCGGCGCCGGCGCCTAGCTGCGCCGCACCTGCACACCGTCGGACTTCAGGAACAGCTGCGCCTCCGAGGGTGTACCCGGCACCAGCCAGAGCACATTTCCGCTGGACGACACTTCTTCGACTTCCCCGGCTGCCAGCAGCTGTGCGTGCTTGAGGATTTCGACCTGGTCCCCCGCCTTGAGGCTCCTCCAGTCGGAGACCGTGGCGGCGAACGCCGTGCGCCTGGACATGACCGTCCCGCGTGATTTCATGAACTTCTACCCCTTTGTAGGTTCGTTTTTTACTTTTCCGCCACAACGTCTTTGGTGTGGGCTACATCATATTCTTACTACATTTGCTGCGCCCCCGGCGGCCGTGTTGCCGAACATTTCGGGGGCGCCGGGAAATGCCCGGCCGGCTCGTATTTTCTTTGCCGTCAGGCCAGATTTCCGACGGCGGATTCGGCGGCGGCGCGCACCTTGCCTGAGGCCACGAGCAGGTCGGCTGCCTCCAGCTCAGGTGAGAGGAACCGGTCGGTTCCGGGCCCCTCGACGACGTCGCGCAGCACCGCGATCACTGCGGCCCCTGCCGGGCCCGGCGTGAGTTCGCCGCCGGAGAGCTGGGTGCGGATGTCCAGGGCCCGGGCGGAGGTCACCAGCTCGATCGCCAGGACGCGGCGCAGGTTCTCCACCGCGCGGCGCAGCTTGCGGGCCGCGTGCCAGCCCATCGAGACATGGTCTTCCTGCATGGCCGAACTCGGGATCGAATCCACCGACGCCGGAACGGCCAGCCGCTTGTTGTCCGAGACCAGCCCGGCCTGGGTGTACTGCGCAATCATCAGGCCGGAGTCGACGCCGGGATCCGCGGCGAGGAAGGCCGGCAGCCCGTGCGAGCGGGCCGGGTCCAGCATCCGGTCGGTCCGGCGCTCGGCGATGGAGCTCAGGTCCGCGACGGCGATCGCGAGGAAGTCCAGCACGTAGGCCACCGGCGCGCCGTGGAAATTGCCGTTGGAGCTGACCCGGCCGTCCGGCAGGACCACGGGGTTGTCGATCGCGGCGGCGAGTTCGCGCGAAGCGACCAGCGCGGCGTGGTCGACGGTGTCGCGGACGGCGCCGGCCACCTGGGGGGCGCAGCGCAGCGAGTAGGCGTCCTGGACCTTGGTGTCGTTGACCCGGTGCGAGGCCACGATCGGGGAGTCGGACAGCACCCGCAGCATGTTGTCCGCGGAAGCGGCCTGGCCCGGGTGCGGCCGGAGCGCGGCGTGCAGCTCCGGCAGAAACACCTGGTCCGTGCCGAGCAGCGCCTCGACGCTGAGCGCGGCGGTGATGTCCGCCGTCGTGAGCAGCTGGCGGATGTCCGCGATGGCCATGAGCAGCATGCCCAGCATGCCCTCGGTGCCGTTGACGAGCGCCAGGCCTTCCTTCTCGGCGAGGGTGACGGGTTCAATGCCGTGCGCGGCGAGGAGCTCGGCGACGGGGCGTCCGCCCTTGCCGCCGAACAGTTCGCCGTCCGGGCCCACCGCTTCGCCCTCGCCCATCAGGACCAGGGCGCAGTGCGAGAGAGGCGCGAGGTCGCCCGAGCAGCCCAGCGAACCGAATTCGCGGACCACCGGCGTGATGCCGGCGTTGAGCACGTCCACCATGGTCTGCAGCACCACGGGGCGGACGCCGGTGCGGCCGGAAGCGAGGGTCTTGGCGCGCAGGAACATGATGCCGCGGACCACCTCGCGTTCCACGGCCGGGCCCATGCCGGCGGCGTGGCTGCGGATCAGCGACTTCTGCAGCTGGGTGCGCAGCCCGCCCGGGATGTGCCGGTTGGCCAGGGCGCCGAAGCCGGTGGAGATGCCGTAGGCCGGCGTCTCGCTGTGCGCGAGGTCGTCGATGTGGGCGCGGACCTTGGCGACGGCGTCGAGGGCGTCCTGGGCGATGGTCACGTGGACGCCGTGGCGGGCGACGGCGACGACGTCCTCGGGGGTGACGCCGCTGGAGCCGAGGGTGACGGTGAGCGGTGAGTGGGTCGTAAGGGTCACTTTGTGGTTCCTTCGTTCATGGGGATGCGGACGCCGCGTTCCTTGGCGACCTCGACGGCGCGCTCGTAGCCGGCGTCGGCGTGGCGGATGACACCCATGCCGGGGTCGTTGGTGAGCAGGCGCTCAAGCTTCTGCGCGGCGAGCTCGGTGCCGTCGGCGACGGAGACCTGGCCGGCGTGGATGGAGCGGCCGATGCCCACGCCGCCGCCGTGGTGGATGGAGACCCAGGTGGCGCCGGACGCGGTGTTGAGCAGGGCGTTGAGCAGCGGCCAGTCGGCGATCGCGTCGGAGCCGTCCGCCATTGCTTCGGTTTCGCGGTACGGGGAGGCGACGGAGCCGGAGTCGAGGTGGTCCCGGCCGATCACGATGGGTGCCTTGACCTTGCCCTCCTTGACCAGCTGGTTGAACAGCAGGCCGGCTTTGGCCCGCTCGCCGTAGCCCAGCCAGCAGATGCGGGCCGGCAGGCCTTCGAATTCGACGCGCTCCTGCGCGGCGTCGATCCAGCGGTGCAGGTGCTTGTTCTCCGGGAAGAGCTCCTTGATGGCCTTGTCCGTCACCGCGATGTCCTCGGGGTCGCCGGACAGGGCCACCCAGCGGAACGGGCCCAGGCCCTCGCAGAAGAGCGGGCGGATGTAGGCCGGCACGAAGCCGGGGAACTCGAAGGCCCGGTTGTAGCCGCCCTTGCGGGCCTCGTCGCGGATGGAGTTGCCGTAGTCGAAGACCTCGGCGCCGGCGTCCTGGAATTCCACCATGGCCTGGACGTGCTTGGCCATCGAGGCCTGCGCCTTCTTGGTGAAGCCTTCCGGGTCGGCGGCGGCCTCGCGGTGCCACTCCTCCACCGTGATGCCCTCGGGCAGGTAGCTCAGCGGGTCGTGCGCCGAGGTCTGGTCCGTGACGATGTCCACGGTGAGCTCGCCGGCGTTGTGGCGGCGCAGGATCTCGGGGAAGACGGTGGCGGCGTTGCCGACGTAGCCCACCGACCAGCCGCGGCGCTCCTCCTTGGCTTTGAGCACTTTGGCGATGGCGGTGTCGAGGTCGGTCTCCACCTCGTCGAGGTAGCGCTTGCCGGCCCGGCGGCGCAGGTGGCTCTCGTCGACGTCGACGATCAGGCAGGCGCCCTCGTTGAGGGTGACGGCGAGCGGTTGCGCGCCGCCCATCCCGCCGCAGCCGCCGGTGAGGGTCAGGGTGCCGGCGAGGGTGCCGTTTTCGTCCCCGGTGAGCTTGCGGGCGATCGCTGCGAAGGTCTCGAAGGTGCCCTGCAGGATGCCCTGGGTGCCGATGTAGATCCAGGACCCGGCGGTCATCTGGCCGTACATCATCAGGCCCTCGGCCTCGAGCCGGCGGAATTCGGGCCAGTTGGCCCAGTCGCCGACGAGGTTGGAGTTGGCCAGCAGCACGCGCGGAGCCCACTCGTTGGTGCGGAAGACGCCGACCGGCTTGCCGGACTGGACCAGGAGGGTTTCGTCCTTTTCCATGGTTTCCAGGGTGCGGGTGATCGCGTCGAACGCCGCCCAGGACCGGACCGCGCGGCCGGTGCCGCCGTAGACCACGAGGTCATCCGGGCGCTCGGCCACCTCGGGGTCCAGGTTGTTCATCAGCATGCGCAGCGGGGCTTCGGTCTGCCAGCTCTTGGCGGTGAGCTCGGTGCCGCGGGCTGCTTTGACCGGGCGGGCACCGGTGGTGAAATCGGCGGGTGCCATGGGGGCTCCTTCGTTGTTTCGGGTGGTTCCTGGGAGAGGTTCTGTATCAACTAAAGCCTGTCCGGAGCCCCGGAAACAGGGGCTTCGCGCGGGTGCTGTCCGGGATTCCAGACCCAACTGGCTAGCAGTAGTTGTCGTTTTGCGCAGCCATAACGACAACTACTGCGAGCTAGTTGGGCTGGGGCGGCCGTGGATCCGGACCGAGAGATCGTCCGCGACCTTCTTGACCCGCGCGGCCAGGACCGGCCACTGGTCCGTGGGCAGCTTGTCCTCCAGGAACGTCACGGCGACGGCGGCCGTCGGCCAGCCCGTGTGGTCCGTGACGGCGGCCGCGATCGAGCCGAAGCCGGGGGTCACTTCGCCGTGTTCGGTGGCGTAGCCCCGCTGCCGGACCTGGTCCAGATGCGAGGACAGTGCGGAGTACTTGGTGATCGGCGATTCGGTCTCGTGCCGGGCACTGAAGGCCGCGGCGTTCGGGTACAGCGCCCGGACCTGGGACTTCGGCAGTGCGGCCAGGATCGCCCGGCCGCTCGCGGTGAGGTGGCTGGGAAGCCTGACGCCGACGTCGGTCACGAGGGAGGGCCGGTTTTTCGCCCGCTCCTCGACGATGTAGAGCACGTCCCTGCCGTGCAGAACGGCGAGGTGGGCGCTCTCCCCGATCACGTCCACCAGCGTCGCAAGCATCGGCCGGCCGAGCCTGGAGAGCGGCTCCTGGCGGGAGTAGGCGGAGCTGAGCTCGAAGGCGCTGATGCCGAGCCCGTACCGCTGCTCCTCGTGCAGGTGCAGCACAAAACCGTTCGCCTCCATCACGCCGAGCAGATGGTAGACACTGGAGCGCGGCAGGCCCAGCGCGGTGGCAATGTTCGACGCCGCCATCGGCCCGCGCTTGGAGGCCAGCAGTTTCAGGATCCGCAGCGTGTTCTCGGCCGCCGGCACCTTGGACGCCGGCCTGGCGGCGGCCGGCTTGGCCGCAGCCGGCTTCGGCAGGGCACTGGGGGTTCCCACGGGCGGGGTGGTGGCGTTGGCGGCTGACATGTGGTCCTCTTCGTTTCGGGTGTGTCCGGTATCCCGTACTTAAGCATGCGCCCGGCTGTCTACCCTCAAGGACTCAGCGCATCTCACGTTGTCTGGAATACCAGACGTTCATGCTAGATCGGGCGGGGGACTTCCGCCCCTAGCCCGGCCACGGGAGAAGGTGCTTCGCTGAACGAAGCCGCCGGAACATCAGGAGGACCGCCGTGCGCTGGATCGCAGGACTGTTCTTAATCGCCCACGGCCTCGTTCATCTCGCCATCTGGCTGCCGCGGCCGGACGAAAAGGCGCCGTTCGACGTCGGCCGGTCCCCCTTCGCCGGGGAGGTGCGCCGTCTCGCTGTTGCCCTGGCCATCGCCGCCGCGGCGGTACTGGGGCTGGCGGGCCTGGGACTCCTGGTGGCGGCGCCGTGGTGGATCCCGGTCACGGTAGCCGGGGCCGGAATCTCGGCCGCCCTGCTGGTGCTCACGTTCAACCCGTGGTGGCTGATCGGGCTGGGCATTAACGCAGCCATCATCGTCCTCGCCCTGCAGCAGCCCGGGTGACGGGTGTGGTTACCCGGCGCACGGAGTTCCAGGGGGCGCAGCTGAAAGCGGTGAAGGCGGTCCACACCCTGGCGTGGTTCACGATCGAGGCGTCGACGGTCTATGTCCTGTACTCCGGGGTCCGGGGACGCTCCGACCGGAGGGCGGGCGTCGCCGGCGCCGTGGTCTTCGCCGAAACCGCGGTCTTTGCGGGCAACGGCTTCCATTGCCCGTTGACGGCGGTCGCTCAACGGCTCGGCGACAGCACCGGCTCCGTCACGGACATCTATTTGCCGAAGTGGTTTGCCCACAACCTCCCGGCGATCCACGTCCCGCTCATCGTGCTGGCGGTGGCGCTCCACTGGCGGAACCTGCGCCGTCAGCCCCGGTAGAGCCGGACCATCGCCGCCGCGGTGGCTGCCCTCAACCGCGACGGGTGCATCCCGTCGTTAGGCAGCCCCGCCGTCGCGCCTTCCCAGACGGCGGCCCAGGAAGCATCGGGACCATTAGCGGCAGCGGCCGGCGGGCGCAGGTACCAGTCGAAGCCGCGCGGGCGGGGCGGCAGGCCGGCATGAACCAGATAGGTGTCGATATCGTCGTCGATCGACTCCAGGTCCGCGTCGGTCAGGAGCGAAGGTTCCCGGGTCACGCGTCCGTCGCTGTATTGGGTAACGACGACGGTCTCACGGTTGCGGGGCGCGGCGGGGACCCGCACGACGTTTGGCGGACCGGCGGCCCACACCATAAGCGCGCCCCAGCCGTTTTCGGGCGCCGGAATCCAGCCTCCGGGCGCGGTGGACGCCTGCCTGGCACCCCACGGGTCGTCACTCATAGGCCCACCCTAACCATCGCGCCGGAATCGCGCCGGAATTCGTTGCCCCGAGTATCCCGTGACCGGGATCCAAGTGGTGGTCGGCGAACAAGGGGTACGTGTTACGCGTGTTACTGGTGGGACGAGTTCGTACAGTGGGCGGACGGGGGCGCCGGAACGAAGACGGCGAGGCTGGGGAGTCCGTCCACGTCGTTTCGGTCCCCCGTGAAGGAACTTCGTTCGCTGGCAAGGAGCAGCCCGATGCGCATTTCCCCAGCACGGTCAATCAGCACAGCACGGCCAATCAGCACAGAACAGCCAATCAGCACAGCCCAGCCCGCACGCCCGCAGCCGGCTGTCCGTGTCGCCCGGGCCTTGCGGCAGGCTGCACGCCGCGTCTACGAAGGCCGCGTCCCTTTCCGCATCGGCCAACTGGTCGTGGGCGACGACCCGTTCAATGGGCGCAGGGAAGGGACGGTCGAGGTCATCCGCGCCCCGTTCGTCGGCCTGCGCGTCCCCGGGACTCCCGCCGGAACCCTGTTCTACTTTGATCACCGCAACGTACGGCAACCCGAATAGGCAGACCAGGACGTCCTTTGCAGTCCGCTCCGGGAAGTCCTTCCGTCTCCCCGGCTCGGCGCTGCAGGACGACATCCCACAGACCGCCACGACGACCTCCTGGCAGCATCAAGCCGGCTGCTCGCCGGCCCGGGCCCCTACGCGGGCGGCTAAGCCTGCCGTTCGGCCCTCCGCCGGAAATCGCCCGGCCAGTCGGACCTCCGGATCCGGCCCAGTTCCTGGACCGGCCCCAGGTGCCCCCACTCGTCGCGCCCGAGCCGGGCCAGCGGCCCGAGCAGGTCGATGCGCGGGTGGCTGCCATCCAGGACATCGGCAGAGACCGCAGCGTGGGTGACCTCGCCGAACACCAGCACGCAGTCACCCATGGCCAGCGTCGAATGCAGGCGGCACTCCAGGGCCGCCGGCGACTCCGCCACCCGGGGCACGCTGACCGTCAGGCTGGCCTCCCGGGTGAGATTGGCGGCATCGAACTCGCTGACCTCCGGCGGGAAGTTGGTGCCGGTCGCGTTGACCTCGGCGAGGAAGTCGGCCGGCGCAAGATTGACCACAAATTCGCCTCGCGCGGAGATGTTCCGCAACGTGTCCTTCCGGCCCACCGAGGTGAACTGGATGATCGGCGGTGTCACCGACGCGACAGTGAAGAAGGAATGCGGAGCGAGGTTGTCCACCCCGTCGACGGAGGTGCTGGAAACCCAGGCAATAGGACGGGGCACGACGACGGCTGTCAGCAGCCGGTAAAACTCTGCGGAGGGCAAGTCGGCGGGGCTGAAATCCTTGCGCATGCCCCCAGCCTAGCGGCACGCCCCGCGGCGAAGCCGCCACCAAACCTGGCCCGGCTGACAGACAACTGACCCGCCCGGGCAGAGATGCCCGGGCGGGTCAGGGCCAGCGCGTCAGAGCCAGCGGGTCGGAGGTGTGAGCGCCCTATCGGGCGGACCAGCCGCCGTCCATGGTGTAGCTGGCGCCGGTGACCATGCCGGCGTCGTTCGAGGCCAGCCACGCCACCAGCGAGGCCACCTCCTCGGGTTCGACCAGCCGCTTCACGGCCGCCTCGGTGAGCATGATCTTGGCCAGCACCTCGGACTCCGGAATGCCGTGCACCTTGGCCTGGTCCGCAATCTGCGACTCGACCAGCGGCGTCCGGACATACCCGGGGTTGATGCAGTTGGACGTGACACCGTGGGCACCGCCCTCCAGCGCCGTCACCTTGCTCAGCCCTTCCAGGCCGTGCTTGGCGGAGACGTAGGCGCTCTTGAACGGCGAGGCCCGAAGCCCGTGGACCGACGACAGGTTAATGATCCGGCCGAAGCCGTTGGCGTACATGTGCGGCAACGCAGCCCGGATCAGCAGGAACGGCGCCTCAAGCATGAGGGTGACGATGCGGCGGAAATCTGCCGGATCAAAGTCCTCGATCGGACTGATGCGCTGGATCCCGGCGTTGTTGACCAGGATGTCGCAATCCAGGCTGAGCGTCTGCAGGGCCTCGACGTCGAGCAGGTTCACCGCCCACGCGGTGCCCCCGACTTCGTCGGCGAGGGCGGTGGCGGCGGCTTCGTCGACGTCGGCAACCACCACCTTCGCGCCCCTGGCAGCGAGGGCACGGACGCTGGCAGCGCCGATCCCGCCCGCGCCGCCGGTGACCAATGCCTTGCGGCCGTTGAGTGTATTTTCCATTACCCAGCCTTCCAGTTCAGAGATTCACGGTCATCAGATTCAAGCAGTTCAGCGGATGTTCAAGCAGCTCAGCGGACGGCCGCTACTGCAAGGCCTTCACGTTCGGCGTCGGCCCGGTCCACGTCCTCGAGGGCGATGCCCTTGGTTTCCTTGAGGCTGAGCACTGCCACCGTGGTGATGGCGCAGGCCACCAGGAGGTAGATGGCGGTGGGCAGCCAGGAACCGGTGTCCTTGAGCCACGCGGTGGCCAGCAGCGGCGCGAGCGAGCCGGCGAAGATCGAGGTGACCTGCGAACCCAGCGAGACGCCCGCGTAACGCATCCGGGTCGGGAACAGCTCCGACATCAGCGCCGGCTGGCCGGCGTACATGAAGGCGTGCAGGCACAGGCCGATCGTCACGGCGAGCACGATGACGACGGGGTTGCGGGTGTCGAACATCGGGAAGGCGAAGAACGGCCAGGTGGCTCCGGTGATGGCTCCGACCAGGTAGACCGGCTTGCGGCCCCAGCTGTCCACAAGCCGTCCGACCTGCGGGATGACCAGGAAGTGGATGAGGTGGGCAATCAACAGGGCCAGCAGCAGCGAGGACGTGTCGTACTTGTGGACGCTCTTGAGGTAGACAATCGCGAAGCTCACCACGAGGTAGTACATGATGTTTTCCGCGAACCGGAGGCCCATGGCCTGCAGGATGCCCTTGGGATACTTGCGGATGACTTCGCGGACGCCGTAGCTGGCGGCCTGCTCCTGCTCCAGCTGCGCCTTGGCCTCGAGGAAGATCGGGGCTTCGGAGACGTTGGTGCGGATGTAGTAGCCGACGAACACGATCACCGCGGAGAGCCAGAACGCCACGCGCCAGCCCCAGCCGAGGAAGTCCGCGGCGCTGAGCACATTGGACATGATGAACAGGACCAGGGTGGCCAGCAGGTTGCCGACCGGGACCGCCGCCTGGGGCCAGCTGGACCAGAAGCCGCGGGACTCGTTGGGGCTGTGCTCGGCAACGAGCAGCACGGCGCCGCCCCATTCGCCGCCCAGCGCGAAGCCCTGGATGAAGCGCAGCGCCACCAGCAGGGCCGGCGCGAGGTAGCCGATGTCGACGAAGCCCGGGAGGCAGCCCATCAGGAAGGTGGACACACCGATGATCACGATGGTCAGCTGCAGGGTGGGCTTGCGGCCCAGCTTGTCGCCGATCTGGCCGAAGACGATGCCGCCGAGCGGGCGGGCGACGAAACCGACGGCGTAGGTCAGGAACGCCTGGATGATGCCGTCCAGTTCATTGCCGGTGGCGGGGAAGAAGTACTTGCCGAACACCAGGGTGGCGGCGGTGGCGTAGAGGAAGAATTCGTACCACTCCACGACGGTGCCGACCATCGATGCGGCGACGATTTTCTTCAGGCCTGCACCCTTGGTGGCTGCGGCGGGGGGTGTTGCGGAGCGTTGGTCTACGCTCATTTCGTTCTCCTTAGTGTCCACGATGACACGCGGCGTGATGCACAGCACTGAAAATGGGCTTCATCGAGTATTGCCGCAGATTCCTTGCGGTTCAATGGCCAAACCGGCACGATGTATGTGCAGAATTGCAGATATGAATGCAAATCCCGACGACCTGCTGGTGCTGCTGGCGGTCTCGCGCTCGGCCAAATTTACGACGGCAGCCCAGGTCCTGGGCTTGAACCACACCACGGTCTCCCGCCGGATCGCTGCCCTGGAGAAGGCCCTCGGCGGCCGCGTGCTGTCGCGGGCCGCGGGCGGCTGGGAACTGACGGAACTCGGCGCCTCCGCGGTCGCCGTCGCCGAGCAGGTGGAAGGCGCCGTGCGCTCGCTCGAAAAGCCCGGCACGACGCCGGATCCCGTCACCGGCGTCGTGCGGATGACCGCCACCGACGGTTTCAGCGCCTACATCGCGGCCCCCGCGGTGGCCCGGCTGCGCCGCCACCACCCCGGGCTCAGCGTGGAGATCATCACGGTGACCCGGCGGGCGCTGCAGCAGCGCTCCGGCCTGGACATCGAGGTGGTGGTCGGCGAGCCGCAGGTGCATCGGGCCGAGGCGGCCCGGCTCGGCGAATACATGCTGGGGATGTACGCCTCGCGGAGCTACCTGGCCGAGTACGGGACGCCGCGCTCCGTGGACGAACTGGAGGCGCATCCGCTGGTCTACTTCGTCGATTCCATGCTCCAGGTGGACGACCTCGATGCCCCGCGGCGGCTGGTGCCGACCATGCGGGACGGGCTGAGTTCCACGAATGTCTTTGTCCACGTGGAGGCGACGCGGGCCGGGGCCGGAATCGGCTTCCTGCCCTGCTTCGCCGCGGACCTGCATCCGGACCTGGTCAGGCTGTTGCCGGAGGAGTTCGCCGAACGGCTGCCCTACTGGATGGTCCTGCGGCCCGACTCGATGCGCCGGCCGGCCGTCGCCGCCGTGGTCCAGGCCCTGCGCGAGCAGACCGACGCTCACCGCGAGGCGCTGATGGGCCGGGGCGGGTACGCAGCGATTGCTCCGTAGGCGCCGTTTTGGGGCCGCAGAAGGGCCGTTACGGAGCTGTCGACGACGTCGGGACCGCGGCTTTCGGGTCCGCGGCTTTCGGGTTCGCCGACGTCGGGACTACCGCCAGCGGGACCGCCGCCTCCGGGTCGTGGCGGACGGCGGCGCCGGCGGCGAAGGCGCGCACCTTGGCATCGTGCCAGATGTGCGCCGGCACCGCGCCGCCCAGCAGGCGCCGTGCGAGGCCGGGGTCGTCGTCGAACGGCGCGTCGCTGCCGGCGATGATCATGTTGCCGTAGCGCCGGCCCTTGAGCATGGCCGGGTCGGCGATGATTACCGTGTGCTCGAAGGCCGCAGCGATCGTGGCAGCGTCTTCGCGCGCGTTGGCCAGCGCCGGGGCGTCGCCGGAATTCACCAGGTAGATCCCGCCGGGCGCCAGGACACGCTTGGCGTGGCCGGTGAATTCGCTGGTGGTGAGCGGCCGCGGGGTGACGGAGCCGGCGAAGACGTCGCGGATGATGAGGTCCCGCGTCTGCGGCGTGAGGCTCTCGGTAACCTCGCGGGCCTCCCCCACGCGCAGGCGCAGCAGCGGCGCCTTGGGCAAGTCGAACCAGCCGCGGACGTACTCGGCAAGTTTCCCGTCCAGCTCCACCACCACCTGCCGGGCGTCCGGATAGGCGGCGTGGAAGTAGCGCGCCAGCGAGCAGGCTCCCCCGCCCAGGTGCAGGGCACGCAGCTTCGGCCGGGTCGGCGGCGGCCAACGCGACTCCACCAGCGCCGCAATCCAGCGCATGTACTCGAAGTCAAGGAACAGCGGGTCGGCGAGGTCGATATGGGAGCTCATCACGCCGTTGATCCGCAGCAGCCACCCGGTCGAGTTGTCCTGGTCCGGGATCAGCTCGCAGTCGCCGGTGTCGATGTAGTAGACGCCCGCGACCGGGCCGTCCGGGCGGCTGCCCTTCGGCACTTCCACCACTCCCGGCGTCGACGTCCCGGCGTTTCGCCCGGCCGCCCTGCCGCGCTTTGCCATCAGCTATCCGCCATTCCGCTCATGGACCAACCCTAGCTGGCCAGCGACGGCCGATTTTCAAAATTTCCTTGTAATCAAATGCGAAGCGTGCTTACTATCTAATAGTAATCATGCTTACTATTCGCGTTCGGCGCTGCTGGTTTGCTAACCGGCAGCAGATCTACAAGGAAAGAGAGCGACGATGACAGAGAACCAATGGCCCCAGGACGGTAGCTACGGAACCCCGACGGCGACGCAGGGCACGGAGCTAGGTACAGAGCCGGCGCTGCGGCAGAGCTCGACGTTCCCGCCCGCCTCCACCGGGACGCCCTCGAAGACCGACACCGCCAGGGGCGAAGCCGGCGAGGTCAAGCAGCAGGCCGCGGAATCGGCCCAGAACGTCACCGAAACGGCAAAGGCCGAAGCGGCCAACGTGGCCGGCGAGGTCAAGAGCAACGCCAAGGACCTCATCAACCAGGCCCGGACGGACCTGACCGCCCAGGCCGGCACGCAGCAGCAGAAGGCTGCCCAGGGCCTGCGCTCCATTTCCAGCGAACTCCACACCATGGCTGAGGCCTCGGACCAGCCCGGCGTCGCGACCGACCTGATCCGCCAGGCCGCCGAGCGGTCACAGTCCGTGGCGACGTGGCTTGACAACCGCGACCCCGGTTCGTTGCTCAATGAGGTCAAGTCCTTCGCCCGCCAGCGGCCCGGCACCTTCCTGCTGGCCGCTGCCGGCGCCGGCATCCTGGCCGGACGCCTCAGCCGCAGCCTCAGCGCCGGGGCTCCAGATACGACGTCCACCGGCACCACCGGCACCCCGGCGCAGTACAGCGCCCCGGTCACCCGGGTGCCCGACGCCGGCGTCGCGGTCCCCCCGCCGCCGGTGACCTACCCGGAGACGACGACCGCCGGCGTAGCCGATACCTACCCGCCCAGCCCGCTTGAGGGCACCGGCGCGCACGCCGACCAGTGGGCTAACGACCCGCTGGCCGCCGATCCGTACCGCATTGATCCCACCGTCGACCCCGACCGTAAGGATCCGTTCGACGGAGGCCGTCGATGAGCAGCGAGATGCCCACGGGCGCCCCGATGCCTCCCACCGAGGCCCATGTGAAAGCGGAAACCAACTCCCTGGGCGATCTACTAGGTGACGTCACGCGGGACATGTCCACCCTGATGCGTCAGGAAGTGGAGCTCGCCAAGGCCGAACTGAAGCAGACCGCCGGCCGGGCCGGCAAGGGCGGCGGCATGTTCGCCGGTGCCGGCGTCGCAGGCCACTTCGTCCTGCTGTTCCTCTCCCTCGCCCTCTGGTGGGGTTTGGGAACGCTGATGGGGCTGGGATGGTCCGGCGTCGTCGTCGCGATCATCTGGGGCATCATCGGCGCCGTCCTGGCCTCGATGGGCCGCAAGGAACTCAAGGCGATGAAGGGCATGCCGCAGACCGCGGAAACCCTCCAGGAAATCCCCCCGACCCTCAAGCCCAGCCACTAGAGCGAGGAAAACACAATGACTGAAAACCCGGATGCCATCCGCGCCGACATTGAAGCAACCCGCGCCCGGCTCGGCACCAACGTCGACGCCGTGGCCGACAAGGTCACGCCGTCGCACATCGTCCAGCGCCAAACCGACAAGGTCAAGGACGCCGTCTTCGGAGTGAAGGAGAAAGTCATGGGAGCAGCCGACCACACCGCCGGCAACGTGCATTCCGCAGGCGGCAGTGCCGCCTGGCACCTGAACGACGCCGGCTCCGCCGTCGCCGACGCACCGCACCTGGCCAAGACCAAGACGCAGGGCAACCCGCTCGCGGCAGGGCTCATCGCCTTCGGCGCCGGCCTGCTGGTGTCCTCGCTGATCCCGGCGAGCCAGAAGGAACGCGAGGCAGCGGACGCCTTGAAGACGGCCGCCGAGCCGCTCACCACGGAGCTGACCGAAGCCGCGCAGCACGTGGCCGAGGGTCTGAAGGAGCCTGCCCAGGCCGCCATGGAGAACGTCAAGGCCACGGCCACCGACGCCGCCCAGAACGTCAAGGGTGAAGGCCAGACGGCCGTCGCCGACGTGAAGGACCGCGCGGCCGACGCCAAGGACAACGTCCAGCAGGCCTAGCCCGACCCGGAAGACGGCCGGTTGCCCTCGCTGACGCGCTGGGCAGCCGGCCGCTGCGCTTAACCACGAAAGAAGATTCCGATGGCCAAGAACCTCACCAAGGCGGACACTGGCTCCATGGACGACGCCGAAACCCCCGAGAGCAGCACCGCCAAGGCGCGCACTGCCCCCGCCCCGGACGACGCGCGCAAGCCGGACCGCCCCACCGATGTCACCAAGCCCTCCTGGAAGTACATCGCCAAGAAGACCCTGCGGGAATTCACCAAAGACCAGTGCCCCGACCTCGCGGCGTCGCTGACCTACTACTCGGTGCTCTCAATCTTCCCGGCGCTCCTGGCGCTGGTGTCCCTGCTGGGTCTCTTCGGAGACGCCCAGAAAACCACCTCGGCGCTGCTGGACATCGTCCAGGGCATCGCACCCGGCCAGACCGTGGACACGATCCGCCCGGTAGTCGAAGAACTGGCCAGCTCCTCGGCCGCGGGCCTGACGTTCATCGTGGGCCTCCTCACCGCCCTCTGGTCCGCCTCCGGCTATGTCGGGGCGTTCGGGCGGGCCATGAACCGGGTGTATGAGACCGACGAGGGCCGGCCGTTCCTGAAGCTGCGCGGCACCATGCTCGGTGTCACGGTCGTCAACCTGCTGATCGTCGTCGTGCTGGCCGCGATGCTCGTGCTCAGCGGCCCGGTGGCCGAGTCCGTCGGAAACATCATCGGTCTGGGCGGGGCGTTCCTGGCCGTCTGGAACATCGCCAAGTGGCCGGTGATGCTGGTGCTCGTGATCGTGGCTATTGCCATCCTCTACTACGCCACCCCCAACGTTAAGCAGCCCAAATTCCGCTGGATGAGCATGGGATCGGCGATCGCCCTGGTGGTCTTCCTGCTGGCATCCCTGGCGTTCGGCTTCTACGTGGCCTACTCCAACAGCTACAACAAGACCTACGGTGCAATCGGCGGCGTCATCATCGCGCTGCTCTGGCTGTGGATCCTGAACATGTCGCTGCTCTTCGGCGCCGAGTTCGACGCCGAAACCGAACGCGGCCGCCAGCTCCAGGCCGGCATCGAGGCCGAGGAAGCCATCCAGCTGCCGCCGCGCGACACGAAGAAGAGCGACAAGCTGCAGGCCAAGGAGGAAGAGGACATCCGCCGCGGACGGGAGCTGCGGGAAGAACATAGCGGCCCCGAACGGGCGGGGGACTAAAGCCCCTAGCCGTCCCGTTCCCCGCACCGGTAGTACTGGGGGACGCACCGCTGGGGAGTGCTACGTCCGCCTACCCGGGAGGATCCATGCCGGCACCCGCAGCAGGTCCCCGGCCCGCCGCCGTCGCCGTGGGCTACGACGGCTCCGAATCCTCTCAACTCGCTGTCCGCTGGGCCGCCGACCACGCCGCCCTCCGGGGAGTCCCCCTGCGGGTGGTCCACGCCTGGGTCTGGCCGATGTTCACCAAGGACCTGGGACCCGTCAAAGGCGTGGCCGGCAGCGGCCTCCGGCATTCCGCCGAGACCATCCTCGCCGAGGGCGTGGGGCTGGCCCACGGCGTTGACCCCGGGCTCGCCGTCGACGGTGTCATGGAGGCCGGACTGCCCGCACAGGTCCTGCGCCGCGCCGCCGCGGACGCCTCCCTCCTTGTGGTGGGTAGCCGGGGTATAGGCGGCGTGCTCGGCCACCTCGCCGGCTCGGTCTGCCTGGAGCTGGCCGGCGCCGCCCCGTGCCCGCTGATGGTGGTCCGCCGTCCGCACCTGCCCGGCAGGCCCGTCGTCGTCGGCGTCGATGCCGCGGCCCACAGCTCGGCGGTGCTGGCCGACGCCGCCCGCCTCGCCGTCGCAATGGGCGCCGAGTTGCAGCTGATCCATGTTGATCCGGACCATGGCGGCGACCTGGCGGAGCACGGCCGCCACGCCCCGCTCCACGGCGCGGAACTGCTGGAGTACTCCCTCGGCGAAGCAGGGAGACTCGCCCCCGGGCTGGCACTCTCCGGCACGCTGAAGGAGGGCCGGGCGGCGGCCAAGGAATTCGTGGAGGCAGCCGAAGATGCGGATGTGCTGGTGCTGGGCACCCACAACCGCGGCGGAGGCATTGGCAACACCGTCTCCGCGGTGCTGCACAAGGCGGCCTGCAACGTCATGATCACGCGCTGATTCCGACCCCGGGATCACGGCCGCCGCAGCCCGGGTCAGGAAGATGAGCCAGAAAAGGAGGCCCTGTGCGAGCCTGGTGGGTTGCGCAGCCCGGACCAATCGCGACGGGTCCGCTGGTATCCGGCGAGCGGCCGGACCCCAGCCCCGGCCACGGGGAAGTCCTTTTGCGCGTGCGGGTGTGCGGGGTGTGCCGCACGGACTTGCACCTGGCCGAAGGCGAGCTGGCCCCCAGACGGGCCGGCGTCGTTCCCGGGCACGAAGTGATCGGCGAGGTGATCGGCGCCGGCCCGGGCGCGGACCGGTTCCGCCCGGGCGAGCGGGTGGGGGTGGCCTGGCTCGGCGGCACCTGCCGGTCCTGCCGGTTCTGCCTGCGCGGGCAGGAAAACCTGTGCCTGTCCCCCACCTTTACGGGCTGGGACCGCGACGGCGGCTACGCCGAACTCATCACCGTCGCCGAGGACTTCGCCTACCGGGTGCCCGAAATCTTCCCGGATGAGGAGGCGGCTCCGCTGCTGTGCGCGGGCATCATCGGCTTCCGCGCCCTGAGCCGGGCGGAACTGCCGATCGGCGGCCGGCTGGGCATTTACGGCTTCGGCGCCTCGGCCCACCTCGCCGCACAGATTGCGCTCTACCAGGGGGCCCGGGTCTACGTCATGACGCGGTCTCCCGAAGCCCGCCGCCTCGCCCTGGACCTCGGCGCCACCTTCGCCGGCGGAGCCGAGGATGAGCCCCCGGACCCCCTCGACTCCGCCATCCTCTTCGCTCCCGCCGGGACCCTCGTGCCGCCGGCGCTGCGTGCCCTCGACCGTGGCGGAACCCTCGCCGTCGCAGGCATCCACCTCAGCGACATTCCGCCGCTGCACTACGCCGCCGAGCTGTTCCAGGAGCGCCAACTGCGCAGCGTCACCGCCAACACCAGGGCCGACGGCGAGGAGTTCTTCCGGCTCGCCGCCGAGATTCCGCTGCGCCCCACCACGGTGGCCTACCCCTTCGACGCCGCAGACCAGGCGCTGCGGGACCTCGCCGGGGACCGGGTGACCGGCGCCGCCGTCATCCGCGTGGCCTCCTGAAGCAGGCCCCGCCCAACTGGCTCGCAGTTGTTGTCGTTTTGAGGGCTCAAAACGACAACAACTGCCAGCTAGTTGGGTGCGGAATCGGCGCGGAGGAATTCATGCTGTTCGCCGGCCCGCAGCAGCACCTTCCGGGGGCCAACCCGGACCAGCACGGGGGCGGCGTCCCCGGGGGCGGCGGAGACCATGAGCCGGTCCGTTTCCAGATGCACCGCCAGCAGCTGGTCGCGGTAGCGGACCTGGAACTCGACCCGGCGCAGTTCAGCCGGGAGCCTGGGCGTGAAGTCGAGGGCGTCCCGGGTGATCCGCAGTCCAGCGAAGCTGCGCTGGACGACGTCGATCGAGCCGGCCATGGCGCCCAGGTGGATGCCCGAGCTCGTGGTCCCGCCCTGGGTATCGTCCAGGTCCGCGTCCAAGGCTTCGCGGAACGTGGCCCACGCCCGCTCAGGATCCCGTTGCGCGAGGACCGAGGCGTGCGCCACCCGGCTGAGTGTGGAGCCGTGCGCGGTCCGGGCCAGGTAGAAGTCCACGGTCGCGGCCATCTGGGCGGCGGTGACGTTGTAGCCCATCCGGCCGAGGAATCCCACGAGCTGGTCCTCGCCCAGGACGTAGAGCAGCATCAGGACGTCGGCCTGCTTGGCCAGCCGGTAGTGGTTGGTGCTGTCCCCTTCGGCTTCCAGGATCAGGTCCAGCCGTTCAATGTTGCGGTAGCTGCGGCGGTAGTGGGTCCAGTCCAGTTCCCGGAGCGCGCCATAGCCGGCGAACTGGCTGATGATGCCGTCCCCGTGGAAGGGCACGAACATGCGCCGGCTCAGCCGCTCCCAGCCAGCGATTTCCGCTGCCGTAATGCCGAGCCTGGCCCGGAGGTCCTCCATGTCGAACCCCTGGACGGAGCGCATAATCCACTCCGCCTGGTCGAACACCCACGCGGCCATGATGTTGGTGTAGGCGTTGTCATCGAGGCCTCCGCCCGGGTTGCCCTGGGTGCCGGTGTGGTACTCATCCGGCCCCATCACACCCCTGAGATGGAACCGGTCCTCGATGGCGTCGTAGTCCGCCATCGAGGCGAACAGGCGGGCGACGTCGACAATGAGTTCCGCGCCGTGCTGGGTCAGCCAGCCGCGGTCCTGGGTGGCCTCGAAGTACTGCCAGGCGTTGTAGGCCACGGCCAGGCCCACGTGGCGCTGGAGGTGCGAGTAGTCCGGCATCCAGTGCCCGGACAGCTTGTTGAAGAGCAGCTTGGGCGTCTGCTCGGTGCCGTCGCTGCCGCTCTGCCAAGGGAACAGCGCGCCCCGCAGCCCGGCCGCCCGCGCCGCATCCCGGGCCGTGCCGAGACGGCGCCAGCGGTAGTCGATGAGCTCCCGCGCGAGCGAGGGCAGCCGGGAGTTCAGCACCGGCAGGACAAACAGTTCGTCCCAGAAGACATGCCCGCGGTAGCCCTCTCCGTGCAGTCCGCGGGCCGGCACGCCCGCGTCCAGCTCGGCGGTGTGGGTCGTCAGTGTCTGCAGCAGGTGGAACACGTGCAGGTTCAGGATCAGCTGCGCCTGCGACGGGGCGTCGGATTCGATGATGAACGGAGCCAGCAGCAGGGACCAGGCCTTCTCATGGTCCGCCAGCAGCGCCTCGAAGCCGCCCGCGCGCGCCAGCACCGCCTCCGCCCCGGTCAGCGGAGAGGAAACCGCGTGGTCCCGGGAGCTGGCGACCCCCACCGTCTTGGTCACCGTCACCGCTGTCCCGTCCGCGGCCGCCACCTCGAAGCGGTGCGCGTACAGGCCGCCAAGCTGCTCGAAGGCGGAGTTAGCCGGCCCTGACACCTCGGTGCGGACCGCCAGGGCGATGCCGACCCGGCTCTGGCTGGTTTGCACCTGGACGTTCAGCACGACGGCGCCCCGTCGGGCAGTACTCTGCCCGCGGGCGGTGTGCCCCCCGGCGGTCTGCCCACCGGCGCTCCGCCCTCCGGCGGTCCGCCCACCGGCGGACTGCCCACCGGCGGATTCCGTCACCTGCACCGCCGTCAGGTGCCGGTTGGACAGCTGAGCGTCCTCCGGGACGTTGGAGTTGGTCACGTCCGTGTCGCAGCCGCTGCGGACGCTGATGCTGCCGCTCCAGCCGTCCGCGGTCAGCACCGTCTCCAGCGCGGCTAGGTGCGGCTCCGCCATCGACACAAGGCGGCGCTGCACCAGCCTCAGCCGCCGGCCGGCGTCGTCCTCCAGCAGCGCCTCCCGGGTGAGCAGCGCGCGTTTAAGGTCCAGGGTGCGGCGCTCCTGCTTGAGCACCAGGCCTCCCTCCGACCACCAAGCGCCGCCCTCGATCCGCAGGTCCAGGTGCAGCCAGTCCGGAATGTTCACCATGTGCTCGTCCACCGTCTTCTGGCCCTCCACGACGCTGGCCAGCCGGTTGTAGACCCCTGCCAGGTAGCTCCCGCGGTAGTGGATCTCACCGCCGCGGTGCTCCGGCGCCGCACCCCGGGTGGCCATGTAGCCGTTGCCCAGCGTGGTCAGCGCCTCCCGGTGCCCTTCGTGGGCCGGGTCGAAACCCTCGTAGACCAGCATCCAGGGGTGCGTGATGACCAGGCCGATGTCCAGTTCGCTGACGTCTTCGACCACGATGTCGGCGCCGGCGGTTTCCAGTTCGGCCCGCCGGCCGGTCCGGTCGATCCCGACGACGAGCCCGAAGCCGCCGCGGCGGCCCGCTTCGACCCCGGCGACGGCCGCTTCGATGACCATGGCCCGGCCGGGCGGGATGTCCAGCCGCCGCACCGCTTCGAGGGCCAGGGCCGGCGACGGCTTGCCGGGGATGGCCTGCCGCAGCGCCGCCTGGCCGTCCGCGACATGGTCGAAGAAGCCTTCCAGGCCGACGGTGGCGAGCAGCGCGCCCGCGTTGGGCGCCGACGTGGCCAGCAGCACCGGAATCCGGCCGGCCCGGAGCCGTTCCAGCAGGGCCAGGGTGCCGGGGAAGGCCCGGGGCGGCTGGCCGCGCAGCAGTTGGCCGAAGAGTTCGTCCTGGCGTTTCCCGAGTCCGAATGCCGTCCAGTCGCCCGGACCATCCGCCGGCGAACCCCGCGTAAGCGAGACGCCGCGCGAGGCCAGGAACGCCGAGGCAGCCTCGGCGGGCGTCCTGCCTTCGATGTAAAGGGTGTAGTCGGCGTCGGCAATCGGGTCCCGGCGGGCGCGCGACGGCAACCGGGGGTCCCGGAAGACGTCATCGAGGAGCCGCTTCCAGGCAGCGGCACGGAGTTCCGCGGTATCAAGCACCACGCCGTCCAGTTCAAAGACCACCGCGTCGACGGGTGCCAGGGCAGCTGCAACTGTGGGCGACTCCGTCATGCGTTATTCGTAGCAGTCATCCCCGTCGGGGAACAGTGGCGGTCGGCCCGGTTACGGGCGGTCAGCCGAGGAGCGCGTCCAGGGTCGTGAAGCCGTAACCGGCCTGGCGGATCCGGTTGATGAGTTGCGGCAGCGCGTCGGCGTCCAGGGTGGTGCCGTCGTCGGGGTTGGAGCCGATGTGCATCAGGACGATCTCCCCCGGCTGCAGGCCGGCGAGCGCCCGGTCGGCGACGATCTGGACCGTAACGCCGCCGCTGGTGCCCTTCCAGCCGAGGGTGTCGACCGTCCAGCGCACCGGCAGGTAGCCCCGCGCGTTCACGGCGGCGATGGTCCGTGCGTCCCGCTCGCCGAACGGGAAGCGGAAAAGCGGCCGGGAATCCGCGCCTCCGGCCGTGATAGCGGCCTGCGCGCCGGCGAGCTGCTGGGCGATCTGGGCGTCGGTGAGGGAGGTGAACCCCGGATGCGTCATCGAGTGGTTGCCCACCCGGTGGCCGGCGGCCACGATCGAGGCAACGCCCGCGGGGTTGGCGCTGGCCCAGTTGCCCGTCAGGAAGAACGTTGCCCGCACTCCGGCGGCGCCGAGGGTGCGCAGAATGCTGGGCAGGCCCGCCGAATTGGCCCCGGCGTCGAAAGTCAGGGCAACCACGGGGCCCGCGCCGGGGATGACCTCGACGTCGGCGCCCCGGAGCGCCGCGGGGAACGGGGCCGCGGGTGCCGGGGGCGGCGGGGGCGGCGGGGGCGGCGTCTGGGTCACGGGCGCCGTCGTGGCCGGCGGAGGGATCGGAGCGGCGCTCGACGGCGGCAGGGGCGGCCGGCTTGGCGTCGCAGCGGGTGAGGGGGTGCCCGGCGCAGTGCGCGTCGGCGAAGAGGTAACGGAAGCCGACGCCGCGCCGGTGGCCGGGGCCGTCGACGGAGCGGCGGCAGGGGGTCCCCCGGAGAGCACAACTGCCGTCACCACCGCGCCGACCACCAGCAGCACCGCAGCCACCAGCGCAAGGACCCGGCGCCGGCGCCCGGCGAAGATCGACCACATGCCTCACCATGGCACCACAGGCCCCAGCGGGGTAGGGCTGAAAGGCCCGACGAACCCCCAGGTGTCCGCCCGGCCGGGAGCCCGGGAGGGGAGGGCCGCGCAGTAGGATGCAAGTAGGCGCAGACGCCGGGTCTTGCGCGAGGAACGAGGCGGGACAACCGTGAAAATTGCGCTCCGGTATCCGCTTGTCACGGGCACGGTCGCCGCCCTCCTGGCGGTGATACTGCTGCTTGCCTCCGGCCAGGAAGCTATCGCGCGGATCGCCGCCAGCATCTATGCGCTGACTGTGGCGGCCTACCTCGCCGTCGGCATGGTCCGCCGCCTGGTCGGCGGCCAGTGGGGCATCGACATCCTGGCCGTAACCGCCATTGTCAGCACCGTACTGGTGGGCGAATTCGTCGCCTCGATGATCATCGTGCTCATGATGGCCGGCGGCACCGCCCTTGAGGACTACGCCGCCGGCCGTGCCAAGAAGGAACTGACGTCCCTGCTGGAGCGCGTCCCGCAGACAGCCCACCGGGAACGCAACGGCGGTGCCGCCGGAAGCCACGCCGCCGAAACCGACAGCCAGCATGAGGACGTGGCGGCCACCGACGTCGAAGTCGGCGACATCCTGCTGGTGCGGCCCGGCGAAGTGGTGCCGCTGGACGGGCTGCTGCTTTCCGAGTCCGGAACGTTTGATGAATCCTCGCTGACCGGGGAGAGCCTGCCGGTGGAGCGTGCCGCCGGCGAGGGCCTGATGAGCGGGTCGTTGAACGGCCAAGCGGCCATCCGGATGCAGGTCACGGCGCTGATGGAGGACTCGCAGTACAGCCGCATCGTCGCGCTGGTGAAAGAAGCGGCCGACAGCAAGTCACCCATGGTCCGCCTGGCCGACCGCTACGCCGTCCCGTTCACCGCCCTCGCCTACGTTCTCGGGGCGATCGGCTGGATCGTCAGCGGCAGCCCGGTCCGATTCGCGGAGGTGCTGGTGGTGGCCACGCCGTGTCCCCTGCTGATCGCCGCCCCCGTGGCGTTCCTGGGCGGCATGAGCCGTGCCGCGCGTGGCGGCATCATCGTCAAGTACGCCGGGGTTCTCGAGCAGCTGAGCCGGATCAAAACGGTGGCCTTCGACAAGACCGGCACCCTTACCTACGGCCGCCCCTCCCTGGTGGGCATCCGGACCGCGGGGTCCTTCACCGAGGACCGGGTCCTCGGGCTCGCGGCCTCCGCCGAGCAATATTCTTCCCACGTGCTCGCCGCCTCGGTGATGGACGCGGCACGGTCCCGTGGCTTGGTTTTCGAGTCCGCCACGGAGGCCACCGAATTCGCCACGCACGGCGTCCGGGCGCGCTTCGACGGCCGGGACGTCGTCGTCGGCAAGCCAAATTTCGTGTCGGAATCGGCCGCCGGTGTCGTCGAAACCGAGCTGGCCAGCGGTGAGCTCGCCATCTACGTGGGTGTGGCCGGGGAGTTCGCCGGGGCCCTGGTGATGAGCGACCCGATCCGCGGGGAAACCCGCCGCACCGTGGCCGAACTCCGGGAACTCGGCGCCACCCGGACGGTCATGCTCACCGGCGACGCCCTCGCCACCGCCGAGCACATCGCGGCAGAGGCCGGGCTGACCGATGTCCGCGCCGAGTGCCTGCCGCCGGACAAGGTGGAGGCCGTGCGCTCTCTGCCCCGCCGTCCGGTCATGATGGTGGGCGACGGCGTCAACGACGCCCCCGTCCTGGCCGTCGCCGACGTCGGGATCGCGATGGGCGCGCGGGGTTCGACGGCGGCCGGCGAGTCCGCCGACGTCGTGATCATCCTGGACGACCTGTCCAAGGTGGCCTCGGCCGTGCGGATCGGCCAGCGCACCGTGAAGGTGGCGCTGCAGAGCATCTGGATCGGCATCGCGCTGAGCGTGGCGCTGATGCTGGCTGCAGCCGCGGGCTACGTTCCGGCGATCGCCGGCGCCCTCTCCCAGGAGGTGGTGGACCTCGCCACGATCCTGAACGCGCTCCGGGCGCTGGGCTCCGGGACGCGGACCCCGCGGCCGGGCAGGCCGGCCGGCCGGCCTAGCCCGCGGACGCCAGCTTCTCGGCTTCCGCGATCCGCGGGACGGTCCTGAGGTAGCTGTCCGGGTTCAGCGAGATCGAATCGATGCCCTCGCCAACCAGGAACGCCGCGAACTCCGGGTGGTTGCTGGGGCCCTGGCCGCAGATACCGATCTTGATCCCTGCCGCGTGCGCCTTCCGGATCGCCTCGCTGATCATCGCCATGACGGCCTCGTCGCGCTCGTCGAACAGCGCCGCCAGCTGCGCCGAGTCCCGGTCCACGCCGAGGACCAGCTGGGTGAGGTCGTTCGAGCCGATCGAGAAGCCGTCGAAGCGGGTGGCGAATTTTTCAGCCAGGACCACGTTGGAGGGGATCTCGCACATCATGTAGACCTGTAGGCCGTGCTCGCCGCGGACCAGCCCGTTCTCAGCCATCACCGCCAGCACCTTGTCCGCCTCCTGCGGTGTCCGGCAGAACGGGACCATGACGATGATGTTGCTGAAGCCGATCCGCTCCCGGACCCGTTTCAGCGCCCGGCATTCGAGCGCGAAGCCTTCCCGGTACCGGTCGTCGTAGTAGCGCGAGGCACCCCGGAAGCCGAGCATCGGGTTCTCCTCGGCCTCCTCGAAGGAGGCGCCGCCGATCAGGTGCGCGTACTCGTTGGTCTTGAAATCGCTGAGCCTCACGATCACCGGGTTCGGATGGTAGGGCGCGGCGATCTTCGCGATGCCCAGCGCCAGGGCGTCCACGAAGTAGTCGCCTGGATCGGCGTAGCCGCGCGTCAGTTCCCGGATCTGCGCTGCTTCCTGCGGGTCCGCGACCCGTTCCGGGTGGACCAGCGCCATCGGATGGACCCGGATCAGGGCGCTGATGATGAACTCCATCCGGGCCAGCCCGACGCCGTCCGCGGGCAGCCGCCACCACTGGAAGGCGGCCGCGGGGCTGGCGATGTTCACCATGACTTTGGTGCGCGTCGCCGGCAGCTCGCCCAGATCCACGTCCTCGGTTTCGAACGCGAGGCTGCCGGCATAGACGCGGCCCGTATCCCCTTCGGCGCAGGACAGGGTCACGGCCTGATCCTCGGCCAGGACACTGGTGGCGTTGCCGGTCCCGACGACGGCGGGCACCCCCAGTTCCCGGCTCACGATGGCCGCGTGGCTGGTGGGGCCGCCGTGGTCGGTGACGATCCCGGCGGCGCGCTTCATGATGGGCACCCAGTCCGGGTCGGTCATTTCGGTGACCAGGATGGCGCCGTCCCGGAACTTGTCGATGTCAGCGGCGCTCCTGATCACGCACGCCGTCCCCTGCGCGATCGAGTCGCCGATGGCCGCCCCGGTCACCAGCACCGCACCGGTTTCCAGCAGGTGGTGGAGCGTGAAGCGGGAACCGGTCTTTTGCGACTGCACCGTCTCCGGCCGGGCCTGGACCATGAAGAGCTCGCCCGTCACGCCGTCCCGGGCCCATTCCATGTCCATCGGCCGGCGGTAGTGCTCCTCGACGCTCACGGCCCAGCGGGCCAGGGTGAGGATCTCGGCGTCGGCCAGGACGAAGGACCGGCGTTCCGCTTCCGAGGTGTCGACGGTGCGGGTGCGGGCGTGGCCGCCGCGGCTGTAGACCATCTTCTGCGCCTTGGAGCCGAGGGTCTTTTCGATGATCGGGCTGGGCCTTTCCGCCAGCCCTTCCGCCGGTCCTTCCGCCGGTCCTTCCGCCGCCGCGGCCTCGCTCAGGAGCGGCTTGAAGACGAGGTACTTGTCCGGGTTGATCGTGCCCTGCACCACCGTCTCGCCGAGACCCCAGGCGGCGCTGATCACGGCAGCCCGCGGGAACCCGGAGTCTGTATCGATCGAGAACATCACTCCGGAGGCGCCGACGTCGGAGCGCACCATCCGCTGGACCCCGATCGAGAGTGCGACGTCGAGGTGGTCGAAGCCCTTGACTTCCCGGTAGCTGATGGCCCGGTCCGTGAACAGCGAGGCGTAGCACCGCCGGCAGGCGTCCATCAGTTCCCGGTCGCCGGTGACGTTCAGGAAGGTTTCCTGCTGGCCGGCGAAGCTGGCATCGGGAAGGTCCTCGGCCGTGGCGCTGCTGCGGACCGCGACCGACAGCCGCTCCAGGCCGGCGCGCTGGCCCAGATCGCGGTAGTGCGAGCGGATGGAGTCGGCGATGTCCGGCGGGAAATCGCTGGCCAGGAACAGCTCCCGGATGGCTTCCCCGGTCTCGCGGAGCGTCGCGTCCCCGGAGCGGTAGGCCAGGATCCGCGAGCGCATCGCCGGTTCGATCCCGTTCGCCGCGACGAAGGTCCGGTAGGCCGCGGCGGTGGTGGCGAAGCCGTCGGGAACCCGTACGCCCCGGGCCTTGAGGGACTGGATGAGCTCGCCCAGGGAGGCATTCTTGCCGCCGACCTGCGGGACGTCCCCCATGCCAATTTCTTCAAACCACTTCACGTGCTCGGGCATGCCGGCGCTCCTTTGGGCGTTTGTCCATCCATGGTCCGATCCTGCGGCCCGGGGCGGTGTGGGGTCAGAGGCTTTGGACCTCTTAGCCGGCGCGTTGGGCGGGCCGCCCGGACGTGCCGTGCCGGGCCAGCTTGTAGAGCCAGTCCGCGACCAAGACCGCCGGAATGGCGGCGAGGGCCACGGCCAGCCCGCCGGGTGTCGGCGGGGCATGTCCCAGCAGGCCGGCGACAGGGCCAAGGAACAGGAAGACGGAGAGCAGCCCCAGCTCCGCCAGCACGGCCCAGAGCAGCAGCCGGTTGGTGAACCAGCCCAGCTGCCAGGGCGGGGAGGTGGCGCTGCGGCAGGCGAAGGCGTTGGCGAGCTGGGCCAGGACCACGGTGGTGAACGCGGCGCCGGAGGCCGCCATCAGCGCGTCCGACGGCGGCAGTGCGGCTCCGGGGCTCCAGCCGGCTCCGAAGAGAACGGCGGTGTAAGCGGTCATCTCCATCAGCGCCTCTACCGGGCCCAGCAGGCCGAAGACCCGGAACATCAGGGCCCGGTCCATCAGGTGCCGGCGCTCCGGCGGACGTTTCAGGGCCCCTTTGCTGGGCGCTTCGCTGCCGAGGGCCAGGGCCGGCAGCAGGTCGGTGCCGATGTCCAGGGCGAGGATCTGAAGCACGCTCAGGGCCAGCGGGAACCGGCCACCGGACAGGGCCCAGAACACGAACGGCGTCAGCTCGGCGACGTTGTCCGTGAGGTGGTACGTCAGGAAACGGCGGATATTCGCGTAGGTGGCGCGGCCCTGCTCCACGGCCGCGATGATCGTCGCAAAGTCGTCGTCGAGCAGCACCAGGTCCGCCGCCTCGCGGGCCACATCCGTGCCGCTGAGGCCCATCGCGACGCCGATGTCCGCCTGCTGCAGCGCAGGCCCGTCGTTGACGCCGTCACCGGTCATGGCCAGCACGTGGCCGCGGTGCTGCAGCAGCCGGGCCACCCGGAGCTTTTGTTCCGGCGTTACCCGGCTGACCACGACGCCGTCGCGGTCCAGCAACGCGGCCAGGACCTCGTCATCCTCCGGCAGGTTGTGGCCCTCCAGCACCAGCTCCGGGGAGCCGATCAGGCCGGTTTCCCGGGCAATGGCGGCGGCCGTGAAGGCGTGGTCGCCGGTGACCATACCCACCTTGATGCCAGCGTCGCGGGCCGCCTGCAGCGAGAGCCGGACCTCGGCGCGGGGCGGATCGTGCAGGCCGATCAGGCCCAGCAGCGTCAGCCCGCTCTCCACTTCGTCCGCCGTCGTGCCGTCCCGCACCGGTCCGGGCAGGCTCCGCTGCGCGACCGCGAGGACCCTGAGCCCGTGCGAGGCCATCTGGTCCACCATCTGCAGGGCACGGTCGGCGCCGCCGGCGCCGTCCACGTCGCCGTCGCCCTCACTGTCGCCGTCGCCCCGGCACAAGGGGATCACGGACTCCGGGGCCCCCTTGACGAACAGCGTCGTACCGACGATGGCGGACTCGCGCAGCCGTCGCGGATCGAAGGCGAAGCGGTGCGACGGCGTTGGCTCCGCCGGCCCGCCGCCGGGGCCGGCCAGCCGCGTGGCCAGCGCGTCGATGGCGGCCTCCATCGGATCTCCCTCGGCGATCCACTGCCCGTCGTGCGGCACCGCCCGGCCCACCGAGGCGGCACGGGCGGCGGCGCTGAGCCGCTGCCCCGCCTGGAACGCCGCCGCTCCGGCGTCCGCGCCACCCTCCCCCGTGACCTCGGCTTCCGGCGCGTAGCCGTTCCCGGTGACGCCGAGCAGCCCGGAGGGTGTCCAGACCTCGACGGCGTTCATCCGGTTCTGGGTGAGGGTTCCGGTCTTGTCCGTGCAGATGAACGTGGTGGAGCCAAGCGTCTCGACCGCCTGCAGGTTCCGCACCAGGGCCTTGCGCGCGGCCATCCGCTGGGCTCCGATGGCGAGCGAGAGGGTGACGGTGGGGAGCAGGCCCTCGGGCACCAGCGCCACCGCCACGCCGATCGCGAAGAGGAACGCATCGCGCCAGGAGATGCCCACCAGCAGCGAGAGGATGAAGAACAAGGCGCCGATGCCCAGGGCCACGCCGGCGACAATCCTGACAATCCGCTGCAGTTCCAGGGCCAGCGGGCTCGGCGGCGCCTCGACCTTGCCGGTCAGTGACGCGATCTCGGCGAGCCGTGTCTGTCCCCCGGTGCTGGCCACCACCCCTTCGGCCGTGCCGATGACCAGGAAGGTTCCACCGAACACGGTGTCCCCCGCGGCCTTGCTGACCGCTTCGCTTTCGCCGGTGAGCATCGATTCGTCCACCGTGCAGCCCGCAGCCAGGGCCAGGCGGAGATCCGCCGGCACCCGATCGCCGGCAACCAGCACGACGGCGTCTCCGGGCACCAGCTCGGTGGTGTGCACTTTGACGATGCGATTGTCCCGGCGCACCGAGACCATGGCGGGCAACAATTCGCGCAGCTTGGCGGCCGCGTGCTGGGCGCGCTCCTGCTGGATGTAGGCGAATACCCCGTTCACCACGATCACGACGATGATGGCGATGCCCAGTTGCGGCATGCCGGCGACAAAGGCGAGGGCGGCCGCCACCCAGAGCATGACGGCAAAAAAGTGGGTCAGTTCTGCCAGCAGCCGCCGCCAGCCCGGCACGGCACGGACCTCGGGCAGCCGGTTTGCCCCGGCACGCTCCAGCCTCAGGGCAGCCTCCGCCGAGCTCAGTCCGGAGATCCCGGGCAGCGGCCCGGCCGCGGCAGGGTTCACCGTCCGCCGCCCGTCATGCGCAGCACCTAACGCCGGCACTGCCCAGGTGCATCATGCCTCCGAGGATGCTCCGGCGCGGCACCCCTGGTTAGGGCCAAAGGTCACCGGGCGCCGGCGCGCGGCTGCGCTGCCCCGGAACGGCTTCGGTTGCCGGGCCCGCCCTCAGCTGCCAGTGGCGGCAGGCGGCCGCTGCCGTCCCAGCGAACGCAGGTACGTCCCGAAGCCGTGGGGCGCCCGTGCGTGGGTCCGGCCGGAGGTCAGCACCCGCATGCTGTCCGTTGCGAGGACGGTGAAGGCGAGGCTGCGCAGGCTCTGGACCAGGGTGCGGTCCTCGTGCGTTTCCAGGTGCGAGAACCCGCCCGCGGCCAGGTAGGCCGAGGCCCGGACGCCGAAGTTGGCGCCGTAGATGTGCGGGTGGTTTTCCTCGAAGGGGTGGCGGTCCAGCCAGCGGCGCAGCAGTTCCGGGTCCATCCCGACCGGGTCCGGTTCCACCGAGCCGAGCACCGCGTCGGCACCGGCTTCGGCGAATTCGAGCTGCCGCACCAGCCAGTTCACCGGGACCTGCGAATCGGCGTCGGTGTTGGCCAGCCAGGTCCGTCCCGGCCAGGGCCGCGGTTCGGAACGCTGGCCGGGGGCGCGCCGTTGCGGGCCGAGCACGGCGGCGCGGACGCCTGCCGCCCGGCTCGCGCCGGCGCTGCGCAGCCGGACGTCGAGCGCGCCGAAGCGCGGGTCGGCGTCGACGTAACCTGCGGTGATCTCGGCGGAGCGGTCGGTGCAGCTGTCCAGGACCACTGTCACCCGGACGGCGACGCCGGGCCGCTGCCGCTGCAGCTCGTCGGCGGCGCGCTGCACTGCCCGCAGCGCCCGGTCCAGGTGCTGGTCCTCGTTGTGGGCCGGCATCACGACGGCGACGGCGTCGATGCCGGGGCGTCGTTGCGGGGGCCCGGCCGGGGCCGCCACGTTGCTCACGCGAGCGGCTCCGGGGCGCGGAAGATTTCCAGCACGAAGTCGCGCTCCCGGTAGAGGCCGGCGTCGGCCCAGCGAAGTTGCCTGCGGGCTGCTGCGTGGACGGTGTCGCCGTCGAGCTCCCAGCCCTCGATCGGGTGCCGCCAGTGGCAGAGCGCCAGGGTGCCGCCGGGCAGCAGCGTGGCCTCGACCCGTTCGAACAGGGCCGCCAGCTCCTCCGGCGAGAGGTAGTAGCCCACCTCCGACACCACGATCAGATCAAACGCGCCCTCCGGCCAGTCCTGCGGCACCGTCAGGTGGCGGGTCCGCGCGGCCGGCAGGTGCGCGAGCCGCCGGGCAGCGTGGGCCAGTGCCGCGCTGCTCGCGTCGACGGCCAGGAAGCTGCCGCAGCGTTCAGCGAGTTCGACGCTGAGGGTGCCGATCGAGCAGCCGATTTCAAGGCCGGCGGAGTAGCTCCGGCCGGGGAGCGCCGCGAGCGTCAGCGCGCGCTTGCGGTGTTCGTACCAGCTGGTGGTGTACTCCCAGGGGTCCTCGCTCCGGGCGTGGACAGTGTCAAAGAGGCCCTCCGCGTCCGCCGCGGCGTAGGCGGAGGGCGCGACTGCGGCGTGTGCCGCCGTGCTGGCCGGTGGGACAGCCGGAGTGCCGGGCCGTTGCCAGGCGAAGGTCTCCCAGTGCCGGGAAAAATGCTGCAGGAAGGCCGACGGGAGCAGCACTTCGTCCCCCGGCTGGTCCGAGAGCGCCCGGACCTGCGAGGTGTGCGCCGCCATGGCCTGCGCCTTGGCCTGCTCCTCGGCCGGGGTCAGCGGGAGCCGCAGCCAGGACTGCCAGGCCGGGTCCTCGGGGCCGGCCCAGAGCCAGTACCAGACCGGGTACTCCAGCAGCCCGTAGCCGGAGGCGGCTGCCGCTTCCGCGGCGGCGGAGCCCAGGGCGTCGTGGTCGGTATGGCCGTCGTTCCGGTAGGGCGCCACCAGGACGACGCGGTCCGCGGGCCGGCCCGTGGCAGCCGCGGCCTCGCGGATCGCGGCGAGGACCTGGTACCGGTGGCCCGCGAGCTTCCCGTCCGGCAGCCCGAGGTACTGCCAGCCGGCGTCCGGGACGAGCCGCCCGAGGGCGCCGGCGAATTCGCGCAGCCGCAGGTCGGCAAGCTGTTTGGGTGTGGTGCTGGGCGAATCGGGGTGGGAGGCCTCCCCTGCCGTGCACAGCAGCACCCGCACCTCCGCGCCGAGCCCGTGCAGCCGGGCCATCAGGCCGCCGGCGCCCAGGGATTCGTCGTCGGGGTGGGCGGCCAGGACGATGAATGCCCTGCCGGCCAGCTCCCCGGCGTCGAGCGGGAGTTCCGGCAGGGCGGCGGCGCCGCTGCGGGCCCAGTCCTCTTCGGGCGTCCCGGCGTCGTTGTGCGTGAAGCTCACCATGGGTGGTCCCCTTTGAACGTCAGGGCGCCGAGTTGGGCGTCGTCGCGCATGGCGTGGTGCTGCCGGATGTAGAGCGAGAGGTCGGCCATGCGTTTGCCGTAGCGTGCGTCGAAGGCCAGCGGGGCGGGCCCTAGGTTTTGGCTGACCAGCGACTGAATGCGTGCGACGGCGGCGGCCACGCTGCCGCGGACGCGCAGCGCCTCGCTCCACGCGCCGGCGCCGGAGAGCTCCCCGGCGTCGATCCGGGCCGCGGTCCGGGCAAGGTACTGGGTGAGCCCGGTCAGCGTGCGGTCGATTTCGCCGAGGTGGGCGAGGGCGAGCTGGTCCGGTTCGCGGCCGCCGTCGGCCGCTTGTTTCAGGGACTCAACATAGTTGCGGGCCACGGCGACGGCGCCGCCGAACCAGCAGGCGGCGACCCCCATGCCGCCCCAGGCGAACCCGGGACGCTGGTAGTACCAGCCGGCCGGGCCGAGCGGTATGGCCGGCACGGCGTCGAAGTGCACGGTGCCGCTGGGGACCTCGCGCAGGCCCAGGCTGGTCCATTCCGGGTCCGCGAAGCCGACCCCGGCGGCGTGCAGGTCGACGGCGAAGGCGGCGCGGCCGCCGCCGTCGAGGTGCGCGGTCAGCACCGCGTGGTCGAGCTGCGCGGCGATGGAGCACCACGGTTTCGAGCCGGTCAGCACGACGGCGCCGCCGGCGTCCTTGGCTTCCAGCTTCAGCCCGGGGGCCTCGGCGGCGAAGACGCCCCAGGTGCCGTCGAAGGGGAGATCGGCGGGGGCATCATCGAAATCCGCCGCAGCGGCCTGGGCGAGGATCGCGGCGGCGTCGAGGTGGGGTTCCAGGATCCGTCCGGCGGCGACGTCGACGGCGGTGACCGACGCGAGGATCTCCCACAGCAACGCGGTGTTGCCCGCCCCGGGCTTCGGGGCGCACTCCCCCGCGTCCTTGGCGAGTGCCAGCAGGGCCGGGACGTCCCCGACGCCCGCCTCGGCGGCGTCCAGCAGCGGTGATATCCCGGCCAGCTCGCCCGTCGTGGAGCTGATCCGCACGGCCTTGGGAGGGCGGGCTTCCTGGGTCGCGTTCATTGCCTCGTCCGTGTCCTTTGCGATGTGCGCCTGGTGTTGTCCGTGCCTGTAGCGGCCGGTCGAAGCCGCCGCTGGGTAAATCTAAGCATACTTAGCACTTCGCCCGGTCCTCGCCCGCCGGACCGGGACGCCGCACCGAGCACCATCCCGTGCTACCGCACGAGGGCGAGCGCGAAGCCGTCCCAGCCCTTCGATCCCACCGTCTGGATCACGGTGGCGTCCAGCCGCGGGTCCTCGCCCATCATCTCCAGCGCCGCGACGATCCCCGGGGCGTTGACGGGATCCAGGGCCGGTTCCAGCACCGCGCCCTCCCACACCACGTTGTCCATCACCACCGTGGTGCCGGGCCGGCCAAGCCTGACGGCCCAGTCCAGGTATTGCGGGTTGTGTTCCTTGTCCGCGTCGATGAAGACGAAATCGAAGGGCCCTGCACCCTCGCTTTCCAGAGCGGGCAGCGTGTCCAGGGCCGTGCCCACCCGGATTTCCACGAGGTGGCCCAGCCCGGCCTGGTCGAGATTGGCGCGCGCCACCTCGGCGTGCCGGGGCAGGTATTCGCAGGTGACAAGCCTGCCGCCGTCGGGCAGGCCCTGTGCCATCCAAATGGTGCTGAACCCGGCCAGCGTGCCGATCTCCAGCACCCGGCGGGCGCCGGAAAGCTGGACCAGCAGCTTCAGCAGCTTGCCGGCGTTCGGGGCGACCTCGATGGGCGGCATCCCTGCTTCCAGGGAGGCGGCCTTGGCGCGCCGCAGCGAGGTATCGGGCCGGACCACCACGCCGGAGAGGTACTCCTCGACGGCGATCCAGCGGGATGTGGGCTGATGCTCGATCATGCGGCCCAGTCTTTCAGCTGCCCCCGCCGGTGGGTAGGGCCGGCGGCCGCCCGGCCCAGGCCCGGAGCGGCTACTCGCCCAGGGCCTTCTCCAGCCGGTCCAGTTTCCCGGTCAGTTCGCCCGTGTAGCCCGGGCGGATGTCGGCCTTGATCACGAGCGAGACGCGGCTGCCATAGCGGCCCACGGCTTCCGTGGCGCGCTTCACGACGTCGAACACCTCATCCCATTCGCCCTCGATGGTGGTGAACATCGAGTCCGTGTGGTTCGGCAGCCCGGACTCACGGACGATCCGCACCGCCTCGGCGACGGCATGGTGGACCGAGGCGTCGTCGGCTTCGGAGCCGGCGGGAGCGCCGCTGGGACGGCCGGAGGGTGCGACAGAAAATGCAAGCAACATGGCTCCAGTCTGCCACGCGGGATCCGGCCTGCCCGGGCCCGCAATCGCGGGCCGACACGTCACAATTGGGCGTACCCGCCGGTAACAGGTTTCCTCCACCTCCGCGTTGCTACCCTGAGCAAATGAACCGGGCAGTAGACCGCAGGCCGCTCCGTGCGGATGCAGCGCGCAACGTCAACAAGATCATTGCCGCGGCCCGCCAGTGCTTCCGTGAGCACGGCCCCGAAGTCCCGCTCCAGACCATCGCCGTCACGGCCGGGGTGGGCCCCGCGACGCTGTTCCGGAACTTCGCCGACAAGGAAGAACTCGTGCTTGCCGCGCTGCACCAGCAGCTGAAACTGCGGGTGAACCCGGTCATCGAAGAGGCCCTGGCCGGCAAGGACGCGGCGGAGGGCCTGTTCCGCGTCGTCGACGCGCTGATGGGGGTTGCCAGCGACGAAGCCAACCTCCTCGGCGCGGTGGCCGGCCGCCGCGGGGTGCTGACCGGCATCACCGGCGACCTGATCGAATCGGTAGCCGTCCTGCTGGGCCGCGGCCAGGGCCAGGGCACGCTGCGCAGCGACATCTCGATGACGGACATGATCCGGCTGCTGGCCATGCTGATCGGCGTGGTGGACACGATGGAGGCCGGTTCGGATGCCTGGCGCCGTCCGGTCGCCCTGGTCGAGGACGCCATCCGCGCAGAACGGCCCGATCGTCCGCTGCCACCGCAGTCGCTGGTGCCAGGGACCGCGTACGGCACCGCATTCGGCGTCGGCTTCGGCTCTACCTACGGAAACACGTACCGTTGAGCCCATGACATGGGAAACCGCTGCCGGCGTCCTCGGCGGCCTCTTGCTGGTGTATGCCGCGCTGCTGGTGCTGCTCTGGGGCTACGCGCGGCGGCACCCCGAAACTGTCACCATGAAGGACGCCCTGCGGCTGCTGCCGGACCTGCTCCGGCTGATCCGGCGGCTGGTGGCCGACCGCACCGTCGCGGTGGGCGTGCGCGTCCGGCTCGCCCTGCTGCTGGCGTACCTTCTCTCGCCGATCGACCTGGTGCCCGACTTCCTGCCCGTGATCGGCTACGCGGACGACGTCGTGATCGTCGCCCTGGTGCTGCGCTCCGTGGTCGCCCGGGCCGGCGCGGAGTCCGTCGAACGGCACTGGCCCGGGACGCCGGAGGGCCTGCAGCTGATCCTGAAACTGGCCGGCCTCGGCACCGCCCGGTGAGCTGGCCCACTCGTTGGCCGGACGCGGAATAGGGTCCCGGAAGCAGTCGTTGACGCCTGCATGAAGGCGATAACGTACAGCGAATATGGAAATCCGGACATCCTCGAGTTGGCCGACCGCCCGATGCCAAAGGTCGGGCCGGGCATGGTCCTGGTCAAGGTCAAGGCAGCCTCGGTAAATCCGGTCGACTGGAAGATCATGGCCGGCTACCTGGATGCCGTCATGGACCTGCAGTTCCCGGCGATTCCCGGCTGGGATGTGGCCGGCGTCGTGGAATCGGTCGGCATCGACGCGCCGCATTTCCAGCCCGGCGATGAAGTCATCGCCTATGGCCGCAAAGACTATGTCCACGGCGGGAGCTTCGCTGAATACATCGCCCTCCCGGAACGCCTCCTCGCCCGCAAGCCCGCCTCGCTGGGGTGGAACGAGTCCGCCGGGCTTCCCCTGGCGGGACTGACGGCCTATCAGGTCCTCACGCGCCTGGGCCTCAAGGCCGGCGAGACCGTATTGATCCATGGCGGGGCCGGCGGCGTCGGGTCCCTCGGAATCCAGATCGCCGCGGCGACGGGTGCCCATGTGATCGCGACGGCATCAGAAAAGAACCACGAGTTCCTGCGCTCCCTCGGCGCCGAACCCGTCAGCTACGGTGATGGACTCGCGGACCGGGTGCGGGCACTTCGCCCCGAAGGAGTGGAAGTCGTGGCGGACTTCGTCGGCGGGAACCTCGACACCACCCTGGCGGTGCTGGCCGACGGCGGCCGGCACGCCTCCATCGCTGACAGCGACGTTGAGCAGCACGGCGGCACCTGGATGTGGGTGAACCCCGTGGGCGCCGATCTGCGGGAGCTCGCCGAGCTGGTCGATATGCGCAAGCTCCGGGTCGAGGTGGCGCAGACCTTCCCGCTGGCGCAGTCGGCAGACGCCTTCCGCCTCAGCATGGAAGGACACACCCGCGGCAAGATTGTCGTGACCGTCGACGCCTGATGAGCGGCGGCAGCCGGAGTCCGGCTGCCGCCGTCCCGCCGACCCCTGAAACTGAACCCGTCAGTGCCCGCCCTGATCCTCCGCGGGCTTTTCCTTGACCTCGTGCAGGTGGTGCGCCTCCTGCAAATGCTGTTGCAGCTTCTCTTCGGCCTCACGGCGGCGGCGGGCCATTTCGCGCAGTTCCCGAGTGGATTCCGCGCCCGGGGAAACGAAGTGCTCATGCGGCTTGGAATGGTGCGCCTTCCCGGCGGCATCCGCTCCCGCGGCCTCCGGGGTCACCGCGTCCGCATCGCCCGGCCCGGACGCAGCGGCATTCGGAACGTCTTTTTCGGTCATCATCGAATGCTCCCATTGGGCGCCCGGCCCGGCTAGGGGCTAAAGACCGTTGAGCGCCCGACGGCGGAGCGTCAGTTCCAGCCGAGCAACCGCAGCCCGGCCGCCGCGCCGGCGCCAGCCAGGACCACCACCAGGAACGGCGCCCGCAACCACAGGGCGACGGCGGCCGCGGCCAGGGCACCGAGCCGCGCGTCCAGCGCCAGGGACTGCCCGGACGCCACTGTGTTCACGACGGTCAGGGAGGCCAGCAGCCCGATCGTCATGGTGCCGGCGATCCGGGACATCCTCGGATTGCGCAGCAGGCTGGCGGGGACAAGGTATCCCACCAGTTTCCAGGCGTACGCCAGCACGCAGGACAGCAGGAGCCAGAGCCAGAGCGTCATGAGGCCTCCCCCGGGCTGTGTCCGGAGCGACGGACAGCCTCATGCTCCTCGGCATACGGGTCGACGTCGGGTTCGAGGCCCTCGTCGCTGCGGCCGTGACTGAACCAGCCGACCACCGCCGCCACGAACGCGGCGACCAGGATCGGCACCCCGGCCGGCACAAACGGCACGGCCAGGACGGTTGCCAGGGCGCAGACGACGGCGATCGCGACGGGTTCGCGGCCCTTCAGCCGCGGCCACAGCAGGCCGAGGAACGCCGCCACGGCGGCGCCGTCGAGCCCCCACTGCTTCGGGTCGCCAAGGGCGCTGCCAGCCAGCGCCCCAACCGCGGTGAACAGGTTCCACAGCACGAAGATGCCCAGCCCCGCCGTCCAGAAACCCCGGCGCTGCTCCGCCGGGTCGGTCTGGCCGGTGCTCGTGGCCGTCGATTCGTCGATGGTCACGTGGGCGGCGGCGAACCGGCGCCAGCCCCGCGGCTGGAGCAGCGCGTTGAGCTGCATGCCGTAGATGCCGTTGCGCATGCCCAGCAGGGTGGCGGCGCTCATCGCCGCGACGCCGGAGCCGCCCCCGGCCACGACGCCGATGAACGCGAACTGCGAGCCGCCGCTGAAGAGCAGCAGGCTCAGGGCCATGGTCTGCCAGAAATCGAGGCCGGAGGTGACGGACAGCGCCCCGAAGGACACCCCGTAGAGCCCGGTGGCGATGCTGATGGAGAGCCCCACCCGGACGGCCGGGGATTGTGAGAGCTTCACCGGCGCCGCCGCTTCGGGACCGGCTTCGTCAGGCTCCACGCCCAGGCGATGAGCGGCGCCTGCAGCGGCAGCCGCAGGCTGTGGAAGCGGCGCTGCGCGGGCGCTCCCCCGGGTCCGAACGCCCTGCGAAGCGCGTCAAGGTGTCCGGCGAGAAACGCGGTGAACATCCCGGTGACGCAGCCGGCGGTCGCACGGCGGGTGGGCGGGATCAGGAGTCCGACGGCGGCGCCGACCTCCAGCAGACCGCTCGCCGCCACCCACTCCTCCCGGGACAGCACGGCGAGGGGTCCGTTGCGCCAGCCGCCGGAGTCGTCGCGGCAGAGGAACTCCGGGACCACCGGGGTGAAGAAGTCCGGATCGCGGAAGTGTTTGGCCGCGCTGGCCAGCAGCAGCCCGCTCAGGGCGGCCGCGGAAAGTGTCTGGGTTGCCCGGGGGGACCAGCGGAAAGGCATGCAACCATGCAACCACGGCGGCGGGGCGCCCGGTAACCGGGGCCTTAACCTGCGCCGGGTGCGATGCGCCACCCGGGCGTGGGCCGCGAAAGCAGGACCTTCCGCAGGGGTCCGGGAGCGGTGCCCGGGAGTACCTTGTTGACTATGAGCAGTGTCGTGCAGATGACCGGCGTCGTAAAGCGGTTCGGGGCCGTGACCGCCCTCGACGGCCTGAACTTCGAGGTGGCCGCCGGCGAAGTGCATGGCTTCCTGGGACCCAACGGGTCCGGCAAGTCCACCACGTTGCGGCTGCTGCTGGGCATGCTGAGGTCTAACGCCGGATCCATCCGGGTGCTGGGACTGGATCCGTGGCGCGACGTCTCGACGCTGCACCGCAGGCTGGCGTACGTTCCCGGCGACGTGGCCCTGTGGCCCAACCTGACCGGCGGCGAGGTGATCGAGCTCCTGGGCAAGCTGCAGGGCGGCCAGGACCGGGCACGGCGGGACCGGCTGCTGGAACTTTTCGAGCTGGATCCGACCAAGAAGGCCCGCACCTATTCCAAGGGCAACCGGCAGAAGGTGGCCCTCGTTGCCGCGCTGGCCACCGACGCCGAATTGTTCCTGCTGGACGAACCCACGAGCGGACTGGACCCGCTGATGGAGGACGCCTTCCGCGGCTGCGTCCGCGAACTCCGGGCACAGGGGCGCACCGTGCTGCTGAGCAGCCACATCCTCAGCGAAGCCGAGGCGCTCTCCGACCGGGTGAGCATCATCCGCGCCGGTCGGGTGGTGGAGACCGGCCCGCTCGAGCAGTTGCGCCACCTGACCCGAACCTACGTCACCGCCGACGTCGCCGCCGTGCCCCAGGGGCTGGAACTGCTGCCCGGCGTGCACGATGTGGTGGTGGTCAACCACCGGGTTAGCGCCCAGGTGGATCCCGCAGGGCTGGGCCCTTTCCTGCAGGCCCTTACCGCGGCCGGGCTGCGGGCGCTGACCAGCCAGCCGCCGACCTTGGAGGACCTGTTCCTGCGGCACTATGGCTCCGGGAACGGCGCAGTTAACGCTGGCGCCGGGACCGGGGCGGGCCCGCGTGACACCGGGGCCGAAGCGGTGGGTTCCGCGGCTGCGGGGCCCACCGGGCCGGGATCCGGCAATGCCTGAGACGCTGGCCGGCACCGGAACGCTGGTCCGGTTGGGGCTGCGCCGGGACCGCTGGCTGCTGCCGGTGTGGGTGCTGGGATTCGCCGTCGTTGCCTACTCGACGGCGGTGGCCGGCGCGGAACTCTACCCCGACGTCCGCAGCCGGATCGAAGCCGCCAATGCCGTGAATGCCACCGCGTCAATGGTGGCTATGTTCGGTCGCATCTACGACCCCGCCTCCCTTGGGGCGCTCTCGCTGATCAAATACACCGCGTTCATGACGGCCATCCTCGCGGTCCTCATGGTCATCCTGATCATCCGGCATACCCGGGCAGACGAGGAGGGCGGACGGCTGGAGCTGCTCGGCGGCGGCCGGCTGGGACGCGACGCCGCCCTGGCCGCCGCCCTCATGATCGGTCTGGGCGCCAGCCTGGGCGTGGGACTGCTGTCCGCCGCCGCCCTCGCCGCCGGCGGCCTGCCGGCCGCCGGGTCGCTGGCCTTCGGCCTCGGCTGGGCCGCCACCGGGATGGCCTTCAGCGCCGTGGCCGGCGTAGCCGCGCAGCTGACCGCGAGCGCCCGCGCTGCCACCGGCTTGAGCGTTGGCGTCGTCGCCGTCACCTACGGCCTGCGCGCCGTCGGAGACCTTGCCGAACCGGGCCCATCGTTCCTCTCCTGGCTTTCGCCGATCGGCTGGAACCAGCAGATCCGCGCGTTCGCCGGGGACCGATGGTGGGTGCTGGCGCTGCCGGTCGCACTCTGCGTTCTCCTCATCCCGGCGGCCTTTGTGCTCCGGGCACGCCGGGACCTGGGCGCGGGGCTCCGCGACGAGCGTCCCGGCCCCGCCGTCGGCTCGCTCTCCGGGGTCTGGGCTCTGGCCGTGCGCCTGCAGCACAGGGTGTGGCTGGCCTGGGCCGCGGCGTTCGTCGTCTTCGGCGTCGTCATCGGCTCGCTGGTCAGCAACGTAGCGGAGATGCTCAGTTCCCCCAACGCGCAGGACCTGATCAAACTGATCGGCGGCGCCTCGGCGCTGCGGGACGCCTTCCTGGCCGCCGAGATCAGCATCATGGGCCTGCTCGCCGCGGCCTACGGGGTGGCGTCGGTGAACCATCTGCGCAGCGAGGAGTCCGCCGGGCACACCGAAGCACTGCTGGGGACGGCCACCACGCGCAGCCGCTGGGCAAGCAGCCACTACGTATTCGCGCTGGCCGGGGTCGCGGTGCTGATGGTGCTGGCCGGGGTCTCGATCGGTGTCGGCGCGGCAGCCGCCGTCCAGGACAGCGGGCTGGTGGGCAGCGCCACGGTCGCCTCGCTCGCGCAGATTCCCGCCGCGTGGGTGCTGACCAGCGTGGCGCTGGCGGTGTTTGGCTGGGTGCCCCGGCTGGCTGGCGCGGTCTGTGGCGTGCTGCTTGCCTTCGTGGCGCTCGGCGAGTTCGGGGTGCTCTGGAACGCACCGGGATGGCTCATGGACCTCTCCCCTTTCCGGCACTCCCCGCTGCTGCCGGTGGGCACCGACGCGGTGCCGGCACTGCTGGGCCTGACCGCCGTCGCCGTCGGGCTCGCCGCGCTGGGTTACCTGGGCTGGCGACGGCGGGATCTGGCCGCCTAAGGGCACCACCAGTGGCTCCAGCTGGAGCGGCAATTAAGTGTCGCTGGCCGCTGGCCGTGAGCCTCCTGGCTGCAGTTCTTTGTCATACGCCTGCGCCCTGCAGTGCGCTGTTAGTTGCCGTTGTACTCGTCGTCGGTGATGTGCTCACCCCAGGTCGTGGTGGCGGCGGGGTCTTCGCCGTTCTGCAGCATGGCGATGTGTTCCATGAAGCAGCCGGGGGCGGCAGCATGCCAATGCTCCTCGCCGGGTGGGGTGTAAAGCGTCTGGCCGGGGTGGGCTTCGATGATCTTGCCGTCGCGGCCGCCGAAGCGGGCGACGCCGTGGGTGACCCGAAGGTATTGGCCGTGCTCGTGGGAGTGCCAGGCGGTGCGGGCTCCGGGGGCGAAGCGGACGGTTGCGACGACCATCGTCTGGCCTGGCTCATGGGGCAGAGCGATCGGGTCGAGCCAGACGTCGCCGGCGAATTGTGCGGACGGGTTTTTCGAGGTGGGCACGGCGGGTTCGATGTTCATGATTTTCCTTAGTTGTTGTCGGTGAAAAGTTGCTTGGCGACGCCCATCGCAGCCATGCCCTTGGGCCAGCCGGCGTAGAGCGTGATGTGGGTGATGGCTTCGATGAGCTCTTCCTGAGTCACGCCGTTCTCCAGGGCGCGGCCGAGGTGGAAGGCCAGCTGCTCTGTGTTTCCCCCGGCGGCGAGCACGGCAACGGTGATGAGGCTGCGGTCCCGCGCGGAGAGTTCAGGCCGGTTCCAAACGTCCTCGAAAAGCACGTCGTCGGTGAGTGCAGCGAGCTTCGGAGCGAAGTCACCGAACATTTTCCGGCCGCCGCCGATCTGCTTGGGTTGGTCAGTCATGATGTTCCTTCTTTCGGTGCGGTGTACGGGACGAGTCGGCGGGGCCGCCGGCATGGCTAGAGGCGGCCGGGGAAAGCGCTGCGGCGCCCGTAGATGGTCAGCATGAGCGCGGCCAGGCCGGCGGCGATCATCACGTCCGCCAGCACGAGGCCGCTATCGCTCGTCAGCAGGGCGGCGCCGAGGATGCCGGCGGTGAAGATGGCGAGGTTGAACGCCACCGGCAGGAATGAGTTCGCGACGTCGGAGTCCGCGCCTCCGGCGGTGGTCAGGGCGGCTTGGAGCTGGGCGGCGGCCCCGCCGAAGGTGCTCCCCCACAGGACGGTCGCGGCGATGATCGCCGGGGCCGATGTGTGGCCGAGCAGCAGCACCACCGCAGCCGAGATGAACAGGGCGACGCTTCCGTGCAGGAGCGGGCGGGGGTGTTTGTCGAGGAGGGCTCCGGTGATGATGATGCCGGCGATCGAGGAGATCCCGAAGATGAAGAGTTCGACGTCGACGGTGAGGCTGGTGCCGGTGGCCCGCAGGTACGGGGCGATGTAGGTGTAGATGGTGTTGTGGGCCAGCATCCAGGTGAAGATGACGGCCAGGATCACGGCGATGCCGGGGATGCGGAACACCCGGACCAGTGGAAGCCGGGAGGTGCCAGGCTGCCCGCCGGCATCGGGGGCGATGACAGCAATGAATACACCGGCGATGATGGCCACCGCGGTGAGTCCGGCGAAGGCCCACCGCCAGTCGAAGGCCGTTCCGAGCCAAGACCCCAGCGGTGTGCCGAGCGCGAATCCGACGGGCGCCCCTACCGAGACGATCGCCAGAGACAGGCCTGCCCGGGATGGCGGGCTGATCTTCCGGCCGTAGGCGGCCAGCATCCCCCAGATGATTCCCGAGAATGCGCCGGCGACGAAACGCGACGCCAGCGACAGGGTCACGTCGCTGGAGAGGGCCGTGGCGCTGTTGGCCAGGATGAGGCCGAGGAGCGCGCCGAGGAGCAACGGCTTGCGCCGCATGCCCCGGGTGAGGGTGATGGCGGGGATCGTGATGATCACCGTGCCGAGGGCGTAGGCGCTGACGAACAGTCCGACGGTGCCTTCGCTGGTCCCCATTCCGCCGGCGATAGACGGCAAGAGGCCGGCCGGCATGGTCTCCATCGCAACGAGGACGAAGCCGATAACGGCCAGCACAGCCAGGGTGGCGAGCGGCAGTCGTTTCTGATGTTTAGTAGCTGCCGGGTCAGTAGCTGCCGGGTCAGTAGCTGCCGGGTCAATGGCTGCCGGGTTCGACGCCGGGAGGGTGGTGGTGTCCATATGCTCTCCTAGCCCGCAGGGGAAGCGGACGGGTCATGTGCTGGGGATCTTCATCCAGTCAACAGGTGATGCACTCCGCGTGGGAGTCACTGTTGAGGGGTGTACCGGGAGGGCGCCCCTTGTTCAATCGCACCGATTTATCCTTGAAGCATGGATAACCGGGCTGAAGTGCGTGAGTTCCTGATGTCGCGGCGCGCACGCCTCACCCCGGAAGAAGCCGGGCTCGTAGCCGGCGGAAATCGGCGCGTGGCTGGGCTGCGGCGCAGCGAGGTGGCACTCCTCGCCGACGTCAGCGTGGAGTACTACGCCAAGCTAGAGCGCGGTTCGATCGCGGGTGCGTCCTCGTCCGTGCTCGATTCCCTTGCCCGCGCCCTCCGCCTCGACGACGCCGAACGTGCCCACCTTTTCGACCTCGCCCGGGCGGCAGACGGCATTCCCGTCTCCGGCAGGCCCCGGAAACGTGCCGCCACCCAGGCCAGCGCGCGACTGAGCCTGCAGTGGGCCCTGGAAGCGATCACCGAGGGCGTCGCCTTCGTCCGCGATCCGTACCAGAACCTGCTGGCGACCAACGCCTTGGGGCGGGCCTTCTACTCCCCGCTGATCGGAGACGGCGGCCGCCTGCCGAACCTCGCCCGGTTCCAGTTTCTCGACCCCGTTTCCCGGGACTTCTACCCCGACTGGGAGCTGTTCAGCGAGATGTGCGTCGGCATCATGCGTGCCGAGGCGGGCCGCGACCCCCACGACCGCACCATGCAGGACCTCGTCGGAGAACTCTCGACCCGAAGCGAGACCTTCCGTGCCCTCTGGGGTGCGCACAACGTACGCACCCATGGCTCCGGAACTAAACGCTTCCTTCATCCCGTGGCCGGTGAACTTACCCTGGCCTACGAAGAACTCGCCATCACCGCAGAGGCTGGTCTCGTCCTGATGGTCTACACCGCAGAGCCCGGTTCCCCCTCTGCAGAACGGCTCCGCCTCCTGGCAAGCTGGGGTGCAAGCGAGGACACGCCCGCGGAACAGCACCGGACCACCAGCTGACAGGCACCGGCACGCAGCAATGCCCTAGAGCGGGGCGAGCAGCTGGGCGCGGACCTCGGCGGGCCGGTTGGTGGTGATCTCGTGGATGCCCAGTTCACGGCAGAGGTCGACGTCGTCCGCCGAGTCCACGGTCCAGACCCGGAAGCGGCGGCCCGATTCGAGCCAGCGCCGGACGGTGCGGGAGTGTCCGCGCACGTAGCCGATGCCGGGCCCGGCCAGGCCCACCTCGCAGTCGTCCAGGATCCGCTCCCCCTCGGTCTGCGCAGCTTTCATGACGTTGGCGAGGGCGCCGCCGGTGATCGCCCCGAGGCCGAGTTCTTCGCGGATTTCCTCCACGTTCACGTCGTCCACGAGCTGGCAGATGGCCGCGGCGGGCACGCTCTGGAGCAGGTGCTTCACCGAGTCGGGGCTGAAGCTCATGAATGAGACCCGGATGTTGTCCAGCATCGAGGTGGCCCGGTCCCAGCCCTCGGACTCGAGGACAGCCAGGACCCGGTCCTCGAGCTTGAGCTGGTAGGGGCTGGGGTGCTTGAGTTCGATCGCCAGGCCGATCTCGCGGCCGGCCAGGCGCAGGATATCGAGCAGTTCGGGGAGGGTCAGGAACTGCTCGGACCGGGCGCCGTACTCCTCGGGAATCCGGGCGCCCTTCCAGGAGCAGAAGTCCAGCAGCCGCAGCTCCGCCAGGGTGTGGTCCGCGACCGGGCCGGTGCCGTCCGAGGTGCGGTCCAGGTTGGCGTCGTGCAGCAGCACCGCGTGCTGGTCGCGGGTCAGGTGGATGTCGCATTCGACGCCGTCGGCGCCGTCGGCGATCGCCTGCAAATAGGCGGCACGGGTGTGCTCGGCGAAGGCTCCGCTGGCGCCCCGGTGGGCGTAGACCAGCGGGCGGGCGGCGGCGGACTCCTCGGTATTCATGCTGACACGTTAGCGGACGTCGGTTACGGATGCGCGGCTAGGCTGGGCACATGCAGGTGAACACTGAACGACCCGCCCGTCCCGCCGTCCCCCCGGCCGGCGTCGAACACCGACTCTCCGCCGCGGACGCAGAAAAGGCCGCGGCGCTGCGGAAGATGAAGCTGCTGGCGGTGTCGCTGCTGATCGGCATGGCCGTCATTTTCGTGCTCGCCTTCGCCCTGCAGAAGCAGTACCCGTGGCTTGAGTACGTCCGGGCAGCGGCCGAGGGCGGCATGGTGGGCGCCCTCGCGGACTGGTTCGCGGTGACGGCCCTGTTCAAGTACCCGCTGGGCCTGAAGATCCCGCACACCGCGATCATCCCGCGGCGCAAGGACCAGATCGGGGCGTCGCTGGGCGAATTCGTGGAGACCAACTTCCTCTCCGAACAGGTGGTGAAGGAGAAACTGGCCAGCGTTGACATTGCGCGCAAGGTCGGCGGCTGGCTGTCCGGGCCCGGTGGAGCCGAGCGGGTGGCCAAGGAAGGTGCCGCCGTGATCCGCGGCGCCTTCACGGTGCTGAACGACGACGACGTCCAGGCCGTCATCGAGGGCATGGTCCGCCGGCACCTGCTGGCTCCGCCCTGGGGACCGCCGGTGGGCCGGCTCGCCCAGCGCGTGTTCGACGACGGCCACCACCACGCTCTCGTGGACCTGCTCGTGGACCGTACGGTGGACTGGGTGCGGGACAACCACGAAACGGTCAACCGGCTGGTCACGGACCGTTCCCCCACCTGGGTGCCTACGTTCGTGGACGGGCTCGTAGGCGACAAGGTCTACGTGGAGATCCTGAAATTCACCCGGGCCGTGCAGGCCGATCCGCAACACCAGGTCCGGCTCTCCATCGACAAATACCTCAAAGAACTGGCCCAGGACCTGCAGCACGATCCGGTCATGATCGCCCGCGCCGAGGGCGTCAAAGCGCAGGTGCTGGGCGACCCGGAGGTCCGCGAACTCGCCTCCCGCACCTGGGGCACGGTCAAGGCCGCACTGCTGGCCGCCGTCGACGATCCGCACAGCGAACTGACAGTGAAGTTCAAGGCCGCCGTGCACGACTTCGGCACCCGGCTGGTGGTCGACCCCGAGCTGGCCGGCAAGGTGAACACCTGGATCGGCGACGCCGCCGGGTACCTGGTGAACAACTACCGCTCGGACATTGCCGGCGTGATCACCGATACCGTGGCCCGCTGGGATGCCGAGGAGACCTCGCAGAAGATCGAACTCCAGGTGGGCAAGGACCTGCAGTTCATCCGGATCAACGGCACCGTCGTGGGCGCCCTCGCCGGGCTGGCCATCTTTACCGCCGCGCACCTCGTCTTCGGCTGACCCGGATGGATCCGGCACAGACACCCCGCCCGGAGGCCGCCTTCGAAACCGGCCGGTTGCTGCTGCGGCCATTGCGCGTGTCCGACGCCGCGGTCCAGCACGAGCTCTGGACCGAACGCGACCCCCGCGTCCCGCCGCATCGCCGCATCAGTCCCGACGGCCACCCCACGCTGGAGGAAATCGCCGACGGGATCCGTCGGGACGACGGGCTCCCCTTCCCGGGGCTGCTGGCGGCGGAGCAAAAAAGTTCGGGGCAGGTCATCGGCTACTGCGGGCTGATTCCCAATCGGCACGGGCAGGACGGGGAGCCGGAACTCGCGTTCGAGTTCCTACGAAGGGTCTGGGGGCGGGGGTTGGCGAGCGAGGCCTCCCGGGCCGTCCTGCAGCAGGCGCAGGCAGCCGGTTACCCCCTGCCTTTGGGCCACCGTCCGCGATTGGAACACCCCGTCACGCCGCGTCCTGGCCAAACTTGGCTTCGTCGAAACCGGCCGGGTGGACCTGGACGACGTGCACGGCGACTCCCTCTTCACCCGGAAGACGCTCTGAGCCCACCGGTCAGCTCGGCGGCCCGCTTGGCCGTCAGGCGTGCGCGACTGTGGCCTTGACGCGGCCATGCATGGCGAAGACCGTGAACGCCAGCGCCGCGAGCGCCGTGACCACGAGCAGCATCAGCCCGATCGAGTAGCTGCGGGTCGCGGCGTCGTAGGTGGCTCCCATCACCAGCGGCGGGAAGTAGCCGCCCAGGCCGCCGGCGGCGCTGACCACCCCGCTGATGCTGCCGACCTTGCCGGCCGGGGCAAGCACCCCGACCCAGGCGAAGACGCCGCCGGTGCCCAGCCCCAGGGCGGCCGCCATGGCGACGAACGTCAGGCCGGCGGGCACATCGCCGTCGGGCTGCAGGTTCACCACCCAGGCGAGCACGGCGACGCCGGCGAGCGAGACCACCACCACGGGCTTGGGGCCGAACCGGTCCGCGAGCACTCCCCCGATGGGCCGGGCCAGCACGGCGGCCAAGGCGAAGCCGGCGGTACGCGCGCCGGCGGCGCTCGGGTCGAAGCTGTAGATGTCCCGCAGGTACGTCGGCAGGTAGGTCGCGAAGGACACAAATCCGCCGAATACGACGGCGTAGAGGAAACACATCTTCCAGGTGACCGGGGTTTTTGCGGCGTCGAGCAGCTTGGGCATGACCGGCGCGTCCTGGCGGCTCCACGCCGGGGACTCCTTCATCAGGAACCAGACCAGCGCGGCCATGACGGCCAGGACTCCGGCGATCAGCAGGTGCGTCGGAAAGTAACCGATCCAGGCGACCAGCCGCGGGTTCAGGAACGCGGCCAGGGCGGTGCCGCCCATCCCGGCACCAAACACCCCGGTGGCGAAGCCGCGCCGTGACGGTTCGTACCAAGCGCTGACGAAGGGGATGCCGACGGCGAACACGGTGCCGGCCACCCCGAGCAGCAGCCCGGAGCCGAGCACCAGCGCGAAGGAGCGGATGGTGCCCCCGACGGCCACCAGCAGGATCGGGACAATGGCCGCCAGCAGCACGAAGCTGAAGAGGGCGCGGCCGCCGTACTTGTCTGTCAGGGCGCCGACGACGATCCTGCCCAGCGAGCCGACGAACACCGGCATGGCGACGAGGATGCCCGTGGTGGCGGGGTTGAGCTGGAGGTTCTGGGTGTAGAAGGCCCCGAGCGTGGCCACGGAATTCCAGGCCCAAAAACCGGCCACCGAGGCCGCGGTGGCGAGCACCAGGTTGAGCGTCTGGCCTGCCGGCGCGGTTGCGGACGGGGTCGCTGCTCCGGCCACGGAGGTCTCCTTTCGGTTCGGGAAGGGTTCGGGAAGGCTTCGGGAAGCTGCGGCATAGCCGGCACCTCAGCGGTTGCGGGTGTCCCGGTCGCGGGTCCCGACGGCGGACCAGCCGCGGCGGGCGGCGGTGCCGGAGGACCGCGTGGCGGCCGCGCCGGCCCGGCTGCCGTCCCGGTCCCGGTCGCGGGAGCGGTAAACGATGTACGGCCGGAAGAGATAGTGGAACGGCGCCGTGAACGCATGGACCAGGCGGGTGAAGGGCCAGATGACGAACAGCGCCATGCCCACCAGGGTGTGCAGGTGGAAGGAGAAGGGCGCCGCCGCCATCGCCGCGATGTCGGGTTGGAAGATGAACAGCGAGCGGAACCACGGCGCCACGGTTTCGCGGTAGTTGTGCCCGTGTTCGCCCTCGAAGACGCTCGCCAGGGTGGTCCAGAGCCCGAACACGATCGCGCCGGTGAGCACGACGTACATGGTTTTGTCGTTCCTGGTGGTGGCCATGAAGACCGGACCGGTGGTGCGGCGCCGGTAGATCAGCAGGATGATGCCGCCCAGGGTCCCCACCCCGGCGATGCCGCCAACCAGGAGGGCGTTGAAATGGTAGAACTCCTGGCTCATGCCCACGGCCTGGGTCCACGCCATCGGAATGACCAGGCCGAAGAAGTGCCCCGCGATCACGGCGAGCAGGCCGAAGTGGAACAACGGCGAGGCGATCCGCAGCAGCCGGGATTCGTAGAGCTGGGAGGACCGCGTGGTCCAGCCGAACTGGTCGTACTTGTAGCGCCAGATGAGGCCGCCCACCAGCACAACGACCATGACGTAGGGCAGTACGCCCCAGAGCACGATGTCCAAGGCGGAGATTTCGACGGCGGATCCGGGCTCGGCCTCTAATGCCAGCATGGTCAGGCCCCCTTCACGGGCAACAGTCGCGGATCATACGGGTCCAAACCCACCGCCTCGGTGGGCGGCCCGTAGCCGGCCATCCGCATCACGGCCTGCTCATCCGCGGGTGATTTCCCGGGCAGGGTGGCGCAGACGGCCCGCAGGATCCGGGCGTGTGGGAGGTCGTCCCGGAGCAGGCCAAAGCGCAGCATCTCCAAGCTGGCCCGGAACCGGCTCAGCAGCTCGCGGCCGGCCGCCAGGTCCACCAGCGCGGCGTATTCCAGCACCATCGGGAGGTAGTCGGGCAGTTCACCGTGGGTGTCCACCAGGATGTCGCTTTGCCGGTAGGTCTTCTTGAAGTTCCCCAGCACTTCGCCGCGGCGCCGGGTGTCTCCGTCGGTCCAGTAGGACAGGTGCAGGGCGTGGCGCTTGCCGAGGTCGAACTCGCGCACATAGTGGGCCTGCAGCTCCAGCGGCGGGGTGGCGTCCAGCCGGTCCAGCACCTCGGCGAAGTCCGCCCCGGCGCCGGGAAACTCGGCCAGCGCGGCCCGCATCAGCGGCACCCGCCCGATCAGTTCCTCGTCCGGGTAGGACAGGCACCAGGCCGCGGCGAGGTAGACGACCTGTTCGCGGCGGCTCACGGCTGGTCCTCCGCCGCCGCCAGGGTGCCCGGTTCGGGCCGCTTGTCCGGGAACAGCCCGGCCGGCGCTCCCGTGCCGTCCCAGTTCAGCAGGTTCACCCGTCCGCGCAGCGTCGTTTCGCCGGGTGCGGCGCCGGAGGTTTGCCGGTCCCGGAGGGCGTTGAAGGTCTCCACCGCCACCGGGACGGGCCTGCCGCTGGCCTCGCCAAACGGCGAGGAGTCCTGCATGCCCGGGCCGCCCTCAAAATCCAGCGAGCAGCCCATTTCCTCGAGGTCGTGGGCCTGCTCCACGTGTGCCTTGGGGATCACGTAGCGCTCCTCGTACTTCGCGATCGCCATCAGCCGGTACATCTCGTACATGGTCTGGCTGTCCATCCCCACGGCTTCCGGGATGGAGTCGTCCGGGTCGTTGCCGAGGCTGATGCCCCGCATGAAGGAGCGCATCGCGGCGAGCTTCTTTAGCACCGCGGTGACCCGGTCCGCGTCGCCGGCGGTGAAGAGTTCGGCGAGGTATTCCACCGGGATGCGCAACGCGTCGATGGCGCCGAACAGGTTGCCGGCGTCCTCGCCGTCGTGGCCCTGGTCCCGCAGCAGGTCCACCACGGGTGAGAGCGGCGGGACGTACCAGACCATCGGCATGGTCCGGTATTCGGGGTGCAGCGGCAGGGCGACCTTGTAGACCTTGGCCAGGGCGTAGACCGGCGAGCGCCGGGCCGCGTCGATCCAGTCTTCCGGGATGCCCTGGGCCCGCGCCTCGGCCTGCACGGCGGGGTCGCTGGGGTCCAGCAGCACGTCCATCTGCGCGTCGTAGAGCTCCTGCGGGTCCGTCACGGCGGCCGCCGCGGTGACGGCGTCGGCGTCGTACAAAAACAGCCCCAGGTACCGCAGCCGGCCCACGCAGGTCTCCGAGCAGACCGTCGGGAGTCCTACCTCCACCCGCGGGTAGCAGAAGGTGCACTTCTCGGCCTTGCCGGTCTTGTGGTTGAAGTAGATTTTCTTGTACGGGCAGCCGGTGACGCATTGCCGCCAGCCGCGGCACTTGTCCTGGTCCACCAGCACAATCCCGTCCTCCACCCGCTTGTAGATCGCGCCGGAGGGGCAGGAGGCCATGCAGGACGGGTTCAGGCAGTGCTCGCAGATCCGCGGCAGGTAGAACATGAAGGTCTGCTCGTAGGCGAACTTGATCTTGTCCTCGGATTCGCGCCGGACCTTTTCCACGATCGGATCCAGGTGCCCGTTCTCCGTGGAGCCGCCCAGGTCATCGTCCCAGTTCGCGGACCAGGTGATCTTGGTGTCCTCGCCGGTGATCAGGGACTTTGGCCGCGCCACCGGGAAGTCGTCGCCCAGCGGTGCGTCCACGAGGGTCTTGTAGTCATAGGTCCACGGCTCGTAGTAGTCCTTGAGCTCGGGCTGGACCGGGCTGGCGAAGATCCCCAGGAGCTTCTTGACCCGGCCACCGGCCTTGAGCACGAGCTTGCCGCGTTTGTTCAGCACCCAGCCGCCGTGCCACCTCTCCTGGTCCTCGTAGCGGCGCGGATACCCCTGCCCGGGGCGGGTTTCGACATTGTTGAACCAAACGTATTCGGTGCCCGCACGGTTCGTCCACGCCTGTTTGCAGGTCACGGAGCAGGTGTGGCAGCCGATGCATTTGTCCAGGTTCATGACCATGCCCATTTGGGCCATGACACGCATCAGTACTGCACCTCCTGGGAGCGACGGCGGACGGTGGCCACCATGTCGCGCTGGTTTCCGGTGGGGCCAAGGTAGTTGAACGCGTAGGCCAGCTGGGCGTAGCCGCCGATCAGGTGCGAGGGTTTGACCAGCAGCCGGGTCACGGAGTTGTGGATACCGCCGCGCCGCCCGGTGGCCTCGGACTTCGGCACGTCGATGGTGCGTTCCTGGGCGTGGTGGACGTAGACGACGCCGGCCGGCATCCGATGGCTGACGATCGCGCGGGCCACCAGGACGCCGTTGATGTTCACGCACTCCACCCAGTCGTTGTCCTTGACCTCGATGGCGTCCGCGTCGGCCGGGCTCATCCAGACCGTGGGTCCGCCGCGGGAGAGCGAGAGCATCAGCAGGTTGTCCTGGTATTCGGAGTGGATGGACCATTTCGAGTGCGGCGTCAGGTAGCGGACCACCACCTCCATGGACCCGTCCCGGCCGAGTTTGGGTTCGCCGAAGAGCCGGTGCATGTCCAGCGGCGGCCGGTAGATCGGCAGCGCTTCACCGATGTCCAGCATCCAGTCGTGGTCCAGGAAGAAGTGCATCCGGCCGGTCAGGGTGTGCCACGGCTTGAGCCGCTCCACGTTGATGGTGAACGGTGCGTAGCGCCGGCCGCCGGTCTCGGAGCCGGACCATTCCGGCGAGGTGATCACCGGGACCGGGCCGGCCTGGGTCTGCGCGAAGGTGATGAACTTTTCCTCGGACCCCTCGGACAGGTCCGCCAGTTTCCGGCCGGTGCGGACTTCCAGGTCCTTGAAGCCCTGCACGGACAGGGCGCCGTTGGTGGTGCCGGAGAAAGCCAGGATCGCCTCGGCCATCTTCGCGTCGGTGTCGATCGCGAGGCGGCCGTCCGCGGCGCCGCCGAGCATCACCCCGTTGGACCGGCTCAGCCGCTCCAACGGCCCTGCCAGTTTGTAGGTGACGTTTTTGACCGTGAAGCCCAGTTTGTCGGCCAGCGGACCGACGGCGGCCAGCTTGTCCGCGATGGCGGTGTAGTCGCGTTCCACCACGGAGAAGATGGGCATGTTCTGTCCCGGCACGGCGGGGATGGACGCGTGCCGCCAGTCGCGGACTATCCCGCCGGGCTGGGCGAGCTGGCCGGGGGTGTCGTGCTGCAGCGGCACACTGACCAGGTCCCGGCGGACCCCCAAGTGCGTCCTGGCCTGCCGGGAAAACTCCTGGGCCAGCAGGTGGAAGGTGTCGAAGTCCGTCTTGGTCTCCCACGGCGGGTCGATCGCGGGGGTGAAGGCATGCACGAAGGGGTGCATGTCGGTGGAGGACAGGTCGTGTTTCTCGTACCAGGTGGCGGCCGGGAACACGACGTCGGAGAGCAGCGTGGTGGAGGTCATCCGGAAGTCCGCGGAGACCAGCAGGTCCAGTTTTCCTTCCGGCGCCTGCTCGTGCCATTTCACGTCCCGCGGCTTGAGGCCTTCCGCGTGGTCCTTGCCGAGCACGTTGTTGTGGGTGCCCAGCAGGTTGCGCAGGAAGTATTCGTTGCCCTTGGCCGAGGAGCCGAACAGGTTGGAGCGCCACAGCACGAGGGTCCGCGGCCAGTTTTCCGGGGCGTCCACGTCCTCGATCGCCGGGTTCAGGGTGCGGTTTTTCAGTGCGTCGGCGATGTAGCCCGGGGTGTCTTTCGCGGTGCCGGCGGCGACGGCGGCTTCCGCCTCGTCCGCGATGTCCAGCGGGTTACGGTCGAACTGCGGGTAGAACGGCATCCAGCCGAGTCGCGCGGACTGGGCCATCGCGTCCGCGGTGTGCATGCCATCCAGGGCTCCGGTGGACAGCGGAGACTTCAGCGCGTCGGCGGAGTAGCCGTCCTGCCGCCACTGGTCCGTGTGCATGTACCAGTAGCCGGTGCCGATCATGGTCCGCGGCGGCCGGGACCAGTCCAGCGCGTTCGCCAGCGACACCCAGCCGGTGGCGGGGCGGGTCTTCTCCTGGCCCACGTAGTGCGCCCAGCCGCCGCCGTTGCGGCCCATGCAGCCGGTCAGCATGACCAGGGCCAGCACGGCCCGGTAGGTGGTGTCGCCGTGGAACCACTGGCAGATGCCGGCGCCCATGATGATCATGGACCGGCCCTTGGACTGCTCCGCGTTGCGGGCGAACTCCCGGGCCACCCGGATGCAGGCCTGCGCCGGGACGGAGGTGATCTCCTCCTGCCAGGCCGGGGTGTAGGGCGTCGCGGCGTCGTCGTAGCCGGCCGCCCAGTCCCCCGGCAGACCCTCGCGGCCCACGCCGTACTGGGCCAGCATCAGGTCGAACACGGTGGTGACCAACTGGCCCTCCACCTCGAGGACGGGCACGCCGCGTCGGAGCACGCTGCCCTCGCGGCCGGCGTCCTCGAAGCATGGCAGCAGGATCTCGGCGTTTTCAGCGGAGACCTCCCGCAGCGACAGCGCCGGCTCGATGCCCTCGAGGTCCAGGTTCCATTTGCCCTCGCCGCTGCCGGAATAGCGGAACCCCATCGAGCCGTTAGGGACAACGGGCAGGCCGGTCTTCTTGTCGAACAGCACGGTCCGGAACGCCGCGTCCTCAGCCAACGACTCGGCTTTGAGGTCCCTGGCGGTGAGGAACTTGGACGGGGTGAGGGTGCCGTCGTCGCGCCGTTCCAGCCGGACGAGGAACGGCAGGTCGGTGTACTGCCGGACATAATCGGAGAAGAACGGCACGTCGCGCTCAACGAAGAACTCCCTGAGCATGACGTGCCCCATCGCCATCGCCAGGGCGGCGTCGGTGCCGGCCTGGGCGGGCAGCCATTCGTCGGCAAACTTCGTGTTGTCCGCGTAGTCCGGGCTGACCGTGACCACCTTGGTTCCGCGGTACCGCACCTCGGCCATCCAGTGCGCATCCGGGGTCCGGGTCACGGGGACGTTGGAGCCCCACATCATCAGGTAGCGCGCGTCCCACCAGTCGCCGGATTCCGGGACGTCGGTCTGGTCGCCGAAAACCTGCGGGCTGGCCACCGGCAGGTCGGCGTACCAGTCGTAAAAGGACGTCATCACCCCGCCGATGAGCTGGATGAAACGGGTGCCGACGGCATGCGAGACCATCGACATGGCGGGGATCGGGGAGAAACCGGCGCAGCGGTCCGGCCCGTAGTTCTTGATCGTGTTGACGTGCGCGGCGGCCGCGATCTCGATCGCTTCCTGCCAGGAGACACGGACCAGGCCGCCCTTGCCGCGGGCCTGCTGGTAGCGGCGGCGCCGCTCCGGGTCCCCCACGACGTCGGCGAAGGCGAGCACCGGGTCGCCCAGCCGGGCCTTGGCCTCGCGGTACATCTCCACCAGCACACCCCGGGCGTAGGGAAAGCGGACCCGGGTGGGCGAGTAGGTGTACCAGGAGAAGGCGGCTCCGCGCGGGCAGCCGCGCGGCTCGTATTCGGGACTGTCAGGGCCCACCGAAGGGTAGTCGGTCTGCTGGGATTCCCAGGTGATGATGCCGTCCTTGACGTACACCTTCCAGGAGCAGGAGCCGGTGCAGTTCACCCCGTGGGTGGAGCGGACCACCTTGTCGTGGCTCCAGCGGTCCCGGTAGAAGATGTCGCCCTTGCGGCCGCCTTCCCGGAACACCGCCCTGCCGTCCTCGGTCTGGTCCCATTTCGTGAAAAAGCGGCCAAGCTTCAACATTGCGTCCGAGGCGGGTCCATCCAACCCCGCGGGGCCTCCGGCAGTCATGCCCCCAAAGCTATGGGGCACCCTGCTCCCCCGATAGGGCCCTACGGCACTAGTGTCACAACCGCCACTTTAGTCTCAGCGCGGACTGCGAAACGGGACTCAGGCGAACGACTCGAGTTCGACGCCGGCCTTCTCCAGCGCGGCGCGGACGGCGGCGGCCACCTGCACCGAGCCGGGGGTGTCACCGTGCAGGCACAGCGAATGCGGTGTGAGCGTGACGACGGTTCCGTCGACCGCCAGGACTTCGCCCTTGAGGGCCAGCCGGAGCGCGCGCTCGACGATCTCGTCCGGGTCCTCGATCACCGATTCGTCCTCCAGCCGCGGCACCAGTGAGCCATCCGGGAGGTAGGCGCGGTCGGCGAAAGCCTCGTGGAACACGGGATTGCCGGCCTCACGGGCAATCCTGAGCAAGGCCGAACCCTCCAGGCCCAGGATCGGAAGCCCCGGATCGTAGGCCTGGATGGCGGCGACCACGGCGGAGGCCTGTTCGTCGTCTTGCATCGTGCGGTCGTAGAGGCCGCCGTGCACCTTGACGTAGTCCACCGAGGCGCCCACCGCATGGGCCACGCCGTCGAGCGCGCCGAGCTGGTAGAGAACCGCGCCGAACAAGTCGTCGAAGCTCATGTCCATGGCGCGGAGCCCGAAGCCGGCCAGGTCGGGATAGCCCAGGTGGGCGCCGACCCTGACGTCGAGTTCGTAGGCCGCGCGGCAGGTGTCCAGCATGGTGACGGGGTCCCCGGCGTGCAGACCGCAGGCCACGCTGGCGCTGGTGACGAGCGGGAACATCGCCGCGTCATCGCCCATCGTCCAGGAGCCGAAGGACTCCCCGAGGTCAGCGTTCAGATCCACGGGTTCCGCCTTCCAGGTCCGGGCCGGCTTCCGCGGTACCGGCGCCGGGCTTCAGCTCGCCGGGGATGGTCACCGGCATCGGGCCGAAGGCCTCCTTGGCGTTTTCGACGACGGCGCGTCCCATCATCCGGTTGCCCACGCCGCCCACCACGGCGCCGATGCCGAAGGGCAGGGCGCGGCCCAGCAGAGCGGTGCCCTGGCGCTTGAGCAGGTTCCGCAGGAAGGCCCGCTGGATCCGCTCTCGCACCGACCCGAAGCCGATCATCGGCGCTCTGCGTGCGAAGAGCGTGCCCCAGGCCTGGGTTGGCCCCTTGCCCTGCCCGGCGGCGTGGCCGCTCAGCGAGCTCAGCAGGGCGGTGCCTTCTTCGCCGAGCATGATGGCCATGACCAACGTGCTGGCCCTCTCCGGGTCGACCATTCGCACCCCGTGCAGTTCCGCCAGCGAGGTGGCGAACAGCGCGGTAGCCTCCAGGAATCCGACGGTCGCGGCGGCGGAGAGACCCAGCGCGGCAACGGTGCCGACGCCGGGGATAACGGCCGAGCCGCCGACGAGGGCGCCGCCGCCGGTAACGGCGGTCAGGTAGTTGCGTTCCAGGATGGCGGCGAGCTGCGCCGCGGTGGCGTTCGGGTGCTTCCGCTGCAGCCGGCGCAGGTTCGCCAGAACCAGCGGCCGCTGGATTTCCACCGCGCGCAGGAGCATGTTGTGGACGCCGGGCTTGGGCTTGCCGTCGGCGTCGAACATTGCGCTGTGGGCGGTCTTTTGGGCAATTCTCATTGCCGGGTTGCTGCGCTTGGCCATCATCGCCTCTCCGTGAACCGTAAGTGTGCTGAACATCGTCCAGCCTTAACACTAGGCCACGTGCCGCCTGGCCGCTCTTGCGCAGCCCCGGGCCGGTGCCGCCGCCGGGCAGGGACGCTAGAGCACCCAGGATTCGGCCAAGGCGATGAACGCCGAGGAGGACGGTCCCAGCGGACCGGGATAGACCGCCGGCGTGCCCGGCCACTCCACCCCGAATTCCGCGAGCCGACCGGTGCTGCAGGGCAGATAAACGTTGCTCAGGGCGGCGCTGCCTTCGCCGAGCTGGAAGTTGGGGGCGGTGAACTGCCTTCGGTCCAGGATGCCGCTGATTGCCAGCTCCGCCTTGTGGCCGGTTGCGCGGAACCCGGTCGCCGGGTCCACTTCCACCGTGAACTCGTCGTGGGTGTGCCCGATCCCGGTCAGCGGGAATCTGGACGCTTCCGGGAAATAGCGGGTAAGTTCGGTGGCCAGGGTTTTCGCGAGGGCCTCATTGGTGCCGTAGCTGCGCCAGCCCTGCAGGGTCGCAACCAGCAGGGCGCTCCCGGCACCCCAGCGTGACCAGTCGGCCCGCCAGAACGTGGCGAAGCAGCTGGCCGGCTCGCCCGGGACCTGGGCGCCTCGGGAGTCCGCCGGGTGCAGCGCCAGGCCCGCGTTGATTCCCACGAATGCCAGGCTGCGCCGCGCCGCTGCGGTGGCCGTTTTCTCCATGTGAGGAGCCTAACGGGACGGCAACGGCTGCGGCCGGAAGGTCTTCACCTCCGACCGCAGCCGTGTCCTGGCTGGGCTTCCCGTCTGAAGCGGTCCCCACTGAAGCGTTCCCGCCCGGGGCGCTCCCGCTTAGCGCGGGGTGCGGATCAGTTTCTTGTTCACGAATTCGTCCATGCCGAACCGGCCCAGCTCACGCCCGACGCCGGAGCGCTTGACGCCGCCGAACGGCAGGTCCGCCTGCGTTACGGCCACCGAGTTGATGAAGACCATGCCGGTATCCAGCCGGTCCGCGAGGTCCTGGGCCTTGCGCGGGTCGGCGCTGAAGACCGAGCCTCCGAGCCCGTACGGGGACCCGTTGGCGAGTTCGACTGCCTCCTCGGCGCTGGCCACCTTGTAGATGACCGCGGCCGGGCCGAACAGCTCCTCGGAGAAGGCGCGCATCTCCGGCGTGACGTCGGTGAGCACGGTGGGCTCCACGAAGGCACCCGGGCCGTCCACGAGGTGGCCGCCGGTGCGGAGCGTGGCGCCCTTGTCCACGGCGTCCTGGATCTGTTCGATCAGGCCGTCCGCGGCGCTCTGCGAGGAGAGCGGACCGAACTTGGTGTCCTCCAGCAGCGGGTCCCCGGGCTTGATCCCGGCCATCCGGGCGGTGAACTTTTCCACGAAGGGCTCGTAGAGGTCCTCGAGCACGATGAACCGCTTCGAGGCGGTGCAGGCCTGCCCGGCGTTGCCCATCCGGCCGCCCACGGCGGCCTTGACGGTGGCGTCGAGGTCATCGGAATCCAGCACGATGAAGGGGTCGCTGCCGCCGAGTTCCAGCACGTACTTCTTCAGGTTCCGGCCGGCCACTTCGGCCACGGCCGAACCGGCCCGCTCGCTGCCGGTCAGGGAGACGCCCTGGATCCGGCTGTCGGCGATGACCTCGGCGACCTGTTCGTTGCTGAGGAAGAGGTTGGTGTAGGCGCCCTGTGGGAGTCCGGCATCCTTGAAGATTTCCTCGATCGCGAGGGCAGACTGCGGGCAGCTGCCGGCATGCTTGAGCAGGATCGTGTTGCCCAGGACCAGGTTCGGCGCCGCGAAGCGCGCCACCTGGTAGTACGGGTAGTTCCACGGCATGATGCCGAGCAGGGGTCCGACTGGAGCCGAACGGACGACGGCGGAGCCGCCGCCCTTGACCTCCAGCGGCTCGTCCTTGAGGAAGCCCGGGCCTTCCGCGGCGTAGTAGTCGTAAATATCGGCCACGAGCTGCACTTCGCCGCGGGCCTGTGCCAGGGGCTTGCCCATCTCGGTGCTGATCAGCCGGGCGAGCTCGTCCTGGCGTTCCCGGTACAGTTCTGCGACGCGGGCGATCACCTTGGCGCGGGCCTCGACAGGGGCGGCGCGCCAGGCCTGGAACGCCTGCTGCGCGGCTGCGAGCGCCTCTTCCACCTCGCCTGCGGTAGCGAGCGGGAATTCCTTCAGAGTTTCTCCGGTCGCGGGGTTCACTGTCTTGTAGGCAGTCATTGGTCCACCATCTCCGTTTCTGGCTGGTTAGAGCCGGTTCGGACGCGGACCGCCGTTGGCGCCGGATACGGCGTCGAAGGCGGTTCCCGCCCATTGCGCGGGGCCGGCCTGCCTGCAAAGGCGGGCCAAGTCCCTTAGGCGCCAACCGAGGTGTCCCCGGGAGTATTCCATCCAGCCGCGGCCGTTGCCGTCCCCAGACCTCAGGGACGGCCAGCCGCCGCCACCTGTCCCCTAGAGTGCCACGTCGCCGCAGAGGTGGACCTGCACCCCTAGCTCGGCAAAGAATGCGGCCTTGGCTTCCAGCGCCTTGTCCGCCGTGGCGGCGTCCGGGGCGTAGACCACCTGGGCGTGGTTGGCCTTGTGGCGGGCCATCAGCTGGTCTCGGCTGACGCCGTCGAGGACGGCGTGCATGATCGGCCACTGCGGGTCGGTCGCGTCCAGCCGGCGTTGGGTCTCCTCCGCCGGAAGCTCGACGACGTGGCCGCGGCCCAGGTCCACGTGCAGCCGGTCGTCCATGATGAAGACCCGGGACCAGACGATCTCCCCCGGCTTGGAGACACCGCTGAGGGTGCCGCCTCCCAGCGGAAAGAACATCTCGGGCTGTCGCATGGAGTACGACTTGTCGTAGCCGCCATTGTGGGAGGCCGGCACGGAGCCGGAGATCTCGAAGACCCAGACGAACTCGCCGTCGTAGTCGGCACCCCAGCGCACGTCGTGCAGCGTGGTGGCAGGATCGAGCCCCATCGCGGTCCAAATCCGGTTGGTGATGAGGGCGTCGACGGCGACCCCCTCGTCCACCTCGTTGAAGTGCGGCAGCGCCTTTCCGGCGAACAGTTCCCGGCCGCCGTCGCGGGAGTATACGGGCGGGCGCTGGACGTTGTTGAGCAGGCCTTCGGCCAGGTCGGACGCCGGGACGGTGTCCTTGAGGCCCTGCTGGTACTGGATGCCGACGGCGTCGACGCCGTAATCGTCCGAGATGCGCAGCGCGGCAATGTACATCTTGAGCTGGCTGTGGACCTGGTCGGGGGTCAGCTCCGTCGCAGGGTCGGTGCCGAAGTGGAAGGTCAGGCCGGCGTCGTCGAGCCAGCTCTTCACCGCGTCGGCCTCTGCGTCCGGGACCTTCAGCATCTCGGCCACGAGGGCGCTCTGCGAGAGCCGCTCCTTGTAGATGCCCAGCGGGTTGAGCATTTCGTCGTCGATGATGGCGTTGTACATGCCCATGCAACCCTCGTCGAAGACGCCGATGATGGCCTTGTCGGCCATCAGCTGCTGCGCCAGGGCGCGTCCCAGCCGGACCTCCTCCGTATCCGCCAGCGGCGGCAGTTCGCGGACGTGGCTCGTGTCGTGGGTGATGCTGCCGGAGGTGAGCCAGGATTTGAGCTTGCCCACCGCCCATTCGTCGGTGAAGTCCTCGCTCCACAGCGCGGAGTAGTCGACCTTGGCCTTGGTCAGGCTTCCGGTGAGGTTAAGCAGGCCCACCAGCCCCGGGAAGTCGCCCGCCCAGTTCGCCACGACCAGGATCGGGCCGCGGTGCGTGCGCAGGCCGGCCAGGACGTGGTGGCTGTACTGCCAGACGGCCTCGACAACCACCACCGGCGCCGTCGGCGGAATGTTCTTGAAAACTTCCATACCCATGCGCTGGCTGTCGATGAAGCCATGCCCGGTGTCGGGGTTGACGCCGTGCGCGCGGACCACCTGGTAGCCGAGGGACTCCACGGCGGCCGCGAAGTGCCCTTCGAGCTGCTGCTGGGTGGGCCAGCACTTGGTGTTGGCAGCGAGCCGCAGGTCGCCGCTGCTGATGGTGTAGACCGTGTTGGCCTCGGCGTCGGGGGTTTCCGTGATGGACGGGAAGGTGTAACTGCTCATGGTGTGGTTTCCCTTTCAAGGTTTTGGGGGCTCAGACGTTCCTCGCGTCCGGCGAGGGCGTGGGCAATGTCCTGGGTGGCCGGGTAAAGGCGTAAGTAGAGGTCGTACAGCTCCTCATAGTCCGCGCTCACGGCAGGATTGGGGTGGACGGTCCGGGCCGGCGGATTCCACTCGCTGATCCGGACCTCGGCAACCGTGCCCGCGGCCAGATACGCGGCGCCGTAGCTGGCGCCGATGGTCTGGCTCGGAATGAGCTGCGGCTGCCCGGTCACGTCGGAAACGATCTGGGTCCACAGCTCACCCTGGGTTCCGCCGCCGACGGCCACGATGCGCCGGATGTTTCCGCCGGCCAGCTCCATGGACTCGATGTTGTGCCGGACGCCCAGTGCCGTGGCCTCCAGGGCGGCGCGGTACAGGTCGCCGCGGGTGTGCGAGAGGGTCAGTCCGGCAATGATGCCGCGGGCTTGCGGATCCGCCACCGGGGTCCGTTCGCCGGCGAAGTAGGGCAGCATCAGGAGTCCACGGGCGCCGGGGCCCGAGGCGGCGGCCAGCTCCAGCAGTTCCGGGAAGTCGAGGGAGCCGAACAGTTCCTTGAGCCAGGACGTGACCGCCCCGGAGGTGGCCATCCCGCCGGCCAGGTTGCGGGTTCCCTCGAACGCGCCGACCGTCCCCCACAGCTGGGGTGAGGTGACCCGGTCCGGGACGGTGTTGACCAGGAACATGGTGGTGCCGTACATCAGCATCAGGTCGCCATTGTTCTGGCTGTCCACGCTGACGGCTTCGCTCCAGGCGTCGATGGTTCCGGCAATCACCGGGACTCCGGCCGGAAGCCCGGTGGCGACGGCGGCCTCCGCGCTGACGTACCCGGCGGTGTCGCCGGGCCAGAGCAGCGGCGGAAGTTCCAGCCCGGGAGCGATCTTGCTCGCGAAGGGCGGATACCATTCCAGCGTCCGGGTGTCGTACAACGGCGTGCACTGGCTGGCGGAGTGGTGGTCCAGCACGTACGCGCCGGTGAGCTGGTAGGCCAGCCAGGAGGAGGGCATAAAAAGCCGGCGGCTCCTGGCGAAAGTGTCCGGCTCGTGCCGGGCCAGCCACGCCAGCTTGGGCCCGACGGCCTGGGTGGACAGCACGGAACCGCAGCGCTCCATAATGAGCTCGTCGCCGCCCAACTCAGCGGTGAGGGACTCGATCTGCTCGGTGGCCCGGGAGTCGATGCCGTAAAGAATCGCCGGGCGCAGTGGGGTGCCGTCCTGGTCGGTGACGAGGACGCAGGGGCCCATACCGCTGACGCCGACGGCGACGATTTGTTCGTCCGCGCCCCGGCCAGCCAGCAGTTCGCGGCTGATCGCGGCGAATTCCTCCCACCACAGGTCCCCGTCCATCTCAGCCCAGCCCGGCCGGGGCCGGCTTACCTCGTGGCTGCGCGCGGCGGAACGGAGCACCTTGCCCTCCAGGTCCACGACGACGCCCTTGCTGCTGCTGGTGCCGATGTCGACTCCGAGCACCGCCCGGACCGGCTGATCCGTCACTGTGCCGGCCTCAGGCGCAGGCCCTGCATGCCGCCGTCAACCGCCAAGGAGGTTCCAGTCGTGGAGCCGGCGGCCGGTGATGCGAGGTAGGTGATGGCGGCCGCCACCTCGTCCGCGGTGACCAGCCGGCCGTGGGGCTGGCGGGCGTTGAGGGCGGCGCGTTCGGCCTGCGGATCGTCGCTTTGGGCCATCAGGCGGCCGATCCATGGGGTGTCAGCGGTGCCCGGGTTCACGCAGTTGACCCGGATGCCTTCGCGGATATGGTCCGCGGCCATGGCCAGCGTCAGGGACAGGACCGCGCCTTTGCTGGCACCGTACAGCGCCCGCTGCGGCAGCCCCGCCGTGGCCGCGATGGAACACGTGTTGACGATCGCGGCGGCCGGCGAGCGCCGCAGATGCGGCAGTGCGGCCCGGCTGACCCGCACCATGCCGAGCACGTTGATGTCGAGGACGCGGTGCCATTCATCGTCGTCGTTGTCCGCGATCGTGCCTTGGGCGCCGATCCCGGCGTTGTTGACGACGACGTCGATCCGGCCAAAGTGTTCGGCGACCCCCTGGACTGCCGCGACCACGGAGGCGTCGTCGGCCACGTCGCAGCGCACCGCGAAGTGCCCCTTGGCGGCGTCCTCCGGGTTCAGGTCCAGGACCGCCACCGAGGCTCCGGCGGCGGCGAGCCGGGCGGCTGCCGCGGCGCCGATGCCGGAAGCACCTCCGGTCACAATCGCGACCAGCCCATCCATCTCCGTTGTCATGCTTGTCCTTTCCAAAGACATTTAATTGCTTGCTCGCCGCCTCACCGGGCCGGGCAGGCCCGGTGAGGCAGGCTGGCGCGGCGGCTGTTCAGGACTGCGCGAAGACCTGCCGCTGCCGGCCCAGGCCCTCGATCTCGACCTCGACGACGTCACCGGCTTTGAGGTACGGGAACTTGCCGGAGAGCGCCACGCCCTGCGGGGTGCCGGTGAGGACCACGTCGCCGGGCTCGAGGGTGAGGTACTGGCTCAGGTGGTGGATCAGGAAGTCGACCGGGAAGACCATGTCAGCCGTGCTGGAATCCTGGCGGGGCTCGCCGTTGACCCAGCTGCGGAGCCGGAGACTGCCCGGATCGACCTCGTCGGCGGGCACGAGCCACGGCCCTAGCGGGGAGAACCCAGGCGAACACTTGCCCTTGGACCACTGGCCGCCGGACTCCTCGATCTGGAAGGCACGCTCGGACAGATCGTTGGCAACCAGATAGCCCGCGATGTGCGCGGCAGAGTCGGCCGGCGAGCCGAGGTAGCTGGCGCGCCGGCCGATCACCACCCCGAGTTCGACCTCCCAGTCGGTCTTGGTGGAATTGCGCGGGATGAACGCCGCATCATCCGGGCCAGCGACTGTGTTGGGCGTCTTGAGGAAGATAATGGGAACCTCGGGCGGCAGCGCCCCGGATTCGGCGGCATGCGCGGCGTAGTTCATACCCACGCAGATGACCGCGGACGGACGGGTGATCGGAGCGCCGACCCGGAGGCCGGCGGGATCCAGCGGCTCAAGCTCTCCGCGTTCCAGGGCGTTCCGCGTGGCGGCAATTCCCCCGCCGGCAAGGAACTCGCCGGTGATGTCCGAAGTCAGGGGAGATAGATCATATGTCTTTTCCGTACCTGCGCCATTTGCAGCAATCACGGCGGGGCCTTCCGCACCAGCGGGGCCCAAGCGAACCAACTTCACACTTCCTCCAAATCGGGCAACTCTGCCCGCCGCTAACCCGGCGGCCGGACCGGCCGCGCGGAAAGGTGTCGCACACCACAATACAGACCACACCGTCGTTGACAAGCCATACATCGGATGTTTACTGTCGAATTCACCGCCCGACCGGGCGACGCGAGATTCCGGGGCTGCCCGGAGCATGAGGAGTTCCCACGTGAGTACCATCACCGCCGTCACGGTCAGTGACGTCCGCTTTCCGACGTCGTCGTCCTTGGACGGCTCGGATGCCATGAATCCCGACCCGGACTACTCGGCGGCCTATCTGGTGATCGGCACCGACGCCGGCGACGACCTTGAAGGCCACGGCTTCGTCTTCACTATCGGGCGCGGCACCGAAGTGGTGGCCAGCGCCCTGACAGCCCTCGTCCCCTATCTCCAGGACCGGAACGCCGAGGAGCTGCTCGATGACATGGGCGTTACCTGGCGCTCCATGGTGCACGACTCGCAGCTGCGCTGGCTGGGGCCGGAGAAGGGGATCATGCACATGGCCATCGGGGCGGCCATCAACGCCCTGTGGGACTTGAAAGCAAAACGCGCCGGGTTGCCGCTTTGGCAGCTGCTGTCCCGGCTGTCGCCCGAAGAGCTGGTTGACCTGGTGGACTTCCGCTACCTCAGCGACGCCCTCACCCCGGAAGAGGCCCTCGCTATCCTGCGGGGCGCAGAAACCGGCCGTCCGGGTCGGGAGTCCGAGCTGCTCCGCGCCGGCTATCCGGCGTACACCACCACCCCGGGCTGGCTCGGCTACGACGATGCCAAGCTCTCCCGGCTGTGCCGCGAGGCCGTCGCGGACGGCTTCCCGCTGGTCAAGCTCAAGGTTGGCGCCAACCTGGCGGATGACGTCCGGCGTCTGCGCGTCGCCCGGGACGCCTGCGGACCGGGCATCAAGATCGCCGTGGACGCGAACCAGCGCTGGGACACCACGGAGGCCATCGAATGGATCCGCGGCCTCGGCGACCCCGACCTCGCCTGGGTGGAGGAACCGACGAGCCCGGACGACATCCTGGCCCATGCCGCGATCGCCCGCGCCATCGCCCCGATTCCGGTGGCGACCGGGGAGCATGTCCAGAACCGGGTGGTGTTCAAGCAGATGCTGCAGGCCGGATCCCTCGAGGTGCTGCAGCTCGACGCGGCGCGAGTTGCCGGAGTGAACGAAAACATCGCCATCCTGCTCCTCGCGGCCAAGTTCGGGGTCCGGGTCTGCCCGCACGCCGGCGGCGTAGGCCTCTGCGAAGCCGTCCAGCACCTCTCGATGTTCGACTACGTGGCAGTTTCCGGGCAGCTCGAGGGCAGGATGATCGAATACGTCGACCACCTCCATGAGCACTTCGTCGTCCCGGTCGACGTCCATGGCGGGCGCTACTGGCCCCCGGCCGCCCCGGGCGGCGGCAGCGAAATGAAAGCGCACTCGCTCGCTGAGTTCTCCTTCCCGGCCGGTCCGGCGTGGTCCGCTCCGGCTGAAGCTGTGGCAGGCTAATCCGATGAGCACAACCCCGGAACGCATCGCCCTGCACACCCGGCTCAAGCCCGGCCGCGAGGCCGACTACGACCGGATCCATGCGCGGATTCCCGCCGAGCTCGCGGACGCCATGCGCGGGATCGGCGTCCACAGCTGGCGGATCTGGCGCAGCGGACGCGAACTTTTCCACGTCGTGGAGGTCGAGGACTACGCCACCATGCGCAAGTTCCTGGCCGAGCACCCTGCGAACGTCCCCTGGCAGGCGGAAATGGCCGAGCTCCTCGAGGTCGAGGACGACTATTCGGGCGAGGACCGCGGCATCCCGATGGTGTGGGAGCTTGCACGGCAATGACGCAACTGCCCCTCGGCCGGCTGGGCTACGGCGCCGCCGCTCTCGGGAACCTGTATTCGAGCATGGATGACGACGACGCCCGCCGCACCCTGGAGGCCGCCTGGCTTGGCGGGATCCGCTATTTCGATACGGCGCCGCACTATGGACTCGGGCTCTCGGAACGGCGGCTCGGCGACTTCCTCCGCACCTGCCCCCGGGAGGACTACGTCATCTCCACCAAAGCCGGCCGCCTGCTGGAGCCCAATCCGGCCTTCCGGCCCGGCGAACCGGACACCGAGGGCTTCGCCGTCCCGGCCCGGAGCACCCGGCGGTGGGACTTCACCGAGCGCGGCATCCGGCAAAGCCTGGAGGACTCCCTGGACCGCATGGGCATCTCCCGGGTGGACATCCTCTACCTGCACGACCCTGATGCCTACGACATGGACGCCGCTCTCAGTGAGGCCCTGCCGGCCCTGCAGCGGTTGAAGGCCGAGGGCCTCGTCCGGGCCATCGGGGTGGGATCCAACTCCGCGGAGGCCCTGCACACGCTCGTCGACCGCGCCGAACTGGACCTGGTCATGCTCGCCGGCCGCTTCACCTTGCTCGAGCAGCCCGCCCTGACCGGGCTGCTGCCCCGATGCGTCGAACGCGGCGTCGGCGTCGTCGCCGCCGGAGTGTTCAACTCGGGCATCCTGGCCACGGCTGAAGTCCCGGCGGATGCCCATTACAACTACGGACCGGCGCCGCAAGAGCTGCTGGCCCGGGCACGGCGGCTTGCCGCCGTCTGCGCCTCGTTCGGGGTGGACCTGCCCGACGCCGCCATCCAGTACCCACTGCGGCACCCGGCCGTGTGCAATGTGGTCATCGGGGCGCGGGGCGCGGAGCAGATCAGTGCCAACATCGCCGGCATGGACCGGGCGCTCCCCCGGGACCTTTGGGACGCGCTCGAAGCGGAGGGGCTGATTCCCCGGTGAGCGGGCTGCCCACGGTGGACTCGCACCTGCACCTGTGGTGCCTGGGCCGCAGCCGGTATGGCTGGCTGGATTCGGTGCCGGAGCTGAAGCGGACCTTCACCGCCGCGCAGGCCCGGACTGAGCTCGATGCGGCCGGCGTGGCGGAGGCGATCCTCGTCCAGGCGGACGACACGCTGGAGGACACCGGGTTCCTGCTGGAAACGGCGGATGCCGAGCCGTGGATCCGCGGGGTGGTCGGCTGGATCCAGCTGGACTCGCCCGCCCGCGCAGGGGCCCAGCTGGACCAGTGGCTGGAATCGGACAAGTTTTGCGGGGTCCGGCACCTGGTCCACGACGACCCGCGGGACGGCTTCCTCGCCCTCGCCCCGGTCCGCGAATCGCTCTCCCTGCTCGCCGCGGCCGGCCTGCCCTTCGACGTCCCCGACGCATTCCCGCGCCATCTGGGGGCCGCGGCCGACCTGGCCGGGGCACTGCCGGAGCTCACCGTCGTCGTGGACCACCTGGGCAAACCGCCGCTCACCGACCCGGACGCGATGGCGCGATGGCGCCGCGAACTGACCGCGTGTGCGGGCCGCCCCAACACGGTGGCGAAGCTCTCCGGACTTCATATTCCCGGTGCAGAATATAACGCTTCCGCCTTGGCGCCGGTGTTCCACGAGTCCCTCGAGCTGTTCGGTGCGGAACGGCTCATGTACGGCGGCGACTGGCCCGTGTCGGTCCTCTCCGGCGGCTATCAGCAGACCTGGCAGGTGCTGAAGGAACTGATCGAAACGCTCAGCCCCGCCGAACAGGACAACGTCCTCGCCGCCACGGCGCGGCGGGTATATCGCCGCGGCACGGTAGCCTGATCTTTCCCGCCCGGGGCCTGTGGCGCCCGGTCTAAGATGTTCTTCAGGCGTGCCGACGCCGGATGCACAGAATGGCGCTTCCCATGACAAACCCCCCAGCCGCAGCCCCCGCGCACACCGCGGTGCCGAGCGACGCCTCCCCGGCCAAGATGGTCAAGGACGCATCGCTGCCGATGTACAAACAGCTGTGCGACCAGCTGATCCTGGAAATCTCAACCCGCAAGCTGGCACCGGGATACCGTCTCCCTGGCGAGCACGGGATGTGCGAACTGTACGGGGTTTCCCGCACCGTGGTCCGGCAGGCGCTCGGGCAGCTCGAACACGACGGCGTGATCGAACGGGTCAAGGGCAAGGGCACCTTCGTGGCCCCCCGCAAGGTCTCCGAAAGCCTGGTCCATACCCTGCGCGGCCTTTACGCGGACGTGGAATCCCGAGGCGGCAGCGTCTACAGCGATGTCCGCCGCCAGGAGCTGGTCCCGGCCGACGACACGGTGGCCGAGGCGCTCCGGATCCCAGCGGGCGAACCCGTCGTCGCCCTTGAGCGGCTCCGCTACGTTGAGGATTCCCCCTGGTCCCTCACCACGACCTACCTTCCCGGCGACATGGCCGAGATCGTGCTTGGGGCCGACCTCCGCAACCAGTCGCTGTACGCCTTGCTGGCCAGCAAGGGCATCCGGGCGCACCACGGCATTCGCTCGGTCGAGGCCACGGTGGCAAACAAGACGCAGGCCGAGGCGCTGGGCATCGTGAAGGGCGCCCCGCTGATGCAGCTGCGGAGCATCGTCTACGACGCGGCGGACCGGCCGCTGGAATTCTTCGTGGCCCACCACCGCGGAGACCAGAGCCGTTTTGAGGTGGTCATTGACGCCGCCTCGGCGGGCTCCGGCACGGCTGGCTTCCACCGGGTCACCACCGGCTGAACGCCCGGGCCGGGCAGGCCCGCGCCTCCTGACGATTCCCAAGGACCCACTGGGCATGTAACCTGTAATTACAGGTTGCCGCTTCGGCAACGGACCATTTGCTGATCCTCAGGAGACTTCTGCCCGTGAGCGAATTCATCACTCCCCCCGTTCCGCCCATGACCATCCGCTTCGACGCGCAGGCCGGCACTCTGTCGCCGCAAGGCCCGACGCTGGAACGCCGCATGTCGGACCTTGAAGGCCTGTTCGCGGACAAGGACGCTTGGAACGAGGCCGTCGCCAACGGCAACCCCGTGGTCTACTCCGTGGTTTCCACGCCGGTGCCGGAAGCGGACCGGGAACTCCCGCAGTCCATCACCACGATCCAGCCCGGCACCACCGCCGGGGAGTTCTGGATGACCAAGGGACACCAGCACCCGAACCACCAGGGCGAAATCTACCTGGGCATCTCCGGGCAGGGCGGGCTGCTGATGTTCGACGGCGAGAACACTTCCTGGGTTGACATGGCCCCCGGCGTGATCGGCTACATTCCGCCGGGCTGGGCGCACCGCAGTATCAACGTGGGCTCCGAGCCCTACAAGTTCCTCGCGGTCTACCCGGGCTGCGCGGGCCACGACTACGGCTGGGTCCTTGAACACGGCATGGGCCAGCGCGTCTACTCCGCGGACTCCGGCCACGAGTTCGCACCCTTCTTCGCAGCACAGGCCTAAGACGGAAGGACCGGTCCCATGATCATCGCTCACGATCTCGGCACGACGGGCAACAAGGCATCCCTGCACGAGGCTGACGGAACCCTCCTGCGGGCCGTCACCATTGGCTACGAGCCGCACTTCGCTGCCGGCGGCCGCGCCGAGCAGGACCCCGACGTCTGGTGGAACGCGGTGGTCCAGGCCACGCAAAAACTGCTGGCCGAGACCGGCGTCGATCCGTCATCGGTGCAGGGCCTGGTGGTCGGCGGGCAGATGATGGGGGCCGTACTCCTCGACGGCAACTACGCGCCGGTCCGGCCCGCCCTGATCTGGGCCGACCACCGGAGCGTCGCCCAGTCCGACGAACTGGCCGGGGCCTTCGACGAGCAGGAGGCCTACGCCATGCTCGGCCACCGGATCAACCCCACCTATTCGCTGAGCAAGGTCATGTGGGTCCGGGACAACGAGCCCGAGGTCTTCAGCCGGGTCCGCCACGTCTGCCTAGCCAAGGACTACGTGGTGCACCGTCTCACCGGGCGGCTCGCGACGGACCACTCCGACGCCTCCGCCACGAACGCCTACGACCAGACCACCGGAACCTGGTCCGAGCGGATGCTGACCGCCGCCCGGATCGATCCGGCGCTGTTTCCCGAAATCCTCAAGTCCACCGACGTCGTCGGTCCCCTCACCTCCGCCGCTGCGGCGGCCACGGGCCTGGGAACCTCGACGTCGGTGGTGATGGGCGGCGGTGACGGCCCGGTCGCGGCCGTAGGCGCCGGCGTCGTCTCCGAGGACGACCAGGCGTACGTCTACCTTGGCTCCTCCTCGTGGGTGCAGATCGTCACGGCCGCGCCGCTGATCGACCCGCTCCGCCGGACCATGACGTTCGACCATGTCATCGACGGGAAGTACGTCCCGACCGCGACCATGCAGGCCGGCGGCGCGTCCCTCCAGTGGGCCGTCGGACTGTTTTCCGACCGCGGCGAGAAGGACCGCTTTGATCGGCTCATTGCCGAAGCGGCCGGGGCAACTGCGAGCGAATCGGGACTGTACTTCCTGCCGCACCTGCTCGGCGAGCGCTCTCCCTATTGGAACCCCCAGGCCGCCGGCGCGTTCGTCGGCCTCGAGATGCACCACGGCCGTGCGAACATGATCCGCTCCGTCCTCGAGGGTGTGGCCTTCAACCTGGGAACGTGCGTCAACGCCTTCAACGACGCCGGGGCGGCCATCAGCCGGATCGACGCCATTGGCGGCGGTGCGGCCAGCGACACCTGGCTGCAGATCATGGCCGACGTCTGGGGCGTGACCGTCCGGCGCCGGAGCATCGTCGAAGAGGCCAACAGCCTCGGCGCCGCCGTGACCGCCAGCGTGGGACTCGGACTCGTGGACGACTTCAGCGTCGCCCGGGACCTGTCCCGGGTGACGGCCGAGTTCCAGCCCGACCGCGAAGCGCACGAGCGCTACACGGCCGCCCACGAGATATTCCTCGACGCCTACGGCCAGCTGGAACCGTGGTTCCCCACCCGCCGGGGGAAACACTGATGCCGGTCATCCTCGTCACCTCCCGCTCCTTCTCCTCCGGCGAACAAGACCTGGTCTCCCGCCTGGAAAGCCGCGGCCACACCGTTCGGCGTGGCCCCTCGGACCACTCGCTGGACGCCATCGGCGCCGATCTGGCGGTGGCGGACGGGTGGATCGCCGGAACCGGCGAGGTCACCGCGGCCCACCTGGACGCGGCGCCGCGGCTGAAAGTCCTGGCCCGCTACGGGGTGGGGTTCGAAGCCGTGGACGTCCGGGCCGCAGCCGAGCGGGGCGTGGTGGTCACGAACACCCCCGGCGCCAATTCCAATGCTGTCGCCGAGCATGCCCTGGCTCTCATGCTGTCCGTCCTGCGCACCGTTCCGGAGGGCGACCGCCGGGTGCGGAACCGGGACTGGTCGGTCACCCGGGGCCGCGAGCTGGGCTCGCTGACCGTGGGCCTGGTGGGCTTCGGCCGGATCGGGCAAATCGTGGCCCGCTTGCTCTCCGGATTCGGTTCCCCCGTGTACGCCTCGGACCCGTTCATGGGACCCGAGCTGATCAGGAGCCTCGGCGCCGAGCCCCTGGACCTGGCGGAAATGGCGGCCACCTGCGACGTGATCTCCCTGCACGCCCCGGGTGGCCAGCAGCTCATCGACGCGGCCTGGCTGGCCGCCGCTGCGAAACCGCTCGTCGTGGTCAACACCGCCCGACCGGAACTCGTGGATGAGGAGGCGGTCGCCGAGGCCCTGCGCACCGGAGTGCTCGCCGCCTTCGCCGCGGACACCCTGCGCGGAGACACGAGCGGGCAGGACTCCCCCGTGCTCGATCCGCAGCTCGCGGCCCGGGTGGTCATCACTCCGCACTTCGGGGCGCAGACCGTCCAGGCCGTCGACGGCATGGGGTCCATCGCCGTGGACAACCTGCTGGCCGTCCTGGAAGGGCGGACGCCGCCCAACCCCGTCAGCCCGACTCCTACGAAAGTGAACTAATGGCCGACCTCCTCAAACTCAGGCAGACCGGGATCCTCGCCGTCGTGCGGGCTCCCAGCACCGAGAGCGCCATCCGCGGCGCCGCCGCCCTGTTGGAAGGGGGTGTGACCGGACTGGAAATCACCTATTCCACCCCGGATGCCCCCGCCGTCATCCGCGCCCTGCGCGCCGAATACGGCGACAAGATCTACCTGGGCGCCGGCACCGTCCTCACCCGGGCCCAGGCCGAGGACGCCGTCGACGCCGGCGCGGAGTTCCTCGTCAGCCCCGGCACCGTCGCCGGGACCGTGACGGCAATGAAGGCCACCGGATCCCTCGTCATGGCCGGTGCCCTGACGCCCACCGAGGTTCTTACCGCAGTCGGCCTGGGTGCCGACGTCGTCAAGATCTTCCCCGCCTCCCTTGGCGGCCCCTCCTACTTCCGGGCGCTCCGCGGCCCGTTGCCGGACGTTCCCCTGATGCCCACCGGAGGGGTCACCCCCGGCAACATCGGTGACTGGTTCGACGCCGGAGCCGTCGCCGTCGGGGCCGGCGGCGACCTCTGCTCCACCGCAGACCTCGCTGCCGGACGCTACGACCTGGTCCGCGAGAAGGCCCTCAACTTCAGCGCCGCCTTGGAAAGGACGCTTGCATGAACGGCTACATGGGATTTGTCGGTGTGACCACCTCGGGGTCCTCGATCATGAAGATCTTTCCGCAGTGGGCCCGGATCCTCCAGCTGCCCACCGACCGGCTCACCGGCCACGACCTCCCCCTGGGGGCCAGCCGGGAACAGTACCGGGAGCTCGTCACCCGGATTCGCGACGACAAGGACCACCGCGGCGCCCTGGTCACAACCCACAAGATGGACCTTTACCAGGCCGCCCACGACCTTTTCGACGAGGTTGACGAGTTCGGCCGGCTCTGCGGCGAAATCTCCAGCATCTCCAAGCGGGACGGCCGTCTCATCGGCCACGCCAAGGACCCCATCACCGCGGGCCTGGCGCTCGAGGAATTCCTGCCGCCGGGCCACTTCAAGGAAACCGGCGCGCACGTTATCTGCCTGGGCGCCGGCGGCGCCGGAACCGCCCTGAGCTGGTACCTGGCCGGCCACACGGACGCGCCCGAGAAGATTGTCTGCACCGACACCAGCCCGGTCCGGCTCCAGCACCTGGCCGACGTCCACGCCCGGGGCCAGCTCCCCGCTGCCCTCTTCGAGTACCGGCTGGTCGAGGGCCCCGGGGACACCGCGCGGGTGATGGCCGAAGCCCCGGCGGGCAGCCTCGTGGTCAATGCCAGCGGCCTCGGCAAGGACCGGCCGGGATCGCCCCTCCCGGACGGCGTCGATTTTCCCCGCGACGCGATCGTGTGGGAGTTCAACTACCGCGGCTCCCTCGAGTTCCTGGCCCAGGCCCGGGAACAGGCGGAACGGCGCCAGCTGACCGTCGTAGACGGCTGGCGCTATTTCATCCACGGCTGGAGCCAGGTCATCGCCGAGGTGTTCGACGTCGAACTCACCGACCAGCTGCTGGACCAGCTGGCCGAAGCCGCGGCCAGCGCAAGATGACCTTTGTCCGCACCGTCCTCGGCGACATCGAACCGGCGTCGCTCGGACCGACGAACTACCACGAGCACCTGTTCCAGTCCTCTCCTCTGTTGCCCGGGGACGAGCTGGACGACGAGGCGCTGTCCGGCCGGGAAGCAGCCCTGCTGCGCGGCGCCGGCATGACGGCGATGGTGGAGGCGACCCCGCTCGGCCTGGGGCGCAATCCCGCGGCGGCGGCACGCATCGCCGCCGCCGCGGGGCTGCACATCGTCGCCACCACGGGTGCCCACCGGGAGGCGCACTACCCCGAAGGGCACTGGTTGCGCGGGGAGCGGGAAGAGAAACTTGCCCGGCGGTTCACCGTTGAGCTCACGGCAGGCTGCGGGTCACCCGACGAATCCGCAGCGCCATCGGCGGCCGTCTCCGGCCCGGAGGCCGGCGCTGCCGTCTCCGGCCCGGCGCCGGTGCGCGCTGGGTTGTTGAAGGCCGGGATCGGCTACTGGTCCATCACGGCCTTCGAACGCCGCGTGCTGGCGGCCGTGGCGGTGGCCCACGCCGTCACCGGCGCCCCGGTCATGGTCCACCTGGAGTTCTGCACAGCAGCCCACGAACTGCTCGACCTCCTGGCCGCCGCCGGCGTCCCGGAGTCCCGCGTGGTCCTGGCCCACGCCGACCGCAACCCCGACGCCGGGCTGCACCTCGAGCTGGCCTCCCGCGGCGCCTACCTGGGCTACGACGGCATGGCCCGGCCCAAGGGCCGCACGGACGCGGAGATCATCACCCTCGCCGAGCAGGTCATCGCCGGCGGCGGTGGAGGCCGCCTGCTGCTCGGCGGCGACGTCGCCCGGCGCACCCGGTACGTCTCCTATGGCGGGATGCCCGGCCTGGCCTACCTCTCCGAGCGCTTCGTTCCGCGGCTCGCGGACCGCGTCGGCGCTGCCGCGGTGGACCGGATCCTGGTGGGCAATGCCGCCCGGGTGCTGCAGTGGCGCACCGGCCCCGAGCCCGACTAGGCAACGCCGGTCCGCCGACCGGCCGCAGCACACACAGAGAGAGGCCCCGGAGAAATCCGGGGCCTCTCTTGTGTGTGCTGCCAGGTGCAGCGGCCGCTGCTTAGTGGTGGAGCAGCTTACTGGTAGAGGACAGCTGCGATCTTGGCGTCGTCCATGTTGTTCTTGTCGTACCAGTAGAACGGGGTGTCAGTGACCTTCGCCATGGACTTGCCCTTGGAGGCGTCAATCGCGGCCTGCACCGTGGCGGCACCCATGCCGATCGGATCCTGCGTGATGGCGCCGGCCATCAGACCGCTGCGGATCGCGTCGAGCTGGGCTTTGCCGGAGTCGAAGCCGATGACGGTGAGCTTGCCCGGCTTGAGGCCGAGTTCGGTGACGGCGTTGACGATGCCGACGGCCGAGCCCTCGTTGGTGCCGTAGAGGCCCTTGAGGTTCGGGTGGGCCTGGATCATCGCCTTGGCGATGTCCGCGGACTTCAGGTGGTCACCGTCGCCGTACTGGACGTCGACAACCTTGATGTCCGGGTACTTGGCCTTCATCTCGTTCAGGAAGCCGTCGCGGCGTTCCACACCGGTGCTGTTGATCTGGCTGTGGCCGACGACGGCGATCTCGCCGCTCTTGCCGATCAGTTCAGCCATGTGGTCGGCCGCCATGGCGCCGGCATCCATGCTGTTGGTCTTGGCCAGGTTCACCGGGTAGTCGCTCTTGCAGCCGGCGTCGAACTGGACCACGGGGATGTTGGCTGCCTTGGCCTGCTCAATCGCCGGGACACAGGCTTCCGGGTCCAGGGCGGCGTAGGCGATCGCCGTCGGCTTCTTGTCGATGGCCGCCTGGAGCATCTGCAGCTGCGAATCGACTTCGGTTTCGGCAGCCGGGCCCTCGAAGGTGATCTTGACGTTGAGTTCCTTGGCCTTATCCTCGGCACCCTTCTTCACAGCCTGCCAGAACTGGTGCTGGAAGCCCTTGGAAATCATGGCCACGTACGGGGTACCGCCATCGCCCCCGCCGCTGGGGGTCGCGCTGCCGGAGCCGCCGCAGGCGGTCAAGGAAAGAGCTGCGGCGAGGACGCCCGCCGCGAGGGTCTTTTTGCCGAGTTTCATGTAAATCTCCATCCAGTGAGCGGGCCGGCAACATTGCGGGCCCTTGACCATTGTTGTTGGTTTCGAACGTTAAGTACAGGTAGATACAAGTTATTTTTGGAACTAATTTTTCCGTGGCCCGGTCGCCGGCCTGGTGGGCTGCGGCGGGCCCCGCCTAGGCCTCCCGGCGGCGGCGCAGCGAGTCGGTGAACACGGCGACGAGGATCACGATGCCCACCACGACGGTCTGCCACTCGGTCTGCACCGACATGATGCGCAGGCCGTTGATCAGCACGCTCATGATGAGGGCGCCGATAAGGGTGCCGAGGACCGAGCCCCGGCCGCCGAGGAGGGAGGTTCCGCCAATGATGACCGCGGCGATGGCCTGCAGTTCGTAGCCGGATCCCAGCTGCGGCTGCGCGGAGTCGAGGCGGGCGGCGATGACGACGCCGGCCACGCCGGTGAAGATGCCCGCGACCGTGTAGACGAGGATCTTCCACTTGCCGGTGTTGACGCCGGAAATTTTGGTGGCTTCCTCGTTGCTGCCGATCGCGAAGATGTAGCGGCCCAGCAGGGTCTTGCCGAGCACCAGGTACGCCGCGATGCCGGTCAGGACCAGGATCAGGACGGCGTTGGGCAGGCCCGGGATGAGCTGGCCCAGGGCGATGTCCTTGAAACCCTGCACCTTGCTGAAGTAGATCGGCCGTACGCCGGAGAGGACCAGGGCAAGGCCCTGGGCGATCAGCATCATGGCCAGGGTGGCGATGAACGGCGGAAGCTTCAGGATGGAAACGTTCAGGCCGTTGATCAGGCCCATCAAGGCGCCCGTTGCGATGCCGCCCAGCACGCCAATGTACAGCGGGAGCTGCAGGTTCACCAGCAAAAGGCCCGTGACCACCGAGCACAGCGTCATGCCCGTTCCGATCGAGAGGTCGATTCCGGAGGTGATGATCACGAGTGTGGTGCCGAACGCCAGGATGCCGATCACCGCGGTGGACAGCAGGATTCCGGAGATGTTCGTCCAGGTGAAGAAGTTGCCGCTGGCCAGGGAGAAGAAGGCAAGCAGGACGATCAGGGTTCCGAAGGCCAGCGACTGCTGCAGCCGCTGGCGCAGGAAGGATCCCCTGGGTGATTCGCGCTTGACCGCGCCCGCGGGCGCCTCCGTGCGCGGTTCAGACTTTACTTCGCTCATTTTTCCGCTCCCTGCTGCTCCACACGTGTGGCGTAGTCCATGATTGTTGCTTGATCAGCACCGTCGCTGTCGATTTCCCCGGTGATGCGGCCTCCGGCCATGACCATGATCCGGTGGGACAGCCGGAGGACCTCCGGCAGTTCCGAGGAGATCATGATGATCGACTTGCCCCGCGCCACCAGGTCGTTGAGCAAGCGGTAGATTTCTTCCTTCGCACCGATGTCAATGCCGCGCGTCGGCTCATCGAAGATGAGGATGTCGCAGTCGCGGGCCAGCCATTTGGCGATGACGACCTTCTGCTGGTTGCCACCCGAGAGGTTCTTCGTGGTCGCAAACATCGACGGCGTCTTGATCCGGAGCGAGTCGATGTACTTCTGGGAGGTGCCCTTGCCCGAGCCCGACTTCATGAACCCAACGGGATTCGTGTAGTTGCCCAGCGAGGACAGCAGGATGTTGGTGTTCACGTCACGGTCCAGCAGCAGGCCCAGGCTCTTGCGGTCCTCGGACAGGTAGCCGATCCCGTGCTTGACGGCGTCGGCGGGCTGGCCGATCTTGACTTCCTTGCCGTTGACGAAGATCCGCCCCTCGGTCATCCGGTCCGCGCCGATGATGGCCCGGGCCAGTTCCGTCCGGCCCGCACCCATCAGTCCGGAGAATCCCAGGATCTCGCCGCGCCGCAGCTCGAAGCTGACGTCCTTGAGCAGTTTCCGGGTGCTGAGGTTTTCCACCCGCAGGACAACGTCGTCCACGTTGTCCCGGCGGACGTTCTCCGGTCGGGCGTTCTCGTCGATCTCCCGGCCGACCATCAGCTTGATCACTTCGTGCTGGCTGGCCGTGGCGGTATCCATGGTCGCGATGTATTTCCCGTCGCGCAGGATGGTGATGCGGTCGGTAATCCGCCTCAGCTCCTCCATCCGGTGGGAAATGTAGATCACGCCTACGCCGCGGTCGCGGAGGTCCCCGATCAGGCGGAACAGGGTCTCGGTCTCCGAGGTGGTGAGGGCCGACGTCGGCTCGTCCATAATGACGACCTTCGCGTCGAAGGACAGCGCCTTGGCGATCTCGACCATCTGCTGCTTCGCGACGGTGAGGTTCTCGACCAGGTCGGTCGGGGCGAATTCCTTGATCCCAAGCCGGCTTAGCAGTTCGGCGGTCTGCCGGTTCAGCTTCTTCTCGTCCAACAGAAGGCCGCCGAGACGCCTCGGCTCGCGGCCGATGTAAATGTTCTGGGCCACCGTGAGGTGGGACATCAGGTTCATTTCCTGATGGACGATGATGATGCCGAGTTCCTGGGCATGGCGCGGGCCGTCGATCTGGACCGGGACGCCTTCGAGGTAGATGGTCCCGGCATCCTTTTGGTAGATGCCGGAGAGGATCTTCATCAGGCTGGACTTTCCTGCGCCGTTCTCGCCGACGAGGGCGATAACCTCGCCTTTATGGACGTCGAAGTGGACATCACTCAGAGCCTGGACGCCGGGAAAGCTTTTGCTGATCCCTTCGACCTTCAGTAGTGGTTCACCCACTGTCTCACCTACTTCTTCGGAGATAACGCTGGTGCCTTGCGGCCGGTACTCGGTGGATTTCGGACGACGGCCGGCAACACTGCCGGCCTCAACTTGTATCTCGATGTATCTATCCTTGGTCCATAACTAGAGTAAGGTCAAATATGACCTAAAACACACCCTTTGGTCGGATGTTTAGAAATCGTTATGGGAGAAACATATGATGATTGGCTGCCACAGCCTAGTCTGGAACGGCTCGCTGGACCCGATTTCTTTCGCGGAGTCAGCACGAATGACGGCCGAAGCCGGCTTCGACTTACTGGAAATCCCGCTTATGGACCCATGGTCCTTCGACCCGAAGCAGGCCTCCCGCTCCCTCAAGGAACAAGGGCTGGCCGCCACCGCCTCGCTAGGTCTGACCGCGCAGACCGACCTCAGCAGCGAGGATCCGGCCGTGGTCGCAAGGGGCGAAGAGACCCTGAACAAGTGCCTGGAAATCGTGCACGATCTTGAGGCGGACTACCTGTGCGGCGTGATCTACAGCGCCATGCAGAAGTATTCCAGGCCCGCTACTGAAGCAGGCCGGCGCAACAGCGCCGATGCCTTGCGGCGGCTCGCGGAGCGCGCAGCAGTTCTCGGCATCCGCCTCGGCCTGGAAGTGGTGAATCGCTACGAAAGCAACTTGCTCAACACCGGCAGGCATGCCCTGGGGTTCATCGAGGAGATCGGCCACCCCAACGTCTACCTGCATCTGGACACGTACCACATGAACATCGAGGAGCCGGACCTGCTGAGCCCCGTGCTGGCGGCGGGCAACAAGCTGGGCTACGTGCACATCGGCGAGAGCCACCGCGGCTACCTCGGCTCCGGCAACGTGGACTTCGGCGCCTTCTTCCGCGGCCTCGCCCTCACCGGCTACGACGGCCCCGTGGTCTTCGAATCCTTCTCCTCCGCCGTGGTGGACGAACACCTGAGCAACACCCTGGGCGTCTGGCGCAACCTGTGGGACGATTCGGCGGACCTGGGCGCCCACGCCAACGACTTTATCCGGGGCCAGCTGGAGTCGGTCGCCTCCATCGCAAAGCACTAAACATCTGATCTATAAGGACTGACATATGACAAACCAGAGCGGAAACGGCCGACAAGGCGTCATCATCGTCGGCAGCATCACTGCGGACGTCACGACTTTTTCCAAAAGACTGCCAAAAAGAGGGGAAACCATCCTCGGCGAGGAGTTCACCCTGCTGCTGGGAGGCAAGGGAGCCAACCAGGCCGTCGCGAGCGGCCTCGCCGGCGCACCCTCCTTCATGGTGGGGTGCGTGGGCAACGACCTCTTCCGGCCGTTGGTCACGGGAGGGCTGGAGGACCACGGCGTCGACACCAGCGAGCTGCGTGTGGTCGAAGCTCCCACCGGAATCGCCCACATCAGGGTGGACGACTCCGGCGAAAACGACATTGTGATGGTGCCGCTCGCCAATGACCATCTGGGGCCGGAACAGATCACCGCCGCGATCACGCGGCTGGCGGCCAGGGCATCGGTACTGCTGACCCAGCTCGAGATCCCCCGGGAAGCGGCCGCGCACGCGGTCCGGGCAGCCCGGGCGGCCGGGCTGACGGTCATTCTGGACCCGGCGCCGGCCGCCGCGCTGGACCAGCAGACCTGGGCAAGCGTGGACTATGTGACCCCGAACGAGACGGAGGCGAGCCTGATCACCGGGATTCCGGTCACGGACCAGGCCAGCGCCATCCGCGCCGGAGAGTGGTTTCTGGCCCAGGGAACCGGCGGCGCCATCATCACTCTCGCCTCCGCCGGCGCGGTCCTGGTCACTGCCGACCGGCAGGCCGTCTTCGAGTCCTTCCCTGTCACGGCGGTGGACACCACGGCCGCCGGGGACGCGTTCTCCGGCTACCTTGGCGCCTCGCTTGCTGCCGGCCTGCCCATTGACGACGCGATCCGGCGCGCCATGGCTGCCGGGGCACTGGCCGTGACCAAGAAGGGGGCGTCACCCAGCCTTCCCTCCGCGGCAGACGTCGAGCTGTTCCTTTCCGACAACGTCCCGAGCTACTAGGAGTACCCGCATGAGAAAGAACCAAGGAATCCTGAACGGGCAGCTGTCGCGCATTGTTTCCGAGACCGGCCACACGGACACCCTGGTGGTCACCGACGCGGGCCTGCCCATCCCGGCCGGGGTCGAGCGCGTGGATCTGGCCTACTTCCCCTCCGAACCGCCGTTCCTCAAGGTCCTCGATGCCGTGCTGGCAGAGTTGGTGATCGAGGGTGCGACTCTGGCCGAAGAGCTCCGCGAGGCGAGTCCGGCGATGCTGGCGCAGATCCTGGAACGCCTCGAAACGGCGGGCGTCGTGCCGGAGTTCGTGCCGCACACCGAGTTCAAGGCGCAGACGTCCGGAGCCCGCGCGGCCGTACGTTCGGGCGAGTTCACTCCGTACGCAAACGTGATCCTGCACGCCGGTGTTGCCTACGGCCCGGGCAAGGACTAGGCGGGGCCATGCACTTCTACTTGGACACGGCCACGCGGGCCGAGGCCGAACCGCTCTTGCGCAGCGGCCTGTTCGCGGGACTGACCACGAACCCCAGCATCCTCGCCGGCGCGGGTGTGCTCAACCGACAGATTCCTGAGCTGGTCGACTGGGCCTCCGCGGCCGGCGCCGGCACGGTATTCGTCCAGTCCTGGGGTTCCACCCGGGCCGAGCTGGAGGACCGCGGCGACTGGATCCACTCGCTGGGCGACAACCTCGTGGTGAAGGTTCCCGCCACCGCAGAGGGCGTCGCGGCGGCCAGGGCGCTGGCGGACCGGGGTGTGCGGGTGCTGGTCACGGCCGTCTATGCGCGGGAGCAGGCGCTGCCCGCCATGGCTGCCGGCGCGGAGTTCCTGGCCCCGTACCTGGGCCGGATGAACGACGCCGGCCGGGACGGGGCCGGAGAGATCGCCGCCATCCAGCAGTGCATCACCGCCGGGGTCTCGCCGCTGAAACTCCTGGTGGCAAGCCTGCGGGAGACGGCCCAGATCTCGGCGCTGGCACGGCTGGGGGTCTCCCATTTCACCTTCGGACCGGCCACGTGGCATAAGTTCTTCGCGGACCCGCTGACGGCCGCCGCGGTGGAGGTTTTCGAAGCCGAATCCGCGCGGATGGAGGTGGGCGGCTAGGACCCGGGCCGTTCCGGTTTGGCCGGCAGGGAGCGCCTGAGCCAGTGTTCAACGCCGCTGACGTGGACGATCGTCAGCGCCCGGGCCAGGTCGGCATCGTGGTTCGCCAGCGCGTCCGCGATCGCCCGGTGTTCTGCGAGAGTCCGGGCGACGGCGTCCTGCTCCGTGAGGGCCCGCCACACCCGGGCGCGCACGGTGCGGCTGTTGAGCCCGGACAGCAGGCTCGCCAGATAGGAGTTGCCCGAGGCCTCGGCGATCAGCGCATGGAAGTTCAGGTCGTGTTCGACGAGGTTTTCCGCCGACTCGACGTCGACGTCGTCGATCTCCTTGTGCAGCAGCGCGAGCTGCTCCGGCGAGATCGCCTGCGCCGCGAGCGAGGCCGCCGAGGCTTCCAGGATCCGCCGTACCTCGAGTAGTTCCAGGACCGAGGAATCACGGCTGAGATCCACCATGAACGCCACGGATTCCTTCAGCAGGGCCGGCTCGAGGCTCGTGACATAGGTCCCGTCACCGCGTCTGACATCCAGTACCCTGATGGTTTCGAGGGCCTTCACGGCTTCCCGCAGGGAACTGCGGGAGAGCCCCAGCTTTTCACTCAGGTCATTTTCCGGAGGGAGTTTGTCTCCGGGCGACAACTCGCCGGTGAGAATCATGTCCTTGATTCTGGCGATCGCATCATCCGTTAGGGCCATTCGCCCAGCATAGTTCACCACCGGAACGGCCCGATGCCGCCAACCCGGACCGGTCACAGAGACAAGGAGCCGCGTGGAACCCATCCGCAGCCAGGGGATTGAACTCGAGGCGGTCTTCTGGGATCTCGACGGCACGCTGGTGGACACCGAGCGCCACTGGACCGCGGTACAGACGGAACTGGTCGAGAGCTTCGGTGGAACCTGGACAGAGTCCCAGGCGCTGTCGATCATGGGCCGGTCCCAGGCGGACTCGATCAAGGTCCTGCAACGCGCGGGAGTCCGCCTGTCCTTCGAAGAGATCGCCCGGCGGGTCATGGAAGGCGTCCGGGACCGCATCAGCGAAAGCGTTCATTGGCGTCCGGGTGCCGCGGAGCTGCTGGCCGGCCTCCGGGCGCACGGCGTGCCATGCGTGCTCGTGACCATGTCCCATCGCCACATCGTTGGCGACATCCTGAACCACTTTCCGGCCAACAGCTTCGAACTCGCGGTGACCGGGGACATGGTTACCCAGGGCAAGCCGCATCCCGAGGCCTACCAGACCGCGTTCCGCCACCTCGAACGCACCCGGCCGCGGCTCTCCCGCCGGAGGGTCGTCGCCATCGAGGACTCGCTGCCCGGAACCCGCGCGGCCCGGGCAGCCGGACTGCCGACGGTCGGTGTCCCGCACCTCGCGCCGTTGCCGGCCGCCGACGGACTGACGATCTGGCCCACCCTGGCAGGTCGCGGCGTCCCCGACCTGCATGCGGTCATCGCCGCCGCGGACCACGGCCGCGCCGAAGGCCCCCAAGGGTCGTAGCGCCTGGGGCCGGGAGCGCCTAGGGTTCGGTTGCCGCCACCGGGGTGAGCCAGCTGAGCTCCGAGCCGTCTTCCTCGATCAGGGCGCCAAGTTCGGCGTTGAAGGCCTTGCTGTGGTCCGCGGCGATGTGCGCCCGGAATGCCTCTTCGTCGCGGTAGATCTCATAGACAAAGTAGGCATTCGGATTTTCACGCCGCGTGTGCGGATCGAAGACAATGTTCCCGCTCTCCCCGCGAACCCTGGCAGTCAACTCAGCCATCATCTCCGCGACCCGGTCCTCGGACCCGGCCTTGACCGTAAATTCAGCATACAAAGCAACAGGCACTGGCATTCCTCTCCCTCGGTGGATCCGACTCTAGCCGTCCAGGCGGTCGGAGCGAAGCGTTGACGCGGTGGCGCAGGCACTCCCCCCGTAATGACTGCGCGCCGGACGGGCGCCGCGGCCGCTACCCGTTAGTTGACGGCGCGCACAACCGGGATCGACGCCGTCGCCGGCCCTGGGAACACGGTTGGCTCCGGGCTCACCACGGCGTGTAGCGGCACGGCCACCGGTTCACTGCCCACGGTGAACCGTTCTCCGCGCACGTCGACGTCCAGCGGCGCGCCCTCCCGGACGGTCAGCCGGAGCGCCGCGTGGTCCAACTCGACATGCAGAAGGCCGCCGCGGAGTTTCAGGTGGAAGGACAGGGAATCCCATTCGGCCGGCAGCCGGGGATCGAAGTACGGCACCTGGCCCTGGTCCCGGAGGCCGGCGAAGCCGCTGACCAGCGAGCTCCAGACCCCGCCGGTGGAGGCGATGTGCACGCCGTCGATCGTGTTGCCGTGGGTATCGTCCAGGTCGATGTACAGCGCGTGGATGAAGTGGTCCAGCGCGGCCTTGCCGTAACCGACCTCGGCGGCCATGATGCCCTGCACACAGGCGGACAGGGTGGAGTCGCCGGTGGTGATGGGGTCATAGAAGTCGAAGGCGCGGCGCTTTTCCTCCGCGGTGAAGTCCTGCCACTGCAGGAACATCGCCAGCACCGTGTCCGCCTGCTTGAGCACCTGGTGCCGGTAGATCACCAGCGGGTGGAAATTCAGCAGCAGCGGGTATTTGGACCGCGGCGTGTCCCAGTCCCACGGCTCCAGGGTCATAAAGTCGTTGTCCTGCGAGTAGACCTGAAGGTCCTCGTCGTAGGGCAGCTGCATCCGGTTCGCCGCCTGCTCCCAGACCTCACGCTCGGCGTCGTCGATGCCCGGGTGGTCCAGCGCCGCGGCGGCGCGCAGGTTAAAGCGGGCCATGACGTTGGTGTAGAGGTTGTCGTTGACGACGGCGGTGTACTCGTCCGGGCCGGTCACGCCATGGATGTGGAACAGCCCGTCCTTGCCGAAGAAGCCCAGTGAGGCCCACATCCGGGCGGTCTCGATGAGCAGATCGGAGCCGAGGGTCTCCTGGAACCCGGCGTCACCGCTGGCCCAGATGTAGCGGTTCGTGGCGAAGGCGACCGCGGCGGCGATGTGGAACTGCGCGGTGCCGGCGGCGTAGTAGGCGCTGGCTTCCAGGCCGTTGATGGTGCGCCACGGGAACAGGGCGCCGTCCACGCTGAGCTCCTTGGCGCGGACCCTGGCCTCAGGGAGCAGGTCGTGGCGGAACTCGAGGACCTGGCGGGCGTTGGCGGGGCTGGTGTAGGTCAGGTAGGGCAGCAGGTACACCTCCTGGTCCCAGAAGTAGTGCCCGTCGTAGCCGGAGCCGGACACGCCCTTGGCCGGAATGCCGGCCACGTCTGCACAGGCCGTGGCCTGGGCCAGCTGGAAAAGGTTCCAGCGGATGGCCTGCTGCAGCTCGGCCTGGCCGCCCACCACGATGTCGCTGGTGGTCCAGTAGTCGCGGTAATGCGCCACGCTCTGGGCAAAGATCTCGGCGACGGGCAACAGGGCCCGCTCGGCGGTGTCGGCGAGGTCTTCATCCGCGGCTGCGGCGCGTCCCACGGCGTAGGAGACGCTCTTCTCCAGCACGAACGGTGTATCCGCGCTGACGGCCAGGACGTAGCGGACGCTGCTGTCGTCCTGGTCCACCTGGGTGTCGAACGGCTGGACTCCGGCGGAGGTCCAGTGGTCCACGGCCATACCGAGCCGCTGCTTGGACTCGGCGGCCTCCCAGGAGAGCCGGAGCGAACCGTCGCCGCCGTCGAGCCTTACCGGGAGCAGCACGCGGCCGGCGTGCCGGCCGGCGCGGCGCGGGTCATGCGCCGAGTGGTCCTCTACCGGCTGGTCCTGCCGGTTCACCACGGCGGAGGTCACGTCCGCGGAGATGTCCCGGTCCGCCGCAACTTCCAGCGAGATGCCGAGGGCGCCGCGCGCCTGGTACCCCACCGCGCGGCGTTCCGTGGTGGTCACGGTGGCGCCGGAACGGCACTGCCAGGTAATCCGGCATTCGTAGATGCCGGTGGCGAAGTCCACGCTGCGCCGGTAGTCAAGCACCGTGGATTCCTCAAGCGTGAGCATCTCGCCGTCGATGACCACGACGAAGTTGTTGGCATCCGGAACGTAAAGGATGCGCTGGCCGGTGCGGGCGAAGCCATAGGCATTTTCCGCGTGCTTGATGTCCCAGATCTCGTGGAAGCCGTTGATGAAGCTGCCCGGAAGCTCGGCGTCGGCGGCCGCCCAGTGGGCGCCCCGGATGCCGAGGTGGCCGTTGCCGAGGCTGAAGAGCGTCTCCAGCGTTCCGGCATTGCCCGGCAGGTGGACGGTTTCCACGAGCTGCCAGGGGTCATTGGGGAACCTGGCGCGGTCCGAGGTGATGAGAGCCATGGTTGGGGTCCTTTGGCGGTGACGGTTGTGCGGGTGGGTGGTGGCGGCGGCCGGCTAGAGCAGTTCGGCCAGATCGTTGACCACGATCGTGGCGCCGGCGTCGAGCAGGGTCTTCCGGCCCGCTCCGCGGTCCACGCCGATGACCGAGTGGAAGCTCCCCGCGCTTCCAGCCTGGACACCGGAGACGGCGTCTTCGACGACGACGCACTCTTCACTGGGAAGTCCCAGCAGCCGTGCGGCGTACTGGTAGGTGGCCGGGCTTGGCTTGCCCGGCAGTCCCTCCGACACCGCGACGACGCCGTCCACCACCACCGGGAAATAGTCCGAGAGCCCGGCGGCCTTCAGCACCGGGACGGCATTGCGGGAGGAGGAGACGACGGCGAGCTTGAGTCCGCGCTTGAGCGCGGCGTCGATGAAGCGGACGGAGCCCTCGAAGGGCTGCACGCCGCCGGCGGCCACGATGTCGTTGAACACCTTGTTCTTGCGGTTGCCGAGGCCGTGCACGGTGTCGTGCGCCGGATCGTCGTCGGCGGGGCCTTCCGGCAGCACGATGTTCCGCGAAGCCAGGAAGTCGCGGACGCCGTCGAAGCGGGGCTTGCCGTCGATGTGGTCGAAGTAGTCGCTCTCGCGGTAGCCCGGGGCCTCCGGCACGCTCTTGAGGAAGCCGTCGAAGAGTTCCTGCCAGGCACGCTCGTGCACCACCGCGGTGGGGGTCAGGACGCCGTCGAGGTCGAACAGGATGGCGGAGGCGCCGGCGAGCACGTCTGCCGGTGCGCCGGCGGCGTTGGAGGTCTCAGTCATGGGGCGAATGTCCTTTCAGACGGTGGCGGGGAAAGTCTTGGAAAAGAAAGTTGGCGGGCCGCCCGCCGGTACGGGGCGTGCCTGCGGGCGTTGGCCGGCATCAGCGTCGGCGGCGGGTGCTCCTGCGCTCGACCAGCTTGGTCTCCAGCAGGTGCGTGGCGGGGGGATTCGGAAGCCCGGAGCGGTGGAGTCTTTCGATCAGCAGGTTGGCGGCGAACGCGCCCTGGTCGGCGACCGGCTGGGCCATCGTGGTGAGCCCGAGGAACCAGCTCATCTGATGATCGTCTATCCCAATGATGGAGACGTTTTTGGGCGCTGACAAACCGAGGTCCCGCAGGGCCATCAGCGCTCCGAACGCGGTCTCGTCGCAGCCGGCGAAAACGGCGGACGGCATCCTGCGGTTCTCGATCAGTTCGGTCATGGCCCGTCGTCCGCCCTCGATGCTGGATCCGGCGTCCAGCACCAGGTCGGGATCAACGGTCAGTTCGTGTTCGGCGAGGGCCATCTCGAAGCCGCGCCGCCGCGCGTCCGCGGTGACCACGGAGCGCTCCCCCGGCTCGCGACCGGCCAGCATCGCCAGGTCCCAGTGGCCTAACCCGAGCAGGTGGCCCGTGGCTTGCCGGGCGGCCCCTTCATTGTCGATTCCCACGTTGTCCCACGGGACGCCGTGCATGCCCACGCTCGCGACGGCGAGGCCGGAGGCTTCGACGGCGGCGATTTCGCCGCCGTCGAGGGCAACGTTCAGCAGCAGGACCCCGTCCACCCGCTGGGCCAGTCCGGCCAGGTCGCCGAAGAGCTTGCGCTGCACGCTGGGCCGGTTGCGGAGGCTGATCAGCACGGTGTCGTAGCCGCTGTCGGCGAGGACTTCCTCCGCAGCCTCGACGGCCTGGGCGAAGAACCAGGCCGTCGCGGTGGGGACGATGATCGCCACTGCGCCAGTGGTTCCGCCGGCCAGGCGCGAGGCCGCGGACGATGCCTTGTAGCCGAGCTTGGCGGCCGCGTCGGCGACTTTTGCCTGGGCCTTTTCGGACACGTTGGGGAGGTGCCGGAGAGCCCGGGAAACGGTGCAAATGGAGAGCCCGGAGAGGGCTGCGACGTCCTGGATGGTCACGCGTGGAGCCTTAGCCATGCGACACGGGCCTGGACCTTTCTTCCCCCTGCAGTAGTGGGCCGATCAAATTGGCCAAAGTTGAGTGTAAACGCTTATAAATTCGGCGCGCAAGTGGCGGCGGTTTTCCATCGAATGGAATTGCCAGAGGGTACGGAATCCGGCTCCTGAAGGTACGGAGTCCGGCTCAGCGCAGCACGTAGTGGCGCAGGAACGCGCCGACATCCACGAGTTCCGCCCGGGAGATCGCGTGGCCCATACCGGGATAGCTGCGCGCCGTGAGTTGGGTGTTGCGGTGCAGCCATTCCTCGGTGTGTGCCGTGGCGGCGTCGTTGATCACGGGATCCGCTTTGTCGCGCCCCCAAAAGAACGGCGGCCTCGCGTCGAAAGACTCGCTCATGGCCAGCAGTTCGTTGTCCAGCACGAAGCCCGACAGCCCGACGACGGCACGGAACCCCTCCGGCCGCAACCTCAGCAGGGTGCTCGCCATGGCCATGCCCTGGGAGAAGCCGAGCAGGCTGACGCTGCTGTGCCGCCCCTTGACGGCGTCGATCCAGCTGAAGACCGAGTTCGTGGCGCTGATGACGTCCGCGAAGTCGTGGGTGAGGAAGTAGTCCAGCAGGAACCAGCCGTAGTCATCGCCGATCACCTTCGGCCCGCGCAGGGCGGCGCAGGTGAAGTCGGGCGGCAGGCTGGCAAACAGGTCCGCCATCCGGGTCTCGTCCGTGCCGTAGCCGTGCAACATCACCAGCAGCGGCGTGCCAGCGCGCTCCGGCTCCGGCCTGGACCAGACAACAGTATTCATGGGGCCAGCCTAGCCAGCCCGGCCGGTGGTGCCGCTTGGCGCCACGGCGTCCGCTCCCCGTGTCCTTGCGCCGGCCCCTGCGCCGGCCCCTGCACCGGTTACCGCGCCGGTTACCGCGCCGGTTACCGGTCCTTGCGCCGGACCCTGCCACGGTTTGCGCTACGGCCCGGGAATTCCGCTACGGATTCGGACAGCTGCACCCCGGATCCGCGCCGCGCTTGCCCGGAGTTGACGCCCTTGTCCGAAAACGCCGCGGAAATGGCCCGATATGGCCCCTCACCTGCGGATTTCCCCGGCGGGGCGCGGCCAAAATCGTTGAAAGGACACGTACCGGGCTGTAGCGTGACGCTGGACAGCATGCTTAGCAATACCTATCGGTCCCACCCGGACAACAAGGAGCAAGTCATGAGAATCGGTTCCTCCATCTTCCTTATCGCCATCGGCGCCATCCTGGCCTGGGCCATCGCGCCCGGCCTGATCCCCAACGTGGACCAGACCATGATCGGTTACATCCTGATGGTGGTCGGCGTCATCGGGCTGGTCGCGTCCCTGATCCTGGCCTCCCCCGGCCGCAGCCGCACCCGCCGTGTCAGCGAGACCCGTTCCGTCGTCGACCCCAACACCGGCGAGACCATCACCCGCAATGAAAGCCGCGACGCCGGCATCTGATCCCCCGGCGCTGCGACGCGCCACCCAACTGACCCGGACGCCGGGCCGGACCTCACAGGTCGGGCCCGGCGTCGGGCGTTTAAGCTGCGGGCCCGGGGAGCTTCCCACGCCCGTCTGGCACGGCCCCGCGTCCGGACATGCCCAACGTCGGGCTTGTCCAATGGACATAGACCTGAACTGTCCACACCCCGGGCCGAGCAATGGACATGCTCCGCCGGGCAAGCGCAGTCCGGACATGCCCACCCCCGGGGTGGTCAATGGACATAGACCCGAAGTGCCCATTCCCGGACCCAGGGAATGGACATGTCCCCCGCTCTTGGTCCGCAGGAAATGGACATGTCCAACGGCTGCGGGGAACGAAGTCCGGACATGCCCAGCCTCGGACGCGGCCAACGGACATGATCCCGAAATGCCCATGCGTCGGCCCGGGGAATGGGCATGTCCCCAACTCCCGGGTGCGAAGAATGGGCATGTCCCCTTCAGGGCACAGGGGCTGGGCATGTCCCCGGGCCCTCCGACACCCTCGTCTGCGTTCATGTGGTTTTTCGTTGACAAAGCCACATGAACAAAGATAAAGTCAATCAATTCCACTTCATGTGATGGGGGTCACCGAAGCAGCCGGAAGCCGCAGCACAGGAAATAGCAGCACTCGAGTAAATGTCGCAATGGAGGGCTCGTGTTCGCCGAGGAACGCCAACAACTGATCGTGGAGCTCGTCGCCGCCAGCGGCCGGGCCAGTGTCACCGACCTCGCCGAGCGCTTCAGCATCACCACGGAAACCGTCCGCCGCGACCTGGCCGCCCTTGAGATCGCCGGCACGGTCCGCCGGGTCCACGGCGGCGCTGTCTCCCCCGAGCGCATCAGCACCACGGAAGAGAGCATCCTCGAGCGCACCGTGCAGCGGCAGCCCGAGAAGACCCGGATCGCGGAGGCGGCCCTGGCCCTCATCCCGCGGGGCCGGTCCGGCAGCATCCTGATCGACGCCGGCTCCACCACCGAGGCCCTCGCGGAGCTGCTCGCTGCCCGCACGGCCGCCGCCGGAGCCGCGGCCCCCGGAACCGCGGCCGACGCCGAACTGGTGGTCATCACCCATGCACTGCCCATCGCGGCGAGGCTGTCCGGCGAACCCGGCATCGCCCTGCACCTGCTCGGCGGCAAGGTCCGCGGCCTGACCCAGGCCGCCGTCGGCCAGTCCACTGTCGAAGCTGCCGGGCGGATAAGGCCCGACATCGCGTTCATCGGCACCAACGGTATTTCCGCGGCCTTCGGGCTGAGCACTCCCGATCCTGAAGAAGCTGCCGTCAAGGCCGCCTTCGTCCATTCAGCGCGCCGCATTGTGGTGCTGGCTGATACCTCCAAGCTGGATGCAGAGACGCTGGTCCAGTTCGCCTCCTTGAAAGATCTGGACACCGTGATCACAGACACGAAACCCAGCCCGGCCCTCGCCGAAGCCCTCGCGGACGCCGGAGTGGAGGTGGTGGTCGCATGATCGTCACCCTCACGGCCAACCCCAGCCTGGACCGCACCGTGGCGCTGCCCGGCCCGCTGCTCCGCGGCGAAGTGCAGCGCGCCATTTCCGTCCGGCAGGAGTCCGGCGGCAAGGGAGTCAATGTCTCCCGGGCACTCGTCGCCTCCGGCCTGCAAACCCTTGCCGTGCTGCCGGGAGCGGCTGCGGACCCGGTGCTCGCCGGCCTGCGCGACAGCGAGGTACCGTTCGCCGCCCTGCCCATCGGCGAGCCGCTGCGCAGCAACGTGGCGCTCACCGAGCCCGGCGGCGTCACCACCAAGATCAACGAGCCCGGTCCGGCGCTGAACGGGGAACAGCAGGAGGCGCTGATCGGGCTGCTGCTGGATTCCTCCCGCGGCGCCAGCTGGGTCGTCTTGGCCGGCTCGCTCCCCCCGGGAGTCCCGGTCGACTTCTACGCCACCGTTACCCGGCGGCTGCGGTCCCTGCACGACGGCACCGAGGCACCCCTCATCGCCGTCGACTCCTCCGGCGAACCGCTCGCCGCCGCGATCTCCGGGGACGCCCTGGGGAAACCGGATCTGCTCAAACCCAACGCCGAGGAACTGGCGGAACTGGCTGCCGCGGCCGGGTTCGCCACGGATAAGTCCGCCGAGGAACTCGAGGGTGATCCGGAGGCTGCCGCGGCAGCCGCCGCCGCCGTCGTGCGTTCCGGAGTGGGTGCCGTACTCGCCACCCTCGGTTCCAAGGGTGCGGTGCTTGTGACGGCCGACGGCGCATGGCTGGCCACGCACCCGCCGGTCAAGGCGGTCAGCACGGTCGGCGCCGGCGATTCCTCGCTTGCCGGCTACCTGCTCGCCTCCAGCCAGGGCGCCGCCCCGGCCGATTGCCTGCGTCAGGCGGTGGCCCATGGTGCCGCCGCTGCCTCGCTGCCCGGCTCCACCGTCCCGGCAGTGCATCAAACAACCCCCGCCGCCGTAACCATCACGGCCCTGAAGAAGGATTGACAGTGACCCAGCTCATTACTACCGAACTGGTCGAGCTCGACCAGAATCTAGGCACTACGCCCGAGGACGTGATCCGGCACCTGGCAGGCAGAGTTGCCGCCAACGGACGCGCCACCGAAGTCGAAGGGCTTTTCACGGACGCCTTCGCCCGCGAATCCAAGACCGCCACGGGGGTGCCGGGCGGCATCGCGATCCCGCACTGCCGCTCGACGGCGGTCACGGAAGCGACGCTGGCCATGGCACGGCTGTCCCAGCCGGTCGATTTCGGCGCCAAGGACGGTCCGGCCGACCTGATCTTCTTCATCGCGGCCCCGGAAGGCGCGGACCAGGAGCACCTCAAGCTCCTGTCCAAGCTGGCCCGGTCCCTGATCAAGAAGGACTTCACCGCAGCGCTGCGGGCAGCCGCCACGCAGGGCGAGGTCGTGGAGCTTGTCGAGGGCGCGCTGGCGGACAAGCCCGCCAGCCACGCCGCCGACGTCCCGGCCGACACTGCCGCTCCGGCAGCGGCCGGCTCAACCGCGGCAGCGCCGGCGGCCCCCGGGACTCCCCGCACCAAGCGCCTCGTCGCCGTCACGGCGTGCCCCACCGGCATCGCCCACACCTACATGGCCGCCGACTCGCTCGTGGCTGCGGCCAAGGAAGTCGGCATCGACCTGCAGGTGGAGACGCAGGGTTCCTCGGGCGCGAAGGCCCTCGACCCGGCCGTGATCGCCGCGGCCGACGCCGTCATCTTCGCCGTCGACGTCGACGTCCGCGGCAAGGAGCGTTTCGCCGGCAAGCCGGTCATCAACGCCCCGGTCAAGCGTGGCATCGACGAGCCGGACAAGATGGTCCAGGAAGCCCTCGCCGCGGCCGACAACCCCAACGCCCGGCGCGTGCCGCACTTCGGCGCCGAGGAACAGGCCCAGCACGAGGCCGAGGAAAAGGGCGAGCACATCGGCCAGAAGCTCAAGAAAGCCCTGCTCACCGGCGTCAGCTACATGATCCCGTTCGTGGCCGGCGGCGGCCTGCTGATCGCCCTCGGCTTCCTGATGGGCGGCTACCTGATCACGAAGTACGCGGACACGATCGTGGTGCAGAACAGCCTGTTCAACCTGCCAACCGAGTTCCCGGACAACGCCTGGGGCCCGCTTGGCGCCTACATCGGGGCCGTGCTGTTCAAGATCGGCGCGCTGTCGCTGGGCTTCCTGGTCCCGGCCCTGGCCGGCTACATCGCCTACGCCATCGCCGACCGCCCGGGCATCGCACCGGGCTTCGTCTCCGGTGCCGTGGCCGGGTTCATGGGGGCCGGCTTCCTCGGCGGTATCGTCGGCGGCCTGCTCGCCGGCTACATCGCCCTCGTGATCGGCCGCTTGCAGGTGCCCCGCTGGCTGCGCGGCCTGATGCCGGTGGTTATCATCCCGCTGCTGGCCTCGATCGTCGCCTCCGGACTGATGTTCCTGATCCTCGGCGGCCCGATCGTCGCCATCACCAAGGGCCTGAACACCTGGCTCTCGGGCCTGACCGGCGCCGGCGCGATCGCCCTCGGCGTGATCCTCGGACTCATGATGTGCTTCGACCTCGGCGGCCCCGTCAACAAGGTTGCCTACTCCTTCGCCGTCGCCGGGCTGGGCGCCGCATCGCTGGATAACCAGGCGCCGTGGCAGATCATGGCGGCCGTAATGGCCTCCGGCATGGTGCCGCCGCTGGCCATGGCCCTCGCTTCCACCGTCCTGAACAAGAAGCTCTTCAGCCTCGCCGAACAGGAAAACGGAAAGGCGGCCTGGCTGCTCGGGGCGTCGTTCATCTCGGAAGGGGCCATCCCCTTCGCCGCAGCAGACCCGCTGCGCGTCATCCCCGCCAGCATGGTGGGCGGCGCGGTGACCGGCGCCATTTCGATGGCGGCCGGCGTCGGCTCGAAGGCACCGCACGGCGGCATCTTCGTTTTCTTCGCGATCGACAACTTCCTGATGTTTGTCGTCTCGATCGCAGTCGGCACGGTGGTCACCGCGCTGTCCGTGATCGCACTCAAGCGCTGGGCAGTCAAGAAGACCGTTGATACGGTTGAACCGGTTCCCGTAACCGTCTGAGCCGGTCCACCACAGACCTTCCCAAGCTGATAATCCAAAGCTGAATCCAAGGAGCAGAAATGACCGAACGTAACGCCACCATTGCCAGCCGCGTAGGGCTGCATGCCCGCCCGGCCGCCATCTTTGCCGAGGCTGCAGGCGAGTTCGATCTCGAAATCACCATCGCCCGGCTCGGCGAACCGGAGGACGAGGCCATGGACGCCGCCAGCATCCTGTCCCTGATGAGCCTGGGCGCATCGCACGGCGAGGTTGTGGTGTTGCGTGCCGAGGGCGACGGCGCCGACGCCGCCCTGGACCGCCTCGTCCAGATCCTCGAGACGGACCACGACGCCGAATAGCGCCAGCAGCGCGGACGGCGGCCCGGCAGCACCCACGGGGTGGTGCCGGGCCGCCGTCGTTTCCGGGCGCACCCGCGCCGGAAACGCTTCATAAGGGGCCTTAGTAGATGCTTGTTTTCCCCGGCGGGCGTCGATAGCTTGGGAATCGTGGTTGCCGCCCCGGGCAGCCCCCAGGACCAGCTCCCGGCCTCAAGGAGACGAACCATGGCAAGCGTGCAAGAGAGCATTGACGTCGACGTCCCCGTGTCGACCGCATACAACCAGTGGACCCAGTTCGAGACCTTCCCGGAATTCATGAAGGGCGTCGAGGCGGTGGAGCAGATCGACGAGACCTCGCTCCAGTTCCGGACCGACATCGCCGGGGTGCGGCGCGACTACCTCGCCCAGATCACCGCGCAGACCCCGGACCGCAGGATCGCCTGGGTCAGCCAGGACAAACCGCGCAATGCGGGCACCGTCACCTTTGAATCCCTCGGCGCCGAGCGCGCCCGCGTCAGCGTCGAACTTGAGTGGGAGCCCGAGGGCGTGGTGGAGAAGACCGGCTCCGCGCTGGGTGCGGACAGCCGCCAGGTCAGCGCCGACCTCGGCCGTTTCAAGGAGTTCATCGAGTCCCGCGGCATCGAGACCGGCGAATGGCGCTCCTCCGTGGACCGCGGCGAGGTCGACGACGTCGTCCCCGCCGATGCTGTTGTCCCGGCCGATCCGGCTGATACTGCCGACGGCGGGCCGCGGTAGCCATGCCTGCGGAAAATGGTGCGCCGCAGGGTTCCGAGAGCCCCAGCATCAAGGACCCGGAACTTTATGAAGCGCTGTTGGAGGACGGCGCCTCGAAGCAGAAGGCAGCCCGCGTCTCCAACGCGGCGGCCAAGCGGGGCAGGTCATCGGTGGGCCGCAAGGGCGGCAAGTCCGGCGACTATGAGGACTGGACCGTCCCGCAGTTGAGGGAAAAGGCCAAGGAGATCGGCCTGAAGGGCTATTCAGCGAAGAAGAAGAGCGAACTGATCTCCGCTCTGCGGAATTCCTGAGCCGATGACGCCACAAGCGCGGGGGGCGAACCCGGACGCGGGCTCAGGCGCCCTTGCGCGCAGCCCCCTTCGCGGCGGTGGTTTTAGACGCTGTGGTTTTAGACGCTGTGGTCTTGGACGCTGTGGTCTTGGACGCTGTGGTCTTGGCGGCGGCCGCCCTGGAGGCGGTTCTGGAGGCGGTCCCCGTCCCGCCGGCACCGCCGGAGGCGGCCTTTGCAGTGGACTTGGCCGCGGCCTTCGGAGCCGTCTTGGACCCGGGCTTCCCGGCCGGCGCAGCTTTCGCCTTGCTGCTGGCCGCCGCTCCGGCGGTTGCGCCGTCGTCGTCGCCCCCGCCGGCGGCCGCTCCGCGCTTTCGCTCGATGCTGCGCTTCAGCGCGTCCATCAGGTCGATCACCTCACCGGTTCCGGCTTCCGCCGCCGGAGCACCGAAGGTCTCCTCCGTGTCCAGCGACTCGCCCTGTTCGATTTTCGCGTCGATCAGCTGCCGCAGTTGGAGCTGATAGTCGTCCGTGAACTGCTCCGGCTCGAAGTCGGCCGCCATCGAGTCCACCAGGGCCGCGGACATTTCCCGTTCCTGAGCCGAGATCCGGACGCTCGTCTCGAGCGCGGGGAAGCTCGCCTCGCGCACCTCGTCCGCCCACAGCAGCCCCTGCAGCACCAGCACGTCGCCGCGGATCCGCAGCGCCCCCAGCCGGGTCTTTTCCCGCAGTGCGAACTGGACGATCGCCACCCGGTCGGTGTCCTCCAGGGCCCGGCGCAGCAGCACGTAGGCCTTGGGCGACTTCGCGTCCGGTTCCAGGTAGTAGCTCTTCTCGAACATCATCGGGTCCAGCTGCTCGGCGGGCACGAACTGCACCACCTCGATCTCGTGGCTGTTCTCCGCGGGGATCGACTTGAGCTCCTCACGGCTGAGGATCACCGTCCGGCCCTCGTCCTCGTAGGCCTTGTCGATGTCCTCGTAGTCGATGATCTTGCTGCAGATCTCACACCGGCGCTGGTAACGGATCCGGCCGCCGTCGGCGTTGTGGACCTGATGCAGGCTGATGTCGTGGTCCTCGGTCGCGCTGTAGACCTTGACCGGCACGTTGACCAGCCCGAACGCTATTGCGCCTTTCCAGATGGCTCTCATGGCTCAAGTGAACACCAGAGCCGCACGGAGGTGAAGTGTTTTGGCTGACAGCAAGGAACGCGTCCGGGTCGACGGCCGGGAACTGGTGCTGACCAATCTGGACAAGGTGATGTACCCGGAGACCGGGACCACCAAGGCCGATGTGCTCGCCTACTACGCCGCGGTGGCGTCTGTGCTGATCCCGGCAGCGGCGAACCGACCGGCCACCCGGAAGCGCTGGGTCCACGGCGTCGGGACCGCGGAGGCGCCCGGCGAGATGTTCTTCCAGAAGAACCTGGACCACTCCACGCCGGGCTGGGTGCCGCGCGCGTCCATCACGCACAAGGAGCGGACCATCCAGTACCCACTGGTCAACGATCCGGCCACGCTCACCTGGCTGGCCCAGATTGCGGCGCTGGAGATCCACGTGCCGCAGTGGCGGGTGGATTCGCACGGCAACGCCCTGCCCCCGGATCGGCTGGTGCTGGACCTGGATCCCGGGGACGGTGCAGGACTCGCCGAATGCGTGGAAGTCGCCAAACTGGCGCGCAGCATCCTGCAGGACGTGGGCCTGGAGCCCGTGCCCGTGACCAGCGGCAGCAAAGGCATCCACCTCTACGCCGCGCTGGACGGCTCGCAGAGCTCGGACCAGGTCTCGGAGTTTGCCCACGAACTGGCCCGGGCACTGGAGGCCGACCACCCGGATTTGGCGGTCAGCGACATGAAGAAGACCCTGCGCACCGGCAAGGTGCTGGTGGACTGGAGCCAGAACAGCGCCGCGAAGACCACCATCGTGCCCTACTCGCTCCGGGGCAGGCTCCGTCCCACTGTTGCGGCGCCGCGAACCTGGCGGGAGCTCGACGCGCCTTCGCTGCACCAGCTCGACTACCTGGAGGTGATGAAGCGGGTGAAGGCGGGCAAGGACCCGTTCGCGGTCATCTCCGGGGCCGGGCACGCCGGTGCTCCACACGGCGCGCCGGCGGCCGGCGCCGGGGGCACGCCCGGATCCGACGGCCCAACCGCCGGCGACGGCGGCGACACCGACCCCCGGCTGGAGACCTACCGCACCAAGCGGGACGCGGCCGCCACGCCGGAGCCGTTCACGGCCCAACAGCACCGCAGCAGGACCGACGGCGGCACGCTCCGGGAGAGTTTCGTGATCCAGGAACACCACGCCAGCCGGCTGCATTTCGACTTCCGCCTCGAGCGCGACGGCGTGCTGGTGTCCTGGGCGCTGCCCAAGGGTGTGCCAACCACCAAGGCCAAAAACCACCTCGCCGTCCAGACCGAGGACCACCCGATGGACTACGCGGACTTTGAGGGGACCATCCCCAAGGGCCAGTACGGGGCGGGCACGGTCAGCATCTGGGACCGCGGGCACTACGAGTGCGAAAAATGGATCGCGGGCAAGGAAGTCATCGCCACCCTCACCGGCCAGGAGGGCGGGGGGCTGGGCGGCACCCGGAGGTTCGCGCTGATCCACACCGGCCAGGCCAACGATCAATGGCTCATCCACCTGATGGACACGCCCGATGCCGGTCACGGCAACCAACCCGCCGCGGAGCGGCCCCTGCCGGCGACTGAAGACCGCCCGGCTGACTTGACCCCCGCCCCGGACCCGGCGGAGCTCTCGCCGATGCTGGCCAGCGCGGGAACCCCTGCCGACCTGGCCGACAAGGACTGGCAGTTCGAGCTGAAATGGGACGGCATCCGGGCCCTGGTCCTGGGCGACGCTCAACGGATCCGGCTGATCAGCCGCAACGGCAACGACATGTCATCCAGCTACCCGGAGCTGACGGACCGCTCCTGCTGGCCGCCGCAGGAGTTCGCCGCCGACGGCGAGATCATCGCCGTCGGACCGGCCGGCAAGCCCGATTTCGGGCTTCTGCAGGGGCGGATGAAACTGAGCAAGGCCGCCGACGTGGCGAAGGCGCAGGCCTCCACCCCGGTGCGCCTGATGCTCTTCGACCTGCTCACCGAGGGCGGCGAGGACCTCCGGCGGCGCCCCCTCCGGGAGCGGCGGAACCGCCTCGAAACCTTCTTCCGGGACGGCGCCCGGGACGGCGCCTGCCCGGTGGAACTCTCCGAGGTGATCGACGCCGAAGTGGGGCACATCCTGGAAAGCGCGGAGGAGCTGGGGCTGGAGGGCGTGATGGCCAAGCGCACCGGCGGACGCTACGTCGGGCAGCGGAGCCGGTCCTGGCTCAAGCTCAAGTTCGAGAAGACCCAGGAAGTGGTGGTGGGCGGCTGGCGGCCCGGAAACGGCGGGCGCCGCGACTCGGTCGGTTCACTGCTGCTGGGCATCCCGGACGGGGCGAAACTGCGCTACGTGGGCCGGGTGGGCAGCGGGTTCAGCAGCCGCGAACTCCGGGAACTGCGTCAGCAGCTCGATGCCATCCCACGCAAGACCTCGCCCTTCGCCGAGGTCCCGGCGGAAGATGCCTCCGACGCCCGGTGGGTGTCCGCCAGGCTGGTCGGCGAGGTCACCTTCGGCGACTGGACCGGAGGGGGCAAGCTCCGCCACCCGGTCTGGCGCGGCTGGCGCCTGGACAAGACACCGGCCGATGTCGTCGTCGAACATAAGTGAGGGCCCGCCGTGGCGGGCCCTCATGGTTCTTAGTCGTGATGGGGGATCTGCGGCCGGCTTTGCCGGTGGATGGCCGCGTCTGCCACTTGCTGTCCCTGTTGCCCGCGGACCACGTCCCGGTCCTTGGGGTGGCGGTGCTTCCCGCTGCCGTCCGGCCACTCATGGCCGTCGGCGGGCGAGGGCGGTTCCGGTCGCTTGCTCTCCGGCCCGGGAACCTCGTCCATGGACTCCGCAAGGTGACTCGCAACCTCAGGCTCGATCTCTTCGTTCGAGTGATGATCCGCCATGGCTCTTCCTTTCTGCGATGAAATGAAGCGTCCCCCAATCGTAGGTCGGCGCCGGTGAGATGTCTCTAGGTCCTACCAGCGGACTTTCTTCTGCGCGGGGCCCTGCTTGCCGCTGGCGTGGGTGGGCTTGTGGCTGCGGCCGACGCTCTGCAGGCCGGCGCCGCCGCGGGATTTGCTGGCAAGCATTTCCTTCTGGGCATCCGTGAGGCGGGACTTAACGCCCTGCTCGGGTTTTGGCGCGGCCTGGGGTTCCTCGCGGCCGCGTTCTTCCGCGCCCGGGGCCCCGGGCTCTTCGTGCTTGCCGGATTTGTCAGTCATGGAAGGCGCTCCTCGGCTCGGCGTGTGTTGGCACTGGCGGTGGCTCCACCATAGGCAGTTTCCGCGCGTCTTGAACAGAGCCGGGGACGGCCCGCTGCCGGCCGGAACGGGGGCGGAAAGGGGCCCAAACGGGCCGGCTTGGAAAAAACTTCCCCAAAAATTCCGGAATGTGGCTTCTTCCTAGGAACGGCGCGGCGAAACCGCACCCCGGATCGGGGCAGATGGCACCGCATTGGCACCGGAATCGGCTGATCATACGCCACCGGAATCGGAAATGCCATGGAAATCCCGTAAAATTGAAAGCCTGCCCGGAGCGGGGCAGCTACAAGTCGCAAGCAAATGATCTCCCTAGGAGCTTTCCAAATGCCCACAGACCGAAGCACGACCGACTCTTCAGCAGGCGTTATTCACGCCGGCGGAACCAACCAAGGCGCACCCCGGGGCGCCAAGAAACCACGGCTTCGTCGCCGTCGACTCCGCGAGTCCGACGTCAACGTCGTCGACCAGCCGATGCTTAAGAAGGCGCTAGGCGGCACCATCGTGGGTAACACCATGGAATGGTACGACGTCGGCGTGTTCGGCTACCTGATCACCACCATGGGACCGGTGTTCCTGCCGGAGGCGGACAAGTCCGTCCAGACCCTCTTCCTGCTCGGCACCTTCGCCGCCACCTTCATCGCCCGCCCCCTCGGCGGCGTCGTGTTCGGCTGGCTTGGCGACAAGATCGGCCGGCAGAAGGTCCTCGCCGCGACCCTCATGATCATGGCGGCCAGCACCTTCGCCGTCGGCCTCCTGCCCGGCTACGCCCAGATTGGCATCTGGGCCGCAGTCCTGCTGGTCCTGTTCAAGGTCATCCAGGGCTTCTCCACCGGCGGCGAGTACGCCGGTGCCACGACCTTCGTGAGCGAATACGCCCCGGACAAACGGCGCGGCTTCTTCGCCAGCTTCTTGGACATGGGCAGCTACCTCGGCTTCGCCGCCGGCGCCGCGCTCGTTTCCGTGCTGCAGCTGACCCTCGGCCAGGACACCATGGAGCAGTGGGGCTGGCGTATTCCGTTCCTGCTGGCCGGTCCGTTGGGCCTGATCGCTGTTTACTTCCGGAGCAAGATCGAGGAATCCCCCCAGTTCCAGGCCACCCTGGATGCCCAGGAGAACCTCGCCAAGGACGCCACCGCCGCTGACACGTCTGCGTCCAAGGGACCGGTGGGCATTGTGAAGGCCTACTGGCGCTCCATCATCGTCGCAATGATCCTGGTAGCCGCAGCCAACACCGCCGGCTACGCCCTGACGTCGTACATGCCGACCTATCTGACCGAGTCCAAGGGCTACGACGAGGTGCACGGGACCCTGCTGACCATCCCTGTGCTGGTCATCATGAGCCTGTGCATCCCGCTGACCGGCAAGCTCTCCGACCGGATCGGCCGCCGCCCCGTGCTGTGGATCGGTGCCATCAGCACCGTCGTCCTGGCCACCCCGGCATTCCTGCTGATCGGCGTCGGTGAAATCTGGTCCACGCTGGCCGGCCTCGCCCTGATCGCCTTCCCGGTGACGTTCTACGTGGCCAACCTGGCGTCGGCCCTGCCGGCCCAGTTCCCGACGGCCAGCCGCTATGGCGCCATGGGCATCGCGTACAACTTCTCGGTGGCCATCTTCGGCGGAACCACCCCGTTCATCGTCGCCGCCCTGATCAACGCCACCGGCAACGACATGATGCCGGCTTACTACCTGATGGCCACTTCGGCGATCGGCGCCGTGGCGATCTACTTCCTCAAGGAATCCGCCCAGATGCCGCTGCCGGGCTCCATGCCGAGCGTGGACACCCAGGCCGAGGCCCGGGAACTGGTCGCGACGCAGGATGAGAACCCGCTGATCGACCTTGAGCACATGGATATGCCGCTCACCTCGGCCGAAGCAGCCGACGGGGACGCCGGGAAGGTTCCCGCCCGCGCCTAGTCCAGGCCCGCCGGTCCGGACCGCGTAGCCCAGCGCCCCGCCCGTAGAGGCCTGTCCCGCACGCTTTTCCATTGGGGGAAGCGCGCGGGGCAGGCCTCTGGCGCGTCCCCAGCCCCCACCCACCCGCAACCCCAGGAGGTCCGCGTGCAGTCCCTGTTGCGGCATGTCCGTGTTTTGCACCGGCTTGGCCCGGCGAACCGAGACAGCGTCTCCGCGCTGCGCGTCGCCGTCGGTGTGGCGGTCCCTTCGCTGGTGCTGCTCGCCGCCGGGCGCCCGGACCTCATCATCTACGCCGTGTTCGGCGCCCTCACCGGGATGTACGGCCGCTCCGAACCCCACCAGCTCAGGCTCAAGCACCAGCTTCAGGCGGCCTTCGTCCTCGTTGGCGGCCTGGGAGTCGGCGTGGCGCTCTCGGTGAACCACCTCCATTCGTGGACTCTCGTGGCCGTGGAAGCGACCCTCGCGGCCGCCGGATCACTCTTCGCGGACAAGGTCGGGCTCACGCCCAACGGCCCGTTCTTTGGCATCCTGGCGTTGGGTGCCTGCGCCTCCATTCCCACCGCGGTGCCGTGGCAACTCGCCCTGCTGATCGGTGCGGCGTCCGCCGCCTTCTCCATGGCGGTCGGATTCGGCGGCTGGGTCCGCGGCCGGGCCTGGGAGCGCGGCGCCGCCCGCGTTGTGCCGCCGCTGCGCGGGATCCGCCGTCGGGCCGCCTGGATCCACGCGGCCCGGTACCTGGCCGCGGTAGCAGCCGCCGGCAGCGTCGGGGTGCTCAGCGGCAGCGCGCACCCGCACTGGGCGATGGCCGCCGCGGCGGTACCCCTGGCGGGCGCGGACCTGCCCAGCAGCGTCTACCGCGGGCTGCACCGGATCGTCGGCACCCTGCTGGGCCTGGTCGTGGTGGCCGTGGTGCTGTTTCCGTGGGCGGGCTCGCCGCTGCGGCTCTTCCCCGGCCACGAGACCGCCGTCCTGGCGGTGCTGGTGATCGTCCTGCAATTCACCACCGAGCTCTTCATGGCACGGCACTACGGGCTCGCGATGGTGTCATTCACGCCCGTCATCCTGCTGATGACACAACTGGCGTTCCCCGCCGATCCCCGGTTCCTCGTGGCCGAACGGGCGGTGGAGACCCTGATCGGCGCGTGCACCGGCATCGCCGTCGTGGTTCTGATCCGGCGCCGGCGGCCGCTGGCCGCGACGCCGAACGCCTAGCCCGGCTGCCTCTACTTCGCGCGCCGCGGCGGCCCCGCGACGAGCCGCGCGGGCAGCACACGAGCCGCTGCCGTGAGGAGCTTGTAGCGTTTGCTCGGGATCGAGACGGCCTTGCCCTTTTCGTTGTCGGCGAGGCCTTCGCGGACCACCTGTTCGGCCTGCAGCCACATCCAGCCCGGGGTCACCGCTTTGTCCATGCCCATCCGGTCGTGGAATTCGGTGTGCGTGAAGCCTGGGCAGACGGCTGTCACCTTTACCCCGCGCCCGGCATAGGCGAGGTTGGCCCAGCGGCTGAAGCTGAGCAGCCATGCCTTCGCGGCGGAATAGGTTTCCCGCGGCAGGAAGGCCGCCACGCTCGCAACGTTGATCACCCGGCCCGAATGCCGCTGCAGCATGCCCTGCAGCGCGGCGTGCGTCAGTTCCATCGCCGTTTCGACGTGCAGCTTGAGGTGCCGTTTTTCGTCCGCGATGTCATTGTCCGCGAAGGAGTGAAGCAGGCCGAGCCCCGCGTTGTTGACCAGGATCTCGACCGGGCGCGCCGGATCGCTCAGGCGATCGACGACGGCGGACACTCCCCCGTCGTCCGCCAGGTCAGCCGCCAGCACCTCCGCCCGGACGCCGTAATTGTTTTCCAGCTCCGCCGCTCGGGCCAGGAGCCGCGCCTCATCGCGTGCCACCAGGACCACGTTGTGTCCCTGCTGGGCCAGCTGGCGGGCGAACTCGGCCCCGAGGCCGGCTGTTGCACCGGTGATCAGGGCGGTGAGGGCCGGGGCCGATGGGCCGTGAGCGGTTGTGTTCATAGCCACAGCCTAGCGCCGCCGCGTTCTGGGCCTCAGGCCAGGGCCGGCCCCGGGGCGAGTTCGCCTTCGGCCGGGCCGTCCGGAGCGCTATCCAAGGCGGCGCCGACCGGCCCAGCAACGTCCAGCGCAGCCCCGTCCAGCTCAGCCTCGTCCATGGCGCGGTAGCGCTGTTGCAACTCTTCGGCGGCGAGCTCGTACCAGGTGTGGGCGCCGAAGGAGGGGCTGGGGGTGTCCAGGTGGCGGTACAGGGCGTCGGCCAGCTGACCCAGGGCCGCGTCGGAGAGCGCCTGCACGGTGGCGGCCGGATCCAGTGTCCCCTCGAAGTAATCGGAGAGCTCAAGGCCGTCGATGAGATCAGGGCCGGGCGCAGCGGCGCTGCCCGCATCGTCCGGCGTGTGTCCCTCGATGTCGAGGTCGGCGACCTCGCCAAGGAGCTGGCCGGTGACGGCCCCGGTGATCTCGCCGTCCAGCCCGGCCAGGACCTCGCCGTCGGAACCGACGTGAACCAGGCAAATGGGCAGCTCGGCCGGTTCCTGCAGGAGAAGCCGGAAGCCCTCGCTACCGCCTGCCGCAAGGCCGACGGCGGCAGCCACGGGCTCCTGGGGCGCCGCGGGGGCCTGGTTTGCGGCGAGTTGCCGGAGGTAGAGCAGGATCTCCGGGTCGAGGTGGGAGGCGCCGTGCAGATCGATGCTGACGTCCGAGCCGGAGGCCAGTCGGCTGGCTCGCCGCATGATGTGCAGCAGGGCGGGGTAGTTTGCCTGGGTCAGGCAACCGGTGACTTCCAGAGTCACGTGTCCGGGATCGACATCAACACGGACAAGCACACGCAGTTTGTGGTTCACGGGGTTCTCCAAATGACACGTCCTTGAGCCAACTGCATAACTCAAGCTAAACCATACGAAATTGTCGCCCCGCTCACAAGCGGTTACGCCCCGGCTGGCGCCTGATCCGGCCAGTCAATGCACTGGTTGTAGGCGTCATGCTTGCGCAGGTAGCGGTAGATGTAGGGGCAGTGCGGGATGATCCGCTTCCCGGAAGCCACCACGTCGTCCAGGGCGAAGTGCGCGAGCACCCCGGCGAGCCCCTGGCCCTTGAATTGCTCGGCTGTCTCGGTGTGGATGAAGTCCACATGGCCCGGCCTGTCGATGTAGCGCACCTGGACCGCGAGCTTGCCGCCAACATGCAGCTCATAGCGGTGCAGGTCATCATTGCGGGTGGTGGAGACGTCCGGGCTGAACGTGTCTTCAGTTTCTGCCGAGTTCTCCGTCATGGTTCGAGATTGGCACGTAATGGCGGGTGTGGCAATGGCCGTCCGGATCCACCGGAATCACTGGCTTCGGCGTTACGGGTCGGAACGCGGCCCAGCAGCAGCACGGCGAGCGCGAAGCAGGCCGCACCGCCGCCGAGCAGCCCTACCGTGAGCCCGTTCAGTGCCGCGTCGGCCACCGGGATGAAGACGACGACGGCGGCCGTCACCACGGCAGCCGCAGGCCGCGCGCGGGAGCTGCCCGGCGCCGTCGGCTGCTCCTCCAGCCGCCCAAACAGCGCCAGCACGGGCAGCAGCAGGGCGACGACGCCTAACAGCACCAGCGGCCGGGTCCACCACCACGCCGCGGTCCCCCCGGTCGGCTGCGGAAAATCGGTGAGCAGCAGCAGCCCGGACATCGCTGCCAGCAGCGGCAGGTGCCACAGGTAGACGGTCATGGACCGCCGTCCCACCCGGGCCAGGACCCCGCGGACCGGGCCGAGGCCGGCCAGCCGGGCGAGGAGAGGCCGGAGAAGCTGCAGCCCGGCGGCCTGGGAGACGGCAAGCAGGAACAGGGTCAGGTTGGGCGGGTTGAGGTTGACCAGCATGTTCCCGGAGTACAGCCGGAGCACCACCAGGGCGCCGAGCGTCAGGTTGCTCGCCGCCACGATGCCGAGCAGCCCCGAAGGCGTCAGGCCCTGCAGTTTCCCGTCGGCCAGGATGAAGCCAAGCTGCTGCACAGCGCACCAGAGGAAGACCATGTTGGCGTAGGCCAGTTGAGGCAGCGCGCCGCGGAGGCAGTCCACGGCCACCACCAGGCAGAGGAGGGCGGCGAGGGTCAGCCACGGTGCGCGGGCATGGAGTGCGGCCAGCCAGGGCAGATTCAGCTGCGCCGCGAGGTAGGCGGCCAGGAACCACAGCGGCATGCCCGCGCCGGCGGCCAGCAGTTGGATCACCTGCGGGTCCACGCCGCTGAGCCGTGCGGCCCACAGGCCGGTGAACATGACCGACAGCAGCACGGCGGCCGGGCGGATCAGCCGCAGGAGCCTGCCCTGGACGAATTCGAAGGCGCTGCCGCCCTGGGACCGCAGGCGACGCCAGGAATACAGTCCGGTGACGCCGCCGGCGACGAAGAACAGGGGCATCACCTGGAGCACCCAGACCACGGGTTCGAACCAGTGCTGGTTCCCCAGGGTGTTGTCGGAGCTCACGGTGCCGTCCGGATGCAGGACCGGGCTGACCATCATCGTGTGGGCAATAACCACCAGCGCGAGGCAGAAGAACCGGGCCAGGTCGATGACCAGGTCTCGCTCCGGCACGGCTGGTGCCGGGCCGCCTGCGGGCTGCTGCATGGCGCTCCTTACCGTCGCGGCACGGGCAACCGGCCGCTTTTCCTCCATTGTCGGCCCAGCCGGAGGGAACGCAAGAGGCCAGGACCATCAGCTGGTCCTGGCCTCCGGTGATGGATGCGCTCAGGCGAGCGAGAGGAAAAGCTTCTCCAGTTCGGCACGGTCCAGGCTCGGGTCCTCCTGCTGCATGCACTGCTGCAGACCGGTGGCAATGATGGAGAATCCGGCCTTGTCCAGGGCACTGGAGACGGCGGCAAGCTGCGTGACGACGCTCTTGCAGTCCCGCCCCTCTTCGATCATGCGAGTGACCGCCGCGAGCTGGCCCTGGGCGCGGCGCAGGCGGTTAATAACGGACTTCATGTCGGTGGGATCGAGTTCCATGGGTGCCTCCCGGAGTAGACGGATTACATTCCATGATATACCCCCCTTGGTATTTCACATACCCCTAGTGGTATAAGCGTCCCCTGGCCGAGCCTAAACCGCGGCGAAATCCTCTCCGGTAGGGACGTAAGTACCTACCGGACGGGGGCTCACGGGCGTATTTCTGGGGGTGTGAACGCGGCCAGCTTCGGTGATCCGGTAATGGCCCGCAAAGGCGCCACCGGCGCCGGTCCGGGCCCCTGGAAACGCTACGTCGCCCTGGGAGATTCGTTCACAGCCGGCCTGGGCGATCCCGAGCCCCTCAGCCCCGGCGGAATGAGGGGCTGGGCGGACCGGATCGCGGAGGAATTCAGTGCCGCACGCGGGGATTTTTCCTACGCCAACCTGGCCGTCAGCGGCCTTGTGCTGCAGCAGATCGTGGACCAGCAGCTCGGCCCGGCGATCGCCCTGAAACCGGACCTCGTCACGCTGTCCGCGGGTGGCAATGACCTGGTCTTCCACCGGCGCGATCCCGACCGGCTCGCGGTAAGCCTCGATGCAGCGGTCGCGGCCCTCTCCGCCGCGGGGGCAACCGTCGTGCTCTTCACCGGGCCGGACTGGGGCGACACCCCGGTCTTCGGCCACATCCGCGGCAAGGTGGCCGTCTTCAACGAGAACATCCGGACCATCGCCGCCCGCCATCACGGCGTCATCGCGGACTTGTGGGCCTTGCGGCAACTAAGCGACCCCAGGATGTGGGATCCGGACCGGCTGCATTTTTCCCCGCTCGGACACCACACGATCGCCGGCATGGTGCTGGACACCCTGCAGGTCACGCACAGCCTGCAGCCGCTGCAGCCCAAGCCGCTGCCCGCCGGCAACTGGCGGGAGACCCGGGCCGGCGACCTGGCCTGGGCCACGCATTACCTGCTGCCCTGGATGATGCGGCGCGTCCGGCCGCGCGACGGAAGCGCCCCGCCCGCCCCCAAGCGGCCCGAACCGGGTCCGGTCTTCGGATCGCCGACCAACGCGGCGCACCCCTAGTACGGCCGGGCTGTGTCGGCTAATCTGCAGGGACGGCCTCCGGCCAACGGCCGGGGACGGCAGACCGATGACGATCCCGAGGAGCGAAGTTGTCTAATCACACCTACAGCATTTCTGAAATTGTCGGGACCTCGAATGAAGGCGTGGACGCCGCCGTGCGCAACGGCATCTCCGAGGCTGCAAAAACCCTGCGGAATCTGGACTGGTTCGAAGTCAAGGAAATCCGCGGACACCTCGAAAACGGCCAGGTTGCCGACTGGCAGGTGACCATCAAGCTCGGGTTCCGCCTGGAGCGCTGACGTCCGGGAGGGCGGCGCATGGAGTACACCCAGCTGGGCCGTTCCGGCCTGAAAGTCTCCCGCCTCTGCCTGGGCACCATGAACTTCGGGCCGCAGACCGAGGAATCGGACGCCCACGTGATCATGGATTCCGCGATGGACGCCGGGATCAATTTCTTTGACACGGCCAACGTCTACGGCGGCTCCACGCACCACCGCGGCTGGACCGAGGAGATTTTAGGCCGCTGGTTCGCCAAAGGCGGCGAGCGCCGGGAACGGACGGTGCTCGCCACCAAGGTCTACGGCACAATGGCTGACCGGCCTAACGAGTCCCGGCTCTCCGCGCTGCATATCCGCCACGCCCTCGACGCAAGGCTCCGGCGCCTCCGGACGGATTACATCGACCTGTACCAGTTTCACCACGTGGACCGGAACACGCCGTGGGACGAAATCTGGCAAGCAGTTGACGTCGCCGTGCAGCAGGGAAAGATCCTCTACTCGGGCAGCAGCAACTTCGCGGGCTGGCACCTGGCCCGGGCGCAGGAAGCGGCCTCCCGCCGGCATTCGAACGGCCTGGTCAGCGAGCAGTCCATCTACAACCTGCTGACCCGCAACGCCGAACTCGAGGTAATTCCGGCCGCCCAGCACTATGGCCTGGGGATCCTGCCGTGGTCTCCACTGCATGGAGGCCTGCTCGGCGGAGTTCTCAAGCAGGAGCACGTGGGTGTCCGCCGGAGTGAAGGCCGCTCGCTTGAGGCCCTGAAGAAGCACCGGAACCAGATCCGCCGGTACGAGGACCTCGCGGACGAACTCGGGCACGAGCCGGGGGAACTGGCGCTGGCCTGGCTGCTGCACCAGCCGGCTGTCACGGCGCCGGTCGTCGGCCCGCGCACCCGGGAGCAGCTCGGCGCCGCCCTGCGCTCCCTTTTGGTGCAGCTCGACGTCGAGGCCGGCCCTGGGGCGCCTCGACGCGATCTTCCCCGGCCACCGGACCGCCCCGGAGGACTACGCGTGGTGAGGACTGCGGCGGCCGGCGGCGCGCTTGGGACGGGCGTTTTTGACCGCCCGACACTCCCGAAATTCCCTGTGAATACAAGGGTTTCCCAAACTTTTCCGGGTGTCGAGTGGCGTTTTGATAGTAAGCATGATTAGTATTTAGGCAGAAGGATGAAGCGCACCCGGCAACCCGGGTGTCTCCTCAATGAAAGAGAAGGGCCGATAAAATGGGTTTTTTCGCATTTCTTATTCTGGGTCTTATTGCCGGAGCAATTGCTAAGGCTATCCTGCCGGGACGTCAGGGCGGTGGCTGGGTCATCACGCTGATCCTCGGTGTTGTGGGCGCCCTCCTGGGCGGCCTCATCGGTAGCGCTATCTTCGGCACGGGACTGCAGGAATTCTTCTCGCTGACCACGTGGCTGCTGGCGATCGGCGGTGCGATCATCGTACTGCTGGTCTACGGCATGATCACCAAGCGCTCGCACCGCTAAAACGGTGTGACCGGAAAACCGGTCCCGGGATTATTTCCTGGGGCCGGTTTTTTGGTACCCGTCGACATTTCAACACGACTTCAAGAGCACCCTTCCAGAGAACACAGAGCAGGAGTACAGCATGAAAGCCAAACTTCTTTTCGGCACCGGCCTCGCGGCAGGTTACGTCCTTGGATCCCGTTCCGGGCGGGCAGCCTACGAAAAGCTGAAAGCGCGGGCAGCGGGCCTCTGGCAGAGCAAGCCGGTCCAGGACAAGGTGGCGGCCGCGACGGAAGCGGTCAAGGAAAAGGCCCCCGAGGTTTCCAGCCAGCTCACCGAGGCCGCCCGCCGCGCGGGCACGGTCATCAGCTCCGCCGTCCACCGGGACGAGACCCCAGCCGGGAGCTCTGCACCCTCGGGGACGCCGTCCGCGGCGACCCCGGCCGCAGCGGGCACGCAGGCCGGCGGCGCGATCCCCGCACACAGCACCCACCCCGGCACGGCCAACCTGGGGACCTCCGGCGGCGCCCACGCCGCCGTGGACACGGCCTCCGACGTCGCTTCGGATCCGGCTTTGAACGATGAGACCGGGCAGGACTGGTCGGATGAAGGCGGCGCTACGCCGGCCGGACCGGCAACAAATGTCGACCCGGACAAGCACTAACGGGTCCCCGCTAACGGCCCTGCTTTGAGCGTCTGGCAGCAACCGCGCCCAGTACGACGGTGGCGTCCCGCTTCCGGGAGCTGAAGACCCGGCCGGAGAGCCCGCTCCCGGCGAAGATTCGGACCGTCTGAGGCGCCTGCTGCCGGCTCGTCTCAATCAGTAGGTGGCCGCCCGGCGCCAGCCACTCCGGCGCCGCGGCGGCCACACGCCGCTGCAGTTCCAATCCGTCCGGGCCGCCGTCGAGCGAAGTCCGCGGCTCGTGCAGGCGCGCTTCGGGCGGCATGGTCCCGATCATTCCGGAGGGAACGTAAGGCGCGTTCACCGCCAGAAGATCCACCCGGCCGCGCAGCCGGTCCGGCAACGCCCCGTACAGATCGCCCTCGTGGACCTCTCCGCCCAGCGGGAGCACGTTACGCCGCGCGCAGGCCGCCGCCGCAGGATCGATGTCGGCAGCATGCAGCTCCAGCGACCCCGCCGCAGCCGCCAGCGCGGCAGCTACGGCACCGGAGCCGCAACAGAGGTCGACGACGACTGGAATCCCCACTGCCCCGGCCGCCCGGCGCGCCTGCAGGACTTTTGTTCCCCGCCGGACGAGATACTCGGTGCGGCGGCGGGGCACAAAGACTTGCGGGTCCAGGGCGATGCGGAGGCCGCAAAACTCCGCCCAGCCCAGCACTTGCTCCAGCGGCACCCCCGCGACCCGCTGCCGGACCAGCGTCTCCAGTTCTTCGTCCGTGGCCGCCGCGGCCACCAGCAGGGCGGCCTCTTCTTCGGCGAAGACGCAGCCGGCGCTACGGAGCCGGCTGATCACCTCCGCCGGCCGCGGGGGCATGGTCCGCATGGCATCACGCCCTTCCGCCGCGCCCTCCGGCAGCCGTGTCCGCAGCCGCCCTGAAAGGCCCATGCTATCCAAAGCGGCACCGCGGCCCTACGCCTTGCCCGCGGAATATCCCGCGAACCGAATCGCACCGGCCAGGGGACCCCTGGCTGAATATTTGCTGGAAAATCCATGTGCAAGCGCTTACAATTGTGACTTGGCTCTCAGTAGCCGGTTTCCCGCATCCGTCCCTTCGTCGAGGCAACGTCGCTCACCCGGAAGGTCTCCATCGTGTTCACCCGCAGCTCCAGCCTGCCCAGGCCGCCCCGTTTGAGGCGCGGCGCAGGGCGCCACCACACCGCCCGCGCCGGCGTCGCCCTCGTGGCGGCGCTGGCCGCCGCCGCCGTCGCCGTCGTCCCCACCCAGGCCGCCCCCGACCCCCGGGGCCCGGGCGCCCCGTCGGCTGCGCATTCGCTCCGCGGGCCGGTCACCGACGAGCGGTTCTACTTTGTGATGGCGGACCGCTTCAACAACGGCAGCGCCGCCAACGACGACGGCGGCCTGGGTCCCAACCCAATGGTCTCCGGCTTCGACCCGACCAAGAAGGGCTTCTACAACGGCGGCGACCTCAAGGGCCTGCGGGACAAGATCGACTACATCCAGGGCCTCGGCACCACCTCGATCTGGCTGACTCCGAGCTTCAAGAACAAGGCCGTCCAGCCGGAGGACCAGTCGGCCGGCTACCACGGCTACTGGGTCACCGACTTCACCCAGATCGACCCGCACCTGGGCACCAACGCCGAGCTGAAGACCCTCATCGACGAGGCGCACGCCCGCGGCATGAAGGTCTACTTCGACATCATCACCAACCACACCGCCGACGTGATCGGCTACGAGCAGGGCGACCGCACGGCGTACAAGTCCAAGGACGCCGCCCCCTACCTGACCGCCGCGGGCGAACCGTTCGACGACCGTGACTACGCCGGCACGGGCACCTTCCCGAAGCTGGATGCGGCCACCTCGTTCCCGTACACGCCGAAACTCGCGCCCGGCGAAGAGAACCTCAAGGTCCCGGCCTGGCTCAACGACACCACGCTCTACCACAACCGCGGCGACACCACCTTCGAGGGCGAAAACTCCTCCTACGGCGACTTCTTTGGCCTCGACGACCTGTTCACCGAGCACCCGAAGGTGGTCAACGGCATGGTCAACATCTACGAGAAGTGGATCGGCGACTTCGGCGTGGACGGCTTCCGGATCGACACCATGAAGCATGTCAACGACGAGTTCTGGCAGCAGTTCGGCCCCCGCGTCCTCGCCTACGCCAAGGCGCACGGCAAGGACGAATTCTTCATGTTCGGCGAGGTCTTCGACACCTCCAAGAGCTTCACCTCCCAGTTCACCACTCGTAACAAGATGCAGGCCGTGCTCGACTTTCCGTTCCAGGAGGCGGCCCGGAACTTCGCCTCGCGCGGCCAGGGCGCCAAGGAGCTGGAGACCTTCTTCGCCGGTGATGACTGGTACACCGACGCCGACTCCAACGTCTACGAGCTCCCCACGTTCCTGGGCAACCACGACATGGGCAGGATCGGCAGCTTCATCACCGCGGACAACCCAGGCGCGGACGACGCCGAACGCGTCGCGCGGGACCGGCTCGCCCACGAGCTGATGTACTTCTCCCGCGGCAACCCGGTGGTCTACTACGGTGATGAACAGGGCTTCACCGGCCCCGGCGGGGACCAGGATGCACGCCAGACGATGTTTGCCAGCAAGGTCCCGGACTACCTCGACGATGACCTGCTCGGCACCTACGCCACGCATGCGGGCGACAACTTCAACACCGCCCACCCGCTGTACCGCGACATCAGCGAACTCGCGGCCCTGACCACCGAACACCCGGCGCTGCGCAACGGCGCGCACCAGAACCGGTACGCGTCCGACGGGCCGGGCATCTACGCCTTCTCCCGGACCGACGCCAAGGACCAGCGCGAGTACGTTGTCTCCATCAACAACAGCAAGCAGGCCCAGACCGCAGCGGTCCCCACCTACGTGGGCAAGCGCACCTTCAACCGGATCTACGGGGAGGCAAGCGCCGAGGCCAAGACCTCGGCGGACGGGAAGCTGACGGTCACGGTTCCGCCGCTCTCCGCCGTCGTCTACGAATCCGCCGGCCGCATCCCGCACTCCAAGGCAGCACCGGCCGTAAGCCTGCAGGCGCCGGCAGCCTCTGCCGCGGACAACAGCCGCGTACGCGTCGCGGCCGACGTCGACGGCACCTCTTTCTACGAGGTCACCTTCCAGGCCCGCACGGCGGGCGGCGCATGGGCCCCAATCGGTACTGACGACACGGCGCCCTACCAGGTCTTCCATGACGTCTCCGCCCTGAAAGCCGGCACCGCCGTGGAGTACCGCGCCGTGGTGCTGGACAACGGAGCGCACACCTCGGTGAGCCAGCCCCGCAGCGTCACAGTCCCGTCCCCGGTGCTCAGCATCGTGAACCCCAAGGAAGGCAGCAGCGTCCGCGGCAAGGTCGAGGTCAGTGCCGTCGCCAGCCCGGAAAAGGCTGACTACGTGGTCCGGTTCGAACGCAGCATCGGCGGCGGGACCTGGACGAAGTTTGGCGAGGACAGCTCCTCCCCCGACTACACCGCCGTGGATGACCTGGCGGCCCTGTCACTGCCGGACGGGACCCAGCTGCGTTATCGCGCGCTCTTGACGGTGCCGGGGGCCGGCGACGTGGTCAGTGACGTCCGCACGGTGGTCGCGGGGGACCTCCCCCAGCCCAATTCGGTCACCATTGCGGGCAGCCTTAACTCGGAAATGGGCTGCCCCGGGGACTGGCAGCCGGCCTGCCCGGCAGCCTTCCTCAAGCTGGATCCGGCGGACAAGGTCTGGCGCCTGACCGTTCCCGACCTGCCCGCCGGCAGCTACGAATTCAAGGCCGCCATTAACGGCTCCTGGGACGAGAACTACGGCGCGGGGGGCGGCGCCAACGGCAGCAACATCGTGCTGAACCACCCGGGTGGCGCGGTGACCTTCCGCTACGACAACAGCACCCATGTGATGAGCCCGGTCTACGCCTCGCAGCAGCCGGCCGCGGTGGCGGCTGCCGGGGACCTCGATTCGGAGCTGGGCTGCCCGGGCGACTGGATGCCGGACTGCCCGCAGGCCCAGCTCTCGCTGGATCCGGCGGACCTCGTCTGGAAGCTGACGTTCCCGGAGCTGCCGGCCGGCACCTACTCTTTCAAGGCCGCGCTCAACCGTTCCTGGGCCGAGAACTACGGCGCAGGCGGAGTCCCGGGCGGTGGAAACCTCAGCCTGGTGCACGACGGCGGCCCGGTCACCTTCCGGTATGACCACTTCACCCACCTGATCACCGCCGGCTAGCACCGGGGTCCGACGGACACAGGAAGAACGCCGAAGGCCGGCCTGCACTGAGCGTGCAGGCCGGCCTTCTGACGTACCGGGAGTCGAACTTCGAGTCGGTCAGCCGGCCACTCGGTCCGCGCCTCAGCCGACCAGACGGAGCGGCGGGAGTGCACGGGCCAGCCGCGTTGCCAGCTTGTGGGCCGCCGCCGCCGAGGGCCGCGCCGCTGGGTCCATCGCCGTCATAGCCGTCAGCAGCGACACCCAGCCGGCACCGAGCTGGGCCGGAATTTCCGGTCCCCGCAGGGTGCGGGCCACGAGCGACTCGACCGGCGTCCCGGGATAGGCCTTCACGCCGGTGAGGCACTCCAGCAGCACCAGTCCCAGCGCATAGACATCCGTGGCAGCGTTGACGGGCTGACCGGCCGCCTGCTCCGGGCTCATGTAATGCACGGTGCCCGACGAATCCCCCGGTTCAGGGGCTGTCCCGGCCGGCGTGGCGATCCCGAAGTCGGCGATTCGTACCGAGCACCTCCGGAGCGCACTGAGCAGGATGTTTGCGGGCTTGATGTCCCGGTGGACCAGGCCGCGCGCGTGGACGTGCCCCAGCCCGGACAATGCGGCGGCGGCCCAGCCGGCCACTTCCTCCGGCCCGGTGGCGCCGCCGCGGATCCGCTCGGCCAGGCTGCCCCCGTAGGCGAATTCTTCGACCAGGAAGGGCCGGCCCGCCCACTGGTCACCGGGCGGGACCGTGCCGGCGGCAATGAAGCGGACCACGGCGGGGTGATCCAGGGAGGCGAGTACGCGCGCTTCTGCGTGGATCCGGTTGGCGTGCTTCTCGGCGGGACCCTCGGCCGCCTTGATGGCGACCGGACGGTCGTTGAGCAGGTCTGTTCCGCGGAACACCGTGGCAGTCGCCCCGCGTCCCAGGAGCTCGTGGACCAGGAAGCGTCCGCCGGGAGCGTCCGGCAGCGGCAGGACCCTGGCATTGAGGCCGGCGCCGGACGCTGCTGCCGCTCCGGACGCGGGGCGGCTGTGTGCCACCGCGAGCACTGGAAGGGCGGTCACGAAAGCGCGGCCAGCGCGTTGGAAGTGTGGACAATGCCATCAAGCTGGAAACCGCAGGAGCAACGCCACACCGGCGGCAGCTCCGCGGAGCCGATCCCGGCGTCGAACGAGTAAGCGGACATGGCGTCCAGCGCCGGGGCAGTCCACTCCATCGGAGCTCCGCAATGGCTCGGTGCCTTGCTCGCGGTGGTCAAAGGCAGGACGGGGGCCGCGGCGCCCGGCTCTGCCGGGGAGTCCGGCGCACCCAGAGGGGCCGCACCGGCTCCCGGGATCCCGGTGATCGTCAACAACTCAGCCACGACTCCTCCACGAAAACGATTATCTAACACAAGTAGTAAGCATACATATCACTAGTCCAACTAGCTAGTTGCTGTCTAGATAATCTTCGCGGATGTTCCTGTCGGCTTAGTGGCGCTCGACCTGTTCGGTGAGGGCATCGGCCATCCGGCGCAGGAAGGACACGATGATGCGGCTCTCCTCCGCGCTGAGCTCTTCGGCCACCGCCAGCATCCTGCGGTGCATCTCCCCCAGCGTCTCGCGGACTTCCGAATCCGTCGCGGCGGTCGGCACGATCACCAGGGAGCGGCGGTCCGTGGGATGGGGCTCGCGTCGCACGTGGCCGCTGCCGACGAGCCGGTCGATCAGCGAGGTGGTGGACGCCGTCGTGATGCCCAGCGTCCGGCTCAAGTCCTTGGGGCCCACCCGCTCCCCGGCGGCCTGGGCGCGCAGCAGATAGCGAAGGGCCAGCAGGTCGGTTTCCCCCATGCCCATCGAGTCCCGCGTCGAGCGCCTGGTGGCAACCTCGGCGGCGCGGTAGCCGCGGAGGGCCTGCAACACCGCGGTGGGCGGGTCAAGCCGCTCATCCGGCCCATACCAGTACCCTGAGCCTGCTGCGCTGTCCGAGTTCATCCGATAATCCTAGCCGATCTAACTACTAGGCAGGCTTGCTTACTGCACGGGGACGGCCCGGGCGGGCGCGTCAGTCCCCGGACGCAAAAAACCCCCGGCGTCCTGTCGCCAGGATGCCGGGGGTTTTTCCACTCTTCGCTAAAAGAGTGGGCCCTGTGGGGATCGAACCCACGACCCACGGATTAAAAGTCCGATGCTCTACCAACTGAGCTAAAGGCCCCAGCCGACAGCCCCAACCGGCGGAAAAATCCGCTGTTGAAAGGCGCGTCGGCCCAGTCCATTTCTGGACGTTAATACTGTACCCCAGACGCAGGCGAGCTTTGTCACCGGGCCCGACGCGCCGCCGTCGTCCGCTTCCCGGGCGTTGTCCCCGCACACGGGGGCATGCTCGATTCCCGGAATGCACAGGAGTAGCGTGGTGGCATGAGCGAGCAAGCAGGAGCCAGCAGCCCCGGACCGCACCGTCACCACAAGCCGAAGCCCTTTGCGCCGATCGACTTTGAGCCTTTCGCCGGGGGTGCGGACCCGGCGCGGGTTTCCGAGGCGGCCCACCTCGCAGCCCAGGCGCTCGTCCGCCGCGGACGGGACAGCGACGACCCCAAGGTCACGCGGCGGCTGGTCAAACTCGCTGATGAACAGGGCCTCGATGCCATAGCCGAAATGTGGGCGGAGAGCCCGGCGCGGTCCCTCCCTGGCGCGCTCTGGCGGCTTTACGCGCTGCGGGCCGCCACGATCCGGGATCCGGAACGGATTTCGGTCTACTTCAGAGCGGGCAAGGACACCGCCCAGGTGTCCCACGTGGTGGCCGGCGCAGCCGAGCCTCCGGGCGCCGAGGAAATGAAGTCAATGGCGGACGCCATCCTCTCCGGCGCCTTCGACGGGGAGTTCGACGTCGCACTGGAGCGCTCGGCGGCATTCTGCCGGGTGGTGGCGCTGGGCCAGGCCACACTTGCCGACGGCGCGGAGCACAGCAACGCCAACCACGCGAGCAAGCTGACGCGGAATTCACACCTCCTGGTCAAGACCGCCGAGGACCTCGAACATGCCGCCAACGCCTGGCGGCTGGGCGAGCTGGACTGAGCGCTCCGGCGGCTGGTGGGCGCCGGAATTCGGCCGTTTAACCCACCGTGCGGGCACTGTCAATACGCACGCCGGGGCCCTGCTGTCAATGTTGACTTGGTCCCCCCGAAGTAGAAAACTAAAGGCGGTGCCGAGCCGCGAAACCCCCGGGCTTCAACAATTAGCCGCCTAGAGCGGCCTACCGCCGAGAGGCGTATCCGGTTCGGCACCATTTTCATGCCCGCTGCCAGTGGCCCGTTCCGGCCGGCCCGGCGCCTGCCCCGGCCGGCCGTTCCCGCCGGCCGAAGTCCGGGCGGTAAAGTAAACCCCATGCGCGGGCCATCGTCACGTTCCAGGACCGGCAGACAACGCCCGTGTAAGCCTCGTCCGGAGACCGGTAACCCCACGTGAAGCTGCGCCTTTTCCCCCAGGAGCCCGCAGGGCTGAACCTGCTGTCCCAGATGGCCCACCAGATAGCCGTGGCCACGGGAACCCTCTCGGAGATCCTTGGCGCGCCCGCCAGCGAACATGCGCGGCTGGTGGAGGACATGCACGACCACGAGGCGAAGTCGGCAGAACTGCATTTTGCCCTCCTGACCCACATGCGGACCAGCTTCTTCAATCCGCTCCCCCGCGAGGACATGTATGCGCTCTCCCGTTACCTCAACGAGGCAATGGAGAAGCTCGACGCCGCCGCGGACCTCGTCTTCCTGTACAAGCTGGAGCGGCTGCCCAAACGCGCGGCCGACCAGCTGGAAATCATCAGCCGGCAGGCCGAACTCACCGTTGACGCCATGCGCCAGCTGAACAACCTCGATGACCTGGAGGACTACTGGATCGAGGTCCTCCGTCTCACCAAGCGGGCTGAGCGCACCCACCGGGTCTGGGTGGCGGACATGATCAAGGACATGAAGTCGGCGCAGTACGCGCGCAACCGCGACATCGCGGACCAGCTCGTGGAAGTCACCAAGGACATGCGGCGGATCGCCACCCAGGTGGGCAGCATCATCGTCAAGGAATCCTGAGGTGTCCGTCGTTTTCTTTGCCCTGGTGGTGCTCTTCGCCGGGGCGTTCGCCTTTCTCAACGGCTTCCGCGACGCGTCCTCCTCGGTTGCCCTCGCGGTCCGGACGCGTGCCCTGACCCCCACCGTCGCGGTGCTCCTGGCCGGGCTGTTCAACTTCATCGGCGCCGGGCTGAGCGCAGCCCTGGCGCTGGAGGTCAGCCGGACCTGGGTGGTTCTTCCGCCCGGCGGCAACGGCCTGACCATCCTCATCGCCGGCCTGCTGAGCGCCGTGCTCTGGGGCCTCTTCACGTGGTGGCGCGGCATCCCGGCCTCCTCGACACACGCGCTCGTGGGGGGCCTGGCCGGGGCCGGCGTCGCCAGCGTCGCGGTAGGCGGACACTCGGTCCTGGGCGTGGACCAGTCCTTGCTTTTCCAGGTAGTGCTGCCCCTGCTGCTCTCCCCGGTCATCGCTTTCGCGGGCGCCTACCTGCTGGTCTGGCCCGCCACGTGGGCAGCCCGCTACACACCGCCGAGCGTCGTGAATACCAGGTCCAGGCGCGCCCAGGCCATCGCCGCCGGCGCCGTCGCTTTCGGCCACGGCCTGCAGGACGGCCAGCGCACCAGCGCCGTGCTGATCCTGGCGATGCTGGCCGCGGGGCTCCCCGACGGCGGCACCACCCCCGTCTGGGTGGCGCTCCTGACCGCGGCCATGCTGACGGCAGGCACACTCGCAGGCGGGTGGCGGATCTCCTACACGATCGGCTACCGGATGATCCGGGTCGACCCCCTGCGCGGCTTCGTCGCTCAGCTCTACAGCAGCGCCATCCTGCTGGTGGGCGCGATCGGCCTGCACTGGCCGATTTCCACCACCCACACCGTGACCTCCGCGGTGCTGGGGGCGGGCACCAACCAGAGATACACGGCGACCAACCGCCGGCTGGTGCTGCGGATCCTCGCCTTCTGGGCACTGACGCCGCTGGTCACCGCCGCGGCGGCCTTTGTGCTGGAACTCGCCCTGTCGCCCCTCGCGGGGCTCTAGGGACCCGTCGGCTGCTCTTATCCGAAGCGGCCGGAGACGTAATCCTCGGTGGCCTTCACGGAGGGGTTGCTGAAGATGGTGTGGGTGTCCCCGTACTCGATCAGCTTGCCGGGCTTGCCGGTGCCGGCGATGTTGAAGAACGCCGTCTTGTCCGAGACGCGGGCAGCCTGCTGCATATTGTGGGTCACGATCACCACCGTGTATTCGTCCTTGAGCTCGTTGATGAGGTCCTCAATGGCGAGCGTGGAGATCGGGTCCAGCGCGGAGCAGGGCTCGTCCATCAGGATCACCTGGGGCTCCACGGCGATGGCGCGGGCGATGCAGAGGCGCTGCTGCTGGCCGCCGGAGAGCCCCGAACCGGGCTTGGCCAGGCGGTCCTTGACCTCGTTCCAGAGGTTGGCGCCGCGCAAAGAGCGCTCCACGAGCGAGTCCGCCTCGCCCTTGGAGATCTTCTGGTTGTTCAGCTTCACGCCGGCCAGCACGTTGTCCCGGATGGACATGGTGGGGAACGGATTGGGCCGCTGGAAGACCATGCCGATCTGCGAGCGCACCGTCACGGGGTCCACGCCGGGACCGTAGAGGTTGTCGCCGTCGAGCAGCACTTCGCCTTCCACCCGGGCGCCGGGGATGACTTCGTGCATCCGGTTCAGGGTGCGCAGGAAGGTGGACTTGCCGCAGCCGGAGGGGCCGATGAAGGCGGTGACGGACTTGGCGTCGATGTTGATGTTGACGTCCTCGACGGCCAGGAATTTGCCGTAGTAGACGTTCAGGTCTTTGACGTCGATGCGCTTAGACATGCTGTTCCTTCACTTGTGGTGGTGGGGCCGGGTGCCTGCGGTGGCCTTAGCGGCCGGCCTTCGGGGCGAAGATGCGGGCCACCAGGCGGGCGGCCAGGTTGAGCAGCATCACGAGGATGATGAGGACCAGGGCCGCGCCCCAGGCGCGCTGGTCGGACGGACCCGGGTTGGACGGCGAGGTCGGGTTGAGGATCTGCGTGTAGATGAAGGTGGGTAGCGAGGCCATCCAGCCGCCAAACACGTTGTTGTTGATGGAGGTGGCGAAGCCGGCGGTGACCAGGATCGGGGCGGTTTCGCCGATCACGCGGGCAATGGCCAGGGTGACGCCGGAGGCGATGCCGGAAATCGCCGTCGGGATGACCACCTTGAGGATGGTCCGCCACTTGCGGACGCCGAGGGCGTAGGCGGCTTCGCGGAGTTCGTTCGGCACGATCTTGAGCATTTCCTCGCTGGAGCGGACCACCACCGGGATCATCAGCACCGAAAGTGCGACGGCGGCAACGGCCCCGGTCTTGGTGCCCGGGCCGACGACTGCGAAGAAGAACGCTGCGGCGAACAGGCCGGCCACGATTGAGGGGATGCCGGTCATCACGTCGACGAAGAAGGTGATGGCACGGGCCAGCGCCCGGTCCTCGCCGTATTCGACGAGGTAGATCGCGGTCAGCAGGCCCACCGGGACCGAGATGACGGTGGCGAGCAGGGTGATCTGCACGGTGCCGACCAGGGCGTGGTAGATACCGCCCAGCACGGGGGCGCCCTGTTCGACCACCTTGTTGTCGTAGGCACCGGTGACCCCGTTCATCGAGGTGGTCAGGAAGCCGGGGTCCACCAGTCCCGGCAGACCCTTGACCAACACGGTCCAGATCACCGAGATCAACGGCAGCAGGGCAATAAGGAAGGCTCCGGCGACGAGGCAGGTGGCCAGTTTGTCCTTAGCCTTGCGCGAGCCCTCAACTACGGCGCTCCAGCCGACGAGCCCGGCGGTGAAGAGCAGCGCCGAGACGATGCCCCAGCCGAAGGCGTTGAAGCCGACCAGGGCCAGGATGGCGGCACCGATGACGAGGGCGAGGGCCAGGACGATGTACGGCGCGGCCTTGGGCAGCTGCCCCTTGGTCAGGGCCGAGCGTTTGCGCACCGGGGTCAGGGTGGAGGTCATTTAGTTGGCTCCCGAGAATTCTTTGTGCCGGGTGATGATCCACCGGGCAATCATGTTCACACCGAGGGTGATGACGAAGAGCACCAGGCCGGCGGCGATCAGCGTGCTGACCTTCAGGCCGCTGGCTTCGGGGAAGTTCAGGGCGATCTCGGCGGCGATGGTCTGGTTGCCGGACTGGATCAGGCTTGCCGTGAGGGCGCCGGAGGAGAGCACGAGCGCGACGGCCATGGTTTCGCCAAGGGCACGGCCCAGGCCCAGCATCACGGCACTGACGATGCCCGGGCGGCCGAACGGCAGCACGGCCATCCGGATCATTTCCCATCGGGTGGCGCCAAGGGCCAGTGCGGCCTCCTCGTGCAGCTTGGGGGTCTGCAGGAAGATTTCGCGTGAGAGCGAGGTGATGATCGGCAGGACCATCACCGCGAGCACGATGCCTGCCGTCAGGATGGTCTTGCCGGTGGCGGACGCCGGGCCCTGGAAGATCGGCAGCCAGCCCAGGTTTTTCGCGAGCCAGTCGTAGGCGGGCGCGATTTCCTTCGCCAGGAAGGCGGCGCCCCATGCACCGTAGACCACCGAGGGGATGGCGGCCAGCAGGTCCACTACGTAGCCAAGGCCGGACGCCAGCCGGCGCGGGGCGTAGTGCGAGATGAAGAGTGCGACGCCGATGGCCACGGGGGTGGCGATGACCAGCGCGATGACGGCCGCGATGAGGGTGCCTATGACGATCGGCCAGATGTAGGCGAAGAAGCCCTCGCCGCCCTGGATATCGGCGGCCGGGGCGGTGAACGCGGGAATCGCCTGGATGACGAGGAAGAGCGCAACCCCAAACAGGACGGCGAGGATCAGGCAGCCCGCTGCCAGGGTGGCCCCTGAGAAGACTTTGTCCCCGGCACGGCCTGCGCCCTGGGGTTTGGTCAGGGAGGTGGAGGTCATACCTGGCCCTTCGGTGTCGGTGTTGCGGATGTACGGAACGTCGTGGAACGGCCCGTAGCGGAACTGCGGGTGACGCGGCTAAGTTCCCCGCCCTGCCATACGGCGGGGCGGGGAACTCGACCGTTCAATTCAAACCTTACGACTTGACCTTGATGGATTCGATCGCCTTGACACCCTTTTCGGACAGGGCGGAGGACAGCGGAGCCGACTTGGCGGACTCGGCAGCGGCCTTCTGGCCCTCTGCGGAAAGTACGTACTTCTCGAAGGCCTTGACCAGGTCAACGGTTTCCTGCTTGGCATAGGTGCTGCAGAGAACGTGGTAAGAGACCAGGACCAGCGGGTAGGCGCCGGCTTCGGTGGTGGTGCGGTCCAGCTTGATGGCAAGGTCGTTGGCGCCGCGGCCCTCGACAGGCTTGCCCAGGTCGACGGCCTTGGAGGCCGCTTCCGGGGAGATCTTGACGAACTCGGAGCCAACCTTGATCTGGGCGGTGCCCAGCTTGCCGCTGACGGCCGAGTCATCGGCGTAGGTGACCGCACCGGCGGTGTCGGTGACGGTCTTGACGACGCCGGAGGTGCCCTTGGCGTTCTCGCCCTTCAGCGAAGCCGGCCAGACACCGTCAGCCTTGTCCTTCCAGACGGCGGGAGCCGCTGCGGAGAGGTACTCGGAGAAGTTCTTGGTGGTGCCGGAGTCGTCAGAGCGGTTGACCGGGGTGACTTTGAGGTCCGGCAGCTTGGCGTCCGGGTTCAGCGCGGTGATGGCGGGGTCGTTCCACTTGGCGATCTCGCCGCGGAACATCTTGGCCGCAGTGGTTGCGTCCAGCTTCAAGTCCGTCACGCCCGGCACGTTGAACGCGATGGCGATCGGCGAGATGTAGACGGGAACCTCGATGGCGCCGTCGGGGCCGCACTGGTCCTTGGCCTTGGCGACTTCCTCGTCCTTGAGGTAGGCGTCGGAGCCGGCGAACTGGGCCGAGCCGTCGAGGATGGCCTTGCGGCCTGCGCCGGAACCGTCCGGGGAGTACTGCACGTTCGCGCCCTGGTTGGCGGAGGCGAAGTTGGTCTTCCACACGTCCATGGCTGCACCCTGCGCGGAGGAACCGATGCCGGTCAGCGTGCCGGTGACCTTGGAGCCAGAGGCCGCCTGGGTGCCCGCAGTGGTGTTTGTTGCGTTGTCCGAACCGCAAGCGGTGAGCGCGAGTGCGCCGGCTGCGATAACAGCAATGGCCGCGTTGCGGCCGAAGCGTGATGCCTTCACTAGATGTACCCCTTCCAGGGTTATTCAGATGCGTGTCGGACCGGAGACGTCCGAGCAATAAAGACGGTGGATACGTTTTGTACCTTTACCGAAGTTAGGTGCCCCAGGTGAAGAGAATTGGGGTCCAAAGTGAACGGAGGGTTAACGACGTCGGACCATTGGTCGACGACGGACGGGTCGGTCTTGCGTTAGCTGAGTCACAGCCGTAGGGGCCGCGTCCCGCAACCTTGGCGCCGCGGACAGCAAATAGACTGGTGGGCATGGCCTCCGCTACTGGGTTCACCGCAAGCGCACGATTCCTGCGCGGCCGGGTCCGCACCGGATTTGTCCGGAGCCGTAATTCGCTGGTGCCTGCGCTCCAGATGACGGCCTGCGCGGTAGGGGCCTACGCCTTCGCCGAGTACGTCCTGGGCCACACCGGGCCGTTGTTCGCCGCCACCTCCTCCCTGATCGCCCTGGGCTTCTCCCGTGATCCGCGGCTTCGCCGCGTCGTGGAGGTAGGCCTGGGCTGCACCATCGGCATCGTGGTGGGCGACCTGTTGCTGCACTGGCTGGGCGCGGGAATCTGGCAGGCCGCCGTCGTGCTCCTTTTCTCGATTCTACTGGCGCGCTTCCTGGACAGCGGAACTATTTTCACTACCCAGCTGGGGCTGCAGTCCCTGCTGGTGGTGCTGCTGCCGGCTCCCGCCGGAGGACCGTTCACCCGGAGCATCGACGCCGTCGTGGGCGGCGTCTGCGCGCTCCTGGTGACTTTCCTGATCCCCAAGGATCCGCGGCGCGAACCCCGCAACGACGTGAAGAAACTGCTCCACGAACTAGCGGAGGTGCTGCGCGAGTGCTCCTCGGCCCTGACCCACAGTGACTCCACCCAGGCCTGGCATGCGCTGATCCGGGGGCGCAACTGCCAGCCCCTGGTCGATGCGATGCGCCAGACGCTGCGCTCCTCCGGCGAGGTGGCCACCCTGGCCCCCGCCTACCGCCGGTACCGGGACGAGCTGGACCGGCTGGCGCAGTCGGTGGACTTCATCGACCTCGCGCTGCGCAACAGCCGCGTGTTTGCGCGCCGGTTGACCAGCGCGATCAACCACGCCGCGCTCTCGGACGAGGCCACCGAGAACATTGCCGAGGTCCTGCAGGAGACTGCCGCGGCGATCGACGAACTCGGCCTGGGGCTGGCGGAGGTGCACGACGGCGTCCGCCGCGCCCACCTGCGCACGGCCCGGGTGGAACTGAGCGAAACGGCGGGCCGGCTGCACCCGCGCCTGCTGGACGTGCAGCGGCTTGAGGGGGAAACCGTGGTTATGCTCTTCCGCCCGCTCATGGTGGACCTGCTCGAAGCCGCCGGCATGGATCCGAACGAGGCCCGGGACATCCTGCCCGCCCTCTAGCCCCGGCTGCCGGCCAGGATGTCAGTGCCCCCGGTTAGGGTGGAGCAATGGCAACAAAGACTTCCCGCGCCGCCAAGGCGCCGGGCTACAAGTGCGCGGAGTGCGGCTGGACCACGGCCAAGTGGGTGGGCCGGTGCGGCGAGTGCCAGGCCTGGGGCACCGTTGAAGAGACCGGCGCCGCCGTGGCGCGGACGACGGCGGCGACCACCGTCCTGGAGCCGGCCCGCCGCATCGCCGACGTGGATGCCACGACGGCAGCGTTCCTCCCCACCGGGGTAGACGAACTGGACCGCGTGCTGGGCGGCGGACTGGTTCCCGGCGCCGTAATCCTGCTGGCCGGCGAGCCCGGCGTGGGCAAGTCCACGCTGCTGCTGGACGTCGCGGCCAAGTTCGCCCGCACCGCCCAGGACGTCCTCTACGTCACCGGCGAGGAGTCGGCCGCCCAGGTGAAGCTGCGCGCGGACCGGATCGACGCCGTCGCCGAATCGCTCTACCTCTCCGCCGAAACGGACCTCGGCCAGGCGCTGGGGCAGGTGGAAAAACTGGAGCCGAGGCTGCTGGTTGTGGACTCGGTCCAGACGCTGAGCAGCGCCGACGTCGAAGGCAGCGCCGGGGGCGTCTCCCAAGTCCGCGAAGTCGCGGCCTCGCTGATCGCCGCCGCCAAGCGCCGCAACATGACCACCCTGCTGGTGGGGCACGTGACCAAGGACGGCTCCATCGCCGGGCCCCGGCTGCTCGAGCACCTGGTGGACGTGGTCTGCCAGTTTGAGGGCGAGCGGCACTCCCGGCTGCGGCTGCTGCGCGCGGTGAAAAACCGCTACGGCCCCACCGACGACGTCGGCTGCTTCGACCTGAACGAGGACGGCATCGTCGGCCTGGCCGATCCCAGCGGCTTGTTTGTCTCCCGTACCAAGGACCCGGTGTCCGGCACGTGCATCACGGTGACGCTGGAGGGCCGTCGGCCGCTGCTGGCAGAGGTCCAGTCCCTGCTCGCCGAAAGCGCCAACGCGCAGCCGCGCAGGGCCACCAGCGGCCTGGACAGCTCCCGGGTGGCGATGCTCCTGGCCGTGCTGCAGCAGCGCGCCGGCTGCCTGCTGCACAAGGATGACTCCTATGTCGCGACCGTGGGCGGGGTGAAGCTCAGCGAACCCGCCACGGATCTCGCCGTGGCCCTGGCCGTTGCCTCGGCGAAGGCCAAGAAGCCGCTTCCGCAGCGGCTGATCGCGTTTGGCGAGGTAGGCCTGGCCGGCGAGGTCCGTCCGGTCCCTGGGATCAACCAGCGCATCCAGGAAGCGCACCGGCTGGGGTTCACGCACGCCGTGGTACCCGCCAGCCCCAACGGGCCAGGCCCGGTCCCGGCGGGCTTCTCGGTCCGGGAAGTCAGCCACCTGGCCGAGGCCTTGAGCCTGCTCATCAGCTGACGGCGCCTGGTCGGAGGGCGACTTAGGACCCTAGCGCTACTGTCCCGGCGGGAGCACCATGGGATCAGTAACTTCCGTTGGCGAAGGGAACAGTCATGATGTGGGGTTACGGGCAGAACCTGTGGTGGATGTGGCTGTGGGGCGTGCTCTTCCTCGTCGGAGTCGCGGTGCTGGTGCTGCTCGCGGTCCGGATCTTCGGCGGGCCCGGCCACGGAGCGCAACCCGGGCCGGGACACCCCGGTCCCTACGGCCAACCAAGTCCCTACGGCCAACCCGGGCCCTCGCCCCAGCCGGGCACGCCCGGCCGGAGCCCTGGAACCCCGGGCGGCAGGAGCCAGGCCCGGCTCATCCTCGATGAGCGCTTCGCGAGAGGCGAACTGACGGCAGAGCAGTACCGCGAGCACGTTAAGGAACTCGGCGAGGGGCCGTAGTGCCTGCTATCAGCCGCCGCAGCGCCTTGTTGCTGGGCGGGGCCGGCCTTACCGGCACCGTTGCCGGGGGCGCCGGCCTGTGGTGGACCCTCAACTCGCGGCCGTCGCCGGTGACCGGGGAGCCCCTGGGGCAGCCTTCGGCGCTCAGCAGTTCGGGCGGCCTCCTGGAAGCCAGCCTCCAGGCTGCCCCGGGCCAGTTCCCGCTGGCCGGACGGCAGGCGGGGGCGCTGGGCTACAACGGCAGCATCCCCGGACCCACCCTCCGGCTGCGCGCCGGGGACGTGCTCAGGCTCAAACTGGTCAACAAGCTGGCCGAACCCAGCAACCTGCACCTGCACGGACTCCACGTCTCGCCCCAGGGCAACGGCGACAACGTGTTCGTGGCCGTTGACCCTGGCAGCAGCTTCGACTATGAATACCGGCTCCCGGCCGGGCACCCGCCGGGCTTGTACTGGTACCACCCGCATCACCACGGCCGGGTCTCCGACCAGATCTTCGCGGGCCTCTTCGGCGCCATCATCGTCGAAGATCCCGTGCCGGTGCCCGCGAGCGCCGAACGCGTACTGCTCGTCTCGGACACCAGCCTGGATGGTGCCGGGAACGTGGCCGAGGCCTCGCAGCAGGACCGGATGGCCGGGCGCGAGGGTGCGCTCCTGCTGGTGAACGGCCAAGCCAATCCCCGTTTGGGCGCGCGGCCGGGGCAACGGGAACGGTGGCGCATTGTGAACTGCTGCGTGGCCCGGTACCTGCGTTTGCGGCTGGACGGGCAAAAGCTGCAGCTCCTGGGCATGGACTCCGGACGGTTCCGGTCGCCGTCGGACGTTCAGGAAGTGCTGCTGGCGCCGGGGAACCGGGCGGATCTGCTGGTCACGGCCGCCCTCGGGCAATCCGAACTGCGCGCGATGCCTTATGACCGCGGGACCATGCCCGGCATGAGCCGGCGCCGCATGGGTCCGGGCCTGCCGGCGGAGCAGGACGGGCCGGCGGATCCGGCCGGCACCACCTTGGCAACGCTGGACGTGGCCGGCGACCCGGCCCCGCCAGCCCCCGTCATTTCAGCCGGGGCCGCCCCGCCTGAGTTGCGCTCCGCCGCCGTCGCCGCGCGCCGGCAGCTGGTGCTCGCCACTCCCATGGGGCCGGGGTCGGGTCAGGGAATGGGCGCGGGAATGATGGGCTTCACCATCAACGGCCTGGTCTTCGACGAGCGAAGGACGGACACCACCGTTGCCGCCGGGACGGTTGAGGAGTGGGTCCTGGTCAACCGCAGCCCCATGGACCACCCCTTCCACCTGCACGTGTGGCCGATGCAGCTCATAGCGGAGAATGGCCGCGCCCTGGAGACGGCGGTTCTCCGGGATGTAGTCAACGTGCCGGCCAACGGCCAGTGCACGGTCCGGATCGCATTCCGGGATTTTACCGGCCGCTCCGTCTACCACTGCCACATCCTGGACCATGAGGACCTCGGCATGATGGGCGTCATCGAGGTGCGCTGACCCCGGGTTCGGAGTGCCCGGCCGATGCAACGACGCTCTTGCCAAGCATACCCCCCGGGGGTATGTTTGAAGTCGGTAACAGGACAGCCACGACTTCTCCGGAGGCAGGAACCATGGACCACCAGCACAGCGGACAGACAGACCAACTGCGGGCCGGCACCGGCCACTCCGGCCACGTCCAGCCACAGCCCGGCCGGGACGATGAGCACCTTGTGCACAGCCACGGCCAGCATGCCGGCCACAGCGTCGCGATGTTCAAGAACAGGTTCTGGCTGACGCTGGCGCTGGCGGTCCCCGTGGTGCTGTTCAGCCCCATGTTCGGACACCTGCTCGGCTATGTGCCTCCGGTTTTCCCCGGTTCGGCCTGGATCCCGCCGGTACTGGGGACCGTCATCTTCTTCTATGGCGGGCAGCCCTTCCTCAAGGGCGGCCTGGATGAACTGAAGAGCCGCAAACCGGCCATGATGCTGCTGATCGCCATGGCCATCAGCGTCGCTTTCGTCGCCTCGTGGGTCACGAGCCTGGGCATCGGGGGGTTTGACCTCGACTTCTGGTGGGAGTTGGCCCTGCTGGTGGCGATCATGCTGCTGGGGCACTGGATCGAGATGCGCGCCCTCGGCTCGGCGCGGGGCGCGCTCGATGCCCTCGCCGCACTGCTGCCGGACGAGGCGGACCGGATCACCGCAGCGGGCACGGAGACCGTCAAGGTCAGCGAACTCCTGGCAGGGGACACCGTCCTGGTCCGCTCCGGAGCCAGGATGCCGGCCGACGGCGTGGTCGTCGACGGCCAGGCCGAGTTCGACGAGTCGATGATCACCGGCGAATCCAAGACAGTGCTCCGCTCACCCGGAGACAAGGTCGTCGCCGGGACCGTGGCCACGGACAACACGGTCCGCGTGCAGGTCACCGCCGTCGGGGATGACACCGCCCTGGCCGGGATCCAGCGGCTGGTGGCCGAGGCGCAGGCCTCTTCGTCCAAGGCCCAGGCCCTGGCCGACCGGGCTGCAGCATTCCTGTTCTACTTCGCCGCCGGCGCCGGCGTCATCACGTTCATCGTCTGGTCCCTGCTGGGCAGCATTCCCGACGCCGTCACCCGCACCGTCACCGTGCTCGTGATCGCCTGCCCGCATGCCCTGGGCCTGGCCATCCCGCTGGTCATTGCGATTTCCACCGAACAGGCCGCCCGGGCCGGAGTCCTGATCAAGAACCGGATGGCACTGGAACGGATGCGGACCGTCGACGTCGTCCTCTTCGACAAGACCGGGACCCTCACCAAGGGCGAACCCGCCCTCAAGGACGTCGCCACCGCCGACGGCGTGGACCGGGACAGCCTCCTGGCGCTGGCCGCGGCCGTCGAGGCAGACAGCGAGCACCCGGTGGCACGTGCAATCGTCCGGGCGGCACGGCAGCAGGGCCTGCAGATTCCGGCGGCTACAGGATTTTCGTCCATGACCGGCCGCGGCGTCCGCGCCACGGTCGGCGGCAGGACCATCCAGGTCGGCGGCCCGGCCCTGCTCCGCGACCTCGAAGCGGAAGAACCGCAGGCACTCGCAACTGCCACCCGGGCCTGGATGGACCGCGGCGCGGCCGTGCTCCACGTCATTGACGGGGATAAAATCCTGGGGGCCGTGAGCCTCGAGGACGCCGTGCGGACCGAGTCCCGGCAGGCCGTAAAGGCCCTGCAGGACCGTGGCATCAAGGTCGCCATGATCACCGGCGACGCCCGTCAGGTCGCCCGCGCCGTTGGCGAGGAACTCAACATCGACGAGGTCTTCGCCGAGGTCCTGCCGGCCGATAAGGACAAGAAAGTTGCCGAACTGCAGTCCCGCGGCTTGAAGGTGGCGATGGTGGGCGACGGCGTCAACGACTCCCCCGCGCTGGCCCGGGCCGAAGTCGGCATCGCGATCGGCGCCGGTACCGACGTCGCGATGGAGTCCGCCGGCGTCGTCCTGGCCGGAAACGATCCCCGGGCCGTCCTGTCCATGCTGGACCTTTCCCGGGCCAGCTACCGCAAGATGTGGCAGAACCTCATCTGGGCCACCGGCTACAACATCGTCTCCGTCCCGCTGGCCGCCGGCGCCCTTGCCTTCGCCGGCGTCGTCCTCTCCCCCGCGGCCGGAGCGGTGCTGATGTCCGCCTCAACGATCGTGGTGGCGCTGAATGCACAGCTGCTGCGGCGCCTTAAGCTCAATCCGGCCCAGGTCCGCTGAACCAAAGGACGCCCATGGATGCCCACACCCCGTCGTTCGGACGCTCGTATGCCCGCGTCGGGCCCCGGATGGACGCCCGCGGGGCGGCCGACCACCGGCGGCGCCTCGTCGAAGCGGCCCACGGCGCCGTCGTCGAGATCGGGGCAGGCTACGGCGCGACCTTCCCGTTCTATCCGCCCGCGGTGACGGGGGTGCTGGCGCTCGAACCGGACCCCACGCTCCGGGCGCTGGCCCTGGCCGCCGCAGCGACGGCGCCGGTGCCGATCACCGTCCTGGACGGGGTCGCCGAGTCGCTGCCGGCCCCGGACGGCTCGGTGGACGTCGTCGTCTCGAGCCTCGTGCTGTGCAGCGTGGCCGAGCCGTCCGCCGCCCTGGCCGAAGCCGTCCGGGTCCTCAAGCCGGGCGGCCAGCTGCTGTTCTATGAGCACGTCCGCTCCACGCACCGCGTTCTGGGGTTGGCCGAGGACCTGCTCACACCGCTCTGGAGCCGCCTGGCCGGCGGCTGCCACCCCAATCGGGACACTCCGTCCACCATCGTCCGGGCCGGCCTGGCAGTCGAGTCACTGGACCGCTTCGGCTTCGCGGTGCTGCCCGGCAATCCGCCGCTGGCCCACGTCCTGGGGGTGGCGGTCAAGGCCTGAGCCGGCCGCCGCACCAGGGACACGGGTCCGTTACAGCGGGGCGGAGGAGGCCCGCGACACGCGCCTTTCACCCCGGACACGGCGGGATCCCGGCTGCGGCTGTTGCCCTACAGTGGACGTAATCATCGAAAGGACCCCCCACATGGCATGTGACGGCTGCACGGCTTCTCCAAGACTCGACTTTGATTTCAGCATGGCTTTCCAGCCGATCTACGACGCCGTCGCCGGCCGCGTCTGGGGCTACGAGGCCCTGGTCAGAGGCTTGTCGGGCGAGGGCGCCTATGACGTTCTGTCAAAAGTCTCACCGGAGCAGAAGTACCGCTTTGACCAGGCCTGCCGCGTCAAGGCAATCGAGCTGGCATCCCGACTCTTTCCTGCGGGTGAGGAGCTGATGCTGTCGATCAACTTCATGCCCAACGCGGTCTACGAACCGGCTGCATGCCTTCGTGCGACGCTGCAGGCAGCCGCGCGATGCAGCTTTCCGACGTCGTCGATCATGTTCGAATTCACCGAAAATGAGGAGGTCTCGGACACGGCACACCTCACGAACATCATCACCGAGTACCGCAAGCACGGTTTCACCACCGCCATCGACGATTTTGGCGCCGGCCATGCGGGACTTGGCCTCTTGGTCGATTTCCAGCCCGACCTGATCAAGGTCGACATGAAACTCATCCGAGGGATCGACTCCAGCCCGGCCCGCCAGACCGTCGTCGCCGGCATCGTCGGCATCGCCAGGGAGCTGGACATCACGGTGCTCGCGGAAGGCATTGAGACTGAAGCGGAGTTCCTGGCCCTGAAGGCAACCGGCATCCGCCTGTTCCAGGGATATTGGTTTGGGAAGCCCGCCTTCGAGGAGCTCCCCCGGGTCCACCAGGAGTCGGTTCTCAGCAGCACCGCTTAGCGTCTACCGCCTCCCCCGGCGGACCCGGGCGCCTAGGCCTTCTTCGGCGGCAGGGCCAGCCGGAAGATCTTGGCCCAGGTGGAGCCGACCTGCTTCCAGATCGGGCCCGTGGTGTACGGCAGGCCGTAGCGGCGGCAGATCTCCTGGACCTTCGGGGCCACCTCGGCATAGCGGTTGGACGGCAGGTCCGGGAAGAGGTGGTGCTCGATCTGGTGCGAGAGGTTGCCGGTCATCAGGTGCATGAACTTGGAGCCGGAGATGTTGGCCGAGCCGATCATCTGGCGCACGTACCAGTCGCCGCGGGTCTCGCCGTCGACCATTTCCTCGGTGAACGTATCCGTCCCGTCCGGGAAGTGCCCGCAGAAGATCACCGCGTGGGCCCAGACGTTGCGGACCGCGTTGGCGGTCAGCGTGCCGTAGAGGGCCTGCTTGCCGGAGCCGGTGAGCATGGCGACGGCGGGCGTGGCGGCGTAATCCTTGGTGAACTGCTTGAGGGCCTTGCGGCCGAGCGCCTTGAGGTCCTTATTCAGGGCTTCTTTGGACTTCCTGCCCTCTTTGTAGTCCACGAGTTCGAGGTCATAGATCGCGATGCCCCACTCGAAGACCGGCGCCAGCAGCGCGTTGTAGAGAGGGTTGCCCAGGTTGAAGGGCTTCCATTCCTGTTGCGGATCCATGCGCAGCAGGTTGTACCCGATGTCGTTGTCCTTGCCGACGACGTTGGTCCACCGGTGGTGCAGGTCGTTGTGGGTGTGCTGCCAGGAACGCGCCGGGGTGACAAAGTCCCACTCCCAAGTGGTGGAGTGGATGTCCGGGTCCCGCATCCAGTCCCACTGGCCGTGCAGGATGTTGTGTCCCAGCTCCATGTTTTCCAGGATCTTGGCGAAGCTCAGCAGCGTGGTGCCGGTGACCCAGGCGGCCTTGTTCTTGCTGACCAGGAGCGCAGCGCGGCCGGAGATCTCCAGGCCGCGCTGGATCTTGATCATGCGGCGGATGTAGGCGGCGTCCGAGGAGCCGCGCTTGGCGAGGATGTCGTCCTTGATCGCGTCAAGTTCGCGGCCCAGCTCCGCCACCTGCTCGTCCGACAGATGCGCTGCGGCGGGCGGCCGGAGCAGCGGGCTGCCCGTCTCGGCGAGCGCCCCTGGCCGCTTCTTTGCGGCGGCAACGACTGCGGATCCGGACTGGGCGCCAGTGTTGCCGCTTTCGGCAGTATCCGGCTTATCAGCAAGTGTGGTCATGTGGTGGTTTCTCCTCAGAGGTCGAGGTTAACGGGTCCGGCGGCTGCCGAGACACACGTTTGGATTAGTTGGCCGGGCTCGCCGTGGACTTCGCCCGTGCGCAGGTCACGGATCTGGCCGGCCCGGAGCGGGATGAGGCAGCTGTGGCAGATGCCCATGCGGCAGCCGCTCGGCATCAGCACGCCGGCGTCCTCACCTACGTCGAGCAGGGGGGTGTCGCCGTCGGCTTCGACTTCACGGTCGGAGGCTTCGAAGGTCACCAGACCGCCGTCGTGCCCCTCGCCGCCGGCCAGGTTGGTGCTGAAGCGTTCGATCGTCAGGGTTGCGGCCGTGTCCTTGGTGCCGGGCGCGGCCTCGGATTCCCAGAGCGCCTCGGCGTCGTCGAGGAAGCCCTCGGGGCCGCAGGCGTAGGCGGCGCGGTCCCGCCAGTCCGGGCACAGCGCGTCGAGTCCCGCCGCGGTGCTGAAGTCGAGCCGCCCGCGTTCCCCGGTGAACCAGTGGGTGACCTTGAAGTTGGGGAACTGGTCTGCGAGTTCGGCCAGTTCCTCGCGGAAGATGGCGTCGGCCGCCGTCCGCGCCGTGTGGATGAGGACCACGTCGGCATCGGGACGGTGCGGGACAAGCGTGCGGACCATCGACATCACCGGGGTGATGCCGCTACCCGCGGTGAGCATCAGCAGCGGGCGCGGGTGTTCGGGGAGGACGAAGTCGCCCTGCGGCGGCGCGAGGAAAAGGACGTCGCCCGGCTTGGTGGTGCGGACCAGGGTCCCGGAGACGGCCCCCATGTCCGTGACGGTGATGGCGGGGTCCTCGCCGGCGGGCGCGCTGAGCGAGTAGGACCGCCAGTGGCGCACGCCGTTGAGTTCGACGCCGATGCGGGCCCACTGGCCTGCGCGGTGCGCTTGCCAGCCTCGGCCGGGACGGAAGAAAATGGTGGCGGAATCGGCCGTTTCTGGAACCACCCGGGTAACCACGCCGCGCAACTGGCGGGCAGAAAACACGGGGTTGAACAGCGACAGAATGTCTTCTGGAGCTAGTGGGGTGGTCAGTAGAGATGCGGCGCGCGCCAGCTTACGGAGCCGGATCATCTACTAAGCCTATGTCAGGTTGGGTCATAATTCTTCACCCAAGGCATACGATCGACTCAAAGAAACTATCTCCACGAAACAATTTTGGGATACCCGTCATGGATGCTCCTCCCGCCGGCCACTCCGGCTACCCCGCTTACGATCCGCCGTGGCTGGCGTTGCCGAAGGAGGTCAGCGACATGCTCCGGCCCAGGATGCCCGGCATCGTGGAGGCCATCATCGACGCCGTGCCACAGCTGGTTCCCGCCTATGCCCGGCCGATCGAGGGCCGCTTCGGGCGGGGGCTGCGGCGCGGCGTCGCGGCCGCCCTGGACCGCTTCCTGCAGCTTCCGGGCACCACGCTGCCGGCGCTTTCCGAGGAGAGCCGGCAGCTGGTGGCGGGCCTGGGCAGCGGCGAGTTCCGGCAGGGCAGGAGCATGGATGCCCTGCTCAGCGCCTACCGGATGGGGGCCCGCGTGACGTTCCGGGAGATGTCCAAGGTCTCGGTGGAACACCATCTAGGCCAGAACGTGGTGGTGGACCTCGGCGAATCGATCCTGGCCTACATCGATGAGCTCTCCGCGGTCAGTGCCGAGGCCTACGCTTTTGAGCAGTCCGAACGTGCCGGCGCGGTGGACCGGCGCCGCACCGAGCTGCTGGACCTGCTGCTGCTGGGGCAGGCGGACGAGGCGGCGCTGCGCCAGACGGCGGCGATGGCGGACTGGTCCCTGCCCCCGCGATTGACGGTCGTGACGCTGCCGGTGGACCGGGCCGCCGGGCTGCGGCTGCGGCTGGGCCCGGGAACCCTGGTGATCGAACGCGAGACCGACGCCGTGGCTCTGGTCCCGGTCCGCAACTCCAAGTCCGCCCGGAAGGACCTCGACAAGGCACTCCGGGGCCGCGGCGCCTCCGTGGGTCCGGCCGGCGGCTGGGAGAAGGTCCCCGAGTCCCTGCGGCTGGCCGTGCTGGCGGCATCGGTGCTGCCGCACCGGGACGGTCCGGAGGACGCGCCGATCTGGGCGGATGAGCATCTCGCGGCGGTGATCCTCGGCGCCGAGCCCTCCGCCATCACCGAGCTGGCCAACCGCCGCCTGGCCCCGCTCGAGGGTCTCCGCCCGGCGCAGCGCGAACGGCTCGCCGAAACCCTGTTGTCCTGGCTGCGGCACTGGGGGCAGCGGGCGCCGGTGGCCGCCGAACTGGGCATCCACCCGCAGACCGTCGGCTACAGGGCGGCCCAGCTGCGCGAACTGTTCGGGGACGCGCTGGAGGACCCGGTGGCGCGGTTTGAGCTGGAGCTCGCGCTGCACGCCGGCAGGCGCTGACCCGGGGACCAGCGCTAGCTGGCGATCGCCTCGCGGCTCTGCAGCCGCATTTCAAGGTCGTTCATGACGATCGCGGCCAGGTCCTCGAGCGTCCGTGTGTCCTCGGCGGTGAAGTGCCGCGGCTGCCGGTCCAGGATGCAGAACGTGCCGAGGTTGAAGCCGTCCGGGGTGCGCAGCGGAACGCCGGCATAGAACTGCAGGCCAAACTCCCCGGCTACGAGCGGGTTGGACAGGGTCCGCGCGTCCCTCGCGGCGTCCTCGATGATCCAGGGCCCGTCCTGCAGGATCGCCGAGGCGCAAAGCCCCGGATCCCTGCCGATCTGGGTGACTTCGGTGCCGTGGTGGGCCTTGAACCAGATCCGGTCGTGGTCCACGACGCTGACAATGGCGACCGGCACCGAAAACACGCGGGCTGCCAGCGCCGCGATCCGGTCAAAGGCGCCGTCCGCCGGGGTGTCCAGGATCCGGTACCGCTCGACGGCGCGCATCCGGCCGTCCTCGTCGTTCGCCGCCGACGCACTGTTCTGCCGGTGACGGCCGGCGCCGTTGATGACTTCCTGGCGCAGGGCAAGGGAAACCTCGCGGGCGTCCGGCCGGGTGGCCGGATCGCGGGACAGCATGGAGGACAGCAGCGCCACCCACATGGGGGCGAGCTCCTCCGGGATCTGCGGGTCGTGGAGCAGCCGGGCGACGGCGGACTGGATCGGCGCGCCAGGGTAGGCCATCTTGCCGGTCAGCCCCTCGAGCAGCACGAGTCCGAGCGAGTAGATGTCGCTGGCCGGGCCGGCCGGTTCACCCCCGGCCTGCTCTGGGCTCAGGTAGGCCGGGGTCCCGGAGGTGCCGCCGTCGTCGTCCGCGCGGTTGTGCCCCAGGATGGCCGCGACGCCGAAGTCGGTCAGTTTCGCCCGGGGGCGGCGGTCGTCGTTGCTGTAGTCCACCAGGAGGATGTTGGCCGGTTTGATGTCCCGGTGCACGATCCCGTGGTGGTGGATGTAGGAGAGCCCGTCAGCCAAGTCGTAGCCGATGTGGGCCATGTGCGCGGCGGAGAGCGGGCCCTGCAGGGACCGGTGGCGCAGGTCCTGGCCGCGGACAAGTTCCATCACGAGGTAGGTCAGCCGGGACTCCGGATTGCTGAGGTCGGCGCCGGCGTCGAACAGGGTCACCAGGGCGTGGTGGCTCATCCCCGCGAGGATCCGCACCTCCTGGCCCTGGCGACGGGTGTGCTCAAGGTCGTCCGCGTCGTTGCGGAAGAGCTTGACCGCCACCTCGCGCTGCAGCAGTTCGTCGTGCGCCCGGTAAACAGTTGATTGGCTTCCCCTGCCAATGAGGGCCTCGATCCGGTACCGCCCGCTGAGCAGGAGGCCGGATTCCATAGATATTGTCAACGAGTTTTCTTGTTCCCTCAATACGGGTCCGCACATGGAATCGGACAGAGCAGTCCCAAAAGCCGGCCAGATCGGCAAGCGCCCGCGAAATTAGCAAGGTTACTTATGTTACCGCGGAATGCGGATTCCGGAAGACCTGCGGGCGGGAAATTTCCGGGACCCCGGCGGGGCTCGCGAAGGCTATTTAGCCGGGTTGTGCGTGCCGATCGGCACCAGCGTCAGATCCGGGTGGTTCTTCTCGATCCGGCGCAGCGCCCAGACGTCGTTGAACAGGGCCAGATACTCGCCGTCGGAACGCAGCAGCACCTCGGCGCCTTGTACGTTCGCGAGCGTGGGCATGGCGTCCGCCGTCGTGATCCTGGCCAGCGAGTAGGGCAGCCGTTCGAGCCGCATCGGGGCGCTGAAGTCGTGTGCCATCCGGTCCTCAACCACTTCGAACTGCATAGGACCGACGGCGGCCAGCACAGGGGCCTGGTCGCCACGGATGTCGGAACGGAGCACCTGGATGACGCCCTCGTGCTCCAGCTGTTCGATGCCGCGGCGGAACTGCTTGAAGCGGCTGGGGTCCTTGGAGCGGGCCACCTGGAAGTGCTCGGGGGCGAACAGCGGGATCGCCGGGAACTCCACCGGCTGCTCCAGAAACAGGCTGTCCCCCACGCGCAGCGAGGAGGCGTTCACGAGGCCCACGACGTCACCGGGGAAAGCCTCGTCGATCACCTCGCGTTCGCGGCCGAACACCTGCTGGGCGTACTTCGTCGCGAATGATTTCCCGGTCCGTCCCTGCGTGACCACCATGCCGCGTTCGAAGACGCCGGAGCAGACCCGGATGAACGCGACGTGGTCACGGTGGGCCTTGTTCATGCCGGCCTGGACCTTGAAGACGAACCCGGCGAACGGGGCGTCCACGGGGCGCGCGGCGCCCTCAACGTCGGGCCGCGGGGCAGCGGGAGGGGCGAAGTCCACGAGGGCATCGAGGATTTCCTTCACGCCGAAGTTCAGCGCGGCGGAGCTGAACAGGATAGGCGTCGCCTTGCCGGCGTGGAAGGCCTCGACGTCGAACGCCAGGTTGGATTCGATCACCAGGCCGGCCTCGTCCACGGCGTTGGACCAGTCGCCGCCCTGGCTGGCGGCGGCCTCCTCCGGGGTGAAGTACTCCGTCAGGGCGATGTTGGCGCCGGCATTGTTGCGCTTGAACCGGGCAAAGCGGTCGTTCCGCAGGTCCCAGACGCCGCGGAAGTCACCGGAGATGCCGACCGCCCAGGTCAGGGGCATGGGCTGCAGGCCGGTCCGTTCGGTGATCTCATCCATCAGGGCCAGGGCGTCCAGGCCGGGCCGGTCCCACTTGTTGATCACGGTGATGATGGGCAGGTTCCGCTGCTTGCAGACCTCGAAGAGCTTCATGGTCTGGGTTTCCAGGCCCTTGGCGGCGTCCACGAGCATCACGGCGCAGTCCACGGCGGCCAGCACCCGGTAGGTGTCCTCGGAGAAGTCGGCGTGGCCCGGGGTGTCCAGCAGGTTGATGACGGTGTCGCGGTAGGCGAACTGCAGCGCTGCCGAGCTGATCGAGATGCCGCGGTCCTTCTCCATCTGCATCCAGTCGGAGACGGTTTCCTTGCGGTTGGCCTTGCCGCTGGACGCGCCGGCGGTGCCGATCACCTTGGCGTGCAGGGCCAGGGCTTCGGTCAGCGTGGACTTGCCGGCGTCGGGGTGGGAGATGACTGCGAAGGTCCGGCGCCGGGCTGCCTGCTTGTGAATCTCGTGGACTCTGGCGGGGCTGTGGACTTCTTGGGACACGGTGCTACTTTCGCTGCGGCTGGGAACGGGTCACGGCGCGAAGAGCCCGCGGTACACCCTAGGCATCAAGTTTATCGCAGGCGGCGGCAGGCCCGGGCGGACGGCCGAAAACGCAGGTTCCGCCGGTGGGCGGGCGGCCGTCTGCGCGGGACCCCCGGGCAGGCGTAAATGGGGCACTTTGAGGCTTGACCGTGCGGAAACAGCCCGCCGTTGCCCCTATGATGGTGCATACGGGAAACCGGGCACTTTTGTTCTTGCCGGCCGCTGATGGATTTGTCATCAAAACCGGCGCACTTGCGGGCTGCGGCCTGCACCTTTGAAAGGGAATACCTATGGCTCGGAGTCCCGAGGATGCACTTAAGGCGACTCTGGCCAGGGTGGCGCCGGGGACGGCCCTGCGGGACGGCCTGGAGCGAATCCTCCGCGGACGTACCGGCGCCCTGATCGTGCTGGGCATCGACCGGACCATCGAATCCATCTGTTCGGGTGGCTTCGAAATCGGCATCGACTTCTCCCCCACCCGGCTGCGTGAACTGGCCAAAATGGACGGCGCCATTGTCTGCGACAAGGATGCGAGCAATATCCTGCGGGCCGGCGTCCAGCTGGTGCCCGATTCGAGCATTGAGACCCAGGAGACGGGAACCCGGCACCGGACCGCTGAGCGCGTTGCCATCCAGACCGGCGTTCCGGTCATCTCCGTGAGCCAGTCGATGCAAATCATCGCGCTTTACGTCAACGGCCTGCGCCACACCTTGGAAGGCTCGGAGAAGGTCCTGGCCCGCGCCAATCAGGCCCTCGCCACGCTGGAGCGGTACCGCTCCCGTCTGGACCAGGTGACCAGTTCGCTGTCGGCCCTGGAGATCGAGGCCATGGTGACGGTCCGCGATGTGGCCGTGACCCTGCAGCGCCAGGAGATGGTGCGGCGCATCTCCGAGGAGATCTCCCAGTATGTGCTGGAACTCGGCGAGGACGGCCGTTTGCTCTCACTCCAGCTGGATGAACTGACGGTGGGCCGCGGGCCGGGCAGCGACGTGATCATCCGGGACTACTCGGGCCCCAGCGCCTCCGCCGCGGATATCGAAAACGCCGTCAAGGCCCTGGTGAACCTGGGCCCCACCGAGCTCATCGACCTGGGCAAGATCGCTGGCATTGTCGGCTTCGCCGGCGGTGAGGCGAACCTCGACGCCGTCGTGCAGCCGCGCGGATACCGCCTGCTTTCCGGGCTCAAGGCGGTGCCGAAAGCCGTTGCCGACCGCCTGGTGGACCACTTTGGCGGGCTGCAGTTCCTGATGGCTGCCACCATTGATGACCTCATGACGGTGGACGGCATCGGCGACCAGCGCGCCCGGACGGTCCGCGAAGGCCTGAGCCGGATGGCCGAGGCCAGCCTGCTGGACCGGTTCCTCTAGACCGGTTCCTTTGGGCCCCGCCTAACCCCTGTCCGCTGCTCCGTAACCGCCCTTTTCGGCCCGCAAAACGGCACCTGCGGAGCAGTCGAAGTGGACTAGCCGAGCTGGAAGACGGCCTTGGGGCTGGTCTTGTTGCCGAGCCTGGCGGTGAAGACGTAGTAGGCACCGCCGCCGCCCGGCTGGGCGTCCACGACCTTGCAGCCCTCAGTGGACCGGTTGCGGTTCCACGGGAAGTTCGCCGTCTCGCTGCCGCCGGGGCGGATGGTCTTGACCAGGTCGCTGCTCTCCGCCTGGCAGTCCCGGGACGAGAAGATCCGGTCCGAGCCGCTGGTGATCAGGTACTCCATCTGCGAGGTCCCAAGGTTGACCTCGCACGAAACCTTGTTGCCGTTGGTGACCTTGAGGGTCAGCAGCGGGTTCTCGCCAGCCGCGTAGGCGGCCTTGTCCGTGGCCGCGGTGACCTTCAGGAGCGTCTCGTCACAGCCAGCTCCCGCCGTCGGCGGGGCCCCGGCGGACGCCTCCGTGCTGGCGGGGGTGCTGCCGGGCTTGGCCGTCTGGGTCGAGTCACCGGACGTGGCCGCCGGTCTTTCGCCGTTGAGGACGCTGGAAATCGCAGCGAAACCGCCGACAGCGAGGGAAAGCACCAGCACCAGGGCGGCTCCGACGAAGAGCCGGCGTCGGCGGTAGACAGGGCTGAGGGGTTTCCGGGCCGGCCTGCCGCTGGTCTTTGCCTTGGCGGAAGCCTTCGGTCCCGAACCGTGCGTTCCTGAGTTGCCTTGCCTGACCATCCTTCTAGGCTAGATAACGCCGCGGGTTATGCCGGCCCACCACGCCGCTGGCCGCACTATGGTGCCCGTCTCTATTAAGCTGGTTCGATCAAAGCCTTAGCCGATTCCCCCGCCCTCCCCGCCGCCGCGGCCCTCCCGCCGGTGCCGGCTGTGCCGCTCGCCGAGCTGCACGCCGCCCTGGACTCCTGGTTTGGTGACACCGCCCGCGATCTGCCCTGGCGGGCGGCGGACTGCTCCGCCTGGGGTGTGCTGGTCAGCGAAATCATGCTCCAGCAGACCCCCGTGGTCCGGGTGCTGCCCGTGTGGGAGGAATGGCTGCGGCGCTGGCCCGCGCCGGCCGATCTCGCCCGGGAGCCCGCCGGGGAGGCTGTCCGGTCCTGGGGCCGGCTGGGGTATCCGCGGCGGGCGCTCCGGCTGCACGCGGCCGCCGCCGCGATCGTGGACAACCATGGCGGCGCGGTTCCCGGCAGTTACCCGGAATTGCTGGAGCTTCCCGGCGTGGGCAGCTACACGGCCGCCGCCGTCGCCGCGTTCGCCTTCGGCGGCAGGGCGACCGTGGTGGACACCAACATCCGCCGGGTCCACGCTCGGCTGTTCACCGGGACCGCGCTGCCGGCGCCGGCCCTGACGGCCGGCGAAATGCGGCTGGCCGCGGAGCTGCTGCCCGACGAAGATGCCGCCTCGGTGCGCTGGAACGCCGCCGTGATGGAGCTGGGGGCGCTGGTCTGCACGGCCCGGGCGCCGAAGTGCGGTCAATGCCCCGTCCGCGGCGCGTGTGCCTGGCTCGCCGCCGGCGAACCTCCCCCCACCTACACGCCAAAGGGGCAGGCCTGGCACGGGACGGACCGTCAGGTGCGCGGAGCCGTGATGGCCGTCCTGCGCCTGGCCGAATCACCGGTGGCCCGCGAACTGCTGGAACAGGCCCCCGCGGACCTAGGCTTCGACGCCGACGGGATCGGGGTCCCGCTCGCGGCGCTGCACCGGCTGAACCCGGCGCCCGAGCAGCTGGAACGGGCCCTTGCCGGGCTGCTCAGCGACGGCCTGGCCGAGCTGCACCCGGGCGGTCTGCGGCTGCCCGGCTGACCTGGTCCCAACTACACCTAGGGCTCGCCGAAGCCTGCCTTGATCAGCCCGCCCAGGTAGTCGACCGCCTTGCCCGCGTCCGCCCCGCTGGCTTCGATGTGCAGCACGGTTCCTTTCCCGGCGCCAAGCATCATAAGTTCCGTCATGGATGCACCGTCGACCCCGTTGATGGTGACGTCGGCATCCATCCCGGCCAGGCCGCCGGCAATCTTCGCCGCGGGCCGCGCGTGCATCCCGGCCTGGTTGACGAGTTCGAAGTCGCCCTGGGCATCCGGCGGCTGCTGGTGCGCGTGTTCGGGCCCGTGCGGGTGGGCCGGGGGGCGGTAGACGGCTTCGGCCGCGTCCTTCACGGTTCCGGCGTCGGCCCCCGTCTGGGCGGAAACGGCTGCCGCGACGAGTCCCTCGATCAGCGGGGCATCGGCCAGCTGGATTGACTCCGGATCGTCGGCGAACTCCACCGCCGATTCCGCTGTCATGACGGCGGAACCGAGGTCGGTGAGCACCACGATGCCGCTTCCCCCGGACGCCCGTTCCAGCGCGGCCATCACCTTCTCCAGGCTGGTTCCGATCCGGCCGTCGTCGGTGCCGCCGGCCGCCACGATCATGACATCGGGCGCCATTTGGGCGGCGAGTTCGACGGCGCCGTCGGCGATCTTTTCGCTGTGCGAGACGACGACGAGCCGGACCGTCATCCGGCGGCCCCCACGGCGGCGCGCAGGATCAGGGCACTGGATACGGCTCCGGGGTCGCGGTGGCCGATGCTGCGCTCCCCCAGGTAGCTGGCGCGGCCCTTCCGGGCCAGCATCGGGTCGGTGGACACGGCGCCGGCCTCGGCCGCAGCGGCCGCCGCGGCCAGGACCTTGAGGACGTCGCCGTCGCCGGCGGCGGCCGCCGAGGCATCCACGGCAGGAGTCCAGGCGTCCACCATCGTCTTGTCACCGGATTCGGCCTTGCCGCGGGCCACGATGCCGTCGCGGGCCGCCTGCAGCGCCGCTGCCAGTGTGGCGGCGTCAATGTCGGCGGCGTCCCCGAGGGCCGTCGCGGCCCGCAGGAAGGCTGTTCCATAGAGCGGCCCGGCGGCGCCGCCCACCTTCGACATCAGGGTCATGGCGGTGAGTTTCAGTGCCGCCCCGGCAGTTTCCGGGGGCGCTTCGGCGAGTTTGTCCATCACGGCCTTGAAGCCGCGGTCCATGTTCTCGCCGTGGTCGGAGTCTCCGATCGGCCGGTCCAGCTCAATGAGTTCGACCCTGTGCTCGGCCATTGCCTCGGCGGAGAGCGTCAGCCACCGCACGGCCCAGCCGACGTCCAGCCCCACGTTCAGACGCCCCAGCGCAGGGCGGCGGTGTGGACGGGCGCGTCCCAGAGCCCGGTCATCTCCTCGTCCAGGCGCAGCACGGTGATGGAGCAGCCCTGCATCTCTAGCGAGGTGATGTAGTTGCCCACCAGCGAGCGCGCCACGGTGACGCCCTGATCCGCGAGCCTTTGCGCGGCCCGGCGGTAGACGATGTACAGCTCGCTTAACGGTGTGCCGCCCATGCCGTTGACGAACAACAGGACCTTCTCCCCCGAGGCGAGGCCAAGGTCGCTGACGACGGGATCCAGCAGGCGGTCGGTGATGCCGTCGACGGGCTCCATCGGAATCTTGTGCCGGCCGGGCTCGCCGTGGATGCCGATGCCAATCTCGATCTCGTTGTCCTCGAGCTCGAAGCTGGGCACTCCGGCGTGCGGCACGGTGCACGCGCTCAGGGCCACGCCCATGCTGCGCACGTTCTGGTTGACGCGGTCACCGATGGCGGCGACGGCGTCGAGGCTGTCGCCGCGTTCGGCGGCGGCGCCAGCGATCTTCTCGACCAGGACGGTTCCGCCGACGCCGCGGCGCCCTGCGGTGTAGAGCGAGTCCTGCACGGCGACGTCGTCGTTGACCAGCACCGTACGGACCTCCACGCCCTCGGCCTGCGCCAGTTCGGCGGCGGTCTCGAAGTTCAGCACGTCGCCGGTGTAGTTCTTCACGATGTGCACGACGCCGGCGCCGGAGTTCACTGCAAGCGTGGCCGGCAGGATCTGGTCCGGGGTGGGCGAGGTGAACACTGCGCCGGGAACCGCGGCGTCGAGCATCCCCAGTCCGACGTAGCCGCCATGCAGGGGCTCGTGGCCGCTGCCGCCGCCGGATACCAGCCCGACTTTTCCTGCCACCGGGGCGTCCTTGCGGACGATGTATTTGGGATCCGGGTAGACAGTCACAAGGTCGGCGTGTGCAAGCCCGAACCCCTCCACTGACTCGTCGACCACGGCCTTGGGATCATTGATGAGTTTCTTCATGGCTGTGCTCCCTGGATGGTTGTCCTGGCTGCTTGCTTAGACCCTACTACCGGGGCCCTGCCAGCGGTAGGCTCCGGGTTCAACCACTGCCGGGACGCTCAGGGCCCGGGTGCAGCCTCCGGCGCGAAGCTCGGCCAGGCGTCCGGACCGAGAGCCACCCGGGGCTGGAGCCGGCGCGCGGCGGCATCGGCGCCCCCGCAGCGGTCGCCACCGGGTGAGTCCGGCTGCACCGGAACGGCGTCCACCGTCATTTGGAATGCGGAGAAATCTGGAAAAATCACGCGATTCTGCAATTTCTGCCTCCGGAAGCTGGCGGCCCGCCCCATCGGGCCGGGATCAGTTTATCCACCAAGTTGATTTGGCGGAAGACCCCGTTTCAGGCAGCTGCGGGAAGCGCCTAGAGCGTCCGGATCATCCGGGTGTTGCCCAGGGTATTGGGCTTGACCCGCGCGAGGTCCAGGAATTCGGCGACGCCTTCATCGTGTGAGCGCAGGAGCTCCGAGTACACCACCGGATCCACGGCCGTCTGGTCCGCCATCACGTCGAAGCCATGCTTCTTGAAGAAGTCCACCTCGAAGGTCAGGCAGAACACGCGGGAGATGCCGAGCGCTTTCGCATCCTCCAGCAGGCGTTCCACCAGCAGGTGTCCGACGCCCTTGCCGCGCCACGCGTCCGAGGTGGCCAGGGTGCGCACCTCCGCCAGGTCCTCCCACATGACGTGCAACGCGCCGCAGCCGATCACCTCGCCGTCGGGCGCTTCGGCGATCCGGAACTCCTGGAGGCTTTCGTAGTACGCGACGGTTTCCTTGGCCATCAGGATCCGCTGGTCGGCCAGGGGTGCCACCAGGGTCTTGATGGCGGCAACGTCGCCGGTGCGGGCAGGGCGGATGCGGATCGTCTCAGTCACAGCCCAATCCTACGGCGCGGGCCCTTGCGCCCCGCCCGGCCTTGGCCGGCCGGGGCGGGGCCGGGCGGCTCAGAGACCGAGCTCGTCCGGCACCGGGATGTCCTTGTCCAGCAGGTTCCTGGCCAGGAAGTGCTCGACGACGCCGTACCAGACCTTGGCGTGCTGCGGCTGCAGGATCCAGTGGTTCTCGTCCGGGAAGTAGAGGAAGCGGTGGTCGGTTTCGCCGTTCTCGTCGGCCGCCAGCTGCGACTTTGAGAGCAGTTCGTACCAGAGCCGCAGCCCCTCGCCGATCGGCACGCGGTAGTCCTTGTCGCCGTGGATGACCAGCATCGGCGTGCGGATCTTCTCCACATGCAGGTGCGGAGAATTCTCCGCGGCCATCTCCGCAGTCATTTCCTTCAGCCAGTACTGCGCTGAGTCCGTGGTCGGGCCGAACTGGTCCAGGGCCCACAGGCTTGCATGCGTGACGATCGCCTTGAACCGGTCCGTGTGGCCTGCCACCCAGTTGGCCATGTAGCCGCCGAATGATCCGCCCATCGCCGCGGTGCGTGTCTCGTCGATGTCGGGGCGCTGCTCGACGGCGTCGGTGATCGCCATCAGGTCCAGGAACGGAGCCTTGCCCCACTCGCCCCAGCCCCGCTGGATGTGATCCTGGCCGTAGCCGGTGGACAGGGCCGGGTCCGGGAGCAGCACCGCGTAGCCCCGGGCCACGAGCAGCCACGGGTTCCAGCGCCAGGTCCAGGCGTTCCAGGAGCCCAGCGGGCCGCCGTGGATCCAGAGCAACAGCGGTGCCGGGTTTCCGGCCGATGCGTCTTCCGGAAGGGCCAGGTAACCGGGCACCCGGCTGCCGTCCGCCGAGGTGGTCTCCACCCGCTCGAGCTTGCCGCGGTAGGCAGGGCGCCCGGCCGGGGCCGGCAGCCGGGTGACGTCGCCGCTGGCGAGGTCGATCCGGACGGCTTCCGCCGGAAATTCGTAGGAACTGCGCAGCGCATAGGCGCTTCGTCCGTCCGGGGAGACGGCGACGTCGGTGTAGGCGGCCGCGTCGGCCGTCAGCCGCACGGGTGCAGCCTCCCCGCCGGCGTTGCCGGGCACGGCGATGCGGAACACCGGCGAAGCCCCGTCTTCATCCGCCGTCACAAGCACGGCCGATCCATCCGGAAGCCAGGCTGCGGGGTGGCCCCAACGGTCCCAGCCTTGCGCGAGCGGCGTCAGCGCCGCATCGCCGCCGTCGCTGTCGCCCGAGACATCGAGGAGGTGCAGCGCGATCCTGGGCGCCTGCTCCGGGGTGGTGTCTGTCTCGCTGAGCACCACCAGGGTCCGGCCGTCGGGGCTGACCGGGCCGGGGAAGTAGCTCATGCCCTCGGTGTCGAGCAGGACCCGGCGGGTGCCGGCGGCGACGTCGACGGCCACGAGCACGGTGCGGGAGTCGGCATTGGCGAGCGGCCGGGTGAAGCTGCTGTAGACCGTCTTCCCGTCCGGGCTGACGGCGATATCCGCCTCACGGAGTCCGTTTCCGGCGTCGGGGGTCAGGTTGCGCAGCTTGACCGGCGGGAGGGCGTCGACCGTCACCGGCTTCCCGGGCTCCGGCTCCGCACCGGGCTCGACGGCGAACAACCGGGGCTGCGCGGGGCCCAGGTCCGCGTCCCAATAGCGCACCGGGTAGCCGCTGTGCAGGATTGCGGCCACCTTGTTGTCCTTGCGGTCCTTGCGGCGCTCCTCGTCGTTTTCCTCGTCGGTGGAACCGGCGAGGACTGACGCCGTGACAAAGAGGGCGTCGGCCTCTTTCGCGGCCAGGAGGCCGCCGATGCCGCCGGCCCGGGAGAGCGCGACGCGGGCCTCTCCGCCGTCGGCCGGGAGGACCCAGAGGGCGTTGACCGGCTCGGCATCCGGGCTCTCGGGGTCCGGGCGCGCGGAAGTGAAGTACAGGCTGCCGTCCGCCGCGAACACGGCGCCGGCCTCGCCCTTGGCACTGCGCGTGATCCGCCGGGCCTGCTTTTTGCCCGCAGGATCCAGCTCCCACAGCGCGGTACGGTATTCGGTGCCCTTGTCGTTGAGCGTGGCCACGGTGGTGACGAGCCGTCCGCCGTCGGGGCTCAGCGCCAGGCCGCTCACCTTCGGGATGGCGAGGTAGTGGTCCAGGTCGTGGAACGGGGTCTCGGGGTGTTCGGCCGGGGTCTGCGTATCGGAAGAAGCCATGCCCCCGATTCAACACCTCTTGTGCGCCGGATCACACCCCGTTCACTCAGAGTGAAACACTGCCTTCATATTCAAAGGTGCCGAAATCGCAGCGGGCTCTCAGGGACTGTTGGCATGATGAGTCCATGAACCCTGAAAAGTCCCTGCCTCGACGCTCCCTGCTGCTCGGTGCCGGCGCCCTGGGCGGCAGCGCCCTGGCCCTCTCGGCCTGCACCGCTTCGCCAACCGACACCCCGGCGACGACGGCGGCCGGCCCCTCTGTTCCGGCCGGCACCGCGGTCAAGGTGGGCAAGCTCAGCGATGTATCGGTGGGCGGCACGGCCACCGGGAAAATCAACGGCAAGACGGTGGTGATCTTCCGGCCGGATGACAAGACCGTCCTGGCGTACGACGCGGCATGCACCCACGCCGGCTGCCCGGTGGCCCCCGCCGGAGAAGACTTCCAGTGCCCGTGCCACGGCTCCTCCTTCAAGGGATCCGACGGCAGCGTGATCAACGGTCCGGCCCAGGCGCCGCTGGCCAGGCTGAAGGCGGCTATCGACGGCGAATGGATCACCGTAACCGCCTGACACGGCCGTCCCACGTCAAATACAAGCGCCCGCGGCAAGCGGCGCCAGCGGCAAGAAGCGCCCGCGGCAAGCGGCGCCAGCGGCAAGAAGCGCCCGCGGCAAGCGGCGCCAGCGGCAAGAAGCGCCCGCGGCAAGCGGCGCCAGCGGCAAAAAGGCCCCGGCCGCCTCCTTGAAGGAAGCGGCCGGGGCCTTTTGCTTGGAACGTTATCGCTTGGCGCCTAGACGCTCGGAGCGATTTCCGGGATGCGCGGCTTGGCGTTGCCGGCGAAGGTGAACTTCGCGTCGTCGCCTTCGCCTTCCACGTCCACCACCACGATGTCGCCGGCGTGCAGTTCGCCGAAGAGGATCTTCTCGGAGAGCTGGTCCTCGATCTCGCGCTGGATGGTGCGGCGCAGCGGCCGGGCACCCATCGCCGGGTCGTAGCCGCGGGTGGCCAGCAGCACCTTGGCCGCGGGCGTGAGCTCGATGCCCATGTCCTTGTCCTTGAGGCGCTTCTCCAGGCGGGTGACGAACAGGTCCACGATCTCGATGATCTCGTCCTGGGTCAGCTGCGGGAACACCACCACGTCGTCAACACGGTTCAGGAACTCGGGGCGGAAGTGCTGCTTGAGCTCCTCCGTGACCCGGGCGCGCATCCGGTTGTAGCCGGTCTGCGTGTCCGTCCCGGACTGGAAGCCGGTGGCGACGCTCTTGGAGATGTCCCGGGTGCCGAGGTTCGTGGTCATGATGATCACGGTGTTCTTGAAGTCCACCACGCGGCCCTGGGAGTCGGTCAGGCGGCCGTCTTCCAGGATCTGCAGCAGCGAGTTGAAGAGGTCGGCGTGCGCCTTCTCCACTTCGTCGAACAGCACCACGGAGAACGGCCGGCGCCGGACCTTCTCGGTCAGCTGGCCGCCTTCCTCGTAGCCCACGTAGCCCGGAGGGGCACCGAAGAGCCGGGAGACGGTGTGCTTCTCCGAGTACTCGGACATGTCCAGCGTGATCAGCGCGTCTTCCTCGCCGAACAGGAACTCCGCGAGGGCCTTGGCCAGTTCGGTCTTGCCGACGCCGGTGGGGCCGGCGAAGATGAACGAGCCGCCCGGACGCTTCGGATCCTTCAGGCCTGCACGGGTACGGCGGATCGCCTGGGACAGGGACCTGATGGCCTCGTTCTGGCCGACCACGCGCTTGTGCAGTTCGTCTTCCATCTTCAGCAGGCGCGAGGATTCTTCCTCGGTCAGCTTGAAGACCGGAATGCCGGTGGAGTTCGCCAGCACCTCGGCGATGAGATCCTCATCCACCTCGGAGATGTCGTCCATGCCGCCGGTCTTCCATTGGCGTTCCTTCTCGGCGCGCTCGGCAATGAGCTTCTGCTCCTTGTCGCGCAGCGAGGCGGCGCCTTCGAAGTCCTGCGCGTCAATCGCGGATTCCTTCTCGAGCTTCATGGCCGCGATCTTCTCGTCCATGACCTTGAGCTCCGGCGGGGCGGTCATCCGGCGGATGCGCAGCCGCGCGCCGGCTTCATCGATCAGGTCGATCGCCTTGTCCGGCAGGAAGCGGTCCGAGATGTAGCGCTCGGAGAGGCTGGCCGCCGAGGCGAGGGCGCCGTCGGTGATCGTGACGCGGTGGTGCGCCTCGTAGCGGTCACGCAGGCCCTTGAGGATCTCGATCGCGTCGGCGACGGAGGGCTCCTTGACCTGGATCGGCTGGAAGCGGCGCTCCAGGGCGGCATCCTTCTCGATGTGCTTGCGGTACTCATCCAGCGTGGTCGCACCGATGGTCTGGAGCTCGCCGCGGGCCAGCATGGGCTTCAGGATCGAAGCCGCATCGATGGCACCTTCGGCAGCACCGGCACCAACCAGGGTGTGGATCTCGTCGATGAAGAGGATGATGTCGCCGCGGGTGCGGATCTCCTTGAGCACCTTCTTCAGGCGCTCTTCGAAGTCACCGCGGTAGCGGGAGCCGGCCACCAGGGACCCGAGGTCCAGGGTGTACAGCTGCTTGTCCTTGATGGTCTCCGGCACGTCGCCGCGGACGATCGCCTGGGCCAGGCCCTCGACGACGGCGGTCTTGCCGACGCCGGGCTCGCCGATCAGCACCGGGTTGTTCTTGGTGCGGCGGGAAAGGACCTGCATGACGCGTTCCATTTCCTGCTCGCGGCCGATCACCGGGTCCAGCTTGTTCTCACGTGCGGCCTGGGTCAGGTTGCGCCCGAACTGGTCGAGGACGACCGAGCCTGCGGGGGTGCCTTCGGCCTGGCCGGAGCCAACGCCGGCACCGGCGGATTCCTTGCCCTGGTAGCCGGAGAGCAGCTGGATGACCTGCTGGCGGACGCGGTTCAGGTCCGCTCCGAGCTTGACCAGCACCTGGGCTGCCACACCTTCACCCTCGCGGATGAGGCCGAGCAGGATGTGCTCGGTGCCGATGTAGTTGTGGCCCAGCTGCAGGGCTTCGCGCAGCGAGAGCTCCAGCACCTTCTTGGCGCGCGGGGTGAAGGGGATGTGGCCGGACGGGGCCTGCTGGCCCTGGCCGATGATCTCCTGCACCTGCTCGCGGACGCCGTCGAGCGAGATGCTCAAGGACTCGAGGGCTTTGGCGGCAACACCTTCACCCTCATGGATCAGACCCAAGAGGATGTGTTCGGTGCCGATGTAATTGTGGTTCAGCATGCGTGCCTCTTCTTGGGCAAGCACAACTACGCGACGGGCACGGTCCGTAAATCGCTCAAACATTTCGCCACACTCCTAGCTACGACGTACTTTGATGCTACGTGGCGGAGTTCGAGATTTGTGGCTTGTTCGCCACGGGGGAAACCCGGACGGGTCCCGGGCGTCACGGCGGTCCGCGGATACCGGCCGGCCGGGGCCCTGCCTCGGCCCCGGTCAGGGCTGCGCTCCCGCCCGGTTACTTCTTCCCAAATCCTGAAGACACGGCGTGTCCTCGGCTTATTGAGGGATTTTCCGGAGGCAACCGGGCGGGAACGCACAGTTGCCGCCAGCACCGGCCGTCCGGACACGACAATGCCCCCGCCGCGGGGGCAGGGGCATGGTCGAAGGAAAGAGGCGAGCCGACGCGCCCTTCCGGGAAGCAGGTACTAGGAATTTGCCTTTTGGTAGGCTTCCTGAATTTCGGCTTGGATACGGCCGCGGCTGTTTACCGCATAGCCGTTGTCCCGGGCCCACTGTCGAATCTGCGCCGAGTCCTGATTGCGGCCGCTCGAAACTTTAGTCCGGGTTGCCCGCCCGGTCGACGTCTTGCGCGCGTGGGCCACGTACTGCTCGACGGCCGAGCGGAGTTCTGATGCGTTGCCCGATGACAGGTCAATTTCATAACTCACGCCATCAAGGCCAAACCGGACAGTTTCGTCCGCGGATCCCCCATCCAGATCATCAACAAGGATGATTTTAACTTTCTGTGCCATAAAAACTCTCTTTTCAAAAGGTCGAGTATTTAGAAAAGCAGGATGTATCTGAAAAAAGTATCCATCCTTTTATGGCCGGGAGTCAAAGCGGAAAAGCCCTTCCAAAGAAAGTCCACAGGAAGGAATAGCCCCAGCTTTTAGCGCTGTTCGGGGGAATGCCCGGTCCCGGGAGCGGGATTTTGCTCCGGCCCGCGGGCTGCCGCCTCCGCCTGGGCGCGGGCCTCGGCCTGGCGCTCGGATTTGTCGGCATTGAAGATTGCCTTCATGGCGAACCAGAAGATGAGCCCGACCACCACGGACGGGAGCAGGACGGCAATGTATTCCATGATCAGTGGCCTTCGGGCTTCAGCAGCGGGAAGAGAATGGTCTCGCGGATGCCGGCGCCGGTGAAGAGCATGACCAGCCGGTCGATGCCCAGTCCGATGCCGCCCATCGGCGGGGCGCCGTACTCGAGGGCGCGGAGGAAGTCCTCGTCCAGCTGCATGGCTTCGACGTCGCCGGCGGCGGAGCGGCGGGACTGCTCGGTGAGGCGTTCGCGCTGGATGACCGGGTCGATCAGTTCGGAGAAGGCGGTGCCGCGCTCCATCCCGCCGATGATCAGGTCCCACGCTTCGATCAGCCGGTTGTCCTCGCGGTGGTGGCGGGCCAGCGGCTGCGCGGAGGGCGGGTAGTCATAGACGAAAGTCGGGTTGAGCAGGGTCGGTTCGACCAGCTCGCCGAAGAGCTCGACCACGAGCTTCTCGGCGTCCCAGGCCGCGTCGACCTTGACCTCGTGCTTGGCGGCGATGGCCAGCAGTTCCTCGACGGGGGTTTCCGGGGTGATGTCCTGGCCCACGAAGTCGGAGAGTCCCGGGTACACGGCCATCCAGGCCCAGTCGCCGTCGAGGTTGATCTCGCCGGCCTCGGTCTGCAGCACGCGGCCCACCCCGGCGGCGTCGGCGGCGTCCAGGATGATCTCCTTGATGCGGTCCGCCATGACGAACTGGTCGGCCCAGGCCTCGTAGCTCTCCAGGGTGGTGAATTCGGGGCTGTGGGTCGAGTCCACGCCCTCGTTGCGGAAGACCCGGCCCATGTCATAGACCCGGTCGATGCCGCCGACCACCGTGCGCTTGAGGTACAGCTCGGTGGCGATCCGCAGCGTCATCTTCTGGTCAAAAGCGTTCATGTGCGTCTCGAACGGGCGGGCCGTGGCGCCGCCGTGCACCAGCTGCAGCATCGGCGTCTCCACCTCGACGTAGCCCTGGCGGTGCAGGGTTTCGCGGATGGAACGCGTGATCGCGGCCCGGGTGTAGACCATTTCGCGGGCCTCGTCGCGGACAATCAGGTCCACATAGCGCTGGCGGACGCGGGTTTCCTCGTTGAGCTCCGCGTGCAGCACCGGCAGCGGCCGCAGCGCCTTGGACGCCATGGACCAGGATTCGGCCATCACGGAGAGCTCGCCGCGGCGGGAGGAGATGACCTCGCCCTTGATGAAGACGTGGTCGCCGAGGTCCACGAGGGACTTCCAGTCCGCGAGCGCTTCCTCGCCGATGTTGGCCAGGCTCAGCATGACCTGCAGCCGGACGGCCTTGCCGTCGAGGCCGCCCTCCTGGAGGGTGGCGAAGCAGAGCTTACCGGTGTTGCGGATGAAGACAATGCGGCCGGTCACGCCGACGACGTCGCCGGTGGTCTCGTCGGCCACGAGGTGCGCGTACTTTTCGCGGATCTCCGTCAGTGAGTGCGTGCGCTCGACTCCCACCGGGTACGCCTCGATGCCACGTTCGATCAGCTTGGCGCGCTTTTCCATGCGGACCAGCGTCTGCTCGCTGGCGTCGGAGTGCTCGGCGGTGTTCGGGGCGGGGGTGTTTTGGGAAGTCACAATCCCCAAGTTTACCGGGCATCCGGCCCCCTCCGGTGCGGCAGGCGCGGGAATGGACCGGGAATACAATCACAGCTGTGGAGACGTGGACGATTCGGACCGACGACGGCGAGGGGCACCTCGAGCTGCACACCTTCCGGCCCAGCGCGGAAAAGGCCCCGGAGGGCGCCCCGGCAGCAGCGCCGGAAGCCGCCCCGGGGGCAGCGCCCGGGCACTTCCCGGAGCCCGCCGGCGCGGCGCCCGGGGACGCGCCTGCGGCGGCGGCCGGCATCGTTCTGGTACATGGGACCTTGGTCACGGACGCCCTCTACCGCTCGTTCGCCCGGAGCCTGAGCCGGCTCTTGGGCCGCCCGGTGCACTGTTACAACCGCCGCGGCCGGGCCGGGTCCTCACCGCAGCCCGCGGACTACTCGGCGGCCACGGAGGTTGCAGACCTCGCCGCCGTGCTGCGGCAGACCGGCTCAACGGACGTGTTCGCGCACAGCTACGGCGGGTTCGTGGCGCTGCAGGCCGCACGCAGCGTGCCGATCCGCCGCCTGGTGACCTACGACGCGGCTGTGTCCCTCGCCGGGAACCTGACCAGCCGCTGGCGACCGGAACTGGAACGATCGGTGGCGGCCGGTGAACTGGACCACGCGTGGGCCCACCTGGTCCAGGGGCTGGAAACCGCCGGTCCCGTGTCGAAGCTGCCGCTCGGCGCCCTGCGCATGCTCAGCATCCTCTCGGCCCGGACCAGCCTGGGCGCGGAGATGCGGGAACTGCTGCCCACGGCCGTGAAGGAGATGCGCGCGGCGCTGGCCGCGGACGCCGAGCTCGACGACTTTGCCGGCATCACCATGCCCACGCTGATGCTCACCGGCGGGTGGAGCCCGGACTACTTCGCCGAAACCGGGCGGCAGCTCGCGGCGGCGGTACCGGCAATCGAGTTTGCCGTGGTGCCGGGCCAGCTGCACGAGGGCCCCATCCGTCCCGGCAACCGGCGGCTGGCGCTGATTGCGGCCAGGTTCCTGCTCGACGGCGACGCGGTCCCGGCGCGGCTCCGGGTCCGGCGGCGGCTGCGGCCGGCCCGCTGACTTCTGGCACTAGAATCGGGGGCGACCTAAGTCGAAAGGACCCCCTTGGCCAAGCTCTACTTCCGTTACGGCGCGATGAACTCCGGCAAGTCGACGGGCCTGCTGCAGGCCGCGTTCAACTACGAGGAGCGAGGCCAGCGGGTGGTGCTCGCCAAGCCGGACATCGACACCAAGGGTGACGCCGACGTCGTATCCCGGCTGGGCATGACCCGCTCGGTGGACTTCCTGATCCCGTCCGGGGCGTCCGCCCGGAAGCTGTTCGCGGCGCACGCGCACGGGGATGACCCCGACGCGTTGCTGCAGCACGTGGACACACCCCCCGTGGCCTGCCTGCTGGTGGACGAGGCCCAGTTCCTTGAGCCCGAGCAGGTGGACGACCTTTTCCGCATCGCCGTGCTGGACAACGTTCCCGTGCTCGCCTACGGCATCCGCACCGACTTCCGGACCCGCGCCTTCCCCGGCTCGCTCCGGCTCCTGGAAATCGCGCACACCCTCGAGGAGCTCAAGACCATCTGCCGGTGCGGCCGCAAGGCCATCTTCAACACCCGCCGGATCGGCGATCAGGTGGTGTTCGACGGCGACCAGGTGGCCATCGACGGGCAGGACGCCTGGTACGAGTCACTCTGCGGCTCCTGCTACCTCGAGATCTCCGGCGGCCGGCTGGGCAGCTGACAGCACCCTGCTGTGCGGTTCCGGGCGCCTCGGCTAGGCTCGGAGCATGACCCGCGAGAACATCAAAACCCCCGACGGCGGAACCCTTGAGCTTTTCAGCACGGGCGCGGAGCTTGCCGCGGCGGGTTCCGGCGTCGTCGTCGTGCCGGCTTCGATGGTGACGGCGGCCGACTACACCCGTTTCGCGCAGAAGCTCAGCGCCGCGCTGGGCCGGCCGGTCCACACCTTCAACCGCCGAGGCCGCGGCTCGTCCTCGCCGCAGCCGGAGGACTACACCCTGGACGTGGACATCCGCGACCTGGACGCCGTGATGAAGCACACCGCCAGTACCGACGTCTTCGGGCACAGCTTCGGCGGCGCGGTGGCGCTGCATGCCGCACGCACCCTGCCGGTGGAACGCCTCGCCGTCTACGACCCGGCCGTTTCGGTGAACCACAGCGTCACGGCGGACTGGACCGCAGAGTACGAGCGCCTGACGGCGGCGGGCGACGACGACCGGGCCCTCGCCGTCCTGGTCCGCGGCCTAGAGACCGGAAGCGCGCTGTCCCGGATGCCGCTATCCATGCTGACGCTGGCGAACAAGCTCACCGCCGGCACACCTGTCGGCAAGCAGCTGCGCGAGCTGATGAAGACCGGCGTCCGCGAGATCAAGGCGATCATCGCCGCCGACATGCCGGCCGAACCATTCCTGGAGCTGCCGCTGGAGACCCTGATCATCGTGGGCGAGAAGAGCCCGGCGTACTTCGGGGTGGCCTGCGGGCAGATCCACGACGTGCTCTCGGGCTCCAGCTACACCATCCTGCCGGGCATGGGCCACGACGGCGTCAACAAGGCCCCGGACAAGCTCATCGCCGAACTCAGCGAGTTCTTCGCCGGCTAGCAGCTGCCGGGTCAGTGGGCCGCCGGGCCCGCCGCGCCTTCGGTCTTGCGCATCAGCACGGACAGCACCACGGCAGCGAGCGCTATGGCGGCCGCGGTCAGGAACGCCGCGTGCATTCCGGCGACGATGCCGGACCCCGCCGAGACGACCGCGTAGATCGAGACCAGCAGCGCCGTGCCCGCCGCGCCCGCGACCTGCTGCAGGGTGCTCATGATGGCCGAGCCGTGGGAGTACAGGTGCGGCGGCAACGGGTTCAGCCCCGTGGTGAACGCGGGGGTGAACAGCAGCGCCAGGCCCAGGCTCAGCGTCACATGCAGCGCGATGATCCAGCCGACCGGCGTCTGGGCGTCCAGCCGGGAGAACTGCCAGAGCGAAAGCACCATCAGGACCGATCCCGTCACGGTCAGCGGCAATGGGCCGAACTTGTCGAAAAGCCGGCCGATGACCGGGCCCAGCAGGCCCATTGCGAGGCCGCCGGGCAGCAGGGCGAGGCCGGTTTCCAGCGACTTCAGGCCGCGGACTTCCTGCAGGTACAGGGGCAGCAGGATCACGGCGCCGAACAGGGCAATCATCGCGACCACCAGCAGCAGCACGGACACGGTGAACATCCGGAAGTTAAAGGCGCGCAGATCCAGCAGCGGCGCGTCGGACTTCTGCAGCCTGAGCTGGCGCAGGACGAAGGCGAACAGGGCCACGACGCCGACGGCGAGCGCCGCCACGGCCGGGGTGGCGGGGCCGCCCTGGCCGCCGCCGATCTGGCTCAGTCCGTACACGACGCCGCCGAAGGCCGGGACGGTCAGGACGACGGAGAGCGCATCGAGCCGGGTCTTCTCGTTGTCGCCGATGTTCCGCAGGAACCTGGCTCCGATGGCGAACGCGAGCAACGCGATCGGGAGCACGAACACGAACATGAACCGCCAGGAGAAATTCTGCAGGATCAGCCCGGAGACCGTCGGGCCCATGGCGGGCGCCACCGAGATCGCGATGCTCACGTTGCCCATCACGGCGCCGCGGCGCGCAACCGGCACCAGGGTCAGGATGGTGGTCATCAGCAGCGGCAGCATGATGGCGGTGCCGCCGGCCTGGATGATTCTGGCCAGAAGCAGGATTTCGAAACCGGGTGCGAGGGCTGCCAGCAGGGTGCCGGCGGAAAACAGCCCCATCGCCAGCATGAAGACCGCCCGGGTGGAGAGTCGCTGCAGGATGAAGCCCGTGGTGGGAATGACCACGGCCATCGTCAGCATGAAGCCGGTGGAAAGCCACTGCACGGTGGGTGCATCGACCCTCAGGTCCACCATCAGCCGCTGCAGGGCCACGTTCATGATGGTTTCGTTCAGGATCACCACGAAGGTGGCTACCAGCAGGGTGGCGATGATGGTGACGGACTCCCGGGACAGCTTCTCCGGCCCGGCCGCCGGTGCCTCCGCGCGCTGCACGGGCGCCGGGGGCAGGGCTGCGGTCCGGGGCGGCTGAGCCAGGTTCTCCTGGACGTTGGAAGGGGCATCTGCTGGCATGGGGATTCCCTCAGGGAGTTGAAGTGGGTTTCGGCGCACGTGGTCGCCACTACGAATTCCAACCCGCCCCCCGCAGCGGTAATTCCCGGCGGCGGCGATAAATTATTCCGATTCGCAGCGGGACGGAAACTCGGCCCGGGGCCTTTGTCCCCTACCCGCTTTCCGGCGGCGGGCGTTGGCTGGTAACGGGCCGAGGCTCCCCTCCGGGCGCCCGCACCCCCGACTTACTCCACCGGCTTATTCCACGAGAGGATGATCCATGGGCCACATCAAGCTCGACACCCAGATCGACGCGCCGGTCGGGCGCGTCACCGAGATCGCCGTCGACCCCTACCACTGGGCGTCGTGGTGGGTGAACCTCAGCGAGCCGAAGAAGGTCGAAGGCGACGGCCGGGCGGGGACCGTCGTCGAGCACAGCTACCTGATGGCCGGGGTTCCGTTCCCGGTCACCACGCGCGTCCTGGAAAACGAGCCGACCCCCAGCGGCGGCCAGCACGTCCGGCTCGAATTCGACGGCCCGCTCAAGGGATGGCAGACGTGGGACTACGAGCCCTCGGGAACCGGCACCCGGGTCACCGCGGAAATCGAGTACAACGTCCCGGGCGCGGCGATCGGGAAGTTCGCCGACCGGGTGCTGGTGGAACGGCTGCAGGAGCGCGCCAGGGAACAGACCCTGGCAAACCTCAAGCTGATGGCCGAGACGGGGAAGGGCTAGGAGTCCAGCGGCACGTTGTCGATCAGGCGGACCGGGCCGACCTTGGCCGCGATGAGAACCAGTCCTTCGCCGCGGAACGGGGTCTCGCGGCAGTTCTCCGCGAGCGGCTCAAGGGTGCGCGGGTCCACGACGTCGAAGTAGTCCAGCTCCACGAGGGGCTGGGATTCCACGAGCGCCCGGGCGGAGTCCAGGTCCAGGGGTTCGTGGGCGTTGGCGCGTTCCTCGACCAGCCGCAGCGCCCGGGAGAGCACCAGGGCGGCCTCGCGTTCCTCGGCCGAGAGGAAACGGTTCCGGCTGGAGAGCGCGAGACCGTCCGGGGACCGCACGATCGGCACCGGGACGATCTCCACCGGGAAGTTCAGGTCCGCCACCATTCGCTGGACCAGGGTCAGCTGCTGGGCGTCCTTTTGGCCGAAATAGGCGCGGTAGGCGCCCTGTCCCAAGGCGGGCAGGCCGTAGTGCAGCAGCTTCGCCACCACCGTCAGGGCGCCGTCGAAGTGCCCCGGCCGGGAGGCTCCCTCCCACTTGTCGGCCAGCACACCGGCAGTGATCCGCACCAGGGGTTCGCCGCCGGGATACACCTCCTCCACCGCCGGCGCGAAGGCGAGGTCTACTCCTTCGGCCTCGAGCAGGGCCAAATCCGCCTCAAGCGTCCGCGGGTAGCGGTCAAGGTCCACCGCCTCGCCGAACTGCAGCGGATTGACGAAGATGCTGGCCACCACGACGTCGTTTTCCGCGACGGCGGTGCGTGCGAGCCGGGCATGTCCCTCGTGCAGGGCGCCCATCGTGGGCACGAGCCCCTGCGAGGTGCCGCGCTTTTCGGTGAGCAGCCGCGCGCTTTCAGTGCGCAGCTGCGCAGCCGTGGTCACCAACTGGATTGCCATCTCAGGGTCCTTCCTCAGGAATCGGGCCGCCGGCGTCGGGGGCCTCGAGCGCCTGCCTGATGCCGTCGATTTGCTCCGGCTTCAACAGCCCGCGGCTACCCGCACGGCGGGCCGTTGCCCGGGCCATGGCCAGGTACGCCTCAAGAATATCGCCGCCGGAGCCGCCGTCGAGTTCGCGCAGCGCCTCCGAGTGCGCGGCGACAGTCCCCACATCCCCGCGCGCCACCGGACCGGTCAGCGCCGACTCTCCCGAGGCGAGGGCGTTTTCCAGGCTGGCGCGCAGCAGGGGGCCCAGCATGCGTTCCGGGGCTTCGACGCCCACTTCGCGCAGCAGCTGGGAGGCTTGCGCCACGAGCGTGACCAAATGGTTTGAGCCGTGCGCCAGGGCCGCGTGGTACAGCGTGCGGTCAGCTTCGGCGATCGCGACCGGCTCCGCGCCCATCTCCACCACGAGGGCCTGCGCGATCGGCAGCATGGCCGGGTCGGCCGTCACGCCGAAGCTGCAGTCCAGCAGCCGGGTCAGGTCAAGGCTCATGCCGGTGAAGGTCATGGCGGGGTGCAGCGCCAGCGGGATGGCCCCCGCGGCGCGGACCGGGCGCAGGATCCCGACGCCGAATCGCCCGGAGGTGTGGGCAACGAGCTGCCCGGGCTGCCAGGCGCCAAGTTTCGCGAGCCCTTCCACGAGCGGACCGAGGGCGTCGTCCGGGACCGCCAGCAGTACCAGTTCGGCGCGTTCCACGATGTCCTGCACCTCGAGGATGGGAACGCCGGGCAGCAGGGTTTCGGCGCGCTCCCGGCTCGCGTCCGAGACGGCGGAGACCCCGACGACGGCGTGCTCGGCGGCGCGCAACGCCGCCCCTAGGACGGCCCCCACCTTGCCGGCTCCGATGATTCCGACGCCGAGGCGTCCTGGCTTAGCCATGCTGCGGACCTTCCTTTGGTGCGTGTACGAGGTGCTCTGCCGGGGCGAGCCAGTGTTCGCTGGTCTGCCGTTTCCGCGCGGTCCGGGCGCGGGCCGCCTGCGCGTCCAGCAAGGCCCGGCCTTCGTCCAGGCCGGCCTGGATCAGCCGCGGCGCGACCGGCCCGGCGGTGGTGTGCAGGACCAGGTCCGCCACCCGGAAGCGCTGGGCGAGCGGGCCCTGCTGCAGCGCGATCGACTGGGTGCGCTGGTGCGGGACCAGGATGAGGTGGCGCCACCAGCGGCCGGAGCGGATCAGCAGCGCGGTGTCGGTGGCGGTGAAGCCGTTGCGCCGCCAGCCCAGCGGGGCCAGCAGGCGGGCCCGCCTCGGCGTGGTGACGAAGCCGCCGTCTTCCGGAGCGGCGTCGTCGCCGCCGTCCGGAGCGGCGGAACGGCCGGCGCCGCCGGCGGGCGCCAGCCCGTTCAACCCCGCGGTGAAGACGCGCCCGGGGTCCGGGGTGCCGGGGTCGGGCAGGACCAGCGACAGCATGGTGAACACCTCCGCCAGCGTTCCGACGGGCAGCAGGGTGGTCCGGGCGGAGGCCTCGCCGTTGCTGCCGGCGGTGCCGTAGCCGGCCACGTTGACCTGCATCCGGTACCAGCCGAAGACCCGCCAGAGCGGCGGCTGGCTGACGCGCACGGCCTGGATCCGCCCGGGCGGCAGGGTCTGGGCCTGGGTGTCCAGCAGGCCGTAGCGGAGCCGGATACCGTCCGGGGAAATGGCGGCGGTGAAGTTGAAGCCCTTGTTGAAGGAGTTCCAGTACGCCGCGGCCAGGCCCAGGCCGGCCGGGACCAGATAGAAGTAGAAGCTGCGGTTCTCGGTGAGGGCGGAGAGCAGCACCGAGGCCACGGCGCCGAGGACGATGACGACGCTTTGCTCGCTCAGCACCAGCGACCCGACCAGCCGCGGCGGCGGCACGGTGAGTACGGCATGTTCCGGCGCCTCCTCGGCGACGGCCGCCCGCTGCCCCGGATCCTGCCCCGCCGTTACCGGCGCCGGCGTCCCGCCTCCGGCGCCGGAGGCACGGGCAAGGATGGTCGCGCGGAGCTGGCGGGCCTCGGCCAGGGGCAGGTAGGCCAGGTGCACCGCGGACTGGCCGGCGTCGGCGACCTCGAACCTGAGCTCGGCGAGCCCGAAAATCCGCGCCAGCAGGGGCTGCACGACGTCGATTGCCTGGACCCGGTCCAGCCGGGCCTGGCGCTGCTGCTTGAACAGGAACCCGGTGTTGATCCGCACGTACCCGTCAGCCACCTGGTACCGGGTGAAGTACCAGCTCAGCACGAAGCCGAGCACGGTCAGCAGCAGCACCGTGCCGCCGCCAAGCAGCAGCCATGGCGCCCGTCCGGCGAGCCGATCGTCAATGACGGGTCCGCCCTGGAGCAGGCGTTCAAAGGCATCGCGGCCAAAGAAGAAGAACATCGCGGCCAGCGCCACCCAGCCCCGAACGAACGGCGATGCCGGATGCACGCGCCGCCAGCTGTCCCCGGCGGCCGTCACAGCCCGGCCAGGCGGGCCTCGCCGCGGGCGGACAGCTGTTCGCGGAGCCTCGCCCCCTCCCCCGCGGGCAGGCCGGGGATCTCCGCGCTGGTGCCGGCCGAGGCCGTGTGAAGCTTCAGGGTGCACAGGCCGAGGCCGCGCTCCACCGGGCCGGCCCCGATGTCCACGTACTGCATCCGCCCGTACGGGACCACCAGGACGCGCTGGAAGAAAATGCCACGGCGGATCAGCAGGTCGTCCTCGCGTTCGGCGTAACCGATGGACCGCACCTGTCGCGGGATGAGCACGAGCCGCCACAGGGCCAGCAGGAAGGCCGCGGCGGGCACGGCTGCGGCGAGCCACAGCGGCGGCCAGCCCCACGCGCCGTTCAGGACCAGCAGGAGGGGCAGGGACAGGACCGCGACGGCGGCCAGATTGGCCAGCGCCCAGCCCACCAGCCGCACGGTCACGTACCGGGGAGACACCCGCCGCCAGACCAGCCCGGGCGGGTCAATCGCCTCGGTATGCATATTCGCCTTCAGCCTTGGGCTTGCCGCGCTTGCCCTGCAGTCCGGGGCTCCCCTCGGCGTCGCCGTCCTCGGGAGGAATCCGGCAGAAGCGCTCCACCACCAGGCCCACCACCACCATCACGAGGCCGCCGCCGGCCATGGACAGCGTCTCCCAGGTGATGGACTGACCGCTGCGCACGGACCATAGCCTCAGCTGGTCCAGGAAAATTCCGGCGTGCCAGCCCAGCAGCACGGTCCCGGTGTAGGCGCAGGCCTGGGCCAGGACAAGGGTCCACGCGGCCAGGATCGGGTTGAGCATTCTCTTCTTCTTGCCGTTGCGCCAGCGCAGCACACGGACGCCAAGGATCAGGGTGAGGGCCACGATCACGCCCATGGTGAGCAGGCCGGTCAGCGGCAGCACCGGGGTCTCGAGGCTGTAGCGTCCGGAAATCAGGGCGGCAAGCCAGCCCAGGACGGCGAGCGCGACAGCAATGACGAGGAGCAGGAGCGGGCTGACCGGCTTCATGGGGCCTCCACCGGCGCGGCTCCGGCCGCGCCCTTGAGGTCTTCGAAGCCGTCGAACGGCGCGAGGTCCGGGAAGTCGGCGGCCTTGGCGGCGAGGTCGCCCACCCGTTCGCCGTTGAGCTCGGCCGCGGGGTCGATCAGGGACCAGGGGTAGAGCACGAAGGCACGCTCCGCGGCTCGCGGATGCGGAAGCGTCAGGTCCGGGTCGGAGCTCACCAGGTCGCCGTAGGTGATGATGTCCACGTCGAGGGTGCGCGGACCCCAGCGGACTTCACGGACCCGCAGGTGCTTTTGTTCCACCGCGTGGCAGTGCCGCAGCAGTTCCTCCGGGGACAGCGAGGTTTCCACGGCGATCACCATGTTCAGGAAGTCCGGCTGGTCCGGCGGTCCGCCTACGGCCTTGGTCTGCACGATCGGCGAGATGGCCAGCAGCCGCACCTCCGGCGGGTCGACGAGGTCGGCGACGGCGGCGGAGAGCGTGTCGTTGCGCTCCCCCAGGTTGCTGCCGAGCGCGATCACGGCGCGGGTGTAGGGCGCTGCGTGGGGGCTCATGGCCGGTCCCGGTGGACGCTGACGGACACATCGCCGAACTCGACCTCGATCGGGGCCTTGGGCTTGTGCACGGTGATGTCGACGGCGGCCACCGGGAAGCGCAGCAGCAGGTCGTCGGCGATCCGCACCGCAAGGGCCTCGATCAGGTTCAGCGGCGTGCCGGTGATCCAGCCGCGGATGCACTCGGCCACTTCGCCGTAATGCGCGGTGTCCCGCACGTCGTCACTGGTGGCGGCCTGGCTGAAGTCGAGGTGCAGCACGGCGTCGACGACAAACGGCTGGCCGTCCCGGCGTTCGAAATCAAACACTCCGTGATGCCCGACGGCGGTGACGCCGCTTAGCGTGATCCGGTCCATGGGGCGGCCGTCTCAGCCGTTGCCGGGCACGGCCGGCGCCGATCCGGTGCGCGGACCCGGGGCGATGCGGGCGGCGACCTTGACGGCGTCGAGGCTGGGGCCGACGTCGTGCACGCGGACCGCCCAGGCGCCGCGGAAGGCGCTGATGGCGGTGACGGCGGCGGTGGCGGCATCCCGATCCTGGGGCGGGGCTGCCTTTCCGGCGACGGTCAGGAGGCTGCCCAGGAACCGTTTCCGGGACGCGGCGACCAGGACTTTGTGGCCCATGGCCTGCAGGACGTCGAGGTTCTGCAGGAGTTCCCAGTTCTGCGCCTCGTTCTTGGCGAAGCCCAGGCCGGGGTCCAGGATGATTTGCTCCGACGAGGCGCCGGCGGCGTACAGCTTGTCGCGCACGCCGGCGAGCTCGGCGGCGACCTCCCGGGCCACGTTGCCGTAGTCGGTCAGCGAGTCCATGGTGCTCGCGTCGCCGCGGCGGTGAGTGAGGATGTAGGGCGCCTTGCTCCGGGCCACCAGCTCAACCATCTCCGGCTCGATCGTGAGGCCGGAGACGTCGTTGATGATCGTGGCACCGGCCGCCAGCGCGGCCTCGGCGGTGGCGGCGTGCGTGGTGTCGATGCTGACCAGGGCGCCGGCCTTGACCAGCGCCTCGATCACGGGCAGTACCCGCCGCTTTTCCTCCTCGACGCTGACCTCCGCGGCACCGGGGCGGGTGGATTCCCCGCCGACGTCGATGATGTCTGCGCCGGCGTAGTACATCCGCAGGCCGGCGGCGACCGCGGTGTCCGCCGTCGCGTGCCGGCCGCCGTCGCTGAACGAATCCGGGGTGACGTTCAGGATCCCCATCACGAGCGTGCGGTCCGTCGGCAGGTCCTTGAAACTCGCAGCCGGGCGCGGCTTGCGCAGCACGGGCAGCGGCGAGGTGGCAGGTCCTGTTCCAGGGGCTGCGGCTAGGGAATCCATAGTCTGTTTTTGTTACCTTCCAAGGATGAGGCTCATGGCTTCGGCGCGGGTGGCCGGGTCATGCAGTTGCCCGCGGACCGCGCTGGTGACGGTTTTCGCGCCGGGCTTGCGGATGCCGCGCATCGACATGCAAAGGTGTTCGCATTCGACGACGACGATCGCGCCGCGCGGCTTGAGGTGGGTGACGAGGGCTTCGACGATCTGCGTGGTCAGCCGCTCCTGCACCTGCGGGCGGCGGGCGAACATGTCCACCAGCCGGGCCAGCTTGCTCAGGCCGGTGACCTTGCCGTCGTGCGAGGGGATGTAACCGACGTGGGCCACCCCGTGGAAAGGCACGAGGTGGTGCTCGCAGGTTGAGTAGAACGGGATGTCCTTGACCAGTACCAGTTCTTCGTGGTCCAGGTCGAAGGTGGTGGCGAGGATTTCCGCCGGGTCGTGGTGCAGGCCGGCAAACATCTCCGCGTAGGCCTTGGCGACCCGTTTGGGGGTGTCCAGCAGTCCGCTGCGGTCCGGGTCCTCGCCGATGGCGATCAGGATCTCGCGCACCGCCGCCTGGATCCGCGGGCGGTCCACCTTGGTTCCGGGCTGGCCCGCGGCCTCCGCCGGCTCTCCCGTGGGGAGGGAACCGGCGGTGGCGGGAACGTCGTCGTCGAAGTAGGAAGTCACAGAAGAAGCCTAGCCGGGATGGACGTCGGGCCCGAGATCCGTGACGCCGTCCTGGAAGGACTCCTGTCCGGGCACGCCCTGGGCGTGCGGCGGCAGGGTGTCGAGCGGCTCCTCGAGCCGGGCTTCCTTGGCTTCTTCCTGGGCTTCGCGCTCGGCCTTTTCACGGCGGGACTCCACCGGGCCGACGGCCTGGATCGGCCGGCTCTCCTTGGAGAGCCAGATCTCGCGGAAATCGCGCTTGCGGATATTCGTGAAGACCTGGGCGATCTCGCTCTGGTTCAGGGTTTCCCGTTCCAGCAGTTCCAGCGCGAGCTGGTCCAGGACGTCGCGGTTCTCGGTCAGGATCGCGTAGGCCTCGTCGTGCGCGCCCTCGATCAGGCGGCGCACTTCCTCGTCCACGACGTAGGCGATCTGGTCCGAGTAGTTGCGCTCGTGGCCGGCGTCGCGGCCCAGGAACGGCTCGCCGCCGCCCTGTCCGAGGCGCACGGCGCCGACGCGTTCACTCATGCCGAACTCGGTGACCATCTTGCGCGCGATTCCGGTGGCCTTTTCGATGTCGTTCGAGGCACCGGTGGAGGGGTCGTGGAAGACGAGTTCCTCGGCCACCCGGCCGCCCATGGCGTAGGCCATCTGGTCCAGCAGTTCGTTGCGGGTCACGGAGTATTTGTCGTTCTCCGGAACCACCATGGTGTAGCCCAGGGCGCGGCCGCGCGGCAGGATGGTGATCTTGGTGACCGGGGCAGAGTTGCGCAGTGCCGCCGCCACCAGGGCGTGGCCGCCCTCGTGGTACGCGGTGACCTTGCGCTCGTGTTCCTTCATGACCCGGCTGCGCTTCTGCGGACCGGCCATCACCCGGTCGATTGCCTCGTCGAGCGCGCGGTCATCGATCAGGTTGGCATTGGAGCGGGCCGTCAGCAGCGCGGCTTCGTTGAGCACGTTCGCGAGGTCCGCGCCGGTGTAGCCGGGGGTTTTCTTCGCGACGGCTTTGAGGTCGACGCCGGGGGCCATCGGCTTGCCCTTCGCGTGCACCTTCAGGATCTGGTCGCGGCCGATCAGGTCCGGGGCCTCGACCGAAATCTGGCGGTCGAAGCGGCCCGGGCGGAGCAGGGCGGGGTCGAGCACGTCGGGGCGGTTGGTGGCCGCGATCAGGATGACGTTGGTCTTGACGTCGAAGCCGTCCATTTCAACCAGGAGCTGGTTGAGGGTCTGCTCGCGCTCGTCGTTGCCGCCGCCGATGCCGGCGCCGCGGTGCCGGCCGACGGCGTCGATCTCGTCCACGAAGATGATGGCCGGCGCGTTGGCCTTGGCCTGTTCGAACAGGTCGCGGACGCGGGAGGCGCCGACGCCGACGAACATTTCCACGAAGTCGGAACCGGAGATGGAGAAGAAGGGAACGCCGGCCTCGCCGGCGACCGCGCGGGCCAGGAGGGTCTTGCCGGTACCGGGAGGGCCGTACAGCAGCACGCCCTTGGGGATCTTGGCGCCCACGGCCTGGAACTTGGCGGGTTCCTGGAGGAATTCCTTGATCTCTTCGAGTTCCTCGACGGCTTCGTCGGCGCCGGCGACGTCGCTGAAGGTCACCTGCGGCATGTCCTTGTTGACCATCTTGGCTTTGGACTTGCCGAACTGCATGACCTTGGAGCCGCCGCCCTGCATCCGGGAGAGCAGGAACCAGAAGAGCACACCCAGCAGCAGCACCGGGACCAGCAGGGAGAACAGGCCGGAGAACCAGTTGCTTTCGACCGGCTGGTCGGTGAAGCCGCTCGGCGGTTTGGCAGCCGTTACGGCCTTGACGACGTCCGCCGCGCGGGCGTTGACGTAGTAGAACTGGACGTTCTTGCCCTTGTCCTGGCCGTCAATCTGGATGTCGTTTTTCAGGACCAGGTCCACGCGGTTCTCGGCGTCGAAAATCTTGGCCTGCTCGACCTTGTCGCTGTCGGCCAGCAGGGCCAGGCCCCGGTCCGTGTCGATCCGGACGGAGCCGCCCGGGGCCAGGGTGGCAAAGGCCAGCAGGAGCATGCCGATTACAACGACAATCCAGATGCCCGGGCCCTTGAAGAAACTCTTAGCTTTCATCTGATCGGGGGCTGGCCCCGTCCCTCCTGGTAGTGCTGCACGGCGACCGATCTGCGCGCGTGTGGTGCTGCGTCAGGTTATAGCTATACACCGTCGCAGTAACTCACGCACGGTCAGGGCTAAAAGTTCCCTGTCGGCGTAGCGGAGGGCTGTGCGGGCGCAGACCAGACACAGCGTCGAGCCGGAGGGAAGCTGCCGGTGCGGTCCCCGGGTTACTCGTAGACGTGCGGCGCCAGGGTGCCCACGAAGTCCAGGTTGCGGTACTTCTCGGCGTAGTCCAGGCCGTAGCCGACGACGAATTCGTTGGGGATGTCATAGCCGACATACTTGACGTCGATCTGGACCTTGGCGGCGGTGGGCTTGCGGAATGCGGTGCAGATCTCCACCGAGGCGGGGCCGCGGGACTCCAGGTTGGTCTTGAGCCAGGAAAGCGTGAGGCCGGAGTCGATGATGTCTTCGACGATCAGGACGTCCTTGCCCATCAGGTCGGTGTCGAGGTCCTTGAGGATGCGGACCACGCCGGAGGACTGCGTGCCGGAGCCGTAGGAGGAGACAGCCATCCAGTCCATCGAGACGTGGCTGTGCAGCGCACGGGCCAGGTCGGCCATGACCATGACCGCACCCTTGAGCACACCGACGATCAGCAGATCGCGGCCTACGTAGTCCTTGTCGATCTGGGCAGCGAGTTCAGTGATCCGGGTCTGGATCTGCTCCTTGGAGTAGAGAACGTGCTTGAGGTCTGCCTGGACGTCGTTTGAATCCACCAATGGCTCCTGTGTAGATGCGGGTGCGACTATTCTTGGGGCGGTTTTTGAGGCCGGAATACAAGCTTCCCACAGCGGGCGCCCTCACGGGGAACGCCGGCGGGGGCGGACTGCCCGGCCGCGAGCAGCTGGGCGAGGGAGAGCCGGTAGACGCTCACGCCGCCGGGCAGCTCCACGGGTCCCGCGGATCCCTGCCGGCGAAGCAGCGCTTCGGCGGCCAGCAGCCGCTGGTAGCTGGGCTGTTGACCCCCGACGGCGGCGGCGGCCTTGGCGATCACCCGGAACCTGACGGCCGGCGCCAGTTCGCGGAGCGCGGCCTCGGGCAGGCTGAGCTCGGTCCCGGAGCGCTCCTGCAGGCGGCCAAAGGTGTCGTTGGCCACATCCTCGAGGTAGTCGGCGTCGAGCTGCAGGATCGCCGCCGTCCGGGCCAGCGACTCGGCCACCCCCGGTCCGAGCTTCTCCTCCAGCATCGGCAGCACCTCCACCCGGGTCCGGGACCGGGCGAAGGCGGGGTCCTCGTTGCTCGGGTCGTGCCACGGGTCCAGGCCTTCGACGGCGCAGATTTCCAGGGTGTCGGCCCGTCGCAGGCCCAGGAACGGCCGCAGCAGGCGGCCGCGGGCCGGCCGCATCCCGGCGAGCGAGCGGGTGCCGGAGCCGCGCGCCAGTCCCAGCAGGACCTGTTCGGCCTGGTCGTCCAGGGTATGGCCCAGCAGGACGGCCGCGGCGCCGGTATCGTCGGCGGCGGCCTCGAGGGCGGCGTGCCTGGCGTCCCGCGCGGCGGCCTCCGGGCCCATCCCGGCGGGGGCAACGTCAACGGTCCTGACCTGCACGGGGGCGAGTCCCAGCTCCCGCAGCGCCGCCGCTGTCGCCGCGGCCACCTCCGCGGAACCGGGCTGAAGCTGGTGGTCCACGACGACGGCGCCGACGGAGATCGGGTGGCCGTCAACGTGGCCGCGGCGGGCGAAGTAGGCCGCGACGGCGGCAAGCGCCAGCGAATCCGGACCGCCGCTGCACGCCACAAGCACCCGCTCGGGGTAGCCGGCGTCGGCCAGGGCGTCCTGCAGCATCTTCCGCGCCTTGCCGACGACGGGCGCCAGCCGGCCGGGCCGTCGTCGTCCGCGGGAAGCCGCCGGGAGATCCGGGTGGGTTGGGGCCGGCACCCGGACTAGAGCCCCATCCGGTCGAGCCACAGCTTGGAGTCGTGGATTTCGGGCTCGGTGGGAAGGTGGTCGGCGGACTCCCAGACCTTGTTGAAGCCCTGCATCCCGGCGGCGTCCACCACTTCGCGGACGAACTTCGAACCGTCGCTGTACTGCCGCATCTTCGCGTCCAGCCCGAGCAGGCTGCGGATGAACTTCTCGATGGCGCCGCGGTCCGTGCCGCGGGCGTTGAAGCGCTGCCGGATGGTCTTGACCGAGGGGACGATGCTGGCGTCCACCGCATCCATGACCACGTTGGCGTGGCCTTCCAGCAGGCTCATGACGGCGGTCAGGTGCGAGATCGCCGCCCGTTCCGCCGGGTCCTGCAGGAGGTCCAGGATTGCCCCGCGGCCGGGGGCGGCGCCCGAGCCGGCCCGGTCCTTGAGGGCCTTCGCGGCCGCCGCGGCACGTTCCATGATCGAGTCGACGTTGCCCAGCAGGTGTTCACTGAGGTCCTCGATTTGTTCCAGCATGTGGTGGCGCAGCCAGGGTGCGGCCGCGAACTGCACGCGGTGGGTCTGTTCGTGCAGGCACACCCAGAGCCGGAAATCCTCGGGCGCGACGTTGAGCTCGCGCTCCACGGAGATGATGTTGGGCGCCACCAGCAGCAGCCGGCCCGCGGCGGGGGCGGTGGAATTCTCGGCCAGCGCCGAGAACGGGTCGTACTGGCCGAGGACCTTGCTGGAGAGGAACGCCAGGATCGCGCCCAGCTGGCTGCCGGTGATCGCGCCGCCGACGCTCGCGGCGCCCGGGCTGACGGTCCCGCGCCGGCTTTCGAGCATCTTCTCGATGGCGGGCTGCAGCATCACGGCAAAGCTCTGTGTGTTTGCCTTGGCCCACGAGGCGCGGTCCACCACCAGGACGGAGGAGTCCCGCAGGTCGCGGGCGGCCTCGAGGCCGGTGATGTCGTGCACGTGCGGAACGGAGATGTCTGCCATCAGGCGCAGGTTCTCGACGGCGGCGCCGATCTCCGCGGACCCGAGCGAGGGACCGGCCGGGGTGAGGCGCGCGGCCGTGGACGCGGCGAGCTCCCAGTTGATCAGGGCCTGGGCTGGTGTTTGGCCTGGTGCCTGGGCAGATGTCTCGCGCGAAGAGGACTCCATAGCCCCATCAGATCACAGCGGAGCGGGGAAGCGCCTTAAATTCGTCGGGCGGCGAACGGGCAGCCGGGACCCGCCGGTTAGATGGTTCCCCGCGGGTTAGGCGTTTCGAGTCGTCGAGTGCGCAGCGAACCGTCGAAACGGCGCGGCCTCAGCGGCAGCCGCAGGCGGCCAGGACCGAGGCTGTCCGGTCCAGGGCGGCCTTGTTGCCGGCCGCGCCGGGCGTCAGGCCGTTGCCGATGAAGGAGAAGACCAGCAGCCGGCCGTCGGCGTCCACGACGTAGCCGCTGAGTGCGATCACCGTGTTGAGCGTTCCGGTCTTGGCGCGGACCAGGCCCGCACCCCGGGAGGTGCTGGTATCCATGTACCGGTTGCCGAGTGTTCCGGTCAGCCCGGCCACCGGAAACCCGGCCAGGGCGGAGCGGAGGCGGGTGTCTGTGCCGGTGGTCATGGCACGGATCACGGCGGAGAGTTGCCGCGCCGAGACTTTGTTCTCCAGGGTCAGCCCGGCCAGGTCGGCGGCCCGGAGGGTGCCCGAAGGGACGTTCAGCTCCTCGAGCTGCTGCAGTACGGCGGCGACGGCGCCGTCGTTGCTGGCGGGTTTGCCGCTTGCCACCGCCACCATCCGGCCCATGACCTCGGTGAGGTAGTTGTCCGAGGTGCGCAGCATCAGGTCCACCTGCTGGCTGACGGTGGCGGACTGGACTTCGGCGAGGAGCTTGCCTGACTGTCCGCCGGCGTCCGCGGCGGGCTTCCGCCCGGCCGGCAGCCTTGCGACGTCGGGCGCCACGGTGAGTCCCGCGGCGGCGCCGGCGGCCGAGAGCCGGTCCGCGAAGGCCTCGGCGGCCGTCATGGCGGCGTCGCGGGGGCGGGGTCCGGTGGTGACGGCGGGGTCGAAGCGGGCCGAGTTCAGGGCCAGCGGAAACAGCGGCGCCACTTCGCCGGCCGCCACGTCATCCGGGCTCCAGGCCCGGCTCAGGGACGGTCCGCTGAAGAGGGAATCGTCCAGCAGGACGGTCACCGGACTGGCCACGCCGGCCTTCTGCAGCGCACGGACCGTGGACTGCGCGAGGGTGGCGAGCCCGGCGTGCCCCAGGACGGCATCCGGTGCGGACTCGCCTGCACCCAGCAGCACGTCTCCGCCGCCGGTCAGGACGACCGTGCCCGGCGTGGGTCCGGCCACAACCCTGGTGCTGAAGCGCCGGTCCGGGCCGAGGGTGCGCAGCGCGGCGGCGGCGGTGAGGAGCTTGATGTTGGAAGCGGGGGCGCGGACCTCGTCGGCGGCCCGGTCGAAGAGCACCTTCCCGGTGAGGGCATCCTGGACCAGGCCGCTGAAGGACCCGGCGCCGTCGGTCTTCAGCGTGGCGGTGAGCTGGGCGGCAACGGTGGCGGCATCCGGCACCGGCGCATCGGCGCTGAGCGGCCGCATGCCTCCGGCGGTTTCCGAGCCGCCGTCGGGAGCGCTGAGGGTGGCGGGCATCTGCTGCCACGGGCCCGCCGCTGCAGGTTCCGGGGGGAGGGCCGGGCCGCGGAATCCGGGACTGACCACCAGGCCCGCGGGGACGGCGAGCACCATGACCAGGAGGGTCAGGAGCAGCATCGGGACGATCCGCCCGAACCTTCCGGGCGCCGGAGCCGTGCCCTCACGGCTCGTTGTGCGTTTCATGCTGCTGCTGGTCCTTTAGTCCCGAAATGTCCCCACTAGTTCCTGAAACCAGGGCCTGTCGCTATATCCTCAATAATAGTCGGCGGCACCGGCACTGCTTTTTCTGCACGCCACGTGTGCCGCGCACCCCCTGAATCCGTCGAGGAGCATTCCATGAAGCATGACGTGACCATCGAGATCCCCAAGGGATCGCGCGTCAAGTACGAAGTCGACCACGAGACCGGCCGCGTCCGCCTGGACCGCGTCCTGTTCACCTCCATGCAGTACCCCACGCACTACGGCTTCTTCGAGAACACCCTGGGCGAGGACGGCGACCCGCTGGACGCACTGGTGCTCCTGCAGGACTTCGATCTGCACCCCGGCGTGATCGTCGAGTCCCGCCCGATCGGCGTCTTCAACATGACCGACGACGGCGGCGGGGACGCCAAGGTCCTCTGCGTGCCGGCCGATCCGCGCTTCGACCACATCAACGAGATCAGCGACGTCAGCGAATTCCTGATCAAGGAAATCGAGCACTTCTTCACCCGGTACAAGGACCTGGAGCCCGGCAAGTGGGTCAAGGCCGAGGGCTGGGGCGATCGCGCCGCGGCCGAGGCCGAACTCGAAGCGTCGATCAAGCGCTTCGTCCCGCACACGCACTAACGCCTCCGCAGCACCAACGCGGGGTCACTTACCGCCGATCCGGCCGACGGATATGGGCGGTAAGTGACCCCGCGTTGCTGTTTGAGCGCAGATGACCGCTGGCAGCCGTGGGTCAGGAAAGTGTGAAATCGTTGGTTCATGCATGAACCAACCTTTAGCCCGCCCTGCGGCCCGGTCTCCGGGTGGCGGGACGGCGACGTGGTGCGTGCCACGGGTATTCCGTACGCCACCGCGGCGCGTTTCCAGCCCCCGGCGGGTGCGCCCGACTGGAGCGAAACCCTCGCGGCCACGAACCTCTCCCCCGCCTGCCCGCAGGCGCCGGTCCCGTTCCTGGACGACATTCTTGGCACCCGCTACGGCGAACTCCCCGGCAGCGAGGACTGCCAGCGGCTCTCGATCACCATGCCGAAGGACCTGCGCGACGGCGAACGCGTGCCGGTCATGGTGTGGCTGCACGGCGGCTCCTACACCTCCGGTTCCGGCGACCTGGCAATCTTCGACCCCAAGGCGCTCGTCGCCGAAAACCGCGTCATCGTGGTCTCCGTGACGTACCGCCTGGGCCTGTTCGGTTACCTGGCCACCGGCACCGGCCGGCCCGCCAACCTCGGCCTGCTGGACCAGCTCGAGGCGTTCCGCTGGGTGCAGCGCAACATCGGCGCCTTCGGCGGCGACCCGGGCAACGTCACGGCTTTCGGTCAATCTGCCGGAGGCGACGCCGTCGCCCACCTGATGGCGACGCCGGAGGCCCCCACCCTGTTCCAACGCGCCATCATCCAGAGCGCGCCGCTTGGCATTACCCGCGGCCGGGACAAGATGAGCCGCGCCATGGGCGTCGCCGCGGAGGCCGTCAACGAAGACACCCCCGCGATGGAAGTCGTGGAGATCGAGGGGCACGTGTCGCAGGTGGCGCGGAAGTACGGGCTGATCGCGGCCATGCCCTTCGGCACCCAGTACGGGCATGCGCCCCTGCCGCCGGAGTCCGGGATTGAGGCCGCCTGGAACGCCACGGCACCCGGGATCGAGGTCCTGATCGGGCACACCTCCGAGGAAGCCCGGATGTTCCTGCCGCGCAACCCGGCGGTCAGCCGCTTGGCCAAGGTCCCCGTGCTCGGGCCCGCCGTCGTCAAGGCCATCAACTGGGCAGTGACCGAGGCGGTGTACGGCCGTTCCGCCAGGCGGTTCGCCCGCCGCCACACCCGGGCGGGCGGCACGGCCTACCGCTACGTGCTGTCCTGGGCCGCGCCGGGGAACTTCTACGGGGCGGCACACACCGTGGACCTGCCGCTGCTGTTCGGCGACCGGCGGACCTGGGAAGGTGTGGGGTTGGTCGCCGGAGCCAGCTGGGAGGAGATCAACGCCCAGGGCCGGGCCCTGCGTGCCGTGTGGGCCCGCTTTGCCTCGGGAAAGGGTCTGGAGAGCCGCGGCGGGATCCCCGGCGCGTTCCGGTACCGCGCTCTATGAGCCACAGGAAAGGTTGATGCCATGTCCACCTCGCTGAGCCCCCGGGCGGGCAGCGGATGTTGACCCTCGGCGTCGACCTCGCGGCGGCAACGAAGAAGACGGCGGCCGCCGTCGTCGAATGGAACAATGGCACCGCCCGCCTGGCGCACCTGGCGCTCGACGTCGACGACGACGAAATCGTCCGGCTCTTTGGCGCTGCGGATCTGGCCGGGATCGACTGCCCCGTGGGCTGGCCGGACGCCTTCCTGCCCTTCATTGCCGGGCACCTGGCCGGGGATCCGCACCCCGTGCTTGACCATGACGGAATCGAAGGCCGCCGGCTGCTGGCCTACCGGGACACCGACCGCTTCGTCACCGCCCGGACCGGGTTGATCCCGCTCAGCGTCTCAGCCGACCGGCTGGCGCACCCGGCGATGCGCTGCGCCGTCATCCAGGCCAAGATCGCCGTGGAGCACGGTCCCCAGGCGCGGGACGGCCGCGGCCGGCTGGCCGAGGTCTACCCGGCAGCGTCACTGAAGTCCTGGGGCCTGCTGGCCCGCGGCTACAAGGGGCGCGGCGGCGCGGAAACGCAGCGGCTGGGCGATCTCCTCCGCGGGCTCAGGCAGGCCGCCCCGTGGCTGGATCTGGCCGGGCACGGGGAGCAGCTGGCCGGTTCGGACGACATGTTCGACGCCGTCATCGCGTCCCTTACCGCGCGGGCCGTGGCCCTCGGCGCGACCATCCGTCCCGACGCCGCGCACGCCCGGGCCGCACGGACCGAGGGCTGGATCCATCTGCCCACCGGCGGGCTGTCCGCACTCACCGGCGGGCCGGCCTAGACCCGCCACCGCGGGCAGGCTATTCGCCGCCGAGGGTCCAGCCGCTGATCTCCTTCGCGTCCTCGCCGTGCTCCCTGGTGTGGTTGTGGGCCCGGATGCGCCGGTCCTGCAGCGACTGGCGCAGCAGCGAGTGCCGTTCGGCCAGCCCCGGCACCCGGTCAATTGCGTCGATGGCCAGCTGGTAGCGGTCGATCCCGTTGAGCATCGCCATGTCGAACGGCGTCGTCGTGGTGCCTTCCTCCTTGTAGCCGCGCACGTGCAGGCCCTCCTGGTTGGTGCGGCGGTAGGCCAGCCGGTGGATCAGCGAGGGGTAGCCGTGGTACGCGAAAATGATCGGCTTGTCCGCGGTGAAGATGCCGTCAAAGTCCCGGGAGGAGAGGCCGTGCGGGTGTTCGGCGGCGTCCTGGAGCCGCATCAGGTCCACCACGTTCACCACCCGGATCTTCAGCCCGGGTGCCCCTTCCTTGAGCAGTTCGGCCGCCGCGACGGTCTCCACCGTGGGGACGTCCCCCGCGCAGGCCAGGACGACGTCGGGCTCCTCGCCCGGGACCTCGGAACCGGCGAATTCCCAGATTCCCAGGCCGCGCTGGCAGTGGTGCGCGGCGTCGGCCGGTCCCAGCCAGGTGGGCGAGGGCTGTTTGCCGCTGACCACGATGTTGACGTAGTCCCGCGAACCGAGGCAGTGCTCCATCACCGAGAGCAGCGTGTTCGCGTCCGGCGGCAGGTAGACCCGGATGACCTCGGACTTCTTGTTCACCGCGTGGTCGATGAAGCCCGGATCCTGGTGCGAGAAGCCGTTGTGGTCCTGCTGCCAGACGTGCGAGGAGAGGACGTAGTTCAGCGAGGCGACGGGCTGGCGCCACGGCAGCTCGCGGTGCACCTTGAGCCACTTGGCGTGCTGGTTGAACATCGAATCGACAATGTGGATGAACGCCTCGTAGCAGCTGAACACCCCGTGCCGGCCGGTGAGCAGGTAGCCTTCCAGCCAGCCCTGGCACAGGTGTTCGCTGAGGACCTCCATCACCCGGCCGGCGCGGGCCAGGTGCTCGTCGACGGCCTCGATCCGGTACTGCCAGACCTTGTCCGTGACCTCGTAGACGTCCTGCAGCCGGTTGGACGCGGTCTCGTCCGGGCCGAAGAGCCGGAAGGTCTCCGGGTTGAGCGCTATCACGTCCCGCATCCAGGAGCCGAGGGTGATCATGGCGCTGACCCGCTCCCGGCCCGGCTGGGCGACCTCCACCGCGTGGTCGGCGTAGCCGGGCAGCTTCAGGTCGCGCAGCAGGATGCCGCCGTTGGCATGCGGGGTGGCGCTCATCCGCAGCTCGCCGCCCGGGGCGTTCGCGGCCACCTCCGGTCGGAGCCGCCCGGCGCCGTCGAACAGTTCCTCCGGGCGGTAGGACTCCAGCCACTGCCCGAGCTGGGCCAGGTGCTCGGGATTGGTGCGGACTTCGGCGAGTGGCACCTGGTGGCTGCGCCAGGTGCCTTCCACCTGCAGCCCATCAACCGTCGTCGGCCCGGTCCAGCCCTTGGGCGAGCGCAGCACGATCATCGGCCACGCGGCGGCGGGAGCGTCGTCACCGTTCCAGCCGCCGGCGCGCCGTTCGGCCTGGATGGCCCGTATTTCCGCCAGGCACTCGTCCAGCACCGCGGCAAAATCGCGGTGCGCCGCGGCGGTGTCCTCCGGGTCAGTGACGGTTACGAAGTGCGGCTTGTGGCCGTACCCGCGCAGCAGCTGCTCCAGCTGGGCCTCCGGCATCCGCGCGAGAATCGTCGGGTTGGCGATCTTGTAGCCGTTCAGGTGCAGGATCGGCAGCACGGCCCCGTCCGCCGCCGGGTCCAGGAAGTTGTGGGAGTGCCAGCTCGCGGCCAGCGGCCCGGTCTCCGCCTCGCCGTCGCCGATCACGACGGCGGTGATCAGCCGGGGGTTGTCGAACACCGTGCCGTAGGCGTGGGCCAGCGAGTACCCGAGTTCACCGCCCTCGTTGATGGAGCCCGGTGTTTCCGGGGCGGCGTGGCTGGGGATGCCGCCGGGGTAGGAGAACTGCCGGAACAGCTCGGCCAGCCCGTCCTCGTCCGGGCCCACGTTGCTGTAGATCTCCGAGTAGGTGCCCTCCAGCCAGCCGTTCGCCACCACGGCCGGTCCGCCGTGGCCCGGCCCGGCGACGAACAGCATCTCCTGCGAATCCCGGCGGATGACCCGGTTCAGGTGCGCATAGATGAAGTTCAATCCTGGAGTGGTGCCCCAGTGGCCGAGCAGGCGGGACTTGGTATCCCCGGCGCTCAGCGGCTCACGCAGCAACGGATTGGAGCGCAAATAGATCTGGCCTACCGAGAGGTAGTTGGCGGCCCGCCACCACCGGTCCACGAGGCCAAGTTCGTCCCTGCCCGCCGTCTCCGCGGTCCGCTGCCCTGTCCCCTGTTCCAACCCATTACCCACTGATGCACTCCGCCCCGGTCCGTGCCGCCGTCGGCAGCGTCTCCCCCCATCGCAACATCTCCCGGGACCAGAGACAAGCCCGCCGGGTGTCCCGGCGGGGGCCGCGGCGGGGTTGTTACGTGGCCGGCATCAGGCACACCCTGCGGGCTTGCCTCCCGTTTGCCACGCGGTAGTGTGGCATCCAGTATGTTCACGCTGACCATCAACCAAACCGACAGCCGGCGCGACGGCGACCGTGTGCCGCAGCTCCTCAAGGACCTGCGGCACATTCCGGCGCGCCTGGATTTCGACCGTTCCGTGGAGGACGAGGTCCAGGGCATCCTGGACTGCCCGCGTCAGGCCGTCGAGGCGGCGCTGATCGCCCTGCGGACGGGGGCCTGGTACGTCGGAATCGGCGTCGGCCCGGTCAACGAACCGCTGCCGAACCAGATCAAGGACGCGTCCGGCCACGGGCTCGTCTACGCCCGCCGCGCCGTGGACCGGCTGAGAAACGGCAAGGAACGCATCCCGGTGGCGGTGGAAGGCCCGTTCGCTGATCTGGCCGCGGAAGCCGAGGCCGTGCTGCGGCTGCTGGGCCACATTGTGCACGACCGGAGCGCCGCCGAGTGGCGGGTGCTGGACCTGCTGACCCCCGGCGTGCGCGGGCAGCAGAAGGCGGTGGCCGAGGAACTCGGCATCACCACGCAGGCCGTCAGCAAGGCCGTGGCCCGGGCGCAGTGGAACGAGGAACACGCGGCCCGGCCCGCCGCCGCCCGGCTGCTGGGCCTGATCCTCGACGTCCGCTAGGGCCGGCGCGCCCGCACCGGCGTCCGCGCCGGTGTCTTAGAGGAGGATGCTGCGCAGCACGTGGGCGGCGCCGTCGTCGTAGACCGAGTGGGTGACCTCGTCGGCGGCGGCGATCACCTCCGCGGGCGCCTGGCCCATCGCCACGCCGCGGCGTGCCCAGGTGAGCATCTCGATGTCGTTGCGGCCGTCGCCGACGGCGACCGTGCGGTGCGCCTCGATGCTCAGCCGTCCGCGCAGGTGTTCCAGGGCGCTGGCCTTGGTGACGCCGGCGGCGGCAATGTCCAGCCACGCCGTCCAGCCGACGGAGTAGGTGACGCCGGCGAGGCCCACGTGGCGGATGGCCGCGTTGAATTCCTCTGGCGTGTTCTCCGAACTGAACACCACGACGCGCACGGCGGTGGCCTCCAGCATGGTCTGGAAGTCGACACCGATTGCCTCGACGCCGAAGCTGGCGTCCTGGAAGCGTTCGGTGGAGAGGAAGTTGCCGTTCTCGTCCTCGAGCGCGTACTTGGCCGAGGGCAGCCGCTTGCGCAGCGCCCGGAGCGCCGGCCCGGGGTCGAAGGTGGCTTTGTGCAGCACCTCGTAGCCGTCGGCCAGTCCGGAATCCACGCGCAGCGTGACGCCGCCGTTGGAGCAGACCGCGTAGCCGCTTTCAATGCCGATGTGCTCGATGATGGGCAGCGTGGCGTTGAGCGAGCGGCCCGTCGCGATCATCACCTCGTGCCCGGCGGCCACCACGGCCTGGGCGGCTTCCCGGACGGGGACGGACATGTGCCCGTCATGGTCGACGAGGGTTCCGTCGACGTCGAGGGCGATCATCATTTTTTCGTTTGCATCTCGCTGGTCATCGTTGCCAGCGACTGAGGCTTCAGTCAATGTAGTCATCCAATAAGTAGAGCAGACACCGCCGACAGCTGCTAGGACGCGCGCCACAGCGGCACGTGAAGCGTCGGTGAACAGCTGCCGGCGGCGGGTGGGCTAGAGGACGGGGAAGACCGTCATGCCCCCGAGGTACTTTTGCAGCGCCGCCGGGACGTTGACCGAGCCGTCCGGGTTCTGGTGGTGTTCCAGGATGGCGACGATCCAGCGGGTCGTGGCGAGGGTCCCGTTGAGGGTGGCAACCGCGCGGGTGCCCTTGGTGGCGCCCTCCTCGTTCAGCACGCGTTCACGGATGTTGAGCCGGCGCGCCTGGAAGGTGGTGCAGTTGGAGGTGGAGGTCAGCTCGCGGTAGGCGCCCTGGGTGGGGACCCAGGCTTCGCAGTCGAACTTGCGGGCCGCGGAGGTGCCAAGGTCGCCAGCGGCGGTGTCGATCACGCGGTAGGGCAGTTCGCACTTGGCCAGCATTTCCTCTTCCCAGGCCAGCAGGCGGGCATGCTCGGCAGCGGCCTCTTCAACCGTGGTGTAGATGAACATCTCCACCTTGTTGAACTGGTGGACCCGGATGATGCCGCGGGTGTCCTTCCCGTGCGAACCGGCCTCGCGGCGGTAGCAGGAGCTCTGCCCGGCGTAGCGGATCGGACCGCCGGAGAGGTCCAGGATCTCGTCGGCGTGGTAGCCGGCCAGGGCCACCTCCGAGGTCCCCACAAGGTAGAGGTCGTCCTCCGCGAGGCGGTAGATCTCGGCGTCGTGCTTGACGTCGAAGCCGGTACCCTGCATGGTTTCGGGCCGCACCAGCGTCGGGGTGATCATGGGCACGAAGCCGGCGTCGATGGCCTGCTCCATGGCCATCTGAAGCAGTGCCATTTCCAGCCGGGCGCCCACACCGCGCAGGAAGTAGAAGCGTGAACCGGAGACCTTGGCCCCGCGCTCCATGTCGATCGCACCGATCAGTTCGCCGATTTCGAGGTGGTCTTTCGGCTCAAAGTCGGGGAATTCGCGGGGCGTCCCCACCGTCTTCACCACAACGTAGTCGTCCTCGCCGCCCGCCGGAACCCCGTCCTCGACCAGGTTGGGAATGCCGCGCAGCAGCTCCTCCTGGGCGGACTGGGCGACGTCGGCCTCGGCCGAGGCTTCCTTGACCGAGGCCGCAAGGACCTTCACCTCGGCGAGCAGGGCCTGCTTTTCCTCGCCCTTGGCCTGCGCCACCTTCTTGCCGAAGGCGTTTTGCTCGGCGCGCAGGTTTTCAAAACGGATCAGCGCCGCGCGCCGGGCCGAATCCGCGGCGATGATCGCGTCCACCACGGATTCATCGGCGCCACGGGCGCGCTGGCTGGCACGGAACTTGTCCGGATTTTCGCTGAGGTCTTTTACGTCGATCACCAGATAAGAGTATCGAATCCGGGGGCCGCCCTTCGGCAGTCCTGCCGCGGCGGACACGCGGGATAGTGTTGGAGCAACATGCGCGACTGGCTGCTCTACCTCGTCATCGCTGGAGCCCTGGTATTTGCCGTCTCCAGCTGGTGGGGTGTGCGCCGGTTGAAGGCCAAGCACACGCGCAGTGCCGTCTGGGAAGAAACGCACAACCCGGGCCTGGTCAGGCAAAAGGTCGCCGTCGTGATCAATCCGATCAAGTCCAGGTCCGCGGAGGCCCGGGTCCTGGTCGAGAGCGCCTGCCTGGCGGCCGGCTGGGAGGCCCCGCGCTTCTTCGAGACCACCGCCGAGGACCCCGGCTTTTCGCAGGCCCGTGCCGCCGTCGAGTACGGGGCCGACGTCGTCCTGGTGGGCGGCGGCGACGGCACCGTCCGCGTGGTGGCGGACGTCCTGGCGCACACGGATATCGCCATGGGCCTCTTGCCGCTGGGCACCGGGAACCTGCTGGCCCGCAACGTCCACCTCGACATCGGGGACCTGCACGGCTGCGTGGAGATTGCGCTGTTCGGACACCAGCGCTTCATCGACACCGCCCGCATGAGGGTAGAGAACGCCCGGACCGGGCAGTCCGCGGACCATGCCTTTTTGGTGATCGCCGGGATGGGCATGGACGCCGAGGTGGTGGGGGACACCAACGACGGGCTCAAGAAGGCGGTGGGCTGGCTCGCCTACACCGAGGCCGGTGTGCGGCACCTTCCCGGGCGCCGCAAGAGGGTCTCCATCGCCCTTGACGACCAGCCGGAGCAGTCCCGGAAGATCCGCAGCGTGCTGTTCGCGAACTGCGGGCTGATCCCCGGCGGAATCGATTTCATCCCGCAGGCCATGATCGACGACGGCATGCTGGACGTGGTGGTGATGAGCCCGCGCAGCGCGATCGGCTGGCTGGCGATGTACTGGAAGATTGTGCTGAAGCACAAAAGAAACTTGCCGGTGATGACGTATTACCGCTCCGGCAAGATAGTGATCAAGTGCGCCGAACCGATGCCCACACAGGTCGACGGCGATCCGTCCGGCGAGGCCACCACCGTCACCGTCCGGGTGGCCCCCCGCTCGCTGCTGGTCCGGGTTAGGGAGGACCCCGCCCGCGAGGAACTGCCCCATGGCGGCGGGGCGGCCGGCAAGTCCCGGAGCAGCCAGGCCCGGCACCTGCCATGACCCGGCCGGCTTAGCGGGCTTCCTTCTTAGCTGGCTTCCTTTTTAGCGTCGGCTTCCTTCTTCGCGTCCGCGGCTGCCTTGGCGGCGCGTGCCTCCGACTGCTCGCGGATCATCGCCTGCTCCTCCTCGAAGCGCAGCCGGTCCGCACGGTCGGCGTCGTCGCCGTCCCAGTCCTGGTTTTCGGCCGTCGGTTTGGGATTGACAATCATTCCCTGGCCGTCATTTTCTGTGCTGGTGCCAGCCATGACCCGCTCCTTCCGGTAGAGGACTACCCCAATAGATCAGGCAAGCATACGCACAGTTTCCAAGGGGTGGAAGTGCCGCATGTGGCATTTGCCTACGCTGTGGGCGAAGCCTGGGGCTTATATTCCTGAACTACAGATGCCCCCGTGAGTATGTCTTCGACCCATGCATGGGCGGCCCGGAATGCCTGGTCGGAGGTGTGCGGCGCCACCTCGGCGCGCTGGCCGTCAGCCCGGCCGTAGGAGCCAAGGAAGCGTGTCGCCGGACTGATCCGGTGCAGTCCGGCCAGCGCGTCGGCCACCCGGGCGTCGCCCACATGGCCGTCCGCGTCGATGCTGAAGAAGTAGTGGCCGAGGTACTGGCCGGTGGGACGGGATTCGATCCGGCTCAGGTTCACGCCCCGGGTGGCGAACTGATCCAGGATTTCCATCAGCGCGCCTGGCCGGTCTTCCGGCAGCGGGACCACCACCGTGGTCTTGTCCGCGCCGGTCCGTTCCGGCAGCACTCCGGGGCGCCCCACCAGCACGAACCTGGTCACCGCGCCGGGGTTGTCGCCGATGTTTTCCGCGAGCACCGCCAGGCCGGGCTGCTCGGCCGCGACGATGGGCGCACAGATGGCGGCGTCGTAGTGCGGGACATCCTCCAGCAGGCCCATTGCGGCCGCGGCGGTGGAGGATCCCGGGATGTATTCCGCATTCGGCATATTGGCGTCGACCCAGAGCCGGCACTGCGCCCAGGCGTGACCGTGGGTGGACACCCTGCGAATGTCCTCGATCCGCAGGCCGGGCCTGGCCACCAGCACGAAGCTGATCGGCACCAGGGCCTCGCGGAGGATCCGCAGTTCCTGGCCGGTGGCAATCGCGTCGAGGGTTGCCGTGACGCCGCCCTCCACGGAGTTCTCGATCGGCACCATCGCCGCGTCGGCCGAACCGTCGCGGACCTTGTCCAACGCGGTGTTGACGTTCGAGGAGGGGATGCGGATGGCCTCCGCGGCGCCTGGCACCTGCATCAACGCCGCCTCGGTGAACGTGCCTTCGGGGCCGAGGAAGGTATAGGTGACAGTTGACGCGGACATGGTTCTTCTTTCGTTTACAGGATGACGGGCTTGAGCCCGTTGTCGGACACGAGCGGCAGGCCGTTCTCGAGCCACTGGTCCATGCCGCCGGCCACGTTCAACGCTGAGTAGCCATGGCCGACGAGCCACTGCGCAGCGCGGAAGGAACGTCCGCCGGTGCGGCAGATGACATACAGGTCCTCGTCCGGATCCAGTTCGTCGAGCCGGGCCGGGAGCTGGTCGAGGGGAATGTGGACGGCGTGCTCGGCGTGGCCGGCCGACCATTCGTAGTCCTCGCGTACGTCCAGGATCCGCGCCGCTTCGGGAATGTCGGAAACGGTCACGGTGTCGATGTCGCTCATGGTCGTCCTCTCCGCTGAAATCAAGGTCTGCCTCCAGCGTATCGCCAGCGATCGGGGCCGGGGCCAAACAGGTGGCAGGTTACGCTTCTGGAGAGCGCAAAGGAGACCATTGGCTGAGATCCACGAGTTGTCCGCCGTCGCGCTCCGCGACGCCCTGCGCTCCGGCGAGCTCTCCGCGCGCCAGGCCGCGGCGCACTTCCTGGACCGCATCGCGGCCGACAACCCGCACCTTGGCGCATTCATCACCGTCACCGCAGAGCAGGCCCTCCAGGACGCCGACGCGGCGGACCGCCGGCATGTACGCGCGGCGGACGACGAACGCAGGGCGGCCCTGCCGCTGCTGCACGGCATGCCGACCGCGTTCAAGGACCTGACCGACGTCGCCGGCGTGGTCACCACGCACGGCAGCGCCGCCCTGGAGCACAAGCCCGCCGCCGACGACGGCGCCCTGGCCGCCACACTGAAGGGCGCCGGCGTCATCTCGCTGGGCAAGACGCAGGTCCCGGAATTCGGGCTGACAGCCTACAGCGAGAACCGGATCGCCCCGCCCTCACGCAACCCGTACGCGCTGAGCCGCAGCTCCGGCGGTTCCTCCGGCGGCAGCGCGGCCGCCGTGGCCGCCGGCCTGCTTCCCTTCGCCCCGGGATCCGACGGCGGCGGGTCCATCCGCATCCCCGCCGCCGCCTGCGGCCTGGTGGGACTGAAACCGGGCCGCGGGCTGGTCCCGGCCGGGGAAAGCACCGGCGACCCCGCCGGGCTGGTGGTCGCCGGTCCGCTGGCCCGTTCCGCGGCGGACGCCGCCCTGATGCTCGACGCGCTGGTCCCGCCGCCACCAACCCGCCAATCACCCGGAGAACGGGCCGGAGAACCAGCCGGCCGCCGGCGCAGCTACCTGCAACTGGCCGGCCAGGAGCCACCCCCGCTGCGGATCGGCGTCAGCCTGGACAGTCCATGGCAGGCCGTCTTCCCTTACACCCCGGACCGCGAAGCCCTCGATGCACTCCAGACCGGCATCAGGCTGCTGGAGGCGGCCGGGCACGAGACCGGCGAGGCCGCCATCCGCTATGACAACCGCTACCCCGGCGCGTTTACGACGGCGTGGACCGCCGGCGTCGGGAGCGCCCGCATCGCGCCGCAGCGCGAGGCCCTCCTGACCCCGCTGACCCGCACCTTCCGGCGGCGCGCCCAGCAGCGCAGCGCGGCGAAGCTGAACGAGGCCCTCGGGTTCCTGCGCCAGTTCCAGCGGGACACTGTTGCCCAGTTCTCGGCCTGGGACCTGGTGCTGAGCCCGACATTGGCTCAAACGCCCCGGCCGGTGGGCTGGTTCACCGGCGCCGCGCACGGCGACGGCTACTGGCCCGCCGAGTGGCCCGCCGACGCGGACGACGACTACCGCAAGCAGTGCGAGTTTGCCCCGTGGTCCTCGCTGGTCAACGTCTGCGGGCTTCCCGCAATCAGCATTCCGGTGCACTGGACCGGCGGGCCGCCCGGCGCCGGCCTGCCGATGGGAATCCAACTGGTCGGCCCGATGGGATCCGAGGCGCTGCTGCTGCAGGTGGCCGGGCAACTCGGCCTTTAAGCTGCCCCCGCGGGGATTACCCCGGCCGCGGCCGCGTGGGGTTTACTGGTGCCAACGCGGTTAACGACACGAGAGGGATCGATGAAGATCACCGGTGCAGTACTGGAGGAAATCGGCCGCCCCCGGCCCTTCGCGGAGTCCAAACCGATCAGTATCGCGGAGCTGGAGCTCTCCGCCCCCGGACCGACGGAAATCCTCGTCCGGCTCGAGGCGGCCGGCATCTGCCACTCGGACCTCAGCGTCGTCGACGGCAACCGGGTGCGCCCGGTGCCGATGCTGCTCGGCCACGAAGCGGCCGGCCGCGTCGTCGAGGTCGGCGCCGACGTCACCGACCTGCAGCCCGGCCAGCGGGTGGTCATGTCCTTCCTGCCGCGCTGCGAGCAGTGCGCCAACTGCGCAGCGGACGGCCGGCTGCCCTGCACCGCCGGTTCCAAGAGCAACAACGAGGGCACCCTGCTGCACGGGTCCATGCATTTGAGCCGCTCCGGAGAACCGATCTTCCACCACCTCGGCGTTTCCGGTTTCGCCAGCCACGCCGTCGTGGACCGGGCCTCCGCGGTGCCGGTCGGCGACGACATCCCGGCGGACATCGCCGCCGTCCTGGGCTGCGCGGTGCTAACCGGAGGCGGCGCAGTGCTGAACGCCGCCAAACCCCGGCCCGAGGACAGCATCATGATCGTGGGACTTGGCGGCGTCGGCATGGCCGCGCTGATCACTGCGGTCTCCCAGGGCCTCTCCCGGATCGTCGCCGTCGACACCCTGGACGAGAAACTGGAGCACGCCCGCCGCCTCGGCGCGCACGAAACGTACACCCCGCAGCAACTGGCCGAACAAGGCATCAAAGCCAAATTCGTCGTCGAATGCGCCGGCAGCGCGCGGGCGTTCGAGACCGCTTTCGCGGCCACCGACGTCGGCGGCACCACGATCACGGCCGGGCTGCCCTCTCCCGACGCCCGCGCGCAACTCTCCCCGCTGACCATCACTGCGGAGGCCCGCACAATCATTGGCAGCTACCTCGGCTCGGCCGTGCCGGCCCGGGACATTCCCAAGTACGCGCAGCTGTGGCGGGACGGGAAGCTGCCGGTCGAGGAGCTCATTTCCTCCCGGATCGCGCTGGCGGACATCAACCAGGCCATGGACCAGCTCGCCGACGGCAAGGCCGTCCGCCAGGTCATCATGTTCGACGCCGGCTAGCCTGGCCGCGGGGTCCCCTTCGGCCGACGCTCCCGGCAAAGCGGGTCCGCGAAACACCCTCGAATTGACTTGCCCCGGAGCGCCGCGGATGTGACAATCGCGCGCCGCGGTGTCAGCATTAAGTAAATGAGCACAACTCATTTAGCCAATCCCCCCGCTACAACGCCGGGCGATACCTCGTTTTTTGGCCACCCGAAAATGCTGGCCAGCCTCTTCTCCGTAGAAATGTGGGAGCGCTTCTCCTTCTACGGAATGCAGGGGATCCTCCTCTACTACATGTACTTCACGGCCGCTGAAGGCGGCCTCGAAATCAACAAGGCCCTCGCCGCCAGCCTGGTCGGCGCCTACGGTGGCGGCGTATACCTCTCGACCATCCTGGGCGCCTGGCTCGCGGACCGGCTTTTCGGCTCCGAGCGTGTGCTCTTCGGTTCCGCGGTCATGATCATGGCCGGCCACATCGCCCTGGCCCTTATCCCCGGGATTCCGGGCCTGATCGCCGGCCTCGTGCTGGTGGGCGTGGGATCCGGCGGCTTGAAGGCCAACGCCACCGCCCTGGTCGGAAGCCTGTACCGCGAGAAGGACGAACGCCGCGACGCCGGCTTCTCCATCTTCTACATGGGCATCAACGCCGGCGCCCTGATCGGCCCGCTGGTCACCGGCTGGCTCCAGGAAAGCCAGGGCTTCCACTGGGGCTTCGGTGCCGCCGCCGTCGGCATGGCCGTCGGACTGGCCATCTACGCCCTGGGCCGCAACAAGCTGCCCGAAGAGGCCCACCGGGTGCCCAACGCGCTGCCCGCAGCCGAACGCACCAAGTACGGACTGCTCTTCGCCGTGATCGCCGCGATCATCGCCGTGCTGCTGGCGACCGGCGTCGTCAACGCTGACAACCTCGCCATGTCCATGGCGTACGCGGCCATCGGCGCGTCGGTGCTCTACTTCGTCCTGATCTTCAGCAGCAAGAAGGTCAACGCCACCGAGCGAAGCCGGGTCGCGGCGTTCATCCCGCTGTACATCGCCTCCGCCGCGTTCTGGGCGCTCTTCCAGCAGCAGTTCACCTTCATCGCCGTGTACTCGGAGGAGAAGCTGGACCGGAACCTGTTCGGCTGGGAAATGCCGGCCGCCTGGGTCCAGTCCATCAACCCGGTGTTCATCATCATCTTCGCCGGTGTTATGGCTGCCCTGTGGACCCGCCTGGGACGCAAGCAGCCCGGATCGGCCCTGAAGTTCTCGATCGGCCTCTTCGTGATGGGCCTGGCCTTCCTGGCGTTCATCCCGCTGGCCGGCGACGGCAAGACGCCGCTGCTGGCGTTGGTGGGGATCCTGCTGCTGTTCACGCTGGCGGAACTGTTCCTCTCCCCCATCGGCCTGTCCGTGACGACCAAGCTGGCGCCCAAGGCCTTCCACACGCAGATGGTTGCCTTGTTCTTCCTCTCGGTCTCGCTGGGCACCACGCTGGCCGGCATGCTCTCGGGGCTCTACAACCCCGACGACGAACTGCCGTACTTCATCGGCGTCGGCGGCACGGCGATGCTTCTGGCCGTCGGCCTGGCTGCGGCCTCGCCGGCCATCAAGAAGCTCATGGGCGGCGTACGCTGAGCTAAATGAGCATCCGATATCGCCCGCCGGTTGAGGCGCGCGTCTACGTCCCCGCCCCCGGCGAGGCGTCCGACGTCGAACTCATGCCGGTGGGCGATGTCACTGAAGGCGTGGTGCGGGTCGGCGGGACAATCCGCCGACCGCACCAGCCGCAGAGCCTCGCCGTCGCAGGCTACCTCGACTGGCTCGAAGATGCCGGATTCGACGGCTCGCCGCGGTTCCTGGGCCGGGACGAGGAGGGCAGGGACGTGCTGACCTTCCTGCCGGGACAGTGCGCCGGGCCGGTGCCCGAGGCCTGGGTCCAGTCCGAGGAGCTGCTGGCCTCGGTGGCCCGTTTGCTGCGCCGGCTGCACACCGCCTCTGCCGGTTTCATGCCGGCCACCCACCCGTTTCCGCCCCGCTACATCCCACCGGTCGCCGTCAGGCAGGACCCCGCGGAGCTCGTGTGCCACCTGGACGTCACGCCGCAGAATGTGGTGGTCCGGGACGGCCTGGCCGCCGGGCTGGTGGACTTCGACCTCGCCGGACCCAGCACGGCGCTCAGGGATTCCTTCAACACTGCCATGCACTGGACGCCGCTCCGCGACCCGGCGGACGTGTGGCCCGGCTGGGAGGGAGTGGACCCGTTCCGGCGGCTCCGTATCTTCGCCGATGCCTACGGCTGGGACCAGGACGAACGACGCCGGGTGCCGGGGCTGGGCATCGAGGCCGCGTCGCTGAGCTATGAACGGATGGCACACAACGCTGCCACGCTCGGCGGCGGCTGGGCCCGGATGTGGGACGACGGCGTGGGCGGGCTGATCCTCCGCCGTCGCGGCTGGCTGGAGGCCAACGCTGAGCAGCTGGTGGCCGCTCTTACCGGGTGATGAAGTCCGCGTTCGCGAAGGCGACCCCCAGGATCACAACCACCAGCAGGGTGATGGCGATTGCGGCATAACCAAGGACCAGTCCCGCGATAGCCAGGCCCTTGCCGCCCGGCTCGCGGTGCAGCGCCAGGTGGCCGAGGACGACGGCGGCCAACTGCGGGAGCAGGAAGAAGCCGAAGCCGAGGAACGACGCGATGCCGCAGCACAGGCTCGCGATACTCAGGCCCCTAGGCGCGGGAGCCACGCCGTAGTAATACGGCTGGCCGTAAGCGTCCGCGTACGGCCCGGCCGGCTGGCCGTAGGCGGCGTAACTGCCGGCCGGCTGGCCGAGGTGCGGGGCTGCCGTCGGCATCGGCGGAACATGGCCGTCGCCACCGTATGGCGGACGATACGGCGGCGGCTGGTAGCCTCGGTGCGCCTCGTCATACCCGGACGTGGGCTGCTCGGTCATGGAAATCCCCTCTGACGTGTGTACGTCAAGATTAGCGCCGCGCCGTTTCCCCCAGCCGGACGCGCGGCGTCACAGCGGTCCGATTCGGGCGAAACCATGTCGCGGCACCCCCTCGTCTGGCATGCTGGAGCCATGGCTAGCCGCGCGGGCACAGTTGCCCAACCCCAAGACCTTGTTGACCTCACTGCGCTTCTGGACGCGTACTACGACGTTTCGCCGGATCTCGGCGACCCCGGGCAGCGGGTCGCCTTCGGCACCTCCGGGCACCGGGGCTCAAGCCTCAAGGCGTCGTTTAACGAACCGCATATCCTCGCGATCACCCAGGCGATCGTGGAATACCGGGCGGGCCAGGGCATCACCGGCCCCCTGTATCTCGCCAAGGACACCCATGCCCTGAGCGAGCCGGCGCAGAACTCCGCGCTTGAGGTGCTTGCCGCGAACGGCGTGCACGTGCTGATCGACGCCCGCCACGGCTACACGCCCACCCCGGCGTTGAGCCACGCCATCCTGACCCACAACAACAACTCCGCCGCAGGCGCGCCGCAGGCCGACGGCATCGTGGTGACGCCGAGCCACAACCCGCCCGGCGACGGCGGCTTCAAGTACAACCCGCCGCACGGCGGCCCGGCGGACACCGACGCCACAGGCTGGATCGCCAACCGCGCCAACGAACTGCTGGAGAACGGACTGCGCGGGGTCAAGCGGGTTCCGATCGCGGACGCCATGGCTGCCGGCACCACCGGCAAGTTCGACTTCCTGTCCAGCTACGTCGATGACCTGCCCTCGGTGCTGGACCTGAACGCGATCCGCGAGGCGGGCGTCCGGATCGGCGCCGACCCCATGGGCGGTGCGTCCGTGGACTACTGGGGCGAAATCGGCGAACGCCACCACCTGAACCTCACCGTGGTGAACCCGACGGTGGACCCGCAGTGGGCCTTCATGACGCTGGACTGGGATGAAAAGATCCGGATGGACTGCTCCTCGCCGTCGGCGATGGCCTCCCTGATCAACCGCATGGCTGTTGGTGCGGACGGGTCCGCACCCTTCGACATCGCCACCGGCAACGACGCCGACGCCGACCGGCACGGCATTGTCACGCCGGACGGCGGGCTGATGAACCCGAACCACTACCTCGCCGTCGCGATCGACTACCTGTACCGGCACCGCAACGGGTGGAACCCGCAGTCCGTTATCGGCAAGACCCTGGTGTCCTCCTCGATCATCGACCGGGTGGCCGAAAGCCTCGGCCGGAAGCTCGTCGAGGTGCCGGTGGGCTTTAAGTGGTTCGTCCCCGGGCTGCTGTCCGGCGAGGGTGCCTTCGGCGGGGAGGAATCCGCCGGCGCGTCGTTCAACAAAATGGACGGCAGCGTCTGGACCACGGACAAGGACGGCATCCTGCTGGCGCTGCTGGCGTCCGAGATCACGGCGGTGACGGGCAAGTCGCCGTCGCAGCTGTACAAGGGCCTGACCGACAAGTTCGGCGACCCCGTCTACGCCCGGATCGACGCCGCCGCAACGCGCGAGCAGAAGGCCGCCCTGGGCAAGCTGTCGCCGTCGGACGTCACCGCGACGGAACTGGCCGGCGAAACCATCACCGCCAAACTGACCGAGGCGCCCGGCAACGGCGCTGCCATCGGCGGATTGAAAGTGGTCACCGAGAACGCCTGGTTCGCGGCCCGGCCGTCGGGCACCGAGGACGTATACAAGATCTACGCCGAGTCCTTCAAGGGCGCGGAGCACCTGAAGCAGGTGCAGGCCGAAGCCAAGGCCCTGGTGGACGGGGTTATTTCCTAGCCGCAGCCGTGGGCCGAGGCTCAGGCCGTCTGCTCCTCGCGGAGGCTGGCGGCCAGTACCGACCGGTCCCGGCCGAGCGTTTTGGCGCGGTAAAGAGCGGCATCGGCCGACGCGATCAGGGCCTGCAGGTCCACCCGGCCGGGGCCCGTCGAGGCAATCCCATAGCTCACGGTAGGAAGCCGCGCCTCAACGTTCGGCTGTGCCTCCTGCAACCGGCGGCTGATCGTGGCCGCCATCTCGCCGGCACGTTCCGGGCTGACGCCCGGTAGGAGCAGGACGAACTCTTCGCCGCCATAGCGTCCCACGAGGTCGGTTGAACGGACCGAGGCCGTGCACGCTGCGGCGAACGTTTGCAACGCGACGTCCCCGGCCGCATGGCCGTACTGGTCGTTGACAGCCTTGAAGTGGTCCAGGTCTGCCAGAACCAGCGAGGCCGTGGTGCGGGCGTTGCCCAGGCGGCGCAGTTCGTTCTCTGCCAGATCCACAAAGGCGGTGCGGTTCAGTAGCCCGGTGAGCCCGTCAACCGTGGCGCGCGCCCGAAGGTCACGGGTCAGTTGTTCGTTGCTCAACTCGGCCATGGTGAAGGATGCGAGCACAAGGATCATCGTGGTGAGAAGGGTCGTCACCACGGAGCCGAAGTAGGTGACGAACACCGGCCCATGGGGGCCGTCAATGACAAAAACGGTCAGGCGTCCAAGATAGAAGAGGGCCAGCAGCGCTGAGCCGTAGGCGAGGGGGCGGTGCACCCTGGAGTAGTCGACGTCGAGCAGGAAGAGTTCTCGGCACGATAGCCCCAGCATCAGCGCCATCATGCCCAGCATGACCGGGCCGCCGGACCAGTCGTTCGTGGCCGGGTGGTCAAACACCGAAACGACGCCCGTCACAAAAGGCCCCGCCGTCAAGGACCACAACCTCGGAATGCTCGTCCGCAGCGACCGGGCCCCTGCCCACATGGCTCCGGCGCCGCCGACCAGCAAGGTATTTCCCAGCGGGTTTGCCCACACTTGGTGGACCGTGCCGTCCCACAGATAGGACGCGGATCCAGTCAGGAAGAGCAACAGCGCCGAACACCACCAGCCGCTGAACGGGGAACGGGTCCGCCTGAAAGTGATGAAGTAGAACAGGCACAGCAGCGTCAGGGTTACTACAGCCAAGGCAACACGCAGGGTAGAGGTGTCAAGCATCATCCTGTAGTTCCCCCAGCACGCACCTAGTGACCCAAGTATTATTCGGAGTCAAACTCTCAATTTGACCTCAGTATTGCACCTCGGACCATAAATGAAGAGGTTCATTCACAATGTGGCCTCCCAGAGCCTGAGCACCCGCCGCGTGGCATGGCCGCCGTCGGGAGCCATGTCCACCAAGGCGATCCGGTCCAGCGCCATTTGCTCGCCCGCGCGGGGGGCTTTTTCACCCCGGTGGGAAACGTGCGGACGGAAGGCAGCCATCGTGTAGCCGGGGGTTGCGACCCGGCCATGAAGAGCCTCGACCGCTGCCACGAGGGCTTCGTGGAGGGTCTGGAGCGGGGCGCTGGGTTCGATCAGGCTGACCTGGACGGAGCCGCCGCGGCCAAAGCCCGCTTCCCCGCCCACGGTCACGGTGCTGCCCAGCGCGGCCCTGGCCGGAGCGTCCATTAGCCCGGCCACCTGGGTGGCCAGGGTGTCGCCGGAGAGGACGGCGTCAGCCCCGCCGTCGTCGGCTGGCAGTTGCTCGACGACGTCGAACTTCACCAGTGTGATGTGCAGCGGCCAGGCGTCGCGCGGAAATTCCATCCCCTCGGTAACGGGTTCCAGGAAGGCGACCACAATCAGATTCCGCATGGGCCCAGTCTGCCACTGGTCGCCGACGCCCGCCCCTGCCTGTGGTTGCCTCGGCCGCTGCCTCGGTCGCTTAGACCGTGCGGACCACGTCTTCGTAGGCGAACTTCGGCTTCGGGGCGCCCCAGGCGTCCTCGGCGGCGTGGCCGATGTTGACCACCATGAAGCTCTTCTGGCTACCGTCCGGGAAGAAGGCGGTGTCGATCTTGCTGAAGTCGGCACCGGTCATCGGCCCGGCAGCGAGTCCTAGCGACCGGACGGCGAGTATGAAGTAGCCGGCCTGCAGGTGGGCATTGTTGTTGCCGGTGGCCGCGGCGAGGTCCGGGGCGGCGTCGTACATTGCCTTGGGGGCGTTGTAGCCGGGGAGGAAGTTGTCCCACTGCTCGTGCCACGCGGTGTCGACACTGAGGACCGCGACCAGCGGTGCGGAAGCCGTCTTGGCCCGGTTGCCGGCGGACAGGGCGTCCACCAGCGTGGCGCGGGCCTCGTCCGAACGGACATAGGTGACACGAAGGGGCTGCGAGTTGAACGCGGTGGGACCAAACTTCGTCAGCTCGTAGATGGCGCGGGCCTGCTCGTCCGTGACTTCACCGGTGAAGGAGTTGGCCGTGCGCGCCTGGGCAAAGATGGCGTCCACTGCTGCGGCGTCGATTACTGCTTCTTCATGGGCGATAGTCATCGCGTACCTTTCGCTGGGCTTCCACCCCGTCCGGGGCACTCTTGCTGTCCCTCGCTTCAACCGATGCCCGGGCCGGCTGCTTCCCGGGGCGCGGGGTGACGTCGCCCACAGCGGGCTGATCGTGCCGTCATGCGTCCTTCGCCAGCTGCACCATGCGAATGCTGTCGCGGCGGTACATTGCGGCGTGGTCGTTGAGTTCCGGCCGTCCCGTGGCGGCCGCCCGGCCCTCGGAATAGTCGGCGAGTTCAACAAGCCTGGCGCCGAGTGTTCTCAGCACGTCCCGGCGCGGGAACGGTAAGCCGTAGGCTGCAATCAGTTCGTCCAGGCGGCCCATTCTCTCCGGCCCCTCCGGCGCAGCGACGCCACCGCCCTCAATGAACGGCACCAACTGGTAGGCCAGATAGGCGAAATCCCAGATCCTCGGCCCGGGCGACGCCGCGTCAAAATCAAAGATTCCGGCGAACCGCTGGTCTTGGAACACCATGTTGTACGGGGCAAAGTCGTTGTGGCACACCACCTCGACCGGTTCGTGGTTTGGCAATTGCCAACTGAGCGTCTCGTGCGCCAAACCGACGCTGGAATCGTGGATCTGCCGGAGCAGGCCGGCCGCGTCCCGCAGGATCGAGGGATGCCAAATCCACTCCGGAAGCGGATACTGCACCACGTCCCCCGGCAGGAAGGACAGAATTTCGCGGCCTTGTTCGTCGAGGCCGGCTGCTGACGGAACGCGCGTGATTCCACTGGCGCGGAGCGCATCGAGCAAGGCGTGAACGGCCGGCGTCCAGGGCCCGGAGTTTCGGCGGACGGTGTCCCCCACGCGCACCACGATGCTGGAATTACCACCGGCAAGGACCTCTTCGTTCACCATCCAACCAATCTAGGGGATGGGGTGAGCGCCGGTTGGCGGTTCGGTGCCCGCCCCTTCGGTGAGGGGGACGGCGGCCGGCGCCCCGGGCGCATAGGCGCCCGGCGTCGTCGTGGTGCTAGGAGGACGAGAGCTCGCGGTGGTCGTTGGCCTGTTCGATGAGATCGGTGTCCGCCGGAACGTCGTTCAGGCGCCGGTTGGCGGGTCCGGAGGGAGACCCTGGACGCCCGCCCCCTCAGAAGATCCAGTGAGTTGGGCTGTAATGTCATCAGTCCAGTCGTCGATGGAAGTCCAATCCCGCAAGTCTCCGAAGTGGCCGCCGGTGAGCCGGAACAGGACCCGGAGCGGCCCTGGCATCTGGGCCGCCTCGTAGACACCCGAGAAGACTTTGTGGCCGCGAAGCTCAACGTCCTGGAACTGGGATTGTTCCAGGCGCTGCTGTTGTAGTGCCGCACCGCGCTTTCGAAAAAGTCTCGGCAAGGCGTCGGACATCCCCACGCTGAAGACCCAGACAGGTCGTTTGGCCAGCTCGTGCGCATTGTGTGTGAAGAACACCAAAGCCGGATCCAGCCACGCCTGATTGTGGATGGCGCTGCCGACGACGAATGCGTCGTAGCCGGAGACAGACTTAACTTCCTCCACGGACCGGCACTCGACCTCGCCCAGCGCAACAGCCATGCGGTCGGCTACGTGTTGGGCGATTTCCCTGGTGGACCCCAGTGCACTTGCGTAGGCAACGAGAACCCTCATGGTTGAACCTCCTACCGTCCTCGCTCAAGTCTGTTGGAAGCTGGGGCCGGTTGGAACCTGCCATAGGTCCCGGCACAGGCCAGCCTGCGACGGCCAGTGGCAGTATGTAGGTCGGAAGTCCGCTGTAATTTTAGGGGAAGGCTCGGCGAATGACGTTTGAGGAACTATCCGTCCGTCCGGGCGCGGAGGAAGATGCAGGCGAAGTTCGGCGGTTGTCGATCGCTTTCACACCCGCCGCCCGGGATGTGCCGCAGCAGGACTTCGACAGCCGTTACGCGAACGTACTCTCAGACGGGGCCTGGTGCGTTGCTGTGGCCCAGTCGGGCAGCCGGCTCCTCGGCTACGGACTGGCCCAGGACTTCGGGCCGGGTTTGCGCACCACCTTCACTACGGGCCGGGTCCATGACCTCTACGTCGATCCGGAGGCACGTCGGCTCGGCGCGGGGAAGGCGTTGATGGACTTCGTCTTCGATTGGGCCAGATTACGGCCGCAGCCGATGATTCTCGACTGGCAGGCGAGCCCCTCTGCCGTGGGCTTCTACGAAGCGCTGGGGTTCCCGGCCGATCGTGCGGGCGACTATCCGGACTATCCGGGTTTCACTCTTGACCTGCGCGAATAGCGGCGGCGGATAGGAGTAGTTGGAGCGCGCAGCTGGGCGGCACCGGCTGCTCCTAATAATGTCTGAGGTCTCTGATTAACTAAGTTCATGGGAATCAGTGCAGCTCTCATTGCTCGTCCGGCCGGCTGGCCGGGTGATGATGTCCGTTTTTTGTCCCTGGCCGGTCCCGCGCACGCCCGGTCCGAGGCAGGCGCCGGCTGTTCCGGTGCGGGCAATAATGTCGTAGGTCCACGGCAGGATTGATTCATGGGAACCAGTGCAGCCCTCATCGCTCGTCCGGCCGGCCGGCCGGGTGATGATGTCCGCCGGGGCCCGTCGCTGCGTAGCGTTCTGGGACAGTTACGGGAGTTGACCGCGACGGCGGTCGGGGATGCGGCGCTTTTCGGGTTCGGGGAGGCCGTGGAGTTCGCTGCCGGGGTTGAGGAGGCTGCCCGGGCCTTGGAGTACCTGCAGGTTGTTGCTGCCGGGGCGGTGGACCGGACCCGCAAGGAGGCCGCCGCCGAGAACGCCCCGGTCCTCGATGACGGTTACCGCAAGACCGGGGAGTTCCTGCGGGACCGGCTCCAGATCACCGCCGTCGAGGCCCACCGCCGGCTGGCCCTGGCCGGGGACGTGTTGCCGCGGACCGGGATCACCGGCCAGCCGCTCCCGCCCCTGCGCGAGGAACTCGCCGACGCCGTGGCCGCCGGTACCGTCCCGTCCCGGTCCGCGACCATCATCACCCTCGCCCTGGCCCGGGTCCGGCCACTGTGCGATGCGGAAACGGCCGCCCGGATGGAACACGCCCTGACCCGCACCGCAGTGGAGCACGACCCGGATTTCCTGGCCCGGGTCGCGAGGCGCTGGACGGACGCGATCGACCAGGACGGCGCCGAACCCTCCGAGGAGGTCCTGCGCCAGTTACAGGGCGCGTTCCTCCGCAAACCCCGCCACGGCCTGCAACACCTGGAAATCTTCGCCACCACCGAACAGTTCGAACACCTGCTGACCGTGATGAACACCGCCACCAACCCCCGCACCGGCACCCAAGCTCCCGGTAATGCGGCAACCGGGAGCGCGGGCAGCGAACCCGGCGCAGAAGCGGGCAGCGAACCCGGCAGCGCGGCCGGCGGCGTGGCAGGCGCCGAAGAAACACTGCTCGACCGGCGGTCGAGGCCGCAGAAATCCCTCGACGGCCTGGTCGGCGCCTGCAAAGTGGCCCTGGCTTCCGGCGCACTGCCCGCCACCGGAGGGCTCCGGCCCCAGGTCATGGTCACCATCGATTACCGCGAC
>NZ_JBFRDC010000003.1:0-251087 GCF_052113385.1 Arthrobacter sp. YAF16
CCGGTCCCATCCCGAACCCGGAAGCTAAGACCCACAGCGCCGATGGTACTGCACCCGGGAGGGTGTGGGAGAGTAGGTCACCGCCGGACATACATTAGGTCGAGAGCCTCCAACCACCAGGTTGGAGGCTCTCCCCCTTTAACCCCAAAAACGTATAGCGCCCCTCCCGCACTCCCGGCGTGCACACCACCGACCCTTGTAAAGTTGATGCCTATGGATAACCTCTTCAGCCACGCCGCGGCAGCCCCGGAACCCGAGCCGGCCGAAGGGCTGGAGCCGGTGGTATGCACCGTCGTTGTCCCCGGCCCCGTGGCTCGGGCTTTCATGGGTTTCACCGAGCACACGCACCTCTGGTGGCCGCTCGAGGGCCACAGCGTCTACGGCCTGGGCTCTTATGTTGAGTTCGAGGAAAGCCTCATTCTTGAGACCGCAGACGACGGCAGGACCGCCATCTGGGGGTCCATCGACGACTGGCAGCCACCCTTGTCCTTCCACGCCACCTGGCATCCCGGGACGCAGGCCCTGTGGTCCACGGAGCTGCGGGTGGCCTTCCTGGCCGTTGAGGGCGGCACCGAGCTCCGGTTGGTGCACAGCGGCTGGGAGGGCGCGCAGGACCCCGCCGCTACGCGAGCGGACTACCAGACGGGCTGGCCCGGCGTGCTGCAGCGGTTCGTCCGGTTTATGGGCGGCGCCGATGACTGACGGTGAGCTGCCGGTGACCCGGCCCGTGATCCGTCGGTTCGAAGCGGGGGAGTGGAAACAGTACCGCGCCCTACGGCTGGAAATGCTGGAGGATGCGCCCACGGCTTACGTGGAGAGCCTCGACTCGGCCCGGGAGCAAACGGACCGGCAATGGCAGGAGCGCGCCGCGCTGATGGCGGCTTCGGGTTGCGTATCCCTCGTGGCCGGAGATGCCGCGGAGCCGGCTGATAGCCCGCATTCCGCCTCGCCGCTCCCTGCCGGCGGGGTGCCTGCCGAGGTCAAAGTGCCTGCCGGTGAAGACCTTGCCGCTGCCAGGCTGCGGGCACTGATGCGCGTTGTGCCGAAGGTCCCGCAGGATCCTGACCGTCCGCGCCAGGCAGTGCTGCTCAGCGTCTACGTGGGCCCGGAGTTGCGGGGCTCCGGCCTGGCCGACGAGATGCTGCGGCGGGCCATCGCCGGTGCCCGGGATGAGCTCGGCGCCGTCGTGCTGGAACTTGGCGTGCACGAGGCAAACGGCCGTGCCCAGGCGTTCTACTCCCGGCACGGGTTCAAGGACACCGGACGGCGGGAACCCTACCCGCTTGATCCGGACCGCTCGGAGATCATCATGGAACTTCCCTTGGACGCGCCCTGCGCACTAGAAGCACCAGAAGCTACAGAAGCGCCGGCAGAGTACAGCTAGCGCAAGGGTGCGGCGTCGGCCGGCGGGACGGCCGTGCTGGAACGGATCACAAATTTCGTCGGATACTCGGTGTCCGCCGCCGCCGTGTCCGCGCCGCCGTCGAGCCCTGCGAGCAGACGGCGGACCGCCATCGCCCCTTGACCGCGAGGATCCTGGTCGATGGTGGTGAGGCCGAATAGTTCGCCCAGTTCGTGGCCGTCGATGCCGATGACGGACAGATCCTGGGGAACGCGCAGTCCGAAGTCGCGGGCGGCGAGGATGGTGCCGATCGCCATCTCATCCGAGGCCGCGAAGACCGCCGTGGGGCGTTCCGGGGAACTGCCGAGCAGCTGACGGGCGCTGGCGTACGCACCCTGGATGGTGAAGTCGGCGGAGACCAGCCATTCCGGACGGATCGTCAGCCCGGCGTCGCGCATGGCCTTGGTAAAGCCGCCCTGGCGCGTGCCCGGCAGCCGGAAGTCCTTCTCATACGCCGCGTCACCGGTCATATGCGCAATCCTGCTGTGGCCAAGCTGGATCAGGTGCCGGGCGGCCGCCTCGGCGATGCCCGAGTCGTTGATCCGGATCGTCGAGGCGCCCGGCAGGGGCCCGCCAATCCCCACGATGGGGCGGTGGATGGCGAGCAGCTGCTGGATCTCGGCCTCGCTGAGCTCCAGGGAGACCGCAATGACCGCGTCCACGCGCTTGCGCAGCAGGAAGTCGTTGAGCACGCTGTGCCGGCGCTCCTCGCCCTCGCTGACGTTGTACAGCGTGAGGTCGTAGCCGGCGTCGAGCAGGGTCGCGGATACGCCCTCCACCACCGAGGAGAAGAACCAGCGGTGCACGGACGGAACCACGACGCCGACGTTGTGGTTCCGCCCGGACGCCAGGCTGGAGGCGTGGTAGGACAGGACAAAGCCGAGTTCGGTTGCGGCGGCCTGGGCGCGCTCACGGCTCTGGGCCGAGACATTGCCCTTGCCGCTCAAGGCGCGCGAAACGGTGGCGATGGAGAGGCCGGCCCGTTCCGCGACGTCCTTGATGCCGGGCATTTTTAGCTCTCCGTGTCCTCGATGTAGATTTCCAGCCAAACAGTTTCACCTGAGCTTAACCGATGGGCGTCTTCACCCTGTTCCCCCGACACGGAGCTGCGCAGCAGCACCTGTCCGGCGGGCAGTTCGAGCGGTTCCTGCCCGACGTTCAGCAGCACCGCGGTGGTGCCGTTGAGGTAGGCCAGCGAGGTGTCCGTGCACCAGTTTTCAATCCAGTTGAGGGAGCCCTGGCCGAGGCTGAGCTCGCGCCGGAGCGCCAGCATCCGCCGGTACAGGGACAGGTGCGACGACGGCGACGCGGCCTGCGCGTCCCGGGCCAGCTCTGCGAAGCTCGCCGGCTGCGGCAGCCACGGATCCGCTCCGGCGCCGAAGCCCGCGTGGGGCTCGCCGGAACGCCATGGCAGCGGCACCCGGCAGCCGTCCCGGCCCAGACGCTCGCCGCCGGTCCGACCGAAGGTGGGGTCCTGGCGCTGGCTGTCCGGAATGTCGATGCCGTCGGGGAGGCCGAGTTCCTCGCCCTGGTAGAGGTACGCGCCGCCGGGCAGGCCCAGCATGAACATGGAGGCCGCCGCAGCCCGGGAGCGTCCGAGTTCCTCGTCCGGCTGCACGTCGGCGGGGCCGATGCCGTCCCCGTCGCGGGGCGCTGGTCCGTTGTAGCCGAAGCGGGTGGCGTGCCGAACGACGTCGTGGTTGGACAGCACCCAGGTGCTCGGCGCACCGACGGCGTCCAGGGCGGTCAATGACTCCGTGATGACGTGGCGCATCCGGTGCACGTCCAGGCCGGCGTGCAGGTAAGGGAAGTTGAAGGCCTGGTGCATTTCGTCCGGGCGGACCCAGTCGGCGAGCCGGGGGAGCGGGTCCACGTTCGCTTCCGCGCAGAGGATGCGGTCGGGGCCGTATTCGGCCAGGATCCGGCGCCAGGTCCGGTAGATGTCATGCAGCGCCGGCTGGCCGAACATCGGGGCTTCGTGCCCGGGGAAGCCGTGCGAGCTGTTGCCGTCGGCGCGGCCGCCCCATTCGGGCAGGCCCGGCGCCTTGACGAGTGCGTGGGCGACGTCGACCCGGAAGCCGGAGACGCCGCGGTCCAGCCAGAAGCGCAGGACGCGTTCGAATTCGGCGTGGACGGCGTCGTTGTCCCAATTGAAGTCGGGCTGGGAGGTGTCGAAAAGGTGCAGGTACCACTGGCCGGGGGTGCCGTCCGGTTCGATGATCCGGGTCCACGCCGGTCCGCCGAAGTGCGACTGCCAGTTGTTCGGGGGCTGCTCGCCGGAATCACCGCGGCCGTCCCGGAAGATGAACATGTCCCGCTCCGGGCTGCCAGCGGGGGCTGCCAGCGCCGCCTGGAAGGCGGAGTGCTGGTCCGAGCAGTGGTTGGGCACGAGATCCACGATCAGCCGCAGCCCGAGGCGCGTGGCCTCGGCCATCATGGCGTCGAAATCCGCCAGGGTGCCGAACAGGGGATCGACGTCGCAATAGTCGCTGACGTCGTAGCCGGCGTCGCGCTGCGGGGAGCGGTAGAACGGCGAGAGCCAGACCGCGTCGATCTCCAGCTCGGCGAGCTGCGGGAGTTCGGCGGTGATGCCGGCCAGATCGCCGACGCCGTCGCCGTTCAGGTCCCGGAACGAGCGCGGGTACACCTGGTAGATCACGGCGGAGCGCCACCAGCCGGGGGTGTCATCTGCAGCGTGCACCAGGGTCAGCGGGCCGGCCAGTGCGGCGGGGGCTGTGAGTACTGAATCAACGGACATGCCGGTAATCGTAAGTCCCCGACGTCCAAATTGAAAACGCTTCCAGTCAATAAATCTTTTGAGTCTGCTCGGGGAGCCTGGGGTGGATCCGCGGCATGGGCCCGTATGTTCCGCGCCACTAGGCCTTCTAGAGGTGTCTCGCAGTCTCCCAGCGTGGTCGCCGCCCCGCGACACGCCACGCTAGAATGACTTTCCAAAGCGTCCATCACCGTGTAGCTTGGAAGCGCTTGCAGCTGTGAGCCACATCACCGACGATGCCACCGGGCCCAGGAGACTTCCGAAGAGCCCTACGCGTGGATGCAGGATTTTATGAAAGGGACACCAATGAAGGTGCAGAACACCCTCACAACCGGAACCAGCCGCCGGGTATTCACGGCCGGTGCGATCTCCGTTGTTGCAGCGCTGGCGCTCAGCGCCTGCGGCGGCGCAGCAGCCTCCGGTCCGGCCACGGCCACGGCCTCCGCCTCCGCGAAGCCGGACCTCAAGTCCGGCGGCGCCGGCACGATCACCATGTGGGTCGACGCCGAGCGTTCACCCGCTCTGAAGGACATCACCGCGAAGTTCAAGGCTGACACCGGAATCGACGTGAAGCTCGTCGTCAAGGACTTCGCAGCTGTGCGCGACGACTTCATCACCCAGGTCCCGACGGGCAAGGGCCCGGACCTCATCGTCGGCCCGCACGACTGGGTAGGCAAGTTCGTCCAGAACGGCGTGATCGCACCCGTCGAGCTTGGCGACAAGAAGGACGCCTTCCAGGAGTCCTCGATCAAGGCCATGTCCTTCAACGGCTCGGTCTACGGTGTTCCCTACGCGATCGAAAACATCGCACTGCTGCGCAACACGGCCATCGTGCCCGACGCGGCCAAGACCATGGACGAGGTCATTGCCAACGGCAAGAAGGCAGTCGCAGACGGCAAGGCCAAGTTCCCGTTCCTCGTCGGCATGGACCCGAAGCAGGGCGACCCGTACCACCTGTACCCGCTGCAGGCCTCCATGGGCTCGCAGGTCTTCGGCAAGGCTGCCGACGGCGGCTACGACCCGAAGCAGCTCCTGATCGGCGACGCTGCCGGCGTCGAGTTCGCCAAGAAGCTCACCGCCTGGGGCGACAAGGGCGAAAAGATCATCAACTCCAACATCACCGGTGACATCGCCAAGGAGAAGTTCCTCGCCGGCGAGTCCCCGTACTACCTGACCGGCCCGTGGAACCTCCCGGACGTACAGAAGAAGGGCATCAAGTTCGCCGTTGACGAGCTGCCGACCGCCGGCGACCAGCCGGCCCAGCCGTTCATCGGCGTCAACGGCTTCTTCATCAGCGCCAAGAGCGCCAACGCCCTGGCCACCAATGAGTTCGTCACCAACTACCTGACCTCCGAGGCAGCCCAGGACTCCATGTACAAGGCCGGCGGCCGCCCGCCGGCACTGAAGGCCTCCTTCGACAAGGCAGCCAGCGACCCGGTTGTTGCCGCCTTCGGCAAGATCGGCGCCACCGGCGTCCCGATGCCGGCTATCCCGGAAATGAGTGCTGTCTGGGCTGACTGGGGAGCCACCGAGCTCGCCCTGATCAAGGGCCAGGGCGACCCGGCTGCTGACTGGGCCAAGATGGCAGCCAGCATCAAGAGCAAAATCAAGGGTTAGTCCCCGCGCCGGTTCCTGACGCTTCCACGCGCCGGGAACCGGCAGCACCGGGCCGGGCGGCCACCAGGCTGCCCGGCCCGTTCCTGCATCACCCCAGCTTCTCCCAAGGACTGTAGACAGCCATGTCAGAAACCGAACTCCGCGAGGACACCGAGCCCGCAGCGTCGTCCGCCCCGGACCCCGCCACCACAACCTCCGGCCGGCAGGCCAGAACCCTCCGCCAACGCCGGACCGGCCCCGAGGGGGTGAAGGGCACCATCGCCAAGATCGTGCTGCTGGGCCTTGTCGATGCCCTCGCTGTCTACGTCCTGATCATGCTCTTCCTGAGCCAGTCCTGGCTGGCCCTGGGAGTCTCCGCCGCCGTCGTAGTGGTGATCAACTGGATCTACCTGCGCAAGGGCGGCCTGCCCGCCAAGTACCTGGCCCCGGGCGTGCTCTTCCTGCTGGTTTTCCAGGTCTTCGTGGTCATGTTCAGCGGCTACATCGCCTTCACCAACTACGGCGACGGCCACAACAGCACCAAGGATGACGCGATCGCCGCCATCCAGCTCACCGCACAGAAGCGGGTACCCGACTCCCCGGCCTACAAGACAGCCGTGCTGGCCAAGGACAACTCCTTCTACCTGCTCTTCACGGACCCGCAGGGCAAGGTCTCGCTCGGCAGCACCGAGACGCCGCTCAAGGAGGTCTCCGGGGCCGTCAAGGACTCCACCGGCAAGGCCAAGACGCTGGACGGCTACCAAACCCTGAACTTCCAGGAAATCGTGGCCAACCAGCAAAGCATCCTGGACATCACCGTGCCGGTCTCCGCGAACCCGGCCGACGGCACGCTGCGCACCGCGGACGGCAGCAACGCCTACCAGTTCAAGCCGGCGCTGAAGTACGACGCGGCCGCTGACACCTTCACCGACACCACCACGGGTGCGGTCTACCGCGACAACGGCAAGGGCGCCTTCGCCGCGGACAACGGTGAGACACTGTCCACCGGCTGGAAGATCGACGTCGGGATGGAGAACTTCGCCCGCGCCTTCACCGACCCGAGCCTGCGCGGACCCCTGCTGGGCGTCATCCTTTGGACCTTCACCTTCGCCGTGGCCTCCGTCGCGCTGACCTTCGCCATGGGCCTGTTCCTGGCCATCACCTTCAACCGCGAAGACCTCAAGGGCAAGAAGGTGTACCGGATCCTGATGATCCTGCCGTACGCTTTCCCCGCGTTCCTCACCGGCCTGGTCTGGTCCGGCATCCTCAACCCGGAGTTCGGCTGGCTCAACCAGACCCTGCTTGGCGGGGCCTCGATCGGCTGGCTTACGGATCCGGTCCTGGCCAAGATCAGCGTCCTGGTGGTCAACCTCTGGCTCGGCTTCCCCTACATGTTCCTGGTCTGCACCGGCGCCCTGCAGTCGCTGCCTAACGAACTGGACGAGGCCGCCCGGATGGACGGCGCCGGCCCGTGGCGCGTGTTCCGCTCCATCAAGCTGCCGCTGCTGCTGGTCTCGATCGCCCCGCTGCTGATCTCCTCCTTCGCCTTCAATTTCAACAACTTCAACGTGATCTTCATGCTCACCGGCGGCGGACCCCGGTTCGCCGACACCGACCGGGACATCGGAGCCACCGACATCCTGATCACCCTCGTCTACAAGGTTGCCTTCGGGCAGGGCACCGGCCGTGACTACGGCCTGGCCAGCGCCCTCGCCATCATCATCTTCATCATCGTGGCCACCGTTTCGGCCATCAGTTTCAAGCAGACCAAGGCACTCGAGGACGTGAACTCATGAACGGGTCAGCACCGCGCACCGCGGCTCCGGCGCACCAGGCCGAGCAGGGCATCACCACCGGCACCACCGACGTCGAATACCTCAAGTCGCTGCAGCGCCGGCGCCCCTTCGGCGTCTGGTTCAAGGACAAGGGCTGGCGCCACCTGGTGGGCGTCATCGTGACGATCTTCGCCGTCTTCCCGCTGCTCTACGTGCTCTCGGCGGCACTGAACTCCACCGGCACCCTGGTGGGTTCCAACGCGCTGTTCAGCAAGATCGACTTCGGGAACTTCACCGCCCTGTTCGACATGCCCTCGCGGCCCTTTGCGCAGTGGTTCCTGAACACCATGGTGGTGGGCGGCGTGACCTCCGCGGCCACGGTGTTCCTCGGGGCGATGGCCGCGTATGCCTTCTCCCGGATGCGCTTCACGGGCCGCCGGGTGGGCCTGCTGAGCCTGCTCCTGCTGCAGATGTTCCCGCAGCTGCTGGCCGTCGTCGCCATCTTCCTGCTGCTCAGCGGCATCTCCGAGGTCATCCCCGCCCTGGGCCTGGGCAGCCAGCTGGGCCTGATCATGGTCTACCTGGGCGGCGCCCTGGGCGTGAACACCTACCTGATGTACGGCTTCTTCAACACCGTGCCGCAGTCCCTGGACGAGGCCGCCAAGATTGACGGTGCGAGCCACAGCCAGATCTTCTTCGGCATTATCATGCGCCTGGTCACGCCGATCCTGGCCGTCGTGGGGCTGCTGTCCTTCATCGGCATCTCCGGCGAATTCGTGATCGCGTCCGTGGTGCTCACGGACCCGGACAGCCAGACCCTCGCCGTCGGGCTCTACTCCTTCGTGGCGCAGCAGCGCTCCGAGAACTGGGGTGTCTTTGCCGCCGGCGCGGTCATCAGCGCCATCCCGGTGATGGCCCTGTTCCTGTTCCTGCAGCGCTACATCGTCAGCGGGCTCACGCAGGGCTCGGTGAAGGGCTAGGCATGTCCGGCGCTGGCATGGCCGGGCTGCTGCCGCACCACGACGGGTCCGGCCTGCACGCACCGCAAACGGTGGAGGCCGGAGCCGCGGCCCGGCTCCGGATCCGCATCCCGGACGCGTGGGGCCGGGCCAGCCGGGTCTGGCTCCGCTCCGTGCACGACGGCGAACCCCGGTACACGGGCTGCGTGAACATCGGCGAGGCCGACGGCTGGGTGTGGTGGGAAGCTGACATGGCGGTCACCAACCCGGTGGCCCGCTACCGGTTCCTGATCGAGGCCGACGCGCGGTACTGGACCCTCAACGCGCAGGGCCTGTTCAGCAGGGACGTCTCCGACTACGCGGACTTCCGGCTGACTACGTTCCCGGCCGGCCCGCCGTGGCTGCGCCAAGGCACCATGTACCAGGTCTTCCCGGACCGTTTCGCGCGCTCGGCCCGGGCAGCGGCGCAGCCGGTCCCGGACTGGGCCGTGCCCAGCGACTGGGACGGCACCGAAGTGCAAGGCTCGTCCGCCGAGACACCCTTCCAGTTCTACGGCGGCGACCTGCACGGTGTCACGGAACACCTGGACCACATCCAGGGGCTCGGGGCGGACATCATTTACCTGACGCCGTTCTTTCCCGCGCGGTCCAACCACCGCTATGACGCCTCGACCTTTTCCATGGTGGACCCGCTGCTGGGCGGCGACGCGGCCCTGGTCGAACTCGTGGAAGCGGCCCACGCCCGCGGCCTGAAAGTGATGGGGGACCTCACCGCCAACCACTCCGGCGACGCGCACGAATGGTTCCAGCGCGCCCTGGCGGCACCGGACTCCGAGGAAGCCGACTACTACTACTTCAACGAGGACCACAGCTCCTACGAGGCTTGGTACGGCGTGCCGTCGCTGCCCAAGCTGAACTGGTCCTCGGCCGGCCTGCGGGACAAGTTCGTCTTGGACGACAAATCCCCGGTAGCCCGCTGGCTCCGCCCGCCGTTCAGCCTGGACGGCTGGCGGATCGACGTCGGCAACATGACCGGACGGCTCGGGGCGACCGACCTCAATCAGGAAGTGGCCCGGCTGATCGCGGAGCGGGTCCGCGGGATCAACCCGGACGCGGCGCTGCTGGCGGAGGCGACCAACGACGCCGCTCCGGATTTCAGCGGCGAACATTGGCACGGCGCCATGACGTACTCCAATTTCACCCGCCCGCTGTGGGCCTGGCTCTCCGGCGACGCCGGGCACGTCAACTTCTTCGGCACACCGCTGCCCGGGCCCAACCGGATCGGGGCTGAAGATTTCCTCGCCACGCACCAGGACCTGGCCGCCGCCTTCAGCTGGGACGTCCGGCAGCAGAACATGAATGCCCTGAATAGCCACGACACCGCCCGGGCCGCCACGGTCATGATCGACGGCGGCCAGCAGCTGGGCGCTGTGCTGATGTTCACCCTGCCCGGCGTGCCGGTGGTGTTTGCCGGGGACGAGTTCGGGCTCAAGGGCGACAACGGGGAGTTTTCCCGCACGCCCATGCCCTGGACCGACCCCGCGCGGATCCTGGCCGACCTCCGTGGCACGTATGCCGCGCTTACCGCGCTGCGCCGGGAACAGCCCGCCCTCACCGGCGGCGGACTCCGCTGGCTGCACGCGCAGGGGGACGCGCTGGCCTTTGTGCGGGAAACCGCGGACAGCACGGTGCTGGTGGTCGTGGCCAGGACCGCCGCAGACGTCGAACTCGCCACTGGCCTGCTCTCCGCCGGGCAGCTCGCCGCGCTTGCGCAACCGCATGTCTTTGCTGCCGGCGACATCGTGGCGGAGCCGGGGGCCGCAGGCGCGCTCTTCCGCAGTGGCGGCCCAGCGGCCGCCCTCTGGGTGCTGCCGGGCGTGGTGCTGCCGGCACCCTAGACTGAAGGGCGAGACTGACGGCCGGATTCGACGGAGAACTGGAGAGCGCATGCGCGGCATTGTTGAGGAGTTGACGTCCGCCCTGGGCGGGGCGAAGGTCACCGTGGATGAGGCGGCCCTGGCGGCGTACGCCGTGGACCAGGCGCCTGTACTGGACTACCAGCTCCCGCAGGCCGTGGTCCTGGCCGAATCGGTGGCGGACGTCCAGGCCGCCGTCCGTGCCTGTGCCGCCCACCGGATTCCACTGGTGCCCCGCGGCGCGGGCACCGGGGTCTCCGGGGGCGCCCACGCCAGCGAAGGCTGCGTGGTCCTCAGCCTGGAACGGATGAACCGCATCCTGGACCTCAACCCGGACGACGAGACCGCCGTCGTCGAACCCGGCGTCATCAACGCCGCACTGAACGACGCCGCTGCGATGCACGGCCTGATGTACGCGCCGGACCCGGCCAGCTACCGGATCTCCACCATTGGTGGGAACGTCGCCACGAACGCCGGCGGCCTGCGCTGCGCGAAGTACGGGGTAACGCGGGACTCCGTGCTGGCGCTCGACGTCGTGCTGGCGGACGGCACGCTGATCCATACCGGGCACCAGACCTTCAAAGGTGTGGCCGGCTACGACCTCACGGGCTTGTTCGTGGGCTCCGAGGGCACCCTCGGGATCGTCGTCGGGATCACGGTGCGGCTGAAGTACCTGCCCCGGGAAGTCCACACCATCGCCGCGTTCTATCCCGACTTCCGCAGCGCCGCGGCGGGCGTCCTCGCGGTGGGCAAGGCGCGCGTGCAGCCGGCCATCATGGAACTGCTCGACGGCGGCTCGCTCGCCCAGCTCGACGACGCCCACGGCTCGGACCTGGCCTCGCGGGGCGCCTCGCTGCTGCTGATCCAGACCGACGGTTTCGGCGCCGCCGCGGAGGCCGCCGCGATCCGGCCGCTGCTGGCCGCAGGCGGAGCGGTGGTGACCATGGAAGCCAGTGCCGAGGCCGAACAGCTGGTGGAACTCCGCCGCAACAGCCGCGGCGTCGAGGTCGACGACGAATACCGGGTGGGCGAGGACGTCGCCGTGCCGCGGTCCCGGCTGGTGGACTACGTTGCGGAGCTGGAGGCGATGGCCGTGCGGCACCAGGTCGAGCTCAAGGTGGTGGCCCACGCCGGTGACGGCAACCTGCACCCCACCTTCTGGGTGGACCGGGCCGGCGATGCGGTGGACGCCGCGGCCATGGAACGGCTGGGAGCGGCCCTGGACAACTCGGTCACCGTGGCCCTCGCGATGGGCGGCACCATCACGGGGGAGCACGGCGTCGGCCAGTACAAGCTGCGCTGGCTGGGCCTGGAGCAGAAGGAACCGGTGCGCGAACTGCAGCGCCGGATCAAGGAGCTCTTCGACCCGGCCGGGATCCTTAACCCCGGCAAGGCGATTTAGCCCGGCTGTGCCGGAACCGGTTCCACCCAACTAGCTCGCAATAGTTGTCGTTGTGAACTCTCAAAGCGACAACTAATGCGAGCTAGTTGGGCCGGGAAGCGGGTGTTCAGTCGTCGGAGTCCGGGTATTCGTCGATCGCCTCGTCGTCGCCGTACCGGGACTCCTCGGTTTCGACTTCCAGGATCTTGAGCAGTTCGGTGTCCGGGTTCAGCATGATCGCGGCCTCGTCCCGGCGGTGCCGGAGCTCGGAATCGATGTAGGACTGCACAGCCTCGGCCAGCGGAATGTGCCGGTTCTCCTTCTCGGACATGTACCAGCGGTGTTCCAGGATCTCGTGCACGGCCTCCGCCGGTTCGAGCTTCCCGGAGAGGTCGCGCGGGATCGACCGGACGATCGGCTCGAAGATCTGGCTTACCCACAGGTGCGCGCTGTATTCCTCGTCCATGCCGGGGTTGTTATCCGCCCGGAAGGAGTCCATGTCGTTCAGCAGCCGCCGGGCCTGGTTTTCCTGCGCATCGAGGCCGGTCAGGCGCAGCAGCCGGCGCTGATGGTGCCCCGCGTCCACCACCTTGGGCTGAAGCTGGATCGTGGAGCCGTTCTGCGTGGTCTTGATGGCGTATTCCTCGACGTCGAAGCCCAGTTCGTTGAGCCGGCGGATGCGTGCGGCCACCCGCCAGCGCTCACCGATTTCGAAGGATTCCTTTTCCGTCAGCTCGGTCCAGAGCCGCCGGTAGCTCTCCATGATGAGCTCGCTGGTGGCGACCGGATCGACCTTTTCCTCGATCAGGCCACCGTCGAGCAGGTCCATCAGTTCTCCGGCGATGTTGACCCGGGCGATTTCCAGGTCGTACTCGCGCTGTCCGGTGGACAGGTCCGGGTACAGCTCGCCGGTTTCGGCGTCCACGAGGTAGGCCGCGAAGGCGCCGGCGTCGCGGCGGAAGAGCGTGTTGGAGAGCGAGACGTCGCCCCAGTAGAAGCCGATCAGGTGCAGCCGGACCAGCAGCAGGGCCTGGGCGTCGATCAGGCGGGTCAGGGTGTCTTTGCGCAGCATCTGCGAGAACAGCGCGCGGTACGGCATGGAGAACTTCAGGTGCCGGGTGACCAGCACGGGATTCAGCGGCCGGCCCTCCGGGGTGGTGCGGCCGGTGATGACAGCGACCGGCTCCACGCAGGGGACATCCAGCCGGGCGAGCTTGCGGAGCATGTGGTACTCGTGCCGGGCGATGTGCTCCGAGGTTTCCTTGATGGCGATCACCGAGCCGCCCAGGTGGGCAAACCGCACGATGTGCCGGGAGATGCCGCGGGGGAGGGCGGCGAGGTATTCCGCCGGCCAGTCCTCCAGGGCGATGTGCCAGGGCAGGTCCAGCAGTTCGGGCTCCGTGGCCGCGGCGGTGATGCTCAGCGAACTGGAGACGGCCTTGTCGTTGGCGCTGGCGGCCTCGTACCGGGGCAGCTTGCCGATCTGGCCGTAGTCAGTGGGTTCGTCGTGCCACTGGGCACCGTTGTCCTCGGTCATGCGGTTTTCCTCGGTCATAACGCAATTCTCCCGTACGAGGGCGGGCCTCGCCTAAAATCTGCCGGTTAACGGCCGACGGCGGCCCTCCCGGAGGAGGACCGCCGTCGGATGCTGACGTGGGCCCACGCCGGCAGGGATCCCTAACCGAAGCGATGCGAGGTTAGGGGGCCGGTGGGTGGGCCCACGCCGGCAGGGATCCCTAACCGAAGCGAAGCGAGGTTAGGGGGCCGGTGGGGACTATTCGCCCAGGCGCAGGCCGGTCTTGGTGTCGAACAGGTGCACGTGGCCCGACTGCGGGCGGACCCAGACGGTCTCGCCCTTCATCGGGGGACGGCGGCCGTCGACGCGGGCCACGATGTCGTGGTCCTTGCCGTCCAGCGTGGTGTGGCCGTAGACGTAGGCGTCGGCGCCGAGTTCTTCGACGACGTCGACCTCGACCTGGAGGCCCTCGCCCTGCGGCGCAGTCTCGAGGTCTTCCGGACGGGTGCCCAGCGTGACGGTGGAGCCGGAAGCGTCCTCAAGGACATCGCGCGGGACCGGGTAAACGGTGCCCCCGAACTGCACGCCGCCGTCGACAACGGGGAGTTCGAGCAGGTTCATGGCGGGGGAGCCGATGAAGCCGGCGACAAAGACGTTCTTCGGCTTGTCGTAGAGGTTGCGCGGGGTGTCCACCTGCATCAGCAGGCCGTCCTTGAGCACAGCGACGCGGTCGCCCATGGTCATGGCCTCGACCTGGTCGTGGGTGACGTAGACGGTGGTGACGCCGAGGCGGCGGGTCAGCGACGCGATCTGCGTGCGGGTCTGCACGCGGAGCTTGGCATCCAGGTTGGACAGCGGCTCGTCCATCAGGAACACCTGCGGGTTACGCACGATTGCGCGGCCCATGGCGACACGCTGGCGCTGGCCGCCGGAGAGGGCCTTCGGCTTGCGGTCCAGGTACGGCTCGAGGTCCAGGAGCTTGGCGGCTTCACGGACACGCTCGGCGCGTTCTTCCTTGCTGACGCCGGCAATCTTAAGCGCGAAGCCCATGTTGTCCGCGACCGTCATGTGCGGGTACAGGGCGTAGTTCTGGAAGACCATGGCGATGTCGCGGTCCTTCGGCGGGACGTCCGTGACGTCGCGGTCACCGATCAGGATCCGGCCGGAGTTCACGTCCTCAAGGCCTGCGAGCATGCGCAGCGAGGTGGACTTTCCGCAGCCGGAGGGTCCAACGAGGACCAGGAACTCGCCATCGGCGATTTCAATGTTGAGCTTGTCAACAGCGGGCTTCTCTGTGCCCGGGTACAGACGCGTAGCGTTATCAAAAGTAACTGTAGCCACAGTTATCAATCCCTTCACCGGCAGGTACGTGCCGGACGATCCGTAGTGAATGGTTCTTCATATTCAGTTGTGGCATCCGGAGGTGGATGCGCATGCTCCCCGGCCAAGGCCGAGGAGCATCCAATGACGCCGCACGGTAGTTGTGCGCCACATCACATACAGAGTATGTCAGATTTTTGGCTTTTGGGCTAAAAAGTTACGGATGTCACAGGTGAGGTTGCGCACTCAGGCTCTCCGGGCGGTCTGTATGCTGTGCCCATGACGGCCTTGCAGATCTATGTCAGCTTCCCCGGCACGGCGCGGGAGGCGCTTGGCTTCTACGCGGACGTTTTCGGCGGGGGCTTGTCCCTGTTTACGTATCAGGAGTTCAACCGCACCGACGGCCCGCCGGATGCCATCGCGCACGGGCAGCTTAACGGCCCTGTAGCCCTGGCGGGATCGGATGTGGCGGCGGGCCAGCAGGGTGTCCGGTGCGAAGGCCTGATGCTCTCACTCCTGGGGACCGCCGCGCCGGCCGTCCTGCACGAGTGGTTCGACAAGCTCTCGGCCGGCGGCCGGGTGGTGGACCCCCTGGGCCCGAAGCCGTGGGGCGCCTCAGACGGCCAGGTCGTCGACCGCCACGGACTTCACTGGCTGATTGGTTACGAACCGGAGTCCGCATCCAGCTAATGGGCGTTGAGGCCTTGATCGTCAGCTAATGTGAGTCAGTTGGGTTCGGTTCCGACTCTTTTCGCGGGCGGGCTTTGCGCGTGGGGTCCACCGTGCCATCGGTCCCGTAGTTGCCCTCGGAATACCGTCCGACTTCCGAGTCCGCGGTGCGCGCCGGCGCAGATCCGGCCCCGCCGTAGTCCGCCCTGACGTAGCGTCCCGATTCCCGGGCCTTGTCGCCTAGCGGTTCGGGCAGTCCACCTTCGGATCCCGCCGCGCCGTAGTTGCCTTCAATGTACTGGCCTTCCTCGTCGTCCGCGTGCCGGCCGGACTGTGCGCCGGACTTGCCGAAGTCGCCTTCGACGTACCGGCCCCGGAGGTCTTTTTCCTCGGGGTTCGTGCCGGAACCGGCTGCATCCGAGGTGTTTTCCTTGCCGCTGTTCTTGGTCATGATCGTTCCTTCCCGAAACGAAATCTGCGTCTTGTGCGGCGCAATTTAAGTCTAGCGAGGGCAGGCGGTCATCAACAGGATGTGCCGGGAGCGCCGTGGTGAAGGCGTCCAGGAGCGGAGCGGCGACTGCCTAGGCGCCGACGGCCTTTCGCCGTTCCCGCAGCAGCGCTTCCAGAAACTCGGAGACATGCACAGGCGCCTCCACCCGGAACTCAGCCTGGGTGAAGTCCAATCCGACCTTGACGCCCAGGTCCCCGCGGATGAGGCTGCCCAGGGCGTCCTCGTCCGTGGTGTCGTCGCCGGCGAAGACGACTGCGGTGGCCCCGGTGGCCTGGCGGAGGAATGAGATCCCCTCGCCTTTGGAGGCGTGCACGACGGCGGTTTCCAGCACACGGTTTCCGGTCTTGAGGAAGACGCCCGCGCGGTCCTGCAGGGCGGCCTTGGCGGCCGCCACGGCATCCTCGGCGACGTCGTCGGCGGCCAGGCGGGTATGCAGCACGACGCCGGCGGGCTTGTCTTCGAGCAGGGTGCCGGGCGCGACGTCCACGATCTCGGCCAGGATCCGCCGCACGTCCGCGAGCAGTTCCCGCTGCGCGTCGTCGAGCTGGAGTGCGGTGGAACCGGGGCCCATCCAGACTTCCGCGCCGTGGCTGCCGATCAGCAGGGTGTTCTCCGGCGGCGAGGCGACCGCCCGCAGGCTGTCCAGGGCCCGGCCGGAGATGAGCGCCGTCGTCGTCCGCGGCAACTCCGCGAGGGCGGCGAAGGCGGCGGCCGAGCGGGGCAGTGCCCGGGCGTCCCCCGCATGGTCCACCAGCGGGGCCATGGTGCCGTCGAAGTCCATGGCTACCAACAGCTGTTCCGTGCCGGCGACGCGGTGCACGGCCGCCAGCAGTTCGGGGGAGAGGGAGAGGCTGGTCCGGGCTGGGTTGGGCTCAGGAGTCATCGCGGACCACCTTTTCCTTGAGCGCGCTGAGGAAGTCCGCGGACCAGAGGTCGACGTCGTGGGTGAGGATCTGCTTGCGCATCGCGCGCATCCGGCGAGCGGCCTCGGCGGGCTGCATGTTGACCGCCTTCATGATGGTGTCCTTGAGGCCGTCGATGTCGTGCGGGTTCATCAGGAGCGCCTGTTTGAGCTGGTCCGCGGCGCCGGCGAATTCGCTGAGCACCAGGGCGCCGTCGTTGTTGGTCCGGGCCGTGACGTATTCCTTGGCGACCAGGTTCATGCCGTCTCGCAGGGCGGTGACGAGCATGACGTCGGCGGCCAGGTACAGGGCCACCATTTCCTCGATCGGGTAGCTGTGGTGCAGGTACCGGACGGCGGTGTTCTGCATCGTGTCGTAGGTGCCGTTGATGTGGCCGACGGTGCCTTCCACTTCTTCGCGCAGCAGTCGGTACTGTTCGACGCGTTCGCGGCTGGGGCTGGCAACCTGGATCAGGGAGGCGTCCTCCACCGTGACCTTTCCGTCCTGCAGGAGTTCCTCGTAGGCCTTGAGCCGGTGCCGGATGCCCTTGGTGTAGTCCAGCCGGTCGACGCCCAGCAGGATGGTCTTGGGGTTGCCGAGGTCGCGGCGGATCTGCTTGGCGCGCTCGATGATCTCCGGCTTCCGCGCCAGTTCACTGATCTGCTTCACGTCGATGGAGATCGGGAAGGCCTGCGCGCGGGCAATGTGCGTGGTTTCGCCGTCGGCGCCCTTGACGTGGACCTGCTGCTGTTTGACGCTGGCCCCGAGGAAGCGGCGGGCGGAGCGCATGAAGTTCCCGGCGTCGCTGCTGCGCTGGAAGCCCACCAGGTCCGCGCCCAGGAGCCCGTCGATGATTGCGCGGCGCCACGGCAGCTGCGCGAAAATCTCCGGCGGCGGGAACGGGATGTGGTTGAAGAAGCCGATCTTGAGGTCCGGGCGCGCCTCGCGGAGCATCTTGGGGACCAGCTGCAGCTGGTAGTCCTGCACCCAGACAGTGGCGCCCTTGGCGGCATGGCGGACGACGGCGTCGGCGAACCGTTTGTTGACCTTGCGGTACGAGTCCCACCAGGCGCGGTGGAACTCGGGAGGGGCGATCACGTCGTGGTAGAGCGGCCAGAGCGTGGCGTTGGAGAAGCCCTCATAGAAGAGCTCGATGTCCCGCGTGCTGAGCTGGACCGGGATGAGGTCGATGCCGCCGTGGCTGAACGGCTCGAGGTGCTCGTCGGGGGCGCCGTGCCAGCCCACCCAGGCGCCGTCGGTCTTGGTCATCATCGGCGCCAGCGCGGTCACCAGGCCGCCGGGGGAACGGCGCCAGCCGTCCTCGCAGCCGGGCTCATCCGGGGAGCACCGGTCGACCGGCATGCGGTTGGACACCACCATGAAATCGAAGGTGGCGCCTGGCTCCGACGCGTTGGCGTGCATTTCGGTGGCGGGCTCGGTGTGTTGCCCCCCGTCGGCTGTCTGTGCAGTCTCCTGCTCGGCGCGCTGCTCAACGCTCTCGGTTGCTTGCATTGGTGCCCCCTGGGGTCGCTTGTGGCTCTCATCCACCCTAGCCGGGCGGAATCTTCTGTGCTATTCGTCCGTTGGGCACACGGAAGGAAACTTGAAAGCGCAAGCTCCTCAGGTTTCTCCCCTAAAATGATGAAGTTGCCACCCAGTGGACCATCCCAGGCCGATCGACACGAGGAACCAATGAGCGCCGCAAACGAACCCCGTCAGTCCAAAGCGGAGCGCACCGCCGCGGCCCGCGAGAAAGCCCGTGAGATCCGCGAGGCGCAGCTGAAGAAGGAAAAGCGCAACAAGCTGCTCATCGGCTGGGGCATCGTGGCCGCCGTCGTCGCCATCATCGTGATTGTGGCCCTGGTGGTCACCTCGAACATCAAGAACAACGCCCCGGTAGCCGACTCCGGCCCGACGCCGGCCAACGGCAACGTCCACGGCGGCGTCACCCTGCTGGCCAACACCGCAGTGGCGAAGACCGAACCGGCCACCGTCAATGTCGCGGATCTGCCCTCGCCCGCCGCGACGCCTCCCGCCGACATCAAGGCACCCGGCGCCGAGGCCGAGGCCGGCAAACCGGTCAAGGTGGTCCTCTACATCGACTTCATCTGCCCGGTTTGCAAGAACTTCGAGGCGCAGTACAACCCCACCCTCACCAAGCTGCGCAACGAGGGCAAGATTACGGTCGAGTACCGTCCGCTGGGCTTCCTGGACAGCCGCTCCAGCACCAATTACTCCTCGCGGGCCGCCAATGCCGCGGCCTGTGTCGTGAACGAATCCCCGGAAAAGTACTCGGACTTCGTTGACGCCCTGTTCGCCAAGCAGCCGGCCGAGGGCACTGCGGGCCTCTCCGACGCGGAGCTCAAGACGATGGCGACCGACGTCGGGGCCAAGAGCATCGACAAGTGCGTGGATGACAAGACGTACCGCCCGTACGTGAAGTACACCACCCAGGAGGCGGCGGCCATCGGTGTCACGGGTACGCCGACGGTCTTCGTCGAGGGCAAGCAGTGGGGCAAGGGCGCCAGCGCACAGACCCCGTTCGAGCAGTTCCTGCAGGCCGCGGTGGACGCCAAGAAGTAACCGCCGCACGAAACAGCAGCCCGGCCCCGGATCCGTCCGGGGCCGGGCTGTCTCGTTTCCGGCATTTTTCTCCGGCGGGGGTCCGTGGGCTACCCTTATCTAGCAGTCAGCGTCGGGCCGGATTTTCGGTCAGGCGACGACGGCGGATTGCCTCCTTAGCTCAGTTGGCCAGAGCACCGCTCTTGTAAAGCGGGGGTCGTCGGTTCGAATCCGACAGGGGGCCCCACGAACCCCTCCATTCCCCGCGATTTTGCCCGGGACGGAGGGGTTTTTTGTGCGCTTGGAGCCTGCCTGCGCCGCCGTTTCGACGGTTCCCTGCCCACTCGATGCTTCTCAACGTCGAGTGCGCAGGGAACCGTCGAAACGGGTCCCTGGGGAAGGCCGGGTTGACTTGCCAGGGCTGCTGACCGAGCAGGCAAGCCTCAGGGAGGGGGTGCCCCGGAGCCGCCGCCACTGCTTCGCCGCCGGAGCAGCCGGACTGCCCACGCGACAAGCAACGTCACGCCCTGCACCACAACGGCTGCAGCCACCAGGAGTAGCAGGAAGACCGTGATGTTCCAGCCCTCGACTCTCATGGAGCGGTGATCCTGATCCCGGCAACCGCCCCGGTCCAGGAGCCGTCCGGGTGGACGCGGGTGAGCTGGGCGCCGACGGGCCCTTCCGCCAGCTGAACTACCTGCGTCTGGGTCCGTGAGCAGTCAACCTCGAATACCGTATGCTCGGTTCCGCTGTCCGTGTCCTGGGAGAGGTAGATCTGGGCATGCGGAATGCCGACGCAGGCCATGGTGACAGTATGCTGACCGGCCGCCGGGACGGCCGCAGCCTTGCTGAATCCCACTCCCGGACCGTCGGCGGGGCCCGAGTCGGCCAGGATCACAGGCCCGAAAGCCTTCGCCAAGCGCCGCTCCAGTTCCGCGTAGTTGCGCGCCTCCACCGCCAGGACATCGGGATCCTTCGTCGCAGTGCTGGGCGCCGCCCCGTGGCTTTGGCTAGCCGTGCGTTGCGGATCGCCCGGATCCTCGTAAGTGCAGCCGCCCAGGCCCGCGGCCAGCAGCAGGCTGATGGTGAATGCCGCAATGGAGCGGACTGCCTTCGTTCCCCCAAAACCAGACATGCGCCGAGTCTACGGCCCCATTCCGCCACTTCGACGGTTCCCTGCGGATTCGACGCCTTGAAACGTCGAATTGGCACGGAACCGTCGAACCGGCCACTCACCCGCTCCTCACCCGCCCCTCACCCCTCCGGACGGGTGGCCTCTTCCAGGATTTCCAGCAGGTGCCGGTAGGAGTGGCCGGTGGCCTTGGACATGCCCAGTTCGCAGGTGCGGTTCGTTGAGGCGTAGGCGTCGAACTCGCGTTCGTTGATTTCCCGGGCCTGCTTGTCCGTGGCGGAGTCGGTCAGTTCCGGGTGCAGCAGGCCGCGGTCGCCGGCGAAGGCGCAGCAGCCCCAGTTCAGCGGCACAAACACGTCCCCGGTCACGGCCCGGGCGATGTCCATCAGCGCACCGTTGGTCCCCAGCTGGGTGGAAGAACAGGTCGGATGCAGGGCCATGGATCCCACCGGCGCGGTGACGGTCAGTTGCCCGAGCACGTGCTGGTGCACGAACTCCACCGAGTCCACGAACCGCAGCCCGGCGTACCGTTCCCCGCCCTCGGCCGCGAGCCGCTTCATGGTCTCCAGGCCCTCGGTGCAGGAGGCGGCGTCGCACACCACCGGCAGCCGGCCCTGGCCGCTGGCCTCGTAAAGGCCGTCCAGGACCTTCGCGGACATCGCCGCGTAGCCCTGCGCGAAGCCCTTGGATTTCCACGGGGTGCCGCAGCACAGGCTGCCGATGTCGTCCGGAACGGTCAGCCCCACGCCGGCGCGCTCGCAGAGCTCGAGGAACGCCTGGGCCGAGCCCTTGGCGGGGCCGCCCGCACCGCCCTCAGCGCCACCGGGCGTGTCCGCGGGGCCGAACATGGTGCCGATGCAGGCGGGGAAAAACACGGCGACGCTGTCCGGGTCGCGCCGCGGCCGGCGCCTGGAGCCGCCGCCGGGCAGCACTGCGTCGTAGGCGGGAACGGTCTCCGCGCCCAGCAACGCACGGCCGACGGCGGTCGCTGCCTTGGCCAGCGGCGCGGGCATCGCCTTCGCCACGGTCAGGGCCACGCCGCCGCCGGACGTGACCGCGCCCCAGTGGTCCGCCGCGGCGCTCCAGCCGGCTTCCGCGACGGCGTTCGCGTTTTCCTTCCGCAGCCGCCGCACCAGGTCCCCGGTATTGATCAGCACCGGGCAGGCGGTGACGCACATGCCGTCGGCCGCGCAGGTCTGCACGCCGTCGTACTCGTAGTCCTTGCGCAGCCGGGCGGCCAAGGCGTCGTCGCCGCGCAGTTCCGCGGCGGCCATCTCGCGCCGCAGCACGATGCGCTGGCGGGGCGTGAGAGTGATGTCCTTGCTCGGGCAGACCGGTTCGCAGTAGCCGCACTCGACGCAGCGGTCCACCTCTTCCTCCACCGTCGGCGCCACCTTGAGGTTCTGAACGTAGGAAAGCGGCTCCTCCGCGAGCAGCACGCCGGGGTTGAGGAGATTGGCGGGGTCGATCAGCCCTTTGATCTCCTGCATGACTTCATAGAGCTCGTCGCCGTACTGGCGGCGGACGAACGGGGCCATGATGCGCCCGGTGCCGTGCTCGGCCTTGAGCGAGCCGCCAGCGCCGAGGACCAGGTCCACCATGTCGTCGGTAAAGGCCTGGTAGCGCAGCAGCTGGGCGGGGTCGTCGAAGCGCTCGTTGAGCATGAAGTGGACGTTGCCGTCCTTCGCGTGGCCAAAGATCACCGAGTCCTCGTAGCGGTGTTCGGCGAAGAGCCGGGTCAGTTCGCCGCAGGTATCCGCCAGGGCTGGAACCGGAACCACGATGTCTTCCAGCAGCGCGTTGGTTCCGGAGGGGCGGGCGCCGGCCACCGTCGTGTAGAGGCCCTTGCGCACGTGCCAGAGTGCCGCGCGGTCTTTCGGGTCCGTGGTCAGCGCGAACGGCGAGGCCAGGTCCAGGGACGCGAAGAGCGGCTGCGAGTTGTGACGCTTGCCGGTCAGTTCCGCGGCGTCGGCGCCCTGGTGTTCCACCAGCAGCGCGGTGTGTCCCTCGACCGGGAGCGAACGGATGGCCGCGGGCGCGTCGGCAGCGAGCTGCGCGACCTTCAACGCGGCGGCGTCCATCAGTTCGATGGTCGCCAGGCCGGATGCCACCAGCTCGGGCAGGGCGGCCGTGGCTGCGGCGAGCGTGTTGAAGACCAGCAGCCCGGTGGCGACGGCGGGCTTGACCTCGACGGTGCGGAAGACCGCTTCCGCCACGAAGCCGAGGGTGCCTTCGCTGCCGATCATCAGGTGCATCAGGATGTCGACGGCGCGTTCGTAGTCCAGGAACGAGTTCACCCCGTAGCCCATCGTGTTCTTCATCGAGAACAGCGAGGTGATGGTGCGCACCGACTCCGCGTTTCCGGCCACCCGGCGGCGCAGCCGCAGCAGGCCCTCGTGGAGTTCCGGCTCCAGTTCGCGCAGGCGCGCGTCCGCGTCGGCGTCGGCGGTATCGATGACCGTGCCCGAGGGCAGCACCAGGACCATGGATTCCAGGGTGCGGTAGGTGTTGAACTCCATGCCGCAGGCCATCCCGGAAGAATTGTTGGCGATCACGCCGCCCACGGTGCAGGCGATTTCGCTCGCCGGGTCGGGGCCGAGTTTGCGGCCGAACGCGGCCAGGCGGGCGTTGACGCTGCGGATAGTGGCGCCGGGCTGGACGCGGACGCGGGCGCCGCCGTCGAGGACCTCGATGCCGCGGAAATGCTGGCGGGTGTTGATCAGCAGGCTGTCGCTGAGCGCCTGGCCGGAGAGGCTCGTGCCGCCGGAACGGAAAGTGGCGGGCAGGTTGAGCTCGCGGCTGCGGCGCAGCAGCTGCCCGACGTCGTCGGCGTTGCGCGGGGTGGCGACGCCCTGGGGGATCAGCAGGTAGTGGGACGCGTCGTGCGCCATGGCCCGGCGGTCCAGGTCCCGTGTGCTGACCGTGTCGAGGTTCAGCTGGTCGATCAGGGGTGCGGCGGCGGCCGTGGCGGTCATGGGGTGCTCCAAGGTGTTACGGGGTGGGAGGGGATTGCGGCGGGGTGGCTTCCTGCGCCCGAAGGTAGAACCACTCGATGTGTTCGCGCAGCAGGCGGCCCGCAAGCTCGCCGTCGCGCGCCCGGACGGCATCGAAGATGCCGTGGTGCTGGCTCCGTAGCTCGCAGAGGACATCCGGCCAGGACTCCATCGCGTCCATGGCGCCCTTGACGTAGCCGACGATGGAGCCGCTGAGGGACTCCATCATGGTGGCGACGACGGCGTTCCCGGCGAGCGAGCTCAGCGCGACATGGAACCGGGCATCCAGTTCGTGGAAGGTCGCCCGGTCAATCCCTGGATTGTCCATGGCGTCCAGCAGCGCGGCAGCCTGCTCCAGCTCTTCCTCCGTGCCGCCGCGGGCAGCCCCGGCCTGGGCCGACCAGGTCTCGAGCAGGATGCGGGTCTGCACGATGTCCTCGACGGGCAGCCGATTGCTGGCCACATGCAGGCGCAGGGCGGAGGACAGGCCCGCGGACGGGTCCGAGATAACGATGGCCCCGGAGGTTGGCCCGGAGCCGACGGAGCTGCGCAGCACGCCCATGGCGTCCAGGATCCGGATGGCTTCGCGGACCGAGGCCCGGGAGATCCCGTAGCTTTCCGCCAGGGTCCGCTCGCCCGGAAGGCGGTCGCCGAGCTTGATCTTGCCGGAGCGCAGATCGGCCTCGATGTCCTGCAGGAGCGCGTCATAGGTACGACGGCGGGGGGCTGCTCCTGCTTCGGCGGCTGTCACGGGCTTTTCCTTCCGGGCGGGAGTGCGGGCCGTGGCGCGGCCCGCACTCTTGATTGCGTGGGGGCTGGCGGCTAAGGCAGCATCCAGCCCAGGACGGGGGTGGACTGCAGGAAGGCAAGGGTGCACAGGACCAGCAGGAGAGCCACGCTCCACCCGACCACCTTACGCAGGATCACCGACTCCTGGCCGTCAAGGTTGACGGCTGTCGCCGCGATGGCGAGGTTTTGCGGACTGATCAGCTTGCCCACGACGCCGCCGGAGGTGTTGGCGGCCACCAGCAGGTTCGGATCGATGCCCGCCTTCAGGCCCGCGGTCTGTTGCAGCTTGGCGAACAGCGCGTTGGCGGATGTGTCCGAGCCGGTCACGGCGGTGCCCAGCCAGCCGAGCACGGGCGAGAGGAAGGCGAAGAAGCTGCCGGTGCCGGCCAGCCAGGTTCCGATCGAGACCGTCTGGCCGGAGTTGTTCATGACGTACGCCAGGGCGAGCACCGTGATGATGGTCAGCCCTGCCCAGCGCATCTTGAAGATGGTCCGTCCGATCTCCCGGACCGCGTCGCCGACCGAAAGGCGGAAGCGGCCGCCGTCGTCGTACTTGGAGTAAACCAGAGCCACCAGCAGCCCGGTGATCAGCAGCAGCGTGCCCGGGCTGGACAGCCACTGGAAGGTGTACACGGTGGAGGAGACCGGCTTGCCCTCGGCGTTGACCAGGGCGTCGTGCAGGATCGGCCAGGGGATCTTGATGTCCGTGGCGGCGAGGAACGCGGGCAGGTCGAGCCCGAGCTTCCAGAGCTTGGCGATGCCGAACACGACGATCACGAGGAAGTACGGAAAGAGGGCCAGCCACGTGCGCGTCGGGGTAAGGCCGCCGTCCGTGGCCTTTTCGGCGGTCACGACGCCGGCCTTGCCGGCATCCTGCGAGCCGCTGCTTCGGGCGGCGGTGCCGCGGGCAACAGCGTCGGCGGCAACGCCAAGGCGCTCGCGGGCGGCCGCGCTGCCCTTCGGCTTCCACATCCGGAAGAACACCACGGCGGCGCCGAGGCCCACAAGCGAGGCCAGGATGTCGGTGAGTTCATAGGAGAAGAAGTTGGAGCACAGGAACTGGGCGACGGCGAAGGAGCCGCCGACCACCAGCGCGGCGGGCCAGCAGTCCTTCAGGCCGCGGCGGCCGTCGATGATGAAGAGCAGGATCAGCGGCACGAAGGTGGCCAGCAGGGGAGCCTGGCGGCCCACGATGGAGGCGATGTCGGTCGCGTGCAGGCCGGTCAGTCCGGCGGCGGTCGTAATCGGGATGGCCATCGCGCCGAACGCGACCGGTGCGGTGTTTGCCACCAGCACGGCGGCGGCAGCACGCAGCGGCGGGAGACCCAGGGCCAGCAGCATGGTGGCGGTGATCGCCACCGGGGCGCCGAAGCCGGCGAGGGCCTCAAGCAGGCCGCCGAAGCAGAAGGCCACCAGGACGGCCTGCAGGCGCACGTCGCCGCCGCCGATCACGTCGAAGACGCGGCGCAGGTCCTCGAACCGGCCGCTGAGGACGGTCACCTGGTAAAGCCAGACGGCCATAACGACGATCCAGAGCACCGGGAAGGCGCCGAAGACCCCGCCCTGGGTGGCCGAAAGGATCGCCAGGCCGGCCGGCATGTGGAAGGCGGCGATGCCGACCACGAGGGCGGCCAGCAGGGCGAAGGCACCGGCCACGTGGGCCTTGGTCTTCACAACGGCCAGCAGGATGAAGAAGGTGAGCAGCGGCAGTAAGCCAACGATGGCCGACCAGGCCACGCTGTTCAGCACCGGGTCGGTGGTGGGGGTGAAGTGGTCCACGGAAGTTCCTCTGCGTTGAGAGACGACGAGTTCTTTGGTCAGACCACTGTGGTCGGACCATGAGAGTGTAGCGCAGATCTCATTCGGCGTGTGAGGGGGTTCACTTCCCTGTTCAGGTTGGGAGTGGCGGGCATCACGTGCTTTACTATGGTCAGACCACACACGTCGGCGCTGCTCGAAAGGCTGTCATGAGAATCGCTTTGTTCGCCACCTGCATCGTCGATGCGATGTATCCGCGCACCGCGCAGGCCACCGTGAGCATCCTGGAACGGCTGGGGCACGAGGTCGTGTTCCCGTCCGGCCAGGCCTGCTGCGGGCAGATGCACGTCAACAGCGGCTACCTCCAGGAAGCCGTCCCGGTCGTCGCCAACCACGTGCGCGCCTTCGACACCGGGGACTACGACGTCGCCGTTGCGCCGTCCGGGTCGTGCGTCGCCTCGGTCCAGCACCAGCACCCGATGGTGGCCCGCTCCTGCGGCGACAGAGCGCTGGAAGCCAGGGCTGCCGCCGTCGGCGCCAGGACCTACGAGCTCTCCGAGCTGCTGGTGGACGTGCTGGGCGTGACCGACGCCGGCGCCCAGCTGGGCTCCTACTTCCCGCACCGGGTCACCTACCACCCCAGCTGCCACGGTATGCGCCTGCTCCGCCTCGGCGACCGCCAGGCCCGGCTGCTGCGCAGCGTCCAGGGAATCGAGCTGGCCGAGCTGCCCGAAGCGGACCAGTGCTGCGGCTTCGGCGGCACCTTCTCAATGAAGAACGCCGACGTGTCCTCGGCCATGCTCGAGGACAAGACCGCCAACGTCCGCTCCACCGGCGCCGAGCTGTGCACGGGCGGGGACGCCTCCTGCCTGATGCACATCGGCGGCGGCCTGTCCCGGCAGGGCAGCGACGTGACCACCCTGCACCTGGCCGAAATCCTTGCCAGCACCGCGGAAGCGCCGGCGTCCGTCACCGGCGAGGTACGCGTTTCCACCGGAAAGGCAACACGATGAGCACCTTCCTGGGCATGCCCTCCCTTCCCGTCTTCGGCACGGGTAACCTGCATGCCGCCGAATCGTTCCCGACGGCGGCGCACCGCGAGCTGGGCAACGCCCAGCTGCGCGCCAACCTCGGCCACGCCACCCACACCATTCGCGACAAGCGTCTCCAGGTCGTCTCCGAACTGCCCGACTGGGAACAGCTGCGCGACGCCGGATCCGCCATCAAGGAATCCGTGATGGCCCGGCTCCCCGAACTCCTCGAACAGTTCGAGCAGCATTTCACCGCCCGGGGCGGAGTCATCCACTGGGCGCGCGACGCCGACGAGGCTAACGAAATCGTCGCGGGACTGATCCGGGACACCGGCGAAACAGAAGTGGTCAAGGTCAAGTCCATGGCCACCCAGGAGATCGGGCTCAACGAATACCTCGAACAGCAGGGGATCACGGCGTTCGAAACGGACCTGGCCGAGCTGATCGTGCAGCTGGACCACGACAAGCCCAGCCACATCCTGGTCCCCGCCATCCACAAGAACCGCACCGAAATCCGCGACATCTTCCTGCGCGAAATGCCCGGCGCGGACCCGGAGCTGACCGATAACCCCGCGGTGCTGGCCATGGCGGCCCGTGCGCACCTGCGCCGCAAGTTCCTCACGGCCAAGGTGGCCGTGTCCGGGGCCAACTTCGCGCTCGCCGATTCCGGCACCCTGGCCGTCGTCGAATCCGAGGGCAACGGCCGGATGTGCCTGACGCTGCCGGAGACCCTGATCACCGTGATGGGCGTGGAAAAACTGCTGCCGAGCTGGCAGGACCTCGAGGTGTTCATGCAGCTGCTCCCGCGCTCCTCCACCGGGGAACGGATGAACCCCTACACCTCGTTGTGGACCGGTGTCACCGAGGGGGACGGGCCGCAAAACGTGCACCTGGTGCTGCTCGACAACGGACGCAGCGCCGCGCTCGCGGACGAGCTTGGCCGCTCCGCACTGCACTGCATCCGTTGCAGCGCGTGCATGAACGTCTGCCCGGTGTACGAGCGGACCGGCGGCCACGCCTACGGCTCCACCTACCCCGGTCCGATCGGCGCCATCCTTTCCCCGCTGCTGACCGGCATCGAGTCGGAGGAAAACAGCTCCCTGCCCTACGCTTCCTCACTGTGCGGCGCCTGCTACGACGCCTGCCCGGTGAAGATCAACATTCCGGACATCCTGGTGCACCTGCGCAGCGTGGACGTGGACAGCAAGCGCGGAAAGAAGAAGCTGCCCAGCCAGATGGACGTCGGCATGAAGGCCGCATCCTGGGCGCTGTCCTCGGGGAAGCGGCTCGGGCTGCTCGAAAAGGGCCTTCCCGTGGGCCGCCTGGTGGCCGGTCCGGACAAAAAGATCACCAAGCTGCCCGGCATCGCCGCCGGCTGGACCCAAAGCCGCGACATCCCGGCGCCGCCGCAGAGATCCTTCCGCGACTGGTGGGCCAAGGAACACCACGGCCCGGAATCCGGCGGCACCCCCGCGGATACCCACAACAACGCCCAGGACAACGCCCAGGACAAGGAAGACAGAGCATGAGCGCGCGCGAAGATATCCTCGGCCGGATCCGTTCCGCGCTGCGGGACGCACCCGTAGCACCGCAGATTCCGCGGGAATACCGCGCATCATCCGAGCTGGACCAGGATGCGCTGATCCATCTGCTGGTGGACCGTTTGGTCGACTACAAAGCCCGGGTCTGCGTGGTGGACGCGGCCGAGGTGCCCGTGCGAATTGCCGAACTGCTCGCGGACGCCCGCAGCTACGTCGCGCCGGCGGGGCTCGACGACGGCTGGACCGCCGGCATCGGCTCCGCCCCCGACAGCGATCGCCGCCGCGTGGATTCCGTCTCTGAGCCGCTGACCGTTGCCGAGCTGGACGCCACCGACGCCGTCGTGACTGCCAGCGCCGTCGCCGTCGCCGAAACGGGGACGATCATCCTGGACGGGAGTCCCAACCAGGGCCGCCGCGCCATCAGCCTCGTCCCGGACCACCACATCTGCGTCGTGAACGCCGCCGACATCGCCGGCATCCTCCCCGAGGCGCTGCGGCGGATCGACGGCACCCGGCCGCTCACCATGATCAGTGGACCGAGCGCCACCAGCGACATCGAACTTGAACGCGTCGAAGGGGTCCACGGTCCGCGCACCCTCGACGTGATCATCGCGCGGTAGTCGCGGCGGTCCTGACCAACGCCGCAGGAAGGAAGCGTCCGTGGCCTATTACTGCCATCACGCCTGGCACGACCTGGTCGGCCTCGTCGTGGAGGTCCGCAGGGAAGGCGCGGTGGTCCGCGAAGGACTCGTCGACGCCGCCATGGCGGATTCCTCCGCCCTCTGGATCGCCGCCGACGGATTCCAGGACCGGGTGCTGATCGAAGCCGCAGAGGGCTATGAGGTGTGGCTGGAACCCCGTCCGCTGGACGGCAAGTCCGCTTATCGGCTGGCTCAGAGCTGGCCGGCTCCCCGGAGGCCCGGAATGGCATCTTCCTTGGTGGGGAAGTAGCCGAAGAGGACCTGCCGGGGCTGCCCCCGAGTCCACTTTCTGCCAAACGCGACGACCGCCGGCGGGACGTTCGGCCCTTGACCCTCCCAAGGTCGCGGCGAAGTGTAGGCCTATGACTGATTCACATCCGGAACTGACGCCGGACATCAAGTCCACCGACCTCGAGGAAAAGCCGACGGCGGTGCTGCGCGAGACCGTGCCCATGAATGCGCTGCGCGAATTCTTCGACCGCGCCTACCGTTCCGTGATGACGGCCGTGCAGCAGCAAAACGTCCAGCTGGCCGGGCCGCCGTTTGCCCTGTATCGCGGCATGCCCACGGACGTAGTCGACGTCGAGGCAGGCTTTCCGCTGGCCGCGCCGTATCCGGGCGGGGGAGCCCAAGCGGAAGAGTCCGGCGTGACGGCGGGCACGCTGCCTGCCGGGCGGGCTCTCGAGGCGATGCACGTGGGGCCATACGAGACCTTGCCGGAGACCTACAATGCCGTGATGGCCAGGATGCAGGCGGAAAGCCTCACTCCGGGCGACGCCATGTGGGAGTACTACCTCAGCGACCCCGCCACGGAACCGGATCCGGCGGTTTGGAAAACCCTCATCGTCTGGCCGGTGGCCTGAGCCCGGACGGAACCGGGCGCTAATCGGCGTCGATCTCTTCGAGGAGCTTCCGGGCTGCTTCGGCGATATCGTCGTGGCCGTGTTGCGCGGCCCGGCTCTCCAACGAAATGACGGCGCAGCGGTGGACTTTCTTGAAGTCGCCGAAGGGAAAGGTCACGCTGCCCTTGGTTCCCTCAGAAGCGTCCGGGTCCACCCCCAGATGCCAGTGGGAGAACTCCGCGAATCCGTTCTTTTCAATGAACTTGTTCTCCTGCTCGGCTGACGGTGCGTGCTCGCTCCAGTCGTCCCGGGTGTCCCGCTGGACCTTCCCGTCTTTGACCAGTCGGCGGGCGAGGGTGAGCGCTTGTTTGTTCAGTTTCGTAGCCATCATTGCCTCCAGATTGACCCTGTCCGGCGACGCTTAATGTCGCTTTCACCACACTATTCTTCATCTCCAAGGATGATGCCCTAAACTGCTTCACTGAGGTGCCTGAAATGGCGCTGCGCAGCAACGAAAGTGAACCCCGCTATGGCTACCGATTACGACGCCCCACGCAAGACAGAAGAAGAGTCTCCCGCTGAATCGCTGGAGGCCCTTCAGGCATCCCGTGGCGGCGGTGCCCAGACTGCTGTTATCGACGTCGACGAGAACGACACCGCTGAAGGCATCGACCTTCCCGGCGCCGACCTCTCCGGCGAAGAACTGACCGTCATTGTTGTTCCCGAGCAGTCCGACGAATTCACCTGTTCCTCCTGCTTCCTGGTCCGCCACCGGTCCCAGGTGGCCAAGGAAAAGAACGGCCTGAAGTACTGCCGCGACTGCGAAGGCTAAAGCCCTCCCGCTCGGACCCCCGGGCTCGTTTCGAGAATTTTGATTTACCCAAAGCAAAGCGCCGGACGCCCGCCAGGGCCCGGCGCTTTGCCGTACCCGCCCGCTGCCGAACCCACCTGACTCGCAGCAGGTGTCGTTTTGAACCCTCAAAACGACACCTGCTGCCAGCTAGTTGGGGCTAACGACCTCTCGTCAACCCAGACGGGCGGTTCTACTCTTGAGGTATCCGGGTGAGGTGGATGTCCGGATGATTCGAGGGGGCGGCTGTCGTGACAAAATCCCGAGCGAACAGGCTCACCGTCTGGCTGGTGGCCTTGCTGACGGCGGCCGGGCTGGGGCTCCTGGCGCCCGGGCCGGCCGCGGCGTCACCCTACTGCGGACTCGTCTGGGGATCCCTGGCCAAGGCCGACGCCGCGATGAGCCAGGCAAAGGTGGTCAACATCCGGACCGGCCAGCACTACTGCTTCGACCGACTCGTCATCGACCTCAATGGCCGCGCGGCCGGCTACTCGGTGCGGTATGTACCCCAGGTCGTTCAGGACGGTTCCGGCCTGCCGGTTCCGCTGCGGGGGCAGGCGTTCATCCAGCTCACTGTCAACGCGCCTGCCTACGACGCAGCCGGAAAGTCCACCTACAACCCGGCCAACAAGGCCGAGCTGAGCAACGTCAGCAGGTACCAGACGTTCCGGCAAGTGGCGTGGGCCGGAAGTTTCGAAGGTTACACCAGCCTGGGGCTCGGCGTGCGGGCTCGGCTGCCTTTCCGGGTCTTCACACTGGCCGGGCCCGGTTCGGGCTCACGTCTGGTCATCGACGTCGCCCACTTCTGGTGAACCGGCTCGGCTGAGCCTGTGGCGCCCGACGGCGGTAGCGGCTACAGCGCGCCGAGCTCCGCCCGAAGCGGGTATTCCTTGCCGTCCAGCACCAGCTGGGTGCAGCGCCTGGTGGCCGGGTTGAAGACGATCGGTGCCATCAGGTTCACCGTGGTGGAGACGGGGGAGTGGTTGACCACCACCAGCACCTGGGGCGCCTCGCCGTCGCTGAGTTCCAGGGCCTCCATCGCGGTGCCGGGGACCGGCGGGGTGTAGCCCGGAACGAACACCGCCGCGTCCGCGAGGAACAGCCGCACGGGTGCAGAGCCGGACTCGAGGGCGAACAGGCCCGGCGCGCTGTCGATGTTCCGCAGGGCGAAGTCGTGCACGTTCTCCAGCCCCGGCATCGGGGCGGTGAAGGTCACCGGGGTGCTGCTTAGGACGGAGTTCATCGCAGGAAGTCCATCAGGGTGGGCTGCAGGACCTTCGCCGTGGCGGCCAGGGCCACCTGGTAATTGGTTTCCTGAAGCTTCAGGTCCATGATCACGCTGCCAAGGTCAGCTTTTTCAATCCCGGTCCGCTGGGCGTCCAACGAAGCCTCCAATTCGGTGTTGACGTTGCCGGCACGTTCCAGCTGTGCCTGCCGTGTTCCAATTTCAGCACGGCCGTTGACGATGTTCTTGAATGCGGTGTCGACGTCGGCCACCCGCGGGGCGACATCCGTGCCTGTCCGCAGGTCGGCCGCCAGCTTGCCCACGATGTCGAAGACGGAACCGGTGCCGTTGCCGAAAATCGCCGCGCCGTCGGCGTCCACCCGCACAGTCTGGGTGGCGCTGATCCGGCGCTCCACCGGGTTGTCACCCGTCCCGTTAAACGTCGGCGGGGTGCCGGTGTCGCTGCGGATGGCGGGGTTGCGTGCGGTGCCGGGAGTGAAGGCACCAGCGTCATCCGAGTTACCGGCGAAAATGTTTCGGCCCAGATGCTGGGTGTTGGCGATCGAAATCAGGTCCGTCTTCAGCGACTCCAGCTCGGCGGCGATCGCGTCCTTGCCGGACTGGTTTAGCGAGCCGTTGCCGGCCATCACGGTGAGGTCCTTGACCCGGCGCATCACGTTGGTGGCCTGCTCCAGCGCGGAGTCGGCAGCGGTGAGCCAGGTGTTGCCGTCGTCGATGTTCCGGCCGTACTGGGCGTTGGCCGCCTGGAGGGACCGCGTAGCCAGCGCCTGGGCCGTGGCGGCAGGGTCGTCCGAGGGCCGGGAGATCTTGTTGAGCGAGGTGGCCTTGTCCTGCAGTTCGGCCAGCTTGGCCTGCTGGAACTGCAGCGTCCGCTGGGCGTTCGCGTTCATGGTCAGGTTTGTTACCCGGTTCAGCATGGTTATCTTCCTACCAGTCCGGTGCGGTTGATCAGGACGTCCAGGGCCTCGTCGACGGCGGTCATCACGCGGGCCGCGGCCTGGTAGGCATGCTGGTTGGTGAGCAGGTTGACGTTCTCTTCGTCCAGGCTCACCGACGACTGCGAGGCGCGGCTGGTCACCGCGGAGGCCTGGGCGGCGGACGTGAGGGATTCGCGCTGTTGCGCGCCGCGGGACTGGACGCCGATCCCGGTGACGATGCCGGACCACACTTTGTCCGGTGAGGCTGCTCCGGTACCAAGCTGCGAAATCTGGTCTGCGATGCTCGTGTCGAGGGCACCCGAGTCCGGCGCCCTGAGAGCAATGCCGGCGGTGCTGGCCGGACCTTTGATGCTGAGGGCGGCTGGGCCCGTGCCGCTGAGGGCGAAGAAGTCCTGCTTCGTTGCACCCGGATTCCCGGCGGAATCGTTCGGCAGCTGGCCTAGCTTATGAACGTCGTTGACCGACTTTGCCAACTCCTGGGCGAAGCCGTTGTACTTTTCGGCGGCCTCGGCAATAGCACCGCCGTTGCCCCCGGCAGCAGGAGCCAGCACGGAGAGGGCGCCAGCGATTTCACCGCCGTCGGAGGAAGCCACTCCCGCCGGGTTCTTCCAGAGCAGTTGCACGGTGGATCCGAGGGCATCCCCGGCCTGGCTGCCGGAGAGTTCCAGTTCCCGCACGGAGGTGCCCATTACGAGGGCATTGCCGCCGACATGGACGTCCACTGTGCCATCCGGCTGTTCGCGCACGGTGCCGCCGGCAAGCCGGGAAATGGTTTCGGTGAGTTTGGCGCGGGCGTCGATGAGTTCGTTCGCGGATCCGCCAGACGCCAGGGTGGAGCGGATGGTGGCGTTGTAGGCGGCCACCTGGTTGGCGGCGGCATTGACGACGCTGACGGCGTCGGCAGCCTGCGCGCGGACACTGCTCCACTGCCCTTGAAGGGCCTGGTAGGCGGAGGAAATCTTGGTCGTGAGGGAGTTGGCGGCGTTCAGCAGCAGACCCTTGGGGCCGTCCTCGCCAGGCTGGTTCGCGGCACCCTGCCACGCGGACCAGAACCCCTGGAGGGCGGCGGAGATGCCGTTGTCGCCGGGTTCCTGCAGGGTGGCCTCGATGCCTTGCAGGGCCGAGGAACGTATCCCGGCGTAGCCAGCCTGCGCACTGGCGGAGCGGACGCCGGCATCGAGGACGCTGCTGCCAAGCCGCGCGATGGCGTCAACCGAAACGCCCTGGCCCACCTGGACCGTGCCGCCGCTGAAGAGTCCGCGGGCCGGCGCGGCCAGAGCGGACTGCTCGACGCGCTGGCGGGTGTATCCCTCGGTGGCGGCGTTGGCGATGTTCTGGCCGGCAACGTTCATGCCCTGCTGGGCAGCAGTCAGCCCGCGGTAGGCGGTATTCAGGGCGCCGAAGGTGCTCATGGTCGCTTCCTTAGAATTGCTTGTCGAAGATGCGGGAGCCGGCGGATTCCCCGGTCTTGCCGTGGGCGTCGTACGTGCCGGGAGTGGCTGGCCGCAGATCGGCGAGGGACTCCTGGGTGGAGCGGACCGCGGTGCGCAAGTACTGCTCATTCGCATCGCGCAGTTCCTTGATCAGGGCAGTCTGGCGGGTCAGGGCTGCGAGATGCGCACTGAGCACCTCGGCCCAGGCGCCCTCCGGGGCCGCCTCAGCAAGCTCGCCGAGCGTGGCGTCGGTGGGCAGTCCCCACATTTCGGCGACGACGGCGGCTTCGATGGTGCGCGCGAGGCTTGCCTGGGAGAGGTGCCCCAGGACCTGCTCCACTTCCCGGGTGCCGTGGGGCAGCCAGCGGGACTTGCCGGAGGTGAGCAGCAGCTGCTCCTCTTCCAGCTTGAAAGTCAGAACGTCCAGAAGTTCACGCTCCCGCCACAGCAGGGCAGAAAGTTCGTGGATGGCCATGGTCCGGACGGCTCCCTCAGGTGTGTGGATAATACGGGCGAGTAACGCATTGGTGCAGAGGCGTTGTTGCATCGTGCGGACGGTGCAGTCTGCAGCAGGGTTCGTACAAACTATCGGCAGGGTTTCCGGACCCGTTAGCAGGAATAAGGCTGATGCCACGTGGATTAGGACAGGCGGGAAATTCCGAAAAGAATTTTGGATTTCTCCTTACCTGTGCAACACAAGTGGCGATAGCTACTGCTGAAGGCCCACGGATGGGCCATCGCTTACAGTCCCAAATCACGGAGGAAATACCATGGGCTTCGTTATTAACAACAACCTCGCGGCGAACAACTCGTACCGCAACCTCAACGCCACGCAGAACGACCTCTCCAAGTCCTTGGAGAAGCTGTCCACCGGCCTGCGCATCAACCGCGCCGGCGATGACGCAGCAGGCCTGTCCATCTCCGAGGGCCTGAAGGCACAGGTCACCGGTTCGGCCCAGGCCGCCCGCAACGCCCAGGACGGCATCTCTGTCATCCAGACGACTGAAGGCGCCCTGACCGAGGTTCACTCCATCCTGCAGCGCATGCGCGACCTCGCTGTCCAGGGTGCGAACGATACGAACAMCGACAAGGCCCGTGACGCGATCAAGGCCGAAGGCGACGCTCTCGGCAAGGAACTGAACCGCCTCACCGAAGCTACCAAMTTCAACGGCATCGACCTGCTGAAGGGTGCCTCCGGCACGGGAGTTACCGCAGACGCTACCGTCGCCACTGACGGCATTCTGAACATTCAGGTTGGCACGGGCAAGACGGCTGGAACCGATAGCATCGCTGTCAAGATTGGCGACGTCAGTACTGCTGTTGGTTCACTCTCAGGCACGGCTGATGCAGCCGACTTCCTGGTCGACAGCAGCACCAACGCCCAGACGACGATCGGTAAGATCGATGCCGCAATCGAGAACATTTCCAAGCAGCGTTCGGATCTGGGCGCTTCGCAGAACCGCCTCGAGCACACGATCAAGTCGCTGAACGTTGCCGGTGAGAACCTGCAGGCCGCTCAGTCCCGGATCGCCGACGTCGACATGGCTCAGGAAATGGTCAAGTTCACCAAGGCGAACATCCTGTCCCAGGCCGGCACCGCAATGCTGGCCCAGGCCAACCAGTCCAGCCAGGGCGTTCTTTCGCTCCTGCGCTAGGCCGGATCCGGTAGTCCAGCAGTGCGGCTGCCACTCTGATCGGACGAAAAGACACCCCCGATCATCAAGCTGCGGAGGGGCCGGACGATGGCAAAACCATCGTCCGGCCCTTACGTGCAACACCGATACTTCGGACTCAGCACCACCAACGAACGTTCTTGACAGCAAGGAGAGGCAGCGATGGGAATCTCACTCGACGGACTGGCCAGCGGGCTCGACACCACCGCCCTCATCAGCTCCATCATGCAGTCGGAGGCCCTCCCGCAAACGCTGCTCAAAAACAAGTCCTACGACATCCAGTCCATGGTGTCCGCCCTCCAGGGGCTCAACGGCAAGGTTGCCGCGCTGGCAACCCAGGCCACGGCCGCGGCCAAGCCCTTCGCCCTGGACCTCTATGCCGCGACCACGAGCAGCGACAAGGTCGTCGCCACCACTACCGCGGCTGCCAAAGCGGGCTCCCTCGACTTCCAGGTCACCAAGCTGGCCCAGACCCAGGTCACCGTGACACCCAAGGTCAACGCTGTTACCGGCTGGCCGTACACCACCATGACCATCAACAGCGGCGGCAAGGATTTCACGATCACCCCTGCGTCCAACAACCTGGACGACGTCGTGACCGCTGTCAACGCCGCCGGTGCCGGCGTCACCGCCAGCAAGGTCGACGTCGGCGGCGGAGACTTCCGGATCCAGTTCACCGCGACGAAGTCCGGCGCAGCCGGTGCGTTCACCATCACGGACCCTGGAACCACCTTCACCAACGTCAAGACCGCCCAGGACGCAGAAATTTCGCTCTGGCCGGGCACGACGGCAGCGCAGACCGTGACGTCGTCCAGCAACACCTTCACCAATCTTCTGCCGGGCGTCTCCATCACCGCCAAAGACGTCACCACCACGCCCGTGACCCTCACGGTGTCCCGCGACAACGCCGGCATCACGAAGCTGGCCTCCGACCTGGTTGACGGAGTGAACGGCATTTTCTCACTGGTTGCCAGCAAGACCGCGGTCAGCACCACCACAAACACCAGCGGCAGTAGCGTCTCCGCCGGAGTCTTCGCCGGCGACAGCACCGTGCGTTCCGTGAACCAGAGCATCCTCTCCGCCGCCTCGCTGCCCGTCGGCACCCCGCCGCGGTCGCCGTCGGAGATCGGCATCAGCATCACCAAGACAGGTTCGATGGAGTTCGACGCCACCAAGTTCGGCGCCGCCCTGGCCGCCGACCCGGCCGGCACCGCCGCCAAGGTGCAGGAACTTGCCGGCCGCATCGCGACCGCGGCTACCAACGCCTCGGACAAGTACACGGGCACGCTGACCACCAAGATCACCGGCCAGCAGTCCGAGGTCCGGGATCTGGCTGACCGGATCAGCGACTGGGATATGCGGCTCGCCTCCCGCAAGGCCACCCTGCAGCGCACCTACTCCGGCTTGGAAACCGCACTGAGCAACATGAAGGCGCAGCAGTCCTGGCTCACCTCCCAGCTCGCGGGCCTCTCCGGCGGGAGCGCCCAGTAATGACCAGCACGCCCTTCGGCGGCGGCTTCGGCGGCGCCGCCCAGCGCAACCAGTACCTCGCGGACTCGGTCCTCTCCGCCCCGCCGGCACGCCTCCTCACCATGCTCTACGACCGGCTCCTGCTGGACCTCGGCCGCGCCGAGAGCGCCCAGCAGGCCGCCAACTGGCCGGTCGCCTCGGAGAACCTGCTGCACGGCCAGGCGATCATCGCTGAGCTGATTTCCTCGCTCAAGACCGATGCCTGGGACGGCGCGGACGGCCTGCTGGGCCTCTACAACTATGCCTTCACGGCTCTCGTCAACGCCAACATCCAGCGGGACGCGGCACTGACGCGTGAAGCGATTGATTTGCTCGAGCCCCTGCGCCAGGCCTGGCACGAGGCCGCCGCGGCGATCCCGGCAGCCCAGCCGGCGTCTTCGGCCGCAGCCCCGGCAATCAAGCCGTTTGCAGCAGCCGGCGCCTGGGCCACGCAGCCGGGCTCCGGAGGCGGGAGCCTTGGGTTTGGCTGAGCCAGCCTTTCGGGGGGAATACGCGGCGGAATTCCCGCCCGCGGCGGAGCTTGCAGAAGATCCTGCCCTCGCCGCGTGGATGCTGGTGCTGGACGTGCTGGAGATGGCCGTGGTCGCTGCGGAGAAGACGCTGAAAGATCCGCTGGGACCACTCTCCTCGCCAGAGCAGCCGGTAGCGGCACTGCCGGCCGAGCGCTGGTCTCCGCCAACACTGAGCACGCCTTTGCCGCCGGAGGCGCGGCGCCGCGCCATGGCGCTCTCGGCGGCCCAGGAGCGCGTCGCCCGGCGACTGGAGGCAGCGAAGCACGACGTCGGCAGGCAGTTGCAGGCAGTCAGTTCGGTGCCCGGCATCGGCGACCCGGCGGGGGCAATTTACCTCGACGTCAACAGCTGAGCCTGCTGCAAAAACCGCCGTCGAACGGTTCATTGAAAAAACCCGAATAAACCTTTCACATTTTCTCTAACGCGGCGCTGAACAGTGCCGATAACCACAGTAAGAGCACGGATCGCTCGTTTACCGGCCACGGATCGGCCACCCCACAATTCCCCAGGCAGGACTCTGTGCTCGAATCCGTGACTTCCGCAGCCCTGGCCAGCGCCATGGACGGGCTGGCTTTGCGCCAACGCGCCATCGCGAACAACATCGCGAACGTCAACACACCGAACTACCACGCCAAGCGCGTCAGCTTTGAAGCTGCCCTTGCCGCGTCCGTGCAGTCCGGGGACGGCCACGCCGAGGCCACGACGGCGACCTCGCTCGAGCCCACCCAGCTCAACGGCAACAACGTCAATCTGGACACGGAAACCCTTTCCAACATCGACACGGTGCTGCGCTTCCAGTTCGCCGCCCGCGCCATCGGTGGGGAATTCAGCGCCGTCCGCGCCGCTATGAGGACCAACTAATGACCTTCGACGCAATCGGCATCGCCGGCTCCGCCCTCACCGTGCACCGCAAGTGGCTCGACGCGGTTTCGGACAACCTGGCCAACATGAACGACGCCTCCGCCACGTCCGGACCGGCGTTCCGCGCCAAGTACGTTGAAGCAGCCGAAGGCGCCGACGGCACCGGCGTGTACGTCAAAAGCACCCAGCTGGGCGACGGCGCGGGCCGCATCGTCTACCAGCCGGACCACCCGCTCGCCGACGCCAACGGCAACGTGAAGTACCCGGACATCGACATGGCCGAGCAGATGGGCGCCCTGATCATCGCCCAGCGCGGCTACCAGGCCAACGCCCAGGTCGTGGACCGCGCCCGCGAGACCTATCTCGCCGCACTTGAGATTGGAAGATCCTGATGCCTGTTTCGCCCATCGCGCCGGTCCAGGGCGTACTGCCCACGGACTACCTCTCCGGTGCCGCCTCGGTGCCTGCAACGGACGGTTCCGGTTTTGCCTCTTCCCTCACCGGCGCCGTTGACAACCTCCAGCAGCTGCAGTCGACGTCGAAAGAGCTCGCCGTCTCCGCCGTGACCGGCAACCTCGACGACATCCACAACGCCACCATCGCCGCCAGCCGGGCACAGATCACCCTTGAACTCGTGGCCACGGTCCGGAACAAGGGCGTTGACGCGTTCAACGAGATCATGAGGATGCAGGCCTGATGCCTCCGCAGATCACCGTCTTCTTCCAGCGCTTCGGCGCCGGCCTCAAGAGCTTCACCACCGGCCAGCGCACGCTAGCCGTCATCGGCGCCGCACTGCTGATTGTTGGCGTTGTCGCGCTCTCCGCCTGGCTCACCCGGCCCACCCTGGCGCCGCTGTTCTCCGGCCTCAAGGACACGGATGCGAACGGCATCGTGGAGCAGCTGCGCAAGGACAACGTCCCCTACGAGCTCAGCGACGGCGGCTCCACCATCCTCGTGCCGCAGGACAAGGTCTACGACGAGCGCCTCAAAGCCGCCGCCGCCGGCCTTCCGACCGCCGCGGCCACCGGCTACTCGCTGCTGGACAAGATGGGCGTCACGTCCTCCGAGTTCCAGCAGTCCGTGACCTACAAGCGCGCCCTCGAAGGCGAACTGGCCAGCACCATCTCCGCCATGGACGGCGTGAAGACTGCCGCGGTCCGGCTCGCCATCCCGGAAAAGACCGTCTTCGTCTCGAAGACCCCGGACACCACGGCCTCGGTCTTCGTCGAGACCGCGCCCGGCGTGACCCTCTCCGGCGACAAGGTCCAGGCCATCGTGCACCTGACCTCCGCCGCGATCGAGAACCTCAAACCTGCCAACGTCTCCGTGGTGGACTCGCAGGGCAACGTCCTCTCCACGGTGGGCGGCGGGGCAGCGGGATCCTCCTCCAAGCAGGCCGCCGACTATCAGCAGCGCACCGGCGACGCCGTCCGCGCCGTCCTGGACCGCGTAGTGGGTCCCGGCAACTCCACCGTGGCGGTCGCGGCAGATGTCACCGGAGAATCCGCCCAGCAAAAGAGCGAAACCTTCTCCAACACCCCCGGCGCGCTGCCGCTGAGCGAATCCTCCAAGACGGAAAAGTACAGCGGAGGCGCGGGCGGTGCCGCCGGCGTCCTCGGACCGGACAACATCGCGGTCCCCGGCGGAACCAGCGGCAACGGCAGCTTCGACTCCACGACCGCGACCAAGAACAACGCCGTCAACAAGGTCACCGAGGACCGGGTCATCCCGCCGGGCGCCGTGAAGCGCCAGACCATTTCGGTGGCTGTCAGCCAGTCCGCCGCGGGCGGGCTGAACATCGGCTCACTCACCGCGCTGGTGACCTCCGCCGCCGGCGTCGACAAGGCCCGGGGCGACACCGTCACCGTCGAGGTGATCCCGTTCAGCACCGCGGCCGCGGATGCGGCCAACGCCTCCCTCGACGCGGCCAAGGCTGACCTCGAGGCCCAGAAGCAGCAGGCGTTCTTCGCAACCCTGGTCACGGCCGGCAGCATCCTGCTCGGACTGCTGATCCTGGCCCTGGTCGTCACCATCATCCTGCGCCGCCGCCAGAAGCGTGAGCCGGTGGACCTGGGCGAGCGCCTGGACCTGCTGCCGGCGATCCCCGCTGTGACGGCCATCGATCCGGCCCCCGCGACGTCGGCCATCCCGCTGACGGCCCTGCCGCTGCAGCCGCTGCCGGCGCCGCCCATGGAGGTGCTGGAAGCCGAACGCCGCATGCAGGAGATCGACAACATGGTCGCCGCCAACCCGGAGAAGGCAGCCGACTACCTCCGCAGCCTCATGGATGACAGGCAGCCCGCATGAAACTCGCCGAATCGACCCTCACCGGCACCCAGCGCGCCGCCGTCGTCCTGATGCAGATGAGTCCGCCCAACGCGGCCCGGGTGATGGCACAGTTGACGGACTCCGAGGCGGAGGAAATCGCCGCCGAGATTGTCCGCCTCCGCAAGGTGGATCCGGAGGTCGCCGAGCAGATCATGAAGGACTTCCACGAGGCTGCCCTGAGCAGCCCGCGGCAGGCCCGCGGCGGCCGTGAGCTCGCCGAAGGCCTGCTCGAGGCCTCCTTCGGCTCGGAAAAGGCCGCCGGCCTGATCAACCGGCTGACCGTCAACATGGCCGGCAAATCGTTTGAGTTCCTCGAAGACATCGAACCGGTGCAGATCCTCGCGCTGATCGACGGCGAACTTCCGCAGACCATCGCGCTGGTCCTGGCCCACCTGAGCCCGCGCAAGGCCTCGGCCGTGATGTCCGGGCTGCCCGGCTCGCTGCGGGCCGACGTCGCGCTCAGCATCGCCACCATGGGCTCGGGCGCGCCGGAAGCCATCGGCATCGTCGCGGACACCCTGAAGCTGCGCGGCGGCGCGGCCGTCTCGCAGCAGGCCTCCAAAGTGGTCGGCGGCATCCAGCCGCTGCTGGAAATCATCAACCGGACCGACGCCGGCACCGAACGCTCCGTCCTGGACGGGCTCGACCTGCTGGATCCGGACCTCGCCGTGGAAATCCGCGCCCAGATGGTGACCTTCGACGACATCGTCAAGCTGGAACGCCGCGACGTGCAGCTGGTGCTCCGCGGCCTGGACGCCTCCGTGCTCGCCGTGGCCATGAAGGGCGCCACCGAACCGGTGCTGGAAACCATCACCACCAACGTCTCCGGCCGCAACCTCGAAATCCTCGAATCCGAGATGGCGGCACTGGGACCGCTGCGCGCCTCGCAGATCGAGGAGGCGCGGGCCGCCGTCGTCCGCTCCATCCGCGAGCTCGAAGCCGAAGGCCAGATCACCATCCAGCGCGGGGACGAAGAAGACTATGTTTACTGACGGGTCGTTTACGGACGCCGGCTCCGCCGAAAGCGCCCCGGCCCGCATCGTCTTCCCCTCGCTGCGGTCCAGCGGACCGGCCAACGAGCAGGCCGGCTACACCGAGGGCCACGCCGCGGGCTACGCCGCGGGTGTCCGCGCCGCCGCCAAGGAACAGCGCCGCTGGCGCGACCGGATGGCTGCCGAGCAGGCCGCCTCGCTCGCCGCCGGGCAGCAGGACCTGGACCGTGCCGTCCGCGCCCTCGCCGTGGCCCGCACCGACTTCGCGCACCGCAACGTCCAGGCCCTGTACGACGCCGAAGAGGTCCTGGCCCGTACCGCGCTGGAACTGGCCGAGGCCATCCTCGGCTACGAACTTGCCGAGGGCACCCGGACGGCCCGCGCCGCCCTGGACCGCGCCCTGTCCGGAAACGACGCCGCCACCGTGCTGGCCATCCGGCTGCACCCGGCCGACATCGAGGTGCTCGCCAAGGAAGGCCAGGACCTGCCGGCCGGCCTTCCGCTGCTCGCCGACGCGTCCCTGCAGCGCGGCGACGCGAAGGTGGAATACCAGCAGGGCTGGCTGGACGCCAGCCTGGGCAGCGCCCTGGCCCGCGCCAAGGCGGCCCTGATGGGGGACCAGCAGTGGCCCGCCGATGCCCCGGATTCGCTCTCCGGCGGGCAGCCATGATCGCCCAGTGGCGCCCCAAGGGCGACGACTTCGCGGCTGCCCTCGCCGCGGCCGCGCCGCAGCGCGTCGGCACCGTCACCTCCGTGATGGGCCTGGGCCTGGAAGTGTCCGGCCTGGACTGCGCCCTCGGTGACCTGGTCACCGTGGGGGAGAACCCCGGACTCGACGCCGAGGTCGTGGCGGCCCTGGACGGCTCCGTGCGCTGCATGCCGCTCGGGCGCCTCGCCGGCGTCGCCGCCGGAGACCCGGTCCGCGCCAAGGGCGGCACCGTGCTGGTCCCCACCGGTGCGGGGCTCTTCGGCCGCGTCATCGACGGCCTCGGCCGCCCGATCGACGGCAAGGGCCCGCTGCTCAGCGGACCGCGCGTGCCGATCGACAACGAGGCGCCGAACGCCATGAAACGCGCACGGATCGACACCGCGCTGCAGACCGGCGTCCGGGTGCTGGACACCATGACCACCCTGGGCAAGGGCCAGCGCATGGGCCTCTTCGCCGGCTCCGGCGTCGGCAAGTCTTCACTGCTGTCCATGATCGCCCGCGGCACCGACGCCGAAGTATCCGTGATCGCCCTCGTGGGGGAGCGCGGCCGCGAAGTCCGCGAATTCCTGGAGGACGACCTTGGCCCCGCCGGGCTGGCCCGCTCGGTCGTCGTCGTCGCCACCTCCGATGAGCCGGCGCTGATGCGCATGCGCGCCGCGTTCACGGCCACCCGGATCGCCGAGTCGTTCCGGGACCAGGGCCAGGATGTTGTGCTCATGATGGATTCGCTGACCCGCGTGGCCATGGCCCAGCGCGAGATCGGCCTCTCCGCCGGCGAGCCCCCCGCTACCCGCGGCTACCCGCCGTCGACGTTCTCCGTCCTGGCCCGGCTGCTGGAGCGGGCCGGCACCGCCGAGGCCGGCTCAGTGACCGGCATCTACACCGTGCTGGTGGACGGCGACGACCACAATGAACCCATCGCCGATGCCGCCCGGTCCATCCTCGACGGCCACGTGGTGCTGGACCGGAAGCTCGCCGTGACGGGACACTTCCCCTCGGTGGACGTGCTGGGTTCGGTCTCGCGCGTCGCCTCCAAGGTCAACGCCCGTCACCACCTCGACGCGGCCTCCACGCTGCGCAGGGTCCTCGCGGCCCGCAAGGCAGCCCAGGACCTGATCGACGTCGGCGCCTACCAGGCCGGGACCAACCCGCTGGTGGATGCCGCCCTGGCGCATGAGGACTCCGTCAGCGGCTTCCTGCAGCAGCCGATGGACGAGTCCACCCCCCACCCCGAGTCCTGGCGTCAGCTGGACCACCTCACTTCGATCCTGGGAGCCGCGGCATGAACCGGCAATTCTCGCTCGCGGGGCTGTTGCGCCTCCGCCAGATCCAGCAGGACCAGGCGGCGTCCGGGCTGGCCCGCGCCCGTTCCCGGTCCACTTCGGTCCGGGCCCGGGAAGCCTCGGCCCGCCGGCAGCTGTCCGCCACCGACGAGGACATCGTCAGCTCCGCGTCGCTGCGCGCCGTCGCGGCGTCCCGCGCGGCGTCCCACAGCATGCTGGCGGACCTGGAGAACCTGGCCCGCGCGGCCGAGACGGACGAGGCCGCGGCGCGCGAGGAATTCATCGCCGCCCGTACCCGGTCCGTCGGCCTGGAAAAGCTGCAGGCCCGCCACCACGCCGAAGTGAACACCGCGGAGTTGCGCGCCGAACAGTCCACCCTGGACGAGATTTCCTCGACGATCTGGCACCGGGACGAGCAGCAGGTGCGCTCATGAGCATGACCGAGGCGCTGGGCCGCATGCAGGGCATCCAGTCGATGATCGCTGAGCTCACCCGTTCCACCCAGACCGAAAGCACCGCCGCGGCGCTGAAGTCCGCCGCAGCCACGTCCCTCGCGACCGGGACCGGCACCGGCGACGCCGGCTCCTTCACGGAGGCGCTCACCGCGGCCCTCGGCGGAAGCGCAAGCGCCTCCGGAACGGATCCCTCATCCCTGGCCGGCGGCCTGGGCCTGGGCGGCACCGCGGGCATCGGCGCCTTCAAGGGGCTCACCGCACCGGCACCCGCTGTGCCGGTAGCTGCAGGCAGCGCGACCGGCACGGACGTGGTGGCCATGGCCAAGAAGTACATCGGGGTGCCCTACGTCTGGGGCGGCACCAACCCGGCCACCGGGATGGACTGCTCTGGCTTCACGCAGCGGGTCTTCAAGGACCTCGGCGTCGAGCTTCCGCGGGTCGTCAGCGACCAGATGAAGCAGGGAACCCCGGTGGCGTCCCTGGCCGAGGCCAAGCCCGGCGACCTGCTGATCAGTTTCGGCGGGAACCACATCTCCATCTACCTCGGCAACGGCAAAGCCATCGACGCGCCCGTGCCAGGCAAGACCATCCAGATCCGCGACGCCTGGGAGCAACAGTCCAACCTGACCTCCATCCGGCGGATCGTCCCGGCGGGAGGCGCCTCATGAAGGGCATGGCTTCGATGGACCTGGCGACTGCGCTCGCCGGGTCTCCGGTGCAGGCCCGCGGCGCCCAGCAAGGGAGCCGCGCGCGCACAGACAGTGGGGCGCCCGACGCCGGCGGCTTCGGGTCCGTGCTGAGCGACGCGGTGAGCTACGAGGCAGCTTCCGCTGCCCCGTCGTCCGTCGCGGCTGCCCCCTCGTCCACCGCCACGGCGCCCGGCACCGCTACTGCGCCCGGCACCGCCGCGGCGCCCGGCGAGGCCAAGACCTCGAAAGACGGGGCCCCGGCGGACGCCCCCGCCCAGGACGCAACTGCTGCCACTGAGGGCTCCGCCGCTGCGTCAGCGGCCGATGCCGGCATCCTGGCCGCTTCGGCCCAGTTCGCCGCGGCGATCCAGCCCGCCGCGGCCGCGGGGGAGACTACGGCCGCGACGGCGGCACCCGGCGGCATCGCCCCGCCGTCTGTGAGCCCAGCAGCAGCTTCCGGCCAGCTCTTTGTGGACCCGCGGCTGGCGCCCCCGACCGGCGCTGTGACGGCCCCGTCCGCGGGGGAGACTGCGGCGGCGCCCGCACCGGTCGTGGCGTCCGTTGCCGGCGGTGTCGCCCTGCGCCACGAACCGGCGAGCAACACAGCAGCGGGCCCCGCAGCAGCCGGCCTCGCCACACCACCGCAACCTGGTGCGGCGCTTCCGGGCATCGTCCTTCCGGCCGCCGCGGCTCAGGCTGCCCTCCGCCCGGCGGGCGTCCCGGCGGGTGGCAAGCCGGCCGCTGGCACGGCTGCCGGCGTCGTTCCCGCCCAGGCTGTTGCCGCGGCTGGAGCCACGACCGCCCCCGCCGCGCCCGCGGATCCCGCTGCGGCGCTGCCCCCGGCAGCCGCTCCGGCGACGGGAGTTCCGCCGACGGCGGCGCAGACCGCAGCGGCGCCCACCGCTGCCGGCACGGCGGCACCGGGCCTGCCCGGCGTCGTCGTCGGGACCGGAGGGAGGCTCCCCGGCGGGGCCCCCGACGCTCCCGCCGAGAGCCGTCCGGCTGCTCCCGCAGCGACGGACAGCGTGGCCGCTGCCGGCGCCGCGGCGGTGGCCCCGCCCGCGCCGGGCCCGGCCCGCAGCACGGCACTACCGGCGGCCGCGACTCCGGCCCAGCAGCCCGCCCTCACCCCGCAGCTGGCAAAGCCGCTGTTCACGCTCGCAGCGGCCCCGCACGGCCAGCACATCATGACCCTGAAAGTTACCCCCGAGGACCTCGGTCCGCTGACCGTGCGCGCCCACATCGACGGCGCCGGCGTTCGGATCGAACTGTTCGCTCCCGGGGACACCGGCCGGGAAGCGCTGCGCGGGATCCTGCCGGAACTGCGCAAGGAACTTGCCGACGCCGGCTTCGGTGCGACCCTCGACCTCTCGGACCACAGCGGACCGGCGGGCCGGGGCCAGGACGCAGGAGGGGACGCGGGACAGGGTGCAGCCGGCCGCGAAGCCTCCGACGCCGGCAGCGCCGGCTCGGGACCCGGCGGCCGGAACGGGCCCGGCGAACCGCGGCCCGGGCACCGGTGGGACGCCCTGGCGGACCAAGCGTCGCTGCGCAGCACCAGGATCCTGAACGGTCCCCAAACCACCCTCGACATTCTCGTCTGACACGAAGGAACCCGACCCATGACTATCCAGCCCATCGCCCCGCAGCCGGTTACGGCCGCGGGGACGACCCCGCAGGCTGCCGCCGTCCGGGCCCCCGTGCAGTCCATGGACGCCAACGTGTTCATGACCCTCCTCGTGGCCCAGCTCAAGAACCAGAACCCCAGCGCCCCCATGGATACGAACCAGATGATGGCGCAGACCATCCAGCTTTCCATGATGGAAAAGATGACCGAACTGACTTCCAACAGCAAGGAGGGATTCTCCCTCCAGATGCGCTCGGCAGCATCACAGCTGATCGGCCACTCCGTTGACTACAAACTCGCCGACGGCACCACCGGCACCGGAATCGCCAGCTCGGTTTCCTTCGCCGACGCAGTACCGACCGTCAAGGTCGGCGATCTCTCCATCCCCCTCGACTCCATCACCGGCCTTACCGCGCCGGCCGCTTCCTGACCAGTTTCCTCCCGTAGAAAGGCAGTTCCCATGCTCCGCTCGCTGTACTCCGGAATCTCCGGCCTTCGTGCCCACCAGACCATGCTGGATGTCACCGGCAACAACATCGCCAACGTCAACACGGCCGGCTTCAAGGCGTCCTCCACGCAGTTCCAGGACACCCTCTCGCAGCTGACCCAGGGCGCGTCCGCGCCGCAGGGTGAGTCCGGCGGCAGCAACCCGGCGCAGATCGGCCTCGGCGTCCGCGTCGCCGGCGTCAGCACCAACTTCGCCCAGGGCTCCTCGCAGAGCACCGGCCGCGCCACGGACATGATGATCTCCGGCGACGGCTTCTTCGTCACCAGCAAGGGCGGCCAGCAGCTGTTCACCCGTGCGGGATCCATGACGTTCGACGCTGCCAGCCAGCTCGTCAGCCCGGACGGCGGCATCCTGCAGGGCTGGACCGCCAACAACGGCAAGGTGGACCAGGCGGGTGCCATTGGCGACATCACGCTTAACCCCAACACCATGATCGCGACCCCCACGACCTCCATGACGCTGGACGGCAACCTGCCCGCGGACGCCGGTTCGGCGTCGTTCGACCGCGTGGTCAAGGTCTACGACTCCGTCGGCGCCGCCAGCAACCTCACCCTCACCTTTGTCCAGCAGCCTGGCGGCTGGGGTGTGTCCACCGACGGCGGCGCCACCATCGCGGACCGGATGAGCTTCACCGACGGCCGGCTGACCTCTCCGGGCAAGCTCAACGTTGCGGGCAAGACCATCGACGTAAGCCAGGTGTCCTCCTTCGCAGGCATGAGCTCGCTCACCGTCAGCGGCCAGAACGGCACCCCGGCCGGGAAGCTGGAATCCTTCACCCTCGGCAATGACGGCTCCCTGATCGGGTCCTTCAGCAACGGCACCAAGCAGGTCCTCGCCAAGATTGCGCTGGCGAAGTTCACCAACCCGGCCGGCCTCGAGAAGGCCGGCGGCTCCTCCTACGTCGCCACCGCCAACTCCGGCAACGTCCAGCTGGGCGCGGCCGGCGACCCGGGCATCGGCACCCTGGCCGGCGGCTCGCTGGAGATGTCCAACGTGGACCTGTCCCAGGAATTCACCAACCTGATCGTCGCCCAGCGCGGCTTCCAGGCCAACGCCCGCATCATCACCACCTCGGACGAGGTCCTGCAGGAGCTCGGCAACCTCAAGCGCTAACCCCTGGCGCACCGCGGTCCAAGGTCGCCAGCGAGGGGCGCACGGAAGACAGCCACGGGACTCATCCAGCTCCGAGGACCCGAGCTGTCCGCCGCATGCACCCGTTCGACGGCAGACGCGGTGCCGGCCGTGCTTTTTCGCACCGGTTTTGGAAAAACGCGGCGCGGGCGGCCTGATGCGCCCCGGATCCGGGGCGCGCAGGTCCGTTTCCGCCGCGGGTGTCCGTTGCCGTAGCGAAATTCGGGCGAACGAAGGCCGTGGAACGGCGGGCCACATGGAAGGGGTCCCTTGGGGACCCCTTTCGTGTGTCCGCGGCGCCTAACGAAAGCGCGGGGGCGGCCGACAGTAAGGGGAGAACACCCCTACCCGCCGCTTGGCCGCACCGCCAGGCAGTCCCCAGAGCAGAATCGGCCCATGATCGTTGTCACACGCCTCAACGGAACGCGCTTCGCGGTCAATCCGGACCTGATTGAACGGATCCACGAGAGTCCGGACACCCACCTGGTCACGCTCGACGGCGCCGCTTATGTTGTGCTCGAAAGCCTGGCCGAGGTGGTCGAGCTGATTGCCGACTACCGCGCCTACGTCCTGAACAAGGCGCGGGATTTCCCCGCCGTCACGGGCTACCCCTTGAGCCTGGTCCCGCCTGCCGGACCGGACGACGATGCCGACGCCTCCGCACCTGAACCACCAAGGAAGTAAGCCATGGATCCCGCAACAATCATTGGACTGCTCCTCGCGTTTGGTTCCGTCGTCACCATGGTGGTCATTGAAGGTGGCAGCATCTCCGGCCTGCTGCTGCCCGGGCCCCTGGTCCTGGTCTTCGGGGCAACCCTGGCCATCGGGCTGGCCGGCAACACGCTCAAGGACGTGATCCAAGCGTTCAGGGCCGTGCCGGCAATGTTCATGGGAAAGACGTCGAAGCCCCAGGAAAGCATCGACCAGATGGTCCGCTTCGCGGAAAAGGCGCGCGCCGAGGGCCTGCTCTCCCTTGAGGAAGAGGCCGCGAGCGTCAAGGATCCGTTCCTGGCCCGAGCCCTGCAGAACATCGCAGACGGCACCGACGCCGAGGACCTCCGGCTGCAGATGGAGGACGAGATTGACACGAAGTCCCGCAGCGACCACGCGTCGTCGAAGTTCTTCGCCAGCCTCGGCGGCTACGCCCCTACCGTGGGGATCGTCGGAACTGTCGTGTCCCTCACCCACGTCCTCGAAAACCTCTCCAAGCCGGACGAACTGGGGCACATGATCGCCGCCGCCTTCGTCGCGACCCTGTGGGGCCTGCTCTCGGCCAACTTCATCTGGCTGCCGTTCAGTTCGCGACTGGCCAGGCTCTCCGAGTTGAACATCGAACGCATGACCCTCGTGATGGAGGGCATGCTCGCCGTGCAGTCCGGCGCCCAGCCCCTGCTGCTGGCCGAACGGCTCCGTTCCATGGTCCCGGAGCACCAGCTCAAGAGCGCCGACAAGGGCCGCAAGGCGCCCAGCGGTGACGGCACCGCGGAGTCGATGGACACCGCAGCGTGAGCGGACGCCGCCGGCCCCGCAAGAAACCCGAAGCGCACCACGTCGACGAACGCTGGATGGCTTCCTACATGGACATGGTCACCGTGCTCATGTGCCTCTTCATCGTCCTTTACGCCATGTCCACGGTCGACGCGAACAAGTTCGAGAAGCTGCGCAACTCGCTCGCCACCGGGTTCGGCGCGGTGGCCTCGGAAACCGTGGACACCGCCTCCGGGACCGTGGTCCCGCCCGAATTCGTCAACAAAGACCTCGAGGCCTTTGCCGCCGTCCAGTCGGACGACAAGAAAGCCCAGGACGCAGCCCTCGCCGCCGCGAAGAAAGAAGTGGACCGGCTGCGCGCCCTCGAGAAAAAGATGAAGGCCGGCCTGGCCGCCGCCGGGCTCAGCCAGAACGTGGAGTTCCAAATCGACCAGCGCGGCCTGACGGTCAAGCTCATCGGCTCCCAGGCCTTCTTCGCCCCCGACCGGCCCGAGCTCACCAACCGCGCGTCCCAGGTGCTGCACATCATCTCGCCCATCCTCGGCCCCGCGGCGCTGGAGATCATGGTGGAAGGCCACGCAGCGAAGGGCATTACCGCGTACCCGTCCACTTGGGAACTGTCCTCGGCGCGCGCGGTCAACGTGCTGCGCTACATGGTGGACCGCGGCGGGATCCCGCCGCAGCGGATCGGGGCCGTCGCCTTCGGCTCGGCCCGCCAGGTCAACGACGATTCCACGCCGGCGCTGATGGAGCGGAACCGGCGGGTGGACATCGTAGTCATCTCCGACAAGCCCGACGTCGTCCGGGCCCTCATTCCCCAGGCCTTGAAGCTGACCCAGAAATAGCGGCTCTTTCGCGTGCTGTCTGACGCCCCGTTTATTGCCTGGGGCAGACTGCTTACGACGGCGGATCCCTTGCCGATAGTGGCAACCGTGAGTGTTCTGGATGAGCGGGAAGTGGTACGGGAGCGGACCGTCAGCGTCTATGACTTCCGGCGTCCCGCGACGCTGGCGCGAGAGCACAGCCGCGTCCTGGAACTCGCCTTCGAGACGTTCGCCCGCCAGTGGGGCACCCAGCTGACCGCCAAGGTCCGCGTGAAGTCCGTGGTGCGGCTCGAGGACGTCGGCATGCAGAGCTACGACGAGTACGCCGCCTCCCTCCCGGCGGTGACCGCCATGGTGCTGTGCACCGTGGAGTCGCACGATGCCAAGCTGGTGGTGCAGTTCCCCGCTCCTTCGGCCCTGGGCTGGATCAACCGGATGCTGGGCGCCTCGAACGACACGGTGATGCCGGACCGGAAGTTCACGCAGATTGAACAGGCCCTGGTCAAGGGACTTATGGACGAGGCCCTCGAGGACCTCGGCTACTCGCTCGGGCCGCTGTTGAGCGAAACCATCCGGGTGGACACCGTCCAGTACAACTCCCAGTTCGCCCAGGCCGCAGCGCCCAGCGAACTCATGATTGTCGCCTCCTTCACGATCAACGTCGGCAACATCAGTGCCCCGGCCACCCTGGCGGTGCCGGCGGGAATCCTGCTGGGCCGGCTGAAGAAGGTCAACCCGACGGACAACCGCGGGGACGCCGCCGCCCGCATCAGCTCGCAGTTGGAGCGCGTCCCGGTGGAACTCTCGGTGCGGCTCTCGACGTCGTACGTCACCCCCAGCCAGGTGCTGGGCCTCGCGGTGGGGGACGTCCTGACCCTCCCGCACCTGGAAAACCGGCCGTTCGACCTCACCCTGGATGGCACGAGGCTGGCCACCGCCGCCCCGGCCCGCAACGGGTCCCGGGCCGCAGCCGTCATTGTCACAATCGAGGAGAATAACCAATGAGCATCACCCTGACCAAGCATGAATCGTCGGCGGAACGGCTCGTTGAGGAACTGCCGAGCCCGGTAGCCCTGAAGGTCGTCGCGCTGGTCCCGGCCCGCGCCGCAGCCCCCTACGCCCGCCAGGCCGTCACCGCGACCTTCGTCGGCTCCGTGACCGCAGACCTCGCCCTGATGCTCAGCGACCGCACGTTCCTGGACGAGGCGGCCGGGGGAATGGCCGGCGGCCAACTCGGCGTCGTCTCCGTCACCGATGTCCTCCGCCCCGCGATGGAAAGCGCAAGCTCGGTCTTCGGCGCCGGCGTGCTCTCGGACCTGCGCGAGTCCGACGCGTCCGGGCTGCTTTCGGACCCCGACACTGCCGTCTTCGAACTCTCCGACGGCACCAGCCCGGCGGCATGGTTCGCGGTCCGGCTGCGCGAACACGGCACCAGCCAGGACCGTGCCGGCGACCTCTTCGGCGGCGGCGACACGGTGGCCGGCCGGCTGGGCCGCATCAACAACATCGAGATGGCCCTGACCGTGGAGATCGGCCGCACCCGCATGTCCGTCCGCGACGTGCTCTCGCTCGAACCCGGCAAGATCATCGAACTGGACCGCTCCGCGGGCGCCCCCGCCGACGTTCTGCTCAACGGACGGCTGATCGCCCACGGCGAGGTTGTGGTCCTGGACCAGGACTACGCCGTGCGGATCACCCGGATCCTCGACGTGGCCGAGGGGCTTAGCTGAATGGACTCGCTGATCCTCGGGCTGCGGGTAGCCGTAGCCCTGGGCGCGGTGCTTGGACTGATCTGGCTGCTGCAGCGCCGTCTCGGCAAAGGCACGGGACGACGCCGCGCTGACGCCGCCTTGAGCGTCGTCAGCCGCCAAAGCGTCGGCCAGCGTGCCTCCGTAGTGGTGGTCGACGCCGGTGGCCAGCGCTTCCTGCTCGGCGTCACCGACCACGCCGTCAACGTCCTGCACACCGGCGACATCCCGGCAGAGGCCGCAGAGGCCCTGGATCCGGAGCCCCGCCGCGCCGGTGCCGCCGGCGCTTTCGCGCAGATCCTCGCAAGCGCGGGAGCCGGAGCCGGAGCCGCTGCCTCCGCCGCACCCGTGAACGGGGCCGGGACCGCGGACCAGGTCGGCAGCCTTGCTGCTGGCGAGCCCGGGGCACCGGACCGGCCGCTGTCCCGCCGCAACTCCATCCGCCGCGAACCCCACCCCCGGACCGCCCCGGGGCGCGGGACCGCGCCCGCCGCGTCCCACCCGCCGCTGCACGGGTCAATTCTGGCCGGTTCCACCTGGAAGCAGGCCGCTGCCGCTCTCAGGAGCGGACGCCGCAATTGATCCGCCCTGCCACCGCCCGCTCCGCCCGCGTCCCGTCAACCAGCAGCAGCCGAACCGGCATCAGCCGAACCACAAGGTTCCTGGCCATCGGCGTCGCCGCCGTGCTCTGCGCCGTCCTGCTGCTCTGGCTTAACGCCTCCGCCGGCCATGCGACTGCCCCCGTGCCGCCGGTTCCGCCAACCCCGCCGGCCAGCCCGGACACCGGCAGCGTCAACATCGAGATCAACGGCATGGACGGAAAGCCCTCCACAGCGGTCCTGACCCTGATCGGGATCACCCTGTTGTCCGTCGCGCCCGCGCTGCTGCTGATGATGACCTCGTTCACCAAGATCTTCGTGGTGCTCGCGATGACCCGCAACGCGCTCTCGCTCCCGTCCATACCGCCCAACCAGGTGCTGGCGGGCCTGGCCCTGTTCCTGTCGATCTTCGTCATGTGGCCGGTCATCAACGAGATGAACACCATCGGCGTGCAGCCCTACCTGAACGGCACCTTGGATTTCAACGGCGCGCTCAGCGCCGGCTCGGGCCCGCTGCAGCACTTCATGCTGGCGCACACCCGCGAGGAAGACATCGCGCTGATGACCCGCGCCGCCGGCATGGAGAACCCGGCCACGCCGGAAGCGGTGCCGCTGCAGACGCTCATCCCGGCGTTCATGATTTCCGAACTCCGGGCCGCCTTCATTATCGGCTTCGTCATCTTCATCCCGTTCCTCGTGATCGACCTCGTCGTCTCCGCGGCCCTGATGTCGATGGGCATGATGATGCTTCCGCCGGTGATGATCTCGCTGCCGTTCAAGATCCTGCTCTTTGTCCTCGTGGACGGCTGGGGCCTGATCATCACCTCGCTGATCCAAAGTTATGCAGGCTCGGGATGAACGCCAACGCCGTCCTGGACATCTGCCTCCAGGCCATGATCGTGGCCGCCAAGCTCTCGGCCCCGGTGCTGGTGACCGCGCTGGTGGTGGGCCTGGCGATTTCCCTGCTTCAGTCCATCACCCAGCTCCAGGAAGCCACCCTCTCCTTCGTGCCCAAACTGGCCGCCGTGGCCGTGGCGCTGCTGATCTGCGGGCACTGGATGATCTCGGAGATGGTCGCGTTCACCAACGACCTCTTCGCCAAGATCCCCTCCCTGCTCGGAGGCTTGTGAGGTGGGCATCCCGATCGATCAGACGTGGCTGGAAGTCCTCCTGCTGGCCACCGTCCGGATGACGGCATTCCTGATCGTGGCACCGCCTTTCGCGCACCAGGCCTTCCCCGGGCGGATCAAAGCCATGCTGGGCGTCGGCCTGGGCCTGGCCGTCTCGCAGCGGCTCTCCGCCGGCTACGTCGCCCGCGACACGGCAGGCTTCCTCACCGGAGTGGTCCTGGAACTCGTCACCGGCCTAGTCCTGGGCTTCCTGGTGATGCTGGTCTTCGCGGCCGTCCAGTCCGCCGGCAGCCTGATCGACCTCTTCAGCGGCTTCCAGATGGCCCAGGCCTTCGACCCGCAGATGATGGTCAACGGCGCCCAGTTCACCCGGCTGCTGCAGATGGCGGCGCTCGCCCTGCTGTTCTCCTCGGACGGCTACCAGCTCGTCATCGGCGGCCTGACCGGAAGCTTCACCGCCCTGCCGCTGGCCGGCGGCCTTGACCTGGCCCAGCCGGTCCAGGCCATGACCTCCGCCGTCACCGGCATGTTCCTCGCCGCCGTCCAGATCGCCGGCCCGCTGCTGGTGGTGCTGTTCCTCGCCGACGTCGGGCTCGGCCTGCTGACCCGGGTGGCCCCGGCACTGAATGCCTTCTCGCTGGGCTTCCCGCTCAAGATCATGCTGACCCTCTCGTTGGCAGGATTCCTCTTCCTCGCCCTGCCCAGGATCGTCTCCACCCTCGCCGGGCAGGCCGCCAAGACTGTGCTGGGGGTGGGCTGATGGCGGATTCACAGGAAAAAACCGAACAAGCCACCGACAAACGCATGCGGGAGGTCCGCTCCAAGGGCCAGCTCTCGCGCTCCCAGGACCTCACCGCCTGGCTGGCGGTCGGCGCCGCCGCCGTCATGATCCCCGCGACCGTGCAGCGCGGGGCCAACGCGGCCACGGACCAGCTCTTCAGCGTCCGGGGCGTCATGGCGCAGCCCGACCCGGCAAGGGCCGTGAAGGCCCTCGAGGACGGCCTCGGCGCGCTCGCCGGAATCCTCGGACCGTTGCTAATCGTCGTGCTCCTTGTCGTCCTGGTGGGTTCGGCGCTGCAGGGCGGCATCCACCTGAAGAAGTTCCGCCTGGACTTCGAGAACTTCAAACTGCTCAGCGGGCTGAAGCGCATCTTCGGCACCCAGGCGCTGTGGGGCGGGGTCAAGGCGCTGCTGAAGGCCAGCGTTGTCGGCCTCGTGCTCTACTCCGTCGTTCAGGGGCTCATCCCGGTGCTGCTCACCGCCGGCGGCCTTCCGGTGTCCGGCGTCGTGGCGGCGGCCGGGAGCGGCATCTCCTCCCTGGTCCAGTTCGCCGTCTTCGCCGGCATCGCGCTGGCGGCCGTGGACTTCTTCGTGGTGATGCGCCGGAACCGGAAGAAGACCCGGATGTCCAAGAAGGAAGTCCAGGACGAGAACAAGAGCAGCGAAGGCGATCCGCTGATCCGCTCCCAGCGCCGGGCCCGGCAGCTGTCCATGAGCCGGAACCGCATGATCGCGGCAATCGGGGACGCCGACGTCGTCCTCGTCAACCCCACGCACGTCGCCGTCGCGCTGAAGTACGAGCCCGGAAAGTCGGCCCCGCGGGTGGTGGCCAAGGGTGCCGGCCACGTCGCGTCGCGGATCAGGCAGGAGGCCGAGGCGAAGAACGTGCCCATGGTCCAGGACATCCCGCTCGCCCGGGCGCTGCACGGCGCCTGCGAGCTGGGGCAGGAGATCCCGGTGGATTTCTACCACGCCGTGGCCGGGGTGCTGGCCTTCGTCATGTCGCTCAAGGCCCGCGGCGCCGGAGCCGGGCTGCACCGGATGGCCGGAGCCGCGCTATGAGCATCTTCGCGAACATTTTTGGAACCAGCGTCTGTGAAAGGACCGCATCATGAACAACAGGCTCGCCCGGCTGGCGGTGCCGATCGGCATCGTGGGCATCGTGCTGCTGCTGGTGGTTCCCGTGCCCGCCCCGCTGCTGGACTTCCTCATCGTGTGCAACATCCTGCTGGCGCTGCTGGTGCTGCTGACCAGCATGTTCGTGAAGAAGCCGCTGGACTTCTCCGTGTTCCCCTCGCTGCTGCTCGTGGCCACGCTGTTCCGGCTGGGCCTCAACGTTGCCTCCACCCGGCTGGTCCTGGGGAACGGTTACGCCGGCCAGGTCATTGAGGCCTTCGGCAAGGTGACCGTGGGCGGCTCCATGATCATCGGCGCCGTCGTGTTCCTGATCCTGGTGGTTATCCAGTTCGTCGTGGTCACGAAGGGCGCTGAGCGCGTCGCCGAAGTGGGGGCGCGGTTCACCCTGGACGCCATGCCGGGCAAGCAGATGGCGATCGACGCCGACCTCAACGCCGGCCTGATTACCGACACCCAGGCCCGGGAGCGGCGCGCCGAGGTCTCGGCAGAGGCCGACTTCTACGGCGCGATGGACGGCGCTTCGAAGTTCGTCAAGGGTGACGCCATCGCCGGCATCATCATCATCATCATCAACTTCATTGGCGGCATCGCCATCGGCATGCTGCAGCGCGGCATGGAAATCGGCGACGCCCTCAACACCTACGGCCTGCTGACCATGGGTGACGGACTTGTCACCCAGATCCCGGCGCTGCTGATGGCTGTCTCCACCGGCATGATCGTGACGCGGTCCAACGCGGAGGCGGACATGGGCCGGACGGCCTCCACGCAGCTCCTGCAGTCGCCCAACGCCCTGATGATCGCGGGCGTGGCCGCCCTCGCCATGGCCCTCATCCCCGGCATGCCGCCCATTCCGTTCGTCCTGGTCGGCGCCGGCCTGATCCTGGCTTCGCGCCGCACCGCCGCCGGCCAGCAGCAGGCGGAAAAGGCCCGCGACGCCGAGGCCGCCGCGCTGAACTCCCCGCAGCTGGACCCCAACGAGAAGCTGCTGGAGGACATGCGCGTCCACCCCGTGGAGATCCTGCTGGCCCCCGACCTTGTCGACATGGTCTCCGGCGCCTCCGACGACCTGCTGGCCCGGGTCCGATCGCTGCGGCACAAGATCGCGATGGAACTGGGCCTGGTCATCCCGCCGGTCCGCACCCGGGACAGTGTGGATCTCCCGCCGGCCACCTACGCCATTCGGATCGCCGGGGTGGAGGCCGGCCGCGGCACCGCCCCGGGCGGCCAGATGCTGGCCCTCGGCGACTCACTGGACTCGCTCCCGGGCGTCGCCATGATTGAGCCGGTCTTCGGGCTCGCCGGGAAGTGGATTCCGGCCGAGATGCGGCACAACGCCGAGATGACCGGGGCCACCGTGATCGACCGCGTCTCGGTGCTGGTCACGCACCTGTCCTCCATCGTCACGGGCAATGCTGCCCGGCTGCTCTCCCGCGAGGATGTCCGGGTGCTGACCGAGGGCGTCCGCAAGCAGAGCCCCTCCGCCGTGGACGAACTGACTCCCGCGCTGCTCTCGCTCGCCGAGCTGCAGCGGGTGCTCCAAGGCCTGCTCGACGAGCAGGTCCCCATCAACGACCTGGCCCGCATCTACGAGGCGCTTACCCTCCGGGCCAAGGTTTCCACCGACCCGGAGTCGCTGGTGGAGGCGGCCCGCCAGGCACTCGGTCCGGCGCTGACCGCCAAGTTCATGGAGGGCCCGGTGCTCAACGTGATCATGATCGACCCGCTCCTGGAACAGTCCATGCTGGAGGATATGCGGCCGGCCGAGGGCGGCAGCCAGATCGTGATGGGACAGGACCGGCTCGACGCCGTGCTCCGCTCGGTGCGCAACGCGGTGGACTCCGCGGCCGCCGCCAACCGGCAGGCCGTCCTGGTCTGCGCCCCGGCGCTGCGTCCGGCCATCCACCGGCTTATCGGAGCCCAGCCCGGGTCCGTCCCGGTGCTGTCGTACCGCGAAGTCACTTCCGCCAATGTCCGGATCGAAACTGTAGGAGTCGTGCGCCATGCCGAACCGCTATCGGCTTAAGGGAGCCTCGCTGGAGGAAATCCGCAGCAAGGCCGAGGCCCAGTACGGCCCGTCGGCCCGCATCGTTTCCGCCGAGCGCGTGATCAGTCCCGGCATCGCCGGGCTGTTCGCGGCGAACCGCTACGAGGCCATCGTCGAGGTCCAGCCCAAGCACGACGTCGTCACCGGCGAGGTCGTGCCGGATGCGGACATCCTGTCCGAGGGTGAGATCGTGGAGCGGGCCGCCGCCACATCGGCAGAGGCCCCGCGGGATAACGTCCGGGAAGCGCCGCGGCGGACGGAGACGCCGCCCGGCACGCGGATCGCCGCGGCCCCCGCTCACCAGCTGCAGGGCGACGCGATCGCCGCCCTGCTGGCCGAAGCCGACGCCGCCGAACTGACCCTGCACCGGACCGGCACCCCAGGGGTCTCGACCGAGTCGCAGGACTTCGCCGAACTGCTGGACCAGCTCGGATCCGGGCTGCGGCCGACGTCGGCCGGAGCGGGACAGCCCGACCCGGACCGGGCGGCACGCCCGGGGAACGGCGCGGGGGAGCGCACCGCACCGGCCCCCGACCGCGTGGCGCCGTCGCCGTCCGTGCGAAATGCCGCGCCGGCGCGCGAGCCGGTGCCGGTCCCGCTGAGCGGCACCGGGGACCTGGTGGTGCTGGTCGGCCTCGGCGACGACGCGATGGACACCGCCCTGGCCATGTCCATCGCCGCTGGCGGCGCGGACGTGCGCACCGCCGGAGAATTGAGCGCTTACGGCCACCTGCACCTGGACGGACGCCAGAGCGCGACGGCGGCCCGCGCCCACGCCGTGGAGACCGAGCAGACGGTGCTGGCCGCCTTCGGGCTCGGCAAGGCCCGCAATACCCTGGCGCGGCTGCAGGCGATCTCGGCGCTTTCCCCGGACCAGCTCTGGGTTGTGGTCGACGCCGGGCGCAAGCACGAGGACACCGCCCGCTGGGTGAGCCTGCTGCGGGCCCGGCTCGAGGTGGCCGCGGTGGCCGTGGTGGGCGCAGCGGACACCGGGACGCCCGAAAGCGTGGACGCCCTCGGCCTGCCGGTGGGCTGGATCGATGGCCGGCCGGCGACCCGGCCGACGCCGTGGGCCGCAGCGTCCGGCCGCGAAGGGTAGATTGAGAGAATGCTGGTACTAACACGCAAGCCGGGCGAACAGATCATGATCGGCGACGGCATCGTCATCACTGTTCTGGAAGGGCGCGGCGACGGCGTCCGGATCGGCATCGAGGCGCCCCGCGGCGTTCCGATCCAGCGGCGGGAAGTAATCGAGGCCATTGCTGCGGCGAACCTGGCGGCAGCTGAAGCAGGCGCCGAATCCGGTCCCGGCACCGAGGACGCGCTGCGCGGCCTGCTGCCCCCGGCGGCCGCCCGCGACTAAAGGCTGTCAGTGCGAGTTCGCGTCGTCGCCTAGGTACTGGGCCATGAGCGGCTGGGTCGCGCGGCGCGTAATGGCAAGGGCACGCTCAATGTTCCCGGCAACCGTCAGCTGTTCGAGGATTCCGGCAGGATCGTTCGGGCCCGTGGGCCGTTGCAGGCTTCGAAGCAGCTCCTCGTTGGCGCGGGCGGCCTCGCCAAGCCGGCCCATCAAGCCGCGCAATCCGTCCAAATGCTCCTGCAGGACGGTGGACCACGACCCCTGCGGCGCGGCGGCAATCAGTTCAACCAGCGTTGCCTGCGCCGGCAGGCCCCATTCGGCCGCCACCGCCGCGGACTCGACATTGCGGGCCAGCGCTTCGAAGCGCAGCCGGTCCAGGACGGCTTCCACCTCGGAAGCGGTGAAGGTCAGCCAGTGGGTGTTGCCGGCGGCCACGTGCAGGCGCTGGGTTTCCAACCTGAACAGGAGCAGTTCCAACTGCCGCCGTTCCTGCCACAGCGCCGCCGAAAGATCCCCTGCACCCATGGGCCCCATTTCCCCTGCCATCACGGCCAAATTACGGCTTTCCGCATTTTCCGCCAAGCTTTTCCCTGAGGGTACACGCAGATGCCGGATCAGGTGATAGGTTTCGTTCTGGGTGCTGCGCCCGAGCTTCGAACACCGCCTCCCATGGGGGGAGCGCTGGACCGTTTGTGGGTGCGGCTCTCAGGGATTTAAAGCTCCTGATCCGTCTCATGGGGGGACACACTATTGAATCGCGTGGAACGCAACGAGATGGTCACCCAGCACCTTCCGCTGGTCGGCTATCTCGTCTCAGATTTGTGCTCGAAGGCGTCCCACCTCTCGCGCGATGACCTGGCATCGGCTGGCGCCGTGGCCTTGATTACCTCGGCCGATTCCTTCGACCCTGACCTTGGCGTGCCCTTCGGCGCCTTCGCGCGCCGCCGCATCCTTGGCGCGTTCGCCGATGAGATGCGCGCCAGCGACTGGGCCACGCGCTCGGCACGCCGCCGGATCAAAGAGACCATGTCCGTTCAGGAAACCTTGGCGGCGGCTCTCGGACGCACGCCCTCGGTTGACGAGATCGCCTCCGCGCTCGGCGTCCAGCAAAGCGTCGTCGAAGCCGCCCTCGCGGACGCGTCGCGCACCCTCACACCGCTCGACGACGCCGTCGTTGACACCCTCGCCGCGGAGACCCTGTCCCCGGAAAGCTCGGTGCTCGCGGACGAACGGCTGCAGTACCTCCGTGCCGCCGTGAAGTCGCTGCCGGAACGGATGCGCTACGTCGTCGAGGAGATCTACTTCGGCGACCGGACGGTCAAGGACCTGGCAGCCGAACTGGGCTCCACGCACGCCGCCGTGTCGCAGCAGCGCGCCGAGGCGATCCGCCTCATGCGTGATGGCCTCACCGCCCACTACGCGGACGACCCGGACCAGGGCTTCGAGCCGCAGTCCCGGATCACGCCGCGCCGCCGGAACGACTACCTCGCCCAGCTTTCCGAAGCCACCGCCGGGGGGATCACCCGGGCCATCTTCCCGCAGGGGCCGATGCTGAACCAGGCCGTCTGAGCCGGCCCCGGGAGGCTTACTAAGCTTACTTAGTAAGCTGAACGTGAAATTGCGCCGCGACCATCGCGTGCCGTCTGCTCGGTGGGGTAGCGTCTGAGGCATAACGCCAAGCCGTTCCTATCAAGGAGGATGCATGAAAGCAACGCCCACCCTGACGAGCAACCTGCAGGCCGTTCTCGTGGACCTGATCGAACTCCATGTGCAGGGCAAGCAGGCGCACTGGAACATCGTGGGGACGAACTTCCGCGACCTTCACCTGCAGCTTGACGAGATCATCGAGGCCGCCCGCGGCTTTGCCGACGACCTGGCCGAGCGTATGCGCGCCCTCCACGCCCTGCCGGACGGCCGCAGCTCCACCGTTTCCAAGACCACCGCACTCGCAGAATTCCCGACCGGCCTGATCAACACCAAGGACGCGATCGACAAGATCGTCGCCGCCCTTGAGGCTGCCGTCGGTACGATGCGCAAGGTGCACGATGAGGTGGACGAGGAAGACCCCACCACCGCCGACCTACTGCACGCGTTCATTGCCAAGCTCGAGCAGTACGCCTGGATGGTCAACGCCGAAACCATGCGTGCCACCGCCAGCGTCACCACGCCGGACACCAAGAAGTAGCCGCTTCCTTCTACGCGCTTACTTCCACGCGTCCGACGCCGGGTTCCGTCCCGGCGTCGGACGCTTGCCATTTAACGCCTTGCCGGCCGCTGCCATCTGAACAGAGGTGCCCTGCACCTGACGCCTAGTTCGCCGTCGGTACCTTGCGCAGCACGACGGCGGCGAGGGCCGCGGCGCCGGCCATCAGCACCAGCGCGATGGCGGCCGTGATGTGAACGCCGGAGTCGAATGCGGCCCGGGCGGCAGCCATCACGGCCTCGGCCAGCGGAGCCGGGAGGGTATGCGCCAGTTCGGCGGCCCCGGCGAGGGTCTCGCCGGCCTGGGCCGCGGTTTCCGCCGGTGCCGTCCCGGCGACGCCGGCGGGCAGCTGCAGGTTGCGCTGGTAGGAGGCGGTCAGGATGGAACCGAGGATGGCGGTGCCGAGCAGGGAGCCTACCTCGTAGCCGGTTTCCGAGATGGCGGACGCTGCGCCCGATTTCGCCGCCGGCGCCGCCCCAAGGATCAGGTCGTTGGAGATGGTCTCGGCCGCGCCGACCCCCAGGCACAGCACCAGCAGGGCGGCCAGCAGCACGCCGGGCCCGGCGCCGTGGTCTCCGAAGGCCACGAGGCCATAACCCGCAGCGCTAAGGAGCAGGCCGCCCGCCACCACGAACCCCGGACGGACCTTGCGGACCAGCGGGACCACGAGCAGCCCGGCGACGACGGTGGCGACGAGTGCCGGGATCATCGCCATGCCGGATTCCGACGGCGACTGCCCCTCGAGCAGCTGCAAATGCTGGGCGAGGAACAAGATGAAACCGTTGTACGAAAACAGGGCCAGGACGTTGGCGGTGATCGCGGTGCTGAAGACCGGGTTGGCAAAGAGGCTGAGGTCCAGCAGCGGAGCAGAGGATGCCGAGGCCGCCAGCCGGCGCTGCCGCCGGACGAAGGCGTACCCCATCAGCAGCCCGATCCCGAGGGCCGCGAGCGGCTCCAGCGCCACGCCGTCGGTCGCAAGGATCTTGATGCCGTAGACCGCCGGACCCATGGCCAGCAGGGACAAGACGATGCTGGGCGCGTCCACCCTGCCCGGGTTGGGGTCCCGCGATTCCGGAATCAGCGCGGGTCCCAGGACCAGCAGGGGCAGGATGATCGGCACGGCGACCAGCAGGACCGCGCCCCACCAGAGGTGCTCCACCAGCCAGCCGCCGAAGATCGGGCCCAGCGCGGCGCCGCCGGAGAAGCCCGCGGCCCAGATCGCCACCGCGAGCCGCCGCCGGTTGGGCTCCGGGAAGATATTGCGGATCAGGGACAGCGTGGACGGCATCAGCATGGCCCCGAAGAAGCCCAGGCCGGCCCGTCCCGCGATCAGCCATTCCGCGCTGGGCGCGAAAGCCGTCACCGCGGAAACCAGGGCGAAACCGGTGCTGCCGATGAACAGCAGCCGGCGCCGGCCGATCCTGTCACCGAGGCTGCCCATCGCCACGAGCAGGCCGGCCAGCACCAGCGGATACGCATCGACGATCCACAGCAGCTGCACCCCGGTGGCGTCCAGGCTGCGGGCGATCGCCGGCAGGGCAAAGGTCAGCGCGGTGTTGTCCACGGCTACGAGCAGGACCGGGAACATCAGCAGCGACAAGGCCAGCCAGTCGCGCCAAGGCGCGCGCGGGGCCTGTTCGGTGCGGGTGGCTGCGGACAGGGATGCGGTGCTCATGACGGTTAACTGTACCGTCCAGACGGTACAGTTAAGAAATTCGCGTCACGGCAGGCATGATGGGAGCCATGGCCAGAAAACCCGTAGCCCGCGAAGCCGTCCTCGACGCCTTCGAATCCCTCCTCATTGCGGAGGGGGAGCGCGCCGCGACACTGGACGCGGTCGCCCGGCGGGCCGGCGTCTCCAAAGGCGGACTGCTGTACCACTTCCCAAACAAGGAGGCCATGATCTCGGTGCTGCTGGAGCGCCTGGACCGGCTCCTCGCCGCGGACCTGGCGGCCATGGCCGCGGCACCGGAAGGAGCGGCGGCGTACTTCATCAGATCCTCCGTATGGGCCGATACCCCGCTGGACCGGGTCTTCGTGGCCGCCACCCGGTTGGCCGAGGTGGCCCACGCCGAGACCCTGCGGCGGATGGCAGGAGTCCAGGCGAGCTGGCTGGCGCTCCTTGCCGCTGATGTGGGCCCCGCCATGGCCAAGCCCGTGCTGTACATGGGGGACGGGCTGTACTTCAACGCCATGCTGGCGCGGGGACCCGGCGAGGCGCCGGCCGAGGTGGCCGGCGACGTCGAGAGCCTGCTGGCCGCCGTCGAACGCCTGCGCAGCTAAGGGCGGCTTTAGGCTTGCCGGGCCGTCAGGTCGAGGCCGGCCAGCCGGAGCCCACAGCGTGCCAGGCGCGGTCGATGCCTTCCAGTGCAGAAGCCGGAAGAGGGCCCCGTCCGGCGGCGGTGATATTGGCGCGCAGGTTGGCCAGCTTGGCCGTGCCGGCAATTGCGGTGTCCACGCCGGGCGCGTACACCGTGAAGCGCAGGGCGAACTCGGCCCAGTCCAGGTCTCCTGGGTCGAGCTCCAGGGCCCGCAGCCGTTCCCAATAGAGCTCCGCGTAGTTCCCGGTGGGTCGTTCAGCGAAGCGCCACGGCGCGTTCGCGATCGGGCGCTTGGCGATGACTCCCGGGCCGAGCCGGGGACGGAGAACGTTTCGGAGATTCCACTGGTCGGCTATGTTGACGCTGGTTTCGATGGCACCGAACCGGCCGGAGTCCACAGCGAATGCGAGCGGCGCGTTGTCTCCGCTGTAGCCGGCGACACCGATCTTGCCGGCGGCGACTGCCTGGTCCAGGGTGTCCTGCAGATCGCCACGCCGCAGGATTTCAAGCGGGCATGAGTGCAGATAGAAGACGTCGAGCCGTTCCGACCGGGTCAAGCGCAGGGACTGTTCGATACTCTCCAGCACGCTGCCCGGCGACCAGTCCCGTTGGCCGTTGATCTTGGGCCCACCCTTTGTGGACAATACGAACTCGTCCCGGCGTCCGCCGAGGTGCCGGCCGATGCGCTCTTCGCTCAGCCCGTAACTGGCGGCGGTATCGATCAGCGTGACGCCGAGATCCAATGCCCCGTTGAGCACCTCGGCGGCTTCGGCCTCGGTGACCTCACTTTCACCGATCTGGCCGGCGCCGAGCCCCACGATGGAGACTTCCAAACCAGTGTTCCCGAATGGCCTTCGCTCCAGCATGAATTGTCTCCTTGAGTAGTAATTTGCCCAGTGGCCGCATGCGCCACCGCCTCGTGGCCACCGCTCTACCGTAACGCTGAAGCGGCCCGGGTACCGGAGTTTGCGGACGTGCCTCCGGCATAGGACAATGGGAGTTGTGACTGCGGTCACGAGCAATTGAATATGCCTTTGATCTGCGGCGGGAGAGTTCTGCAAGTAGGTACAAGCAGGCGCCGTAGGAGCAAACCCTCCCCAGGAATCTCTCAGGCCCATGTACCGCCGCGGCAAGGCAACTCTGGAAAGCAGCAAGTGCGTCACGCGGCGCGCTGTGCTCACCGACGGTGCAAGCGGAGCCTCGCGAAAGCGGCTGCGCGGAAACTCTCAGGTCCAATACAGAGCGGGGAGGAACCCGAATCAATGTGGCGTACCCTGCGCCGCCTTAGTTATGGAGTTCCTTGTGACTGTTACCTCAGCCTCCACGTCCTTCGTTGACCGGCATATCGGCGCCCGGCGCCAGGCCGACGTCGACGCCATGCTGAAGGCTGTCGGCTACGACACCGTCGACGCCTTGGTGGATACCGCCGTCCCGAAGGACATCCGGCAGGACTCCGACCTGGCGCTCGCCGCGGCGCTGAGCGAAGTGGAAGTGCTCGCCGAACTGCGCAAGCTGGCATCGAAGAACAAGACCGCAGTGCAGATGATTGGCCAGGGCTATTACGACACCGTCACCCCGGCCGTGATCCGCCGCAACATCCTCGAGGCACCGGCCTGGTACACCGCGTACACGCCGTACCAGCCCGAAATCTCCCAGGGCCGGCTCGAGGCGCTGTTGAACTTCCAGACCATGGTCCAGGACCTCGTCGGGCTCCCGATCGCCAACGCCTCGCTGCTGGACGAAGCCACGGCCGTCGCCGAGGCCGTGCTGATGATGCGACGGGCCAACAAGAACAAGACGGCCCACGACGGCAAGACCGTCCTCGACGCCGACTGCCTCCCGCAGACCATCGCCATCGTCAAGGGCCGCGCCGAGGCCCTCGGCTTCGAGGTCGAGGTCGCGGACCTGTCCAAGGGCCTGCCCGAGGGCGTCATCAACGGCGTCGTGCTGCAGCAGCCCGGTGCCTCCGGACGCGTGTTCGACCACTCGGACGTCATCGCGGACGCCAAGGAACGCGGCGCGCTCGTCACCGTGGCCGCGGACCTGCTGTCCCTGACCCTGATCACCTCCCCGGGCGAACAGGGCGCGGACATCGCGGTCGGCTCCGCCCAGCGCTTCGGCGTGCCGCTGTTCTTCGGCGGCCCGCACGCCGCGTACATGGCCGTCCAGAAGGGCCTGGAGCGCTCCATGCCCGGCCGCCTCGTGGGCGTCTCCAAGGACAACGCCGGCGTCCCCGCCTACCGGCTGGCGCTGCAGACCCGCGAACAGCACATCCGCCGTGAGAAGGCCACCTCCAACATCTGCACCGCCCAGGCGCTGCTGGCCATCGTGGCCTCCTTCTACGCCGTTTACCACGGCCCGGACGGGCTGAAGGCCATTGCCGAGACCACCCACGGCCACGCCCGGACCATTGCCGCCTCGCTGAAAGCTGCGGGACTGGACGTGCTGCACACCTCGTTCTTCGACACCGTGACCGTCTCCGTGCCGGGCAAGGCCGCGGAATTCATCGCCGCCGCCGACGCCAAGGGCATCAACCTGCGCGCCGTCGACGCCGACACGGTCGGCATCTCCGCCGATGAGGCCACGACGGCGGCGATCGTCGCCGACGTCGTCGCCGCTTTCGGCGCCAGCGTCGCGGATAGTGCCGCAGGCACGGACACTGCGTTTGCCCTGGACTCCGCCGTCGAGCGCACCTCCGACTACCTCCAGCACCCGGTCTTCAACACGCACCGCTCCGAAACCCAGCTGCTGCGCTACATCCGCCGCCTCTCGGACCGGGACCTGGCCCTGGACCGCACCATGATCCCGCTGGGTTCCTGCACCATGAAGCTGAACGCTACGGCCGAAATGGAAGCCATCTCCTGGCCGGAGTTCGCCTCCATCCACCCCTTCGCGCCCGAATCCCAGACCGCCGGCTGGCGCGAACTGATCGAGGACCTCGAAGCCCAGCTGACCGAGATCACCGGCTACGACCAGGTCTCCATCCAGCCGAACGCCGGCTCCCAGGGTGAGCTCGCCGGACTGCTCGCCATTCGCGGCTACCACCTCTCCCGCGGCGACGACCAGCGCAACATCTGCCTCATTCCGGCCTCCGCGCACGGCACGAACGCCGCCTCCGCAGTGCTGGCCGGCATGAAGGTCGTCGTCGTGGCCACCGCCTCCGACGGCACGATCGACCACGCTGACCTGCAGGCCAAGATCGAGCTGCACAAGGACGCCCTCTCGGCGATCATGATCACCTACCCGTCCACGCACGGGGTGTACGACGCCGACGTCCGCGAGGTCTGCGATGCCATCCACGCCGCCGGCGGCCAGGTCTACATTGACGGCGCCAACCTCAACGCACTCGTCGGACTGGCCCAGCCGGGCCAGTTCGGCGGAGACGTCTCGCACCTGAACCTGCACAAGACCTTCTGCATCCCGCACGGCGGCGGCGGACCCGGCGTCGGACCTGTCGCGGCGAAGGCCCACCTGGCCCCGTTCATGCCCGGCAACGCGGCTGATCCGGCCAACGGCGCCGAGGGCACGCCGATCTCCGCCTCCCGCTACGGCTCGGCCGGCGTGCTGCCGATTTCCTGGGCCTACGTGAAGCTGATGGGCGGACAGGGCCTGACCGAGGCCACCAAGTCGGCCCTGCTCGCGGCCAACTACATTGCGGCCCGCCTCAACGATTACTTCCCGGTGCTCTACACCGGCGAGGGCGGCCTGGTGGCCCACGAATGCATCCTGGACCTGCGCGAACTCACGGCCAAGACCGGTGTGACCGCCGAGGACGTCGCCAAGCGCCTCATCGACTACGGTTTCCACGCGCCCACCCTGGCGTTCCCGGTGGCGGGGACCTTGATGGTGGAGCCCACCGAGTCCGAGGACCTCGGCGAGATCGACCGGTTCATCACGGCCATGATCGCCATCCGCGCCGAGATTGACCAGGTGGCCCACGGAGACTTCACCGTGGAGCACAGCCCGCTGCGCAACGCCCCGCACACCGCGGCCGCCGTCATCAGCACCAACTGGGAGCGAAGCTACCCGCGCGAACAGGCCGTCTTCCCGGTGCACACGCTAAAGCAGGACAAGTACTTCCCGCCGGTCGGCCGGATCGATGGGGCCGCGGGCGACCGCAACCTGATCTGCTCATGCCCTCCCCTCGAAGCCTTCGAGGAAGACACAGCAGCCCACTCCGACGACTCCGCCAACTCCGCCTCTAACAACTAGGGACAGCCAACGATGACTGAGAACTACACGGCACTTTACGAAGAGCACAAAAAACTCGGCGCCTCCTTCACGGACTTCGGCGGCTGGCAGATGCCGCTGAAGTACAGCTCCGAACTCGCCGAACACCACGCCGTCCGCAAGTCCGCCGGCCTGTTCGACCTCTCCCACATGGGCGAGGTCTGGGTCACCGGCCCCGACGCCGCCGCCTTCCTGGACTACGCCCTCGTGGGCAAGATCTCCGCCATGGCGGTCGGCAAGGCCAAGTACTCGCTGATCTGCAACGAGGACGGCGGCATCATCGACGACCTCATCACCTACCGCCGCGGTGACGAGAAATTCCTTGTCGTCCCCAACGCCGGCAACGCCAAAGTCGTCTCCGCGGCCCTGGCCGAGCGGGCTGGAAAGTTCGACGTCACGGTCCGGGACGCCTCCGCCGAGACCTCGCTGATCGCGGTCCAGGGCCCCAAAGCGGAAGCGATCCTGCTCCGCCTGGTCCCCGCCGCCCAGCACGAGCTCGTCACCGGCCTGAAGTACTACGCCGCCGTCGACGTCCCGTTCATGGTCAGCGGCGCCAGCCAGGACCTGCTGCTGGCACGCACCGGTTACACCGGTGAGGACGGCTTCGAAATCTTCGTCTCCAACGACGACGCCGCCGCCCTCTGGCAGGCGCTCATCGCCATCGCCGAGGACGGCGAGCTGACGCCCGCCGGCCTGGCCTCCCGCGACTCGCTCCGGCTCGAGGCCGGCATGCCGCTGTACGGCAACGAACTCTCCCTCGAGGGCGACCCGTTCGCCGCCGGGCTCGGCCCCGTCGTCGCGCTGTCCAAGGACGGCGACTTCGTCGGCAAGGCTGCCCTGGCCGCCAAGAAGGAGGCCGGCGCAGGCTCCACCGCCGGGCGCAAACTCGTCGGGCTCAAGGGCCTCGGACGCCGGGCCGGCCGCGGCCACTACCCGGTCCTGAAGGACGGCAACACGGTCGGCGAAGTTACCTCCGGCCAGCCCAGCCCCACTCTGGGCTACCCGGTCGCCATGGCCTACGTCGACGTCGAGTTCACCGAACCCGGCACCGCCCTGGACATCGACCTGCGCGGCAAAACCGAGCCGTTCGAAGTTGTCGCACTGCCGTTCTACAAGCGCCAAAAGTAGCCCGGCTATTCGCGTCCCGGAGCTGTGGCTGGCTCCGGGACCGGCCGTCCCCGGCTCCGGGACCGACTAGCCCCAGTTTTCACGCGTGCTCGCTCGTTCCTCGCTTAGACGCACGCTTTCGAAAACCGCGGCCAGCCGCCCCCTCGTGGACAGCTCACCTTTTAGAACAACCCACAACACCAAAACCAACGGGAGCCATCGCCTTCGAAAGCCAAAGGTGATGGGGCCCGTACCGCCTACCGAGGGTCGGCTCTAAAAGATATCGACGGCCTCTGTTTCTTTCCGGAGAACGGCGGTTTGGCCCAAAACTATTGGCCTCCGGAACTGAACTGGCATTTAGCGGTGGGGGACGTCATCCGGAAGCGTGCGTCTAAGCGAGGGACGAGCGAGCACGCGGAGGATGGCGGGCCGCGCCGCGTAACCCGGCCACGGTCACTCCGCAACCCGGCCACAATTGATTTAGCACCAACGACCACTTCAAGACTTAGGAAAAACACATGGCAAAAGTTGCCCCTGAACTGCAGTACTCCGACGAGCACGAGTGGGTTGCGCGGGAGGCCGGGAACCTTGTCTCCATCGGCATCTCCGCGGTCGCCACGGACGCCCTGGGCGACATCGTCTACGTTGACCTGCCCGAGGTCGGCTCCGCGGTGACCGCGGGGGAGACCTGCGGCGAGGTCGAGTCGACCAAGTCCGTCTCGGACCTGTACGCCCCCGTCACGGGCGAGGTCACCGAAATCAACCCCGCCGTCGTCGACGACCCGGCCCTGATCAACAGCGACCCGTACGGCGCCGGCTGGCTCTTCAAGGTCGCCGCCGAATCGGACGGCCCGCTGCTCTCCGCGCAGGATTACGCGTCCAAGAACGGCGGCGAACTGTGAGCGCCGCCGCGGTCGCAGGTACAAACACCGCGGTATTCGAGCAGGTCGTTTCGCCGAGCCTGGACGCTGAACTGTCCGCGCTGGATCCGGAGATCGCCGCGAAGATCGACGCCGAGCTCAGCCGCCAGCGCGACGGCCTGGAAATGATCGCCTCGGAAAACCACACCGCCAAGGCCGTCATGCAGGCGCAGGGCTCGGTGCTGACCAACAAGTACGCCGAGGGCTACCCGGGCAAGCGCTACTACGGCGGCTGCGAACACGTCGACGTCGTCGAGCAGCTCGCGATCGACCGGGTCAAGGCCCTGTTCGGCGCCGAGTACGCCAACGTCCAGCCGCACTCCGGCGCGCAGGCCAACGCCTCGGTCATGCACGCCCTGATCCGTCCGGGCGACACCATCATGGGCCTGAACCTGGCGCACGGCGGACACCTGACCCACGGCATGAAGATCAACTTCTCCGGCCGGCTGTACAACGTCATCCCGTACCAGGTCCGGGAGGATGACCACCGGATCGACATGGCCGAGGTGGAGCGCCTGGCCCAGGAGCACAAGCCGGCCCTGATCGTCGCCGGCTGGTCCGCCTACGCCCGCCAGCTCGACTTCGCGGAATTCCGCCGGATCGCCGACTCCGTGGGGGCCTACCTGATGGTGGACATGGCCCACTTCGCCGGGCTCGTCGCGGCCGGGCTGCACCCGTCTCCGGTGCCGCACGCGCACGTGACCACCTCCACGACGCACAAGACCCTGGCCGGTCCGCGTGGCGGCATCATCCTCTCCAACGACGCCGACATCGCCAAGAAGATCAACTCGGCAGTGTTCCCGGGCCAGCAGGGCGGCCCGCTGGAGCACGTCATCGCCGGCAAGGCCGTGGCGTTCAAGATCGCCGCCTCGCCCGAGTTCAAGGAACGCCAGGAACGTGTGCTGGCCGGCGCCCGGATCCTCGCCGAGCGCCTGGTCCAGCCGGACGTCACCGCCAAGGGGATCAACGTGATCTCCGGCGGCACCGACGTGCACCTGGTCCTGGTGGACCTGCGCAACTGCGAGCTCAACGGGCAGGAGGCCGAGGACCGCCTCGCGGAAATCGACATCACCGTCAACCGCAACGCCGTTCCGTTCGACCCGCGCCCGCCGATGGTTACCTCGGGGCTGCGGATCGGCACCCCGGCGCTGGCCACCCGCGGCTTCGGCGAGGCCGCCTTTACCGAAGTTGCGGACATCATCGCCGAGGCGCTGACCGCCGACGCCGGCGCGGACCTGTCCGGTCTGCGCTCCCGCGTCGATGCCCTCGCCGCCGCCCACCCGCTCTACCCCTCGGTTGCTAATCTAGGTTGACCGCTGCGGCTGGCTCCGGGGCCGATCTCTTTCGGGTTGGCTCCGGGCCCGGCGGACCGGACTTTGCACGCGTGCTCGCTCGTCCCTCGCTTAGACGCACGCTTTCGAAAAGCCCGGCTCCGCCGGCCCCTCGTGGGCACCTCGCCCCCGCATTGACGTCTCAACCACATAGTGCCGCTCACGGTGACGGCCCCCGGGGAGGGGGCCGAGCATCCGGCAGCATGCGTCAAAGCGACGAAGGAGCAGCATGCAGAGGATGTCCGTCCCCCTCCCCGCCCGACCGCAGTGCCTAGTTAGGATTCAGTAATGGCTGTTGGCGTCTTTGATCTTTTTTCGATTGGGATCGGGCCTTCGAGTTCGCATACCGTGGGGCCGATGCGGGCTGCTGCGGTGTTTGCCGAGGAGCTCAAGGCCTCGGGGGATCTGGACCGCGTGGCGTCGCTCCGGGTTGACCTGTACGGCTCCCTCGCCGCCACCGGCCATGGCCACGGCACCATGACCGCCATCCTGCTCGGACTCGAGGGCTTCCACCCGGAGAAGATCCTCCCCGAGGAAGTCGAGGACCGGCTGGCCGCCATTGCCCAGACGGGCACCCTGCACCTGGCCGGATCCGTCGCGTTGCCCTACGGCGTGAAGGACATGGTGCTGCGCCCGCTCACCATCCTGCCCCGGCACACCAACGGCATGACGTTCACGGTGTCCGACGCCGACGGCGCCGTCGTGCACAGCGCCACCTTCTTCTCCGTCGGCGGCGGCTTCATCGTCCGCGAGGGTGAGGAGGACGCGGCGCTGAAGGAACTCGACGAGTCCAAGAAGGAACTCCCGCTGCCGTTCCGCACGGCCGCTGAACTGCTGGGCCGCTGCCAGTCCAAGGGGCTCTCGATCGGCGAAATCATGTTCGTAAATGAGCGCGCCTCCCGTACCGAAGAGGAGATCCGCGAAGGCCTCCTGCACATCTACTCCGTGATGGAAGGCTGCGTCGAGGTCAGCCTTAAGCGCGAGGGCCTGCTTCCCGGCGGGCTCAAGGTCCGCCGTCGGGCCCCCGACTGGCACGAACGGCTGATGAAGGAAAACCACGGCCAGGACCCGGACTACCGGGACCCCAAGTACTGGCAGGAGTGGGTGAACCTGATCGCGCTCGCGGTGAACGAGGAGAACGCCTCGGGCGGCCGCGTTGTCACCGCGCCCACCAACGGCGCCGCGGGTATCATTCCGGCCGTGCTTTACTACGCGCTGCACTTCGCCCCCGGCATGGATAAAGCCACCCAGGCCGACCGCGACGACGTCGTGGTTAAGTTCCTGCTGACCGCCGGTGCCATCGGGGTGCTCTACAAGGAACAGGCCTCGATCTCCGGCGCCGAGGTGGGCTGCCAGGGCGAGGTGGGTTCGGCGTCGTCAATGGCGGCCGCCGGCCTGGCCGAGGTGATGGGCGGAACGCCCCAGCAGGTGGAGAACGCCGCCGAGATCGCGATGGAGCACAACCTCGGCCTGACCTGCGACCCGATCGGCGGGCTGGTGCAGATCCCGTGCATCGAGCGCAACGCCATCGCCGCAGCCAAGGCGATCAACGCCGCCAAGATGGCCCTCTGGGGCGACGGCTCACACCGCGTGTCGCTCGACGAGGTCATCGTGACCATGCGCGAGACCGGCAAGGACATGAGCTCCAAGTACAAGGAAACCGCCATGGGCGGCCTCGCCGTCAACGTGGTGGAGTGCTGATTTCCCAGTCGTTCCTGATTGTCCTCAGTTGTTCAGTGCCGCCCACAGATTCAGTGACGCGGCGAACACGATCCAGGACAGGTAGGGGAGCAGCAGCAGCCCGGCGGTGCGGCTGATCGGGCCGAAGCGCAGCACGGTGGCGGCCACCGCGACCGCCAGCGCCACGATGATGACGAAGCCGATCCAAAGCGCGGGGGAACCCATGGCGGGGTACAAGCCAAAGAACACCGGGGTCCACAGCAGGTTCAGCACCAGCTGGACGGCGTAAGCGGTGAGGGCGGGCCTGGCGCCTTCCGCCCGGCTGCGCCAGACCAGCCATGCCGCTACGGCCATCGCGATGTACAGAATCGTCCAGACGGGCCCGAAGAGCCAGTTCGGCGGAGACCACGGGGCCTTGTCCGCGGCCGCGTACCATCCGTCGACGTTGCTGGCGCTGGCCAGTCCGCCGAGTGCCGCCACGAGGGCCGAAGCGCCGAGCAGTACCAGCAGGGCCACCGCCTCGACGCCGGGCCGGCGCGTCCCGGCCCCGCCCGGACGGAACTGCCGGCGGACGGCTGACGGTTCCGGCTGCGCATCCATACCTTCAGCGTAAACCCGGTGCGACGGCCGGCACAGGGCCGCCGCGCCCTGAGAGCCGCCGGCCTCCCGATAGACTTGATGCTGCATGCCAGCCATGCCGCCGAAGCTCGTTCCGCAAAGATTGGATACCGCACCCTTGCGAGAATTCACTGCCCGCTTTGCCTCCGCCGAAGAGGTTGCCAACTGGGACGCCCACGTCACCGCGAACCCCAACGGCGGGAATTTGCTTCAATCCGAGGCCTTCGCCGAGGTCAAGCAGCACTTCGGCTGGAAGCCCCTCCACCTGGTCTATGAGACGGCCGACTACACCAGCTACAACCTGGTCCTGGAGAAGTCCTTCCCCCTCCTCGGCAAGCTCTGGTACCTCATCAAGGGCCCGGATGTGGCGTCGGTGGAGGACATCCCCGGCATCGCGGCCGCCAACGCCGACTTCGTCAAGCGCGCCCGGCTGGGGGTATTCGCCATCAAGATCGAGCCCGACATCGTCCTGTCGGAGGACGCGCGGCGCGTCATCGAAGGCGCGGGCCTGGTCAAGACCCACAACCTCCAGCCCAACGACTCCACCGCGCTGCTGGACATCTCGCCGCAGGAAAACCAGCTGCTGCGCAACCTGCACTCCCGCGGCCGCAACGCCGTCCGGCGGGCCATCCGCGAGGAGGTCGAGGTCCACAACGTGGAGCCGACCGAAGAGAACTTCCGGGCGATGTACGCGCTGATGACGAACACCGTGGAGGCCAAGTCCCAGGTCCGGGTCCGCGAGTACGAGTATTACCGCCAGTTCTGGACCAACTTCGTGGACCGCGGCCAGGGCCGGCTGCTCTTCGTCTATGAAAACGGCGTGCCCTCGGTGGGGGCGTTCGTGATCAACTACGGACGGAAGGGCACCTACAAGGACGGCGGTTCCCTGCAGAAGCGCAGCCAGTACGGCGACTCGCACCTGGTCCAGTGGACGGCCATCAACCAGCTCAAGGAACTCGGCTGCACCGAATACGACTTCTGCGGCACGCCGCCCAGCGACAAGCTGAAGGACACCTCCAATCCCTTCCACGGCCTCGGCCTGTTCAAGACCAGCTTCAGCAAGACCGTCACGGACTTCGTCGGCTGCTACGACCAGGTCTTGAGCCCGCTGAAGTACAAGGCCTGGATGGCCGCCGGGGAGCGCGTCGCCCGCCAGCTGTACACGCGGCGCACGGGCCAGCAGTTCTACTAGACCGCCCGCAAGGTGAAATGAGGAGGCCGGAATGACCAAACCACCCGACGGCCGCCGCGGGCCGCAGACGGACGGCCTGCCCCGGACCGAGCCGATGTCGCCCCTGCAGGTGCGCCAGAACGCCGCCGCCAAACGCATGCTCCGCAGGCTGGTCCAAGGTGAGAACCCGCCCACGGCACCGCTGAGCATCGTCGACCGGCTGGCCGGCAGCCCGTACGCCAACCCGATGATCCAGGTCGGAGGCGTGGACACCTCCGCCCGCAAGACCATCGACTTTGCCCTCAAGCTGGCCGAATCGATGTTCCGCTACGGCGCCGGTGCCCTCGAAGTGGAAACCAGCATCATCGCCATTACCGCCGCGCTGGGGCTGAAGAACATCGAGGTGGACATCACCAACCAGTCGGTGGCCATCAACTATGCCCCGAAGGACCAGACACCCATTACGCTGCTGCGCGTGGTGCGGTCCTGGACCAACAACTACGCCGGCCTCGCCCAGGTCCACCAGTTGGTCACGGACATTGTGGCCGGCGGAGTGGGCCGCGAGGAAGCGGTGCGCCGGCTCGAAGAGATCACGCACAGCTCGAAGCCATTCCCGCGCTGGATGGTCACCGTGGCCTTCGGCGTCTTCTCCGCGGTGTTCGTCGGCGTGCTGGGCGGCGGGGTGGCCGCGTCCGGCATCGCCTTCCTGTCCAACCTGCTGATCAGCCTGCTGGCGCGGCAACTGGGCCGCTGGCGCACCCCGGACTTCTTCATCACGGCGTCCTGTTCCTTCGTTGTCACCCTGATCGCCCTGCTGCTCTGGCGCTTCGGCAGCCCGCTGGGAATCCAGATCGCCCCCGCCATCGTGGTGGTCGGCGGAATCCTCCTGCTGCTGCCCACCGGTCGGCTCGTCTCCTCGGTGCAGGACGCCATCAACGGCTTCCCGGTGACCGCGGCCGGCCGGTTCCTGTCCACCATGCTGACCTTCGGCGCGCTGGTCTCCGGGATCGCCGTCGGCTTTGTGGTGGGGGCGATGACCGGGATGCAGTCCATTGACGTCACCGAAACATTCCCGCCGAAGTATCCTTTGTGGGTGCTTGTGCCGCTGGTGGCCATCGCGGTCGTCGCGATCGGCGTCACCGAGCAGACCTCGCTGAAGCTGTTGCTGCCGACGGCGGCCGTCGGCGTCGTGGGTCATCTGGTGCTGATCGGGGGAACAGCCATCGGCATCGGTCCCCGGTTCGCCCCGGCCCTCGCCGCCGTGGTCATCGGCCTCCTGGCCCGCGTGGTCGCACTCCGGATGGGGGCCCCGCAGCTGGTCGTGGCGGTGCCCGCGGCGCTCATCCTGCTGCCGGGCCTGACTATATTCCGTTCCATGTATGTATTGACGATTGAAGAGTCCGAGATCCTGATGGGAGCCGGCGGGATGCTCAACGCCGGGGCAATCGTGCTCGGCGTCGCGGCCGGCATTGTGCTCGGCGACACCCTCGCCCGGCCGTTGACCCGGAGCCTGGCCAGCAACGAGCGGCGCCGCGCCCGCCGCCGCTAACGACGGCGGAGATGGCTCGTCTGCCTACGAGCTGAAGCGCCGCGTTTCCCCACCTTCGCCGGGCTCCGACGGCGTGTCAGCCCGCCGCGCCGGGCTGTCCCGGCGTCGTGGCGGCAAAAGTGGGGAAACTCCGCGGCGCCAGACCGCGTCAGCCGTGGATGGCTGGCTAAATCTTGCCGATCGGCAGCTTCTTTTCGGCCTGGAAGTCGTCCTCCACCCGGCCACTGGCCCAATACCCGGAGAGCGAGACCTGGCCACGTTCGAGGCCACGGTCGGCAAAGAACACCGGGCGCAGGGCCTTCATGTAGCCGCGCTCCCCGTGCGCGAAGACCTGCACTCGGCCCTCGGGCCACTGCGCGCCGCGTACGGCGTCCACCAGCAGGGTCCCGCTTCCGGCCGGAGTCCCGCGGCGCAGCAGCCAGCGCAGTTCCACCCCGGCCGGGGCGTCGATCGCCAGGACGTCGGCGTCGCTGTCCACCTCCAGGAAGGCCAGACCGCGGGCATCCCGGGGGAGTGACTCGATCGCGGCGCTGATCGCCGGCAGGGCGGACTCGTCGCCCGCGAAGAGGTACCAGTCCGCCGCCGGGTCAGGGTTGTAGCCCCCGCCCGGCCCGGTGAAGACAAGGCTGTCCCCGGCCTGTGCGGAGGCGGCCCACGGCCCGGCCAGGCCCTCATCGCCGTGGATGACGAAGTCGATCGCCAGCTCGCCCGCCGCCTCGTCGACCCAACGGACGGTGTAGGTCCGGGTGTGCGGCCACTCTTCCCGCGGGTGGGACTCCCGGATGGCCCAGAGATCCAGCGGCTGCGGATAGTCGACCCCCGGCTGCGGGAACGCGATCTTGACGTACCGGTCCACGTAGCCGTTGTTGACGAAGGCAGCGAAACCCGGGCCGCCGGCGACGATCCGGACCATGTGCGGCGAGAGCTGCTCGCGGCGCAGGACCGTGAGGTTGGTCTGCGGCCGGGAGTTCCGGTTGGCGGTGGTTGTGGCGGGGACGGAAGTCATGGAGCTAAGCCTAGCCAAGAACCGGGTCAGGGCAGCGGCGGCAGTTCCCAGTCCACGGTGCCGTCACCCTGGGCGGTGAGCAGGTCATTGGCGCGGCTGAAGGGGCGTGAGCCGAAGAACCCGCGCGAGGCCGAGAGCGGGCTGGGGTGGGCGCTGGCGATCACGGCGGCCGAGCCCAGCAGTGGCCGCACGCCCTCCGCGTCCTTGCCCCAGAGGACCACCACGAGCGGCGCGGGGCTGCCGTCGTCTCGGCGCCGCTGCGCGACGGCCCTGATGGCGGCCGCCGTGACGGCCTCCCAGCCCTTGTTCCGGTGCGAACCGGCTGCTCCGGCCCGGACGCTTAGGACTCGGTTGAGCAGCAGCACCCCCTGCTCCGCCCACCGGCTGAGATCACCGTGGACGCGGGGCGGCAGCCCGAGGTCGGCGTCGAGCTCCTTGTAGATATTGGCGAGACTGCGCGGGATCGGCCGGGTGCCGCCATCCACCGCGAAGGACAGCCCGACGGCGTGACCCGGTGTGGGGTAGGGGTCCTGGCCCACAATCAGAACCCGCACGCCGGAGAGCGGCTGCCGGAAGGCCCGGAGGATGTTCGACGGCGCCGGCAGCACCTCATGGCCGTCGGCCGTCTCGGCGGCGAGGAACGCGAGGACCGACCGCAGCTGTCCCTCGACCGGTGCCAGCGCCGCGGCCCAGTCCGGCGCCACCAGCCCGTCCAAGGGGAGGTGCGCCATCGCCGCGAGGTCCACCGCCTCTGCGGCGGGGTCAAGTTCGAAGAGCGCGTCGGGATTAGATGAATCAGGCACGGCTTCATTCTCGCAGGAGCCCGGGCAGCCGGCCGGGCCGGCTAAATGACAAGCCTGTTATTCGGCCGTAACATGTGGGGGAGACCTATCGGAACGAGCCAGGGAGTGTGCAGTGGCCGAAGCAGCACCCGAGTACCTGTCGGCGGATGACGCCGACGCCGTGCTGGCGGCAGTCTCCGAAGACTCGCCGTTGAGCAGCCGGGAGCAGCAGATGCTTGCCTTGGAGCGGCAGTGGTGGAAGTACGCCGGCGCCAAGGAACAAGCCATCCGGGAACTCTTTGACCTCTCCGCCACGCACTACTACCAGATCCTCAACGCCCTGATCGACACCGAGGCGGCGCTGGCCCACGATCCCATGCTGGTGAAGAGATTGCGTAGACTACGTACGTCACGACAACGTGCCCGCACTGCACGCCGTTTGGGCTCGGACGCTTAAGAGCACGTGAGGTCCGGCCGGAAGCGCGGAATTTCGCGCGGATTCCGGCGTCGGGCCATCAGCCAGAAATCAGCAAGGACGTCGTTTTACCATGACCAAGTACGCACGGGATGAATTTGATCGGGTCCCGGAGGCCTCCACGCGCCAGGGTGTCCACCGGACGGTCGCCGCTCCCGGTGCCCGCCGGCTGGGCCCCGTCCTCGCCACCGGCGCCGCGGCCCTGGTAGTCGGCCTCGTCGCCTTCCTTCTGCTGCCCAAACTGGGCTTTGGTCCCGCCGGTGGCTCGGCCATGACCGCGGACCAGGCCAGCAACAACGCCGCGGCGTCGCAGGCACCCACAACGTCCGCCGGCTCGAAGCCGTCCCCCAGCAGCCAGCCGACCGGGAGCCTCGCCCCCGCGGGCTCCAAGCCCTCCGCTTCTGCAACGCCGAGCGCCGCCGCGGACCAGTCCGGGGACCAGAAGCTTGACAAGACCCAGCCCGTGGCGATCTACAACGGCACCACGACGCCGGGCTTGGCCGGTCGCGTCGGCTCCAGGATCTCCGCCGCCGGATGGGTCCAGGGCCCGCTCGGCAACTGGGGCGGCGCCCCCCAGCAGACCTCGGTCGTCTTCTACAACGGCCCGGCGCAGAAGGCCAACGCCGCAGAGTTGGGTTCCCTCCTCGGGATTGGCACCCTGGTGGATTCGGCGGAATTCCAGATGCCGCTGGTCATCGTCCTCGGCCCCGGTTTCAATTAGCCCCAGGCTGGCCGCCGGCTTCGGTTACGCCTGAATAACTATTCCCGGCCGGGCCGGGACCCTGCCCGGGCACCGGTGGAAGGCTGTGGGTAGAGTGTCTGCGGACTTCATTTCGCATAACGCGGCGCACATTGGGGTGGGCCGTTCGCAAGCTAGCTGAAAGTGTGGAGAACATGGCACTGGGGACCGTCAAGTGGTTCAACGCCGAAAAGGGCTACGGGTTCATCACCGTCGACAGCTCCGGGGCCGACGTCTTCGTGCACTGGTCCGCGATCGCGGGCGAAGGCTACCGTGCTTTGGCTGAAGGCCAGCGGGTGGAACTGGAAGTCGGCGAGGGCGAAAAGGGCCCGCAGGCCGAAAGCGTCCGGCCCGCCTAGTGGCAGTCTCCGCTGCGGCAGCTGCCCCGAAGAGCGATGGCCGCCGGCGCAAGCTCCGGCGGTTCAGCCGTGCAGCGGCCGCCGGCGTGGCCGCAGCCGTGGCGCTGGCCGCCTGCGCCGGTCCCACCGGCAATGCCCGGGTGGATGCCGCGGAGGCGAGCGGCGACGGAACGCTGCGGATCGGCCTGATCCTGGACAACACCGGCCGGCAGGACTTCCTCAATCCGCCCCAACTGGCGGCGGCGAAGCTGGCGGTCAAGGAAATCAACGCGGCGGGCGGCCACAAGGGCAAGCCCGTGGAACTGCTGCCGGAGTCCATCGGTACGGACACCGCGGCCCAGGCCAAGGACCTGGTGGCGGCCAAGGCCGACGTCGTGATCGGGCCCACCGACTCCAGCCGCGCCGCCGGCGCCATCGACGTCCTCTCCCGCGCCAAAGTCGCCCTCATTTCACCGGCCAACACCGCACCGGGGCTCAGCTCGTACAAGAGCGGCGGCTACTACTTCCGGACCGCGGCCGCCGACATCGCGCAGGCCTCGGTCCTGGTCAAGCTCGCCCAGGACGGCGGCGCCAAGACCCTTGCCGTGGTGCACGAGGAAGGCGACTACGGCAAGGACGTCTCCGTGGCCGTCTCGGCGGCCGCGAAGGCCGCGGGCCTGGGCACCTCCGTCGACGCTGAATTCAAGGCCGGTCAGGCGCAACAGGCGGCCGCGGCGGCCAAGGCTGCCTCGCCGGACGCCGTCGTGCTGGTGGCCCGGGACGGTGCCCAGGGCGCCATTGCCGAGCTCAACAACGCGGGACTGTCCGGAAAGAAGCTCATCCTCAGCGACGGGGCCGTAAACCAGTACGGCGACGGCCTTGGCTCCAAGGCGCTGGACGGCGCCCGCGGGGTCCTGCCGGGCACGTTCCCCTCCGCGCACTTCCAGGCGGAACTCGTGGCCGTCGACCCGGGCCTGAAGGACATGGCGTTTGCCGCCGAGACGTACGACGCCGTCAACCTCGCCGCCCTCGCCGCCGCCGCGGCGGAGGACGACGCGGGGACCTCCATCGCCTCGAAGCTGGTCGCAGTGTCCGGCGGAACGGCTGCCGGCACCGGGGCCCCGTCCGGGGAAGCCGCGGCCTGCAAGTCCTACCAGGAATGCGTGGCCGCGCTCCGCGCCGGCAAGCGCCCCGACTACGACGGCGCCTCCGGCCCGATCAACTTCGACAGCAACGGCGACGTCACCGCCGCCGCCTACATGGTCTACAGCTATGGCCCGGACAACAACGCCGAGATGACCGGCAGCGAAACCGCCCGCAGCGCCGGCTCCTGATCGCTCCTAGCGAAGAGCGCCCGGCGGGGCGCACCCTGACCTCACCACTGCTTGCACTCTCCCCGGGGGAGTGCTAATTATGGAGTTAGCACTCCCGCGTATTGACTGCTAACTCGACGCCCCGGTTCGCCCGGTCGCGTGGAGGCGGCGGACGGGCCGGGAGCGAGAGAAATACCTGGCTGGGGTGAGATCCCCGGCCCGGCGGCGTACAGAGGCTGCCGGGTTGGAATCGTCCGTCGCGGGCACCGCAGCGCAAGGTTCATTCTTAACGACTGTCCCGAAAGGACTACTGCCGTTATGGCCAAGATCATTGCATTTGATGAAGAGGCACGCCGCGGTCTTGAGCGGGGCCTGAACATCCTCGCCGACGCCGTCAAGGTCACCCTCGGCCCGCGTGGACGCAACGTCGTCCTCGAAAAGAAGTGGGGCGCCCCCACGATCACCAACGATGGTGTTTCCATCGCCAAGGAGATCGAGCTGGACGACCCTTACGAGAAGATCGGCGCCGAGCTGGTCAAGGAAGTTGCCAAGAAGACTGACGACGTCGCCGGTGACGGTACCACCACGGCAACCGTGCTGGCCCAGGCCCTCGTCAAGGAAGGCCTGCGCAACGTCGCGGCCGGCGCTGACCCGCTGTCCCTCAAGCGCGGCATCGAGAAGGCTGTTGAAGCGGTCACCCGCGAGCTCCTGGCTTCTGCCAAGGAAATCGAAACCAAGGAAGAGATCGCCGCCACCGCGTCCATCTCCGCAGGTGACAACGAAATTGGCGCCCTGATTGCCGAAGCCCTGGACAAGGTCGGCAAGGAAGGCGTCATCACCGTCGAGGAGTCGAACACCTTCGGCCTCGAGCTGGAGCTCACCGAGGGCATGCGTTTCGACAAGGGCTACATCTCGGCCTACTTCGTCACCGACGCCGAGCGTCAGGAAACGGTCCTCGAGGATCCGTACATCCTGATCGTCAACTCCAAGATCTCCAACGTCAAGGAACTGGTTGCAGTCCTCGAAAAGGTCATGCAGTCCAACAAGCCGCTGCTGATCATCGCCGAGGACATCGAGGGCGAGGCCCTGGCCACCCTGATCGTGAACAAGATCCGCGGCACCTTCAAGTCCGTCGCCGTCAAGGCTCCGGGCTTCGGTGACCGCCGCAAGGCACAGCTGGCCGACATCGCCATCCTCACCGGCGGCCAGGTCATCTCCGAGGAAGTCGGCCTCAAGCTTGAGACCGCCGGCCTCGAACTGCTGGGCAAGGCACGCAAGGTTGTTGTCACCAAGGACGAGACCACCATCGTCGAAGGTGCCGGCGACGCCGACCAGATCGCCGGCCGTGTGTCCCAGATCCGCGCCGAGATCGAGAACTCCGATTCCGACTACGACCGCGAGAAGCTGCAGGAACGCCTGGCCAAGCTGGCCGGCGGCGTTGCAGTCATCAAGGCCGGTGCCGCAACCGAGGTTGAGCTCAAGGAACGCAAGCACCGCATCGAGGACGCTGTCCGCAACGCCAAGGCTGCTGTCGAAGAGGGCATCGTCGCCGGCGGTGGCGTGGCCCTGATCCAGGCCGGCGCCAAGGCGTTCGCCAACCTGCAGCTCGAAGGTGACGAGGCAACCGGCGCGAACATCGTGCGCGTAGCCATCGACGCCCCGCTGAAGCAGATCGCCTTCAACGCCGGCCTCGAGCCCGGCGTTGTGGTGGACAAGGTCCGCGGCCTGCCCGCGGGCCACGGCCTGAACGCAGCAACCGGCGAGTACGTCGACCTGCTCGCTGCCGGCATCAACGACCCGGTCAAGGTCACCCGCTCGGCCCTGCAGAACGCGGCTTCCATCGCCGGCCTGTTCCTCACCACCGAGGCCGTTGTGGCCGACAAGCCGGAGAAGAACTCCCCGGCCATGGGCGGCGGCGACGACATGGGCGGCATGGGCGGCATGGGCGGTTTCTAACCACCCGGCTTCCAAGCCCTGAACGCCTGAACTGACGGTTCTCCGTCAGCGACGGCACGTTCGACGACGGCGGTCCCACCACTGGTGGGGCCGCCGTCGGCGTTTAACCCTCCCGCCCCGGGGCACCTTCCCTCAAGTGGTGGGGTGGTCGGCCGGACGTTCTCTCGGTTGGTGGGGTGCTCTTACCCGGTGTCGGCGCCGGTGCCAGTGCCGGTGGTGCGGGAGCGTCGGGCGGCGGAGGTCTGGCAGGATGGTGCAGTGACGATTACAGCAGCGGCCGACGGTTCGGCTTTAGGAAATCCCGGCCCGGCCGGATGGGCCTGGTACGTGAACGACGACTGCTGGCGTGCCGGCGGGTGGCCGCACGGGACCAACAACCAGGGGGAGCTGATGGCCGTCCTGGACCTCTTCCGGGCCACGGCGCACCTTCCGGGCGAGGACCTGCACATTCTGTGCGACAGCCAGTACGTCATCAACTCGGTGACCAAGTGGATGCCCGGCTGGAAGCGTAAAGGCTGGCGGAAGTCCGACGGCAAGCCGGTGCTCAACGTTGAGCTGCTCAAGGAGATCGATCAGGCGCTCACCGGACGCAAGTACACCTTCGAATGGGTCCGCGGACACGCCGGCCACGACCTCAACGAGGCGGCGGATGACCGCGCCAGGGCCGCCGCCACCGCCTACCAGCAGGGCGTCGCGGCCCGGCAGGGCCCCGGCTTCGTCCGAGCCGGAGACGTTGCCGCCGCCGGCGTGCAGACTGCCCCCGCCGCGCAGCAGGCTTCGGCCGCGCCGGCCCCGGCCTCAGCCCCGGCGCAGTCCCGGCAGGCATCGTCCGCTCACGCCGGAACGCGGGAACTGATCGCTGAGCCGACGCTGTTCGGCGAATCCAGCCTTTTCGCTGAGCCGGATCTCTTCAGCGAACTGGAGGAGGAATCCCGCGTTGCGGCGGCCGGCCCGGAGCAGAGCCCGGAGGCAATCGTCGAGGCGCTGGAGCGAGAGCTGCTGCTCCCCGAGACGCGCTCGGATCTGGGGCGCACAGGAGTGCTGCTGCACCCGGACTTTACCGAGATCGGCAGTTCCGGACGGCTCTGGACCCGCGACGAGACGATGATGGCCCTCGAGGATGATCCCGGTGTGCCCGCCGAGCTGGAGCTTCTGGCCGCGGACCGCCTCAGTGAGGCCGCCGTGCTGCTCACCTACCGCAGCCACACCCGCACGGGGACGGCGTTGCGCAGCTCCCTGTGGGTCCTGGACGGCGCGCAATGGCGGCTCCGCTTCCACCAGGGCACTCCCGAGGCCTAGGGGGCACACAGGGCCGCGGGCGGGCCTCCGCCGCTAGCTGAACCGCTGGGCGTTGCTCAGCTCGGCCTGGGCGTAGCTGGCCGCGGCGGATTTGAGCGCGAGATTGATCGAAGCCAGGGAGGCCTCGACCTTGCCCTGGGTCAGGGTCCATTCTGCGAGCAGGGCCTGGAAATTGGTGGCGGCCGACCCGCGCCAGCTCGCCTGCAGTTCGTCCAGCCCGTGCCTCATGGCCTGCACGTCGGCGCTGATTCTTTCCACCGTGGCCTGGACGTTGGCGGACTTGAGCTGGAGCAGTTCGGTATCGACGGAAATGATGCTCACGGGAGGGCCTTTCACGGGTGCCGGGGATGAGGATGTCCGGATTTTCCGGACACTGTCAGCCTAGGAAGGCGCTGCGGCCTGCCCCAGCGGAGAAGCCCCCTATGTGGAAAACCCGCCGCACGGAAAGGGTTACCCGCGCGCCGCGCCGCCCGACCCCTGGCCAGGCTCCACGCCCGCATTAGCGCCGGACTCAGCGCCGGACTCAGCGTCCGGCTCAGCGCCTTTCAGCTCCGCTTCTGCTGTCTCGGCCTCCGGCGGCTCCGCTTCGGCCAGGAACGGGAGGCTGACCACCAGGGTGGCGCCGCCGCCCTCGGTCGGCTGGACACGGACCGAGCCCGAGTGCGAGCCGACGATGGCCGCCACGATTGCCAGTCCGAGGCCGCTGCCGCCGGTCTCCCTGGTCCGGGAAGTGTCCGCACGGTAAAAGCGTTCAAAGATCCGGGCCGCTTCGTCCTCCGAGACACCCGGCCCGTGGTCACGGACTTCGATCACGGAGCGGCGCGTCCCGTCGGCGTCGGACCGCACCCCCACGGCGAGCTCGATCGGGGTGCCATCCGGGGTGTAGCGCAGGGCGTTGCCCACGAGGTTGCCGACCACCTGGCGCAGCTTCGCCTCGTCGCCCATCACCGGGGCCGACGCCCCCGCGCCGCCGTCGAGGCCCCGGAGCGAGATCACCCGGCTGCGGTCGCTGGCCTGGGTGTCAACCACGGCGTCATGGGCCAGCAGCAGCAGGTCCACCGGCTTCTGCTGCAGCGGGCGCTGTTCGTCGATCCGGGCCAGCAGCAGCAGGTCTTCCACCATCGCACCCATCCGCTTGGCCTCGCTCTCGATCCGGCCCATCGCGGTGGCGACGTCCTCCGGCGTGGCCAGGGCGCCGTGCCGGTACAGCTCCGAGAAGCCGCGGATTGTGACCAGCGGGGTGCGCAGTTCGTGGGACGCGTCGGCGGCGAAGCGGCGCATCCTCTCCTCGGAGGCCATCCTGGCGGCAAAGGCCGACTCGATATGCGCCAGCATGGCGTTGAGGGACCGGCTGAGCCGGCCGACCTCGGTGTCGGGGTTCTCGACTTCCACGCGCCGCGAGAGGTCGCCCGCGGCGATGGCGGCCGCGGTCTTTTCCACCCGCGCCAGCGGCCGGAAGGACCGGGTGACGGTCCAGGTGGCAATGAAGAAGGCCAGCACCAGGGTCAGCAGCCCGACGCCGACCACCACGAGCGCGGCGTGCTCCATCACCGAATCCACCGGATACAGCGGCAGTCCGATCACGACGACGGCGGCGCGCTGGTTGCCGTCCAGCACGTTGACGGCCACCACCCGCCAGTTCCGCCCGTCGGTGCCGCGGACCTGGAACGGAACCTCGCCGCGGTCGTGGGCCTCCTGCGGCGCGATGCTGCTGATGGCCGGCCGTGAGCCCTTGCTGCCGCCGAACACGTAGGCGGACTGGCCCGGGCTGAAAAGCATCAGCGAATAGTCGGTGGGGACGTTCGGGTTCTGGTCCTGCAGCTGGCTGAAGGATTGCTGCTGCCGGGCCGATCCCACGGCGGCCTTGAGCTTGTCATCGACCTGGCCCTGCAGATAGCTGTGCAGCAGGGCAAGCGTGCCCGCGCCCGTGGCGGTGAGGGCCACGAGCATCAGGGCCATCATGATGGCGACCAGCTGCGACCGCAGCGATGCCGCCTTCCATCGGTGCAGCAAGGTCAGCGCTTCTCAGCCGTCCGGAGCACGTAGCCGACGCCCCGCTTCGTCTGGATCAGGGCCGGCGCCGCGGGGTCGATGTCCACCTTGCGCCGGAGGTAGGAGATGTAGGACTCCACGATCGAGGCGTCGCCGTTGAAGTCGTACTCCCAGACGTGGTCCAGGATCTGGGCCTTGGAGAGCACCCGGTTCGGGTTGAGCATGAGGTAGCGCAGCAGCTTGAACTCGGTGGGGGACAACTCGATCACTGTGCCGCCGCGGCGCACCTCATGGGCGTCGTCGTCGAGCTCAAGATCGTCGACCCGGATGACGGCGTCGTCGTCCTGCAGCGGCTGGGTGCGGCGCAGCACGGCGCGGATGCGGGCCACCACCTCGTCGAGGCTGAACGGTTTGGTGACGTAGTCGTCGCCGCCGACGGTAAGGCCGGTGACCTTGTCCTCGGTGTCGTCCTTGGCGGTCAGGAACAGCACCGGGAAATGCTTGCCCGCGGCGCGCAGCCGGCGGGTGACGGTGAACCCGTCCATGTCCGGCAGCATCACGTCGAGGACGGCGAGGTCCGGGGAGTGGAGCTCCGCGGCGGCGAGGGCATCGCGGCCGGTACCTGCGGAGACGACTTCGAACCCGGCGAAGCGCAGCGAGGTAGAAAGCAGCTCGCGGATGTTGGGTTCATCATCGACGACGAGCAGCTTGGCTTCGGGACCGTTCTTTTTCATGGTTCCCATGATGCTCCCAGACTCTGTGAGTTTTCTGAAAGGCGGATGTGTGTTGAATGGGCGTCTGCTAGTTGCCTGCGCCGACGTCCTTGGCGTCCATGATCCGGTAGGCGTAGCCCTGCTCGGCCAGGAAGCGCTGGCGTTTCGCGGCAAAGTCCTGGTCCAGGGTGTCCCTGGCCACGAGCGAGTAGAACCGCGCGGCCCGGCCGTCCTGCTTGGGACGCAGCAGGCGTCCCAGCCGCTGCGCCTCCTCCTGGCGTGAGCCGAAGGAACCGGAAACCTGGATCGCCACCGAGGCCTCCGGCAAGTCGATGGAGAAGTTGGCGACCTTGGACACCACAAGGGTCTGGACCTCCCCGGCGCGGAATGCGTCGAAGAGCCGCTGGCGCTCCTTGACCGAGGTGTCGCCCTTGATCACCGGCGCCTGCAGGCGCTCGCCGATCTCGTCCAGCTGGTCGATGTACTGCCCGATCACGAGCAGCTGCTCGCCGGCGTGTTCCGCCACAAGCCGCTCCACGATCCCGGTCTTGGTCTCGGACGTCGCGCAGAGCCGGTACTTGTCGGCGTCCTCGGCCATGGCATAGGCCACCCGTTCGTCCCGGGGGAGGTCGACCCGGACCTCAACGCAGTCCGCAGGGGCGATGTAGCCCTGCGCCTCGATGTCCTTCCACGGGGCGTCGTAGCGCTTGGGTCCGATCAGGCTGAACACCTCTCCCTCGCGGCCGTCCTCGCGGACCAGGGTGGCGGTCAACCCGAGGCGGCGGCGCGCCTGCAGGTCCGCGGTCATCCGGAAGATCGGCGCCGGGAGCAGGTGGACCTCGTCGTAGATGATGAGGCCCCAGTCGTTGCCGTCGACCAGTTCCAGGTGCGGGTACAGCCCGCCGCGCTTGGTGGTGAGCACTTGGTACGTGGCGATCGTGACGGGGCGGACTTCCTTGACGGAACCGGAGTATTCGCCGATCTCCTCCTCGGTGAGCGAGGTCCGCTTGAGCAGCTCGTCCTTCCACTGCCGCGCGGACACCGTGTTGGTCACCAGGATCAGCGTGGTGGTGGAACTCGTGGCCATCGCGGCGGCACCCACCAGGGTCTTGCCGGCCCCGCAGGGAAGCACGACGACGCCGCTGCCGCCGGCCCAGAAGTTCTCCGTGGCCAGTTGCTGGTACGGGCGGAGCTTCCAGCCGGTTTCGTTGAGCATGATGGGGTGCGGCGTGCCGTCCACGTAGCCGGCGAAGTCCTCCGCAGGCCAGCCGATCTTCAGCAGCAGCTGCTTGAGCTGGCCGCGCTGGGAGGAGTGCACCACCACGGTCTCGGCATCGATCCGCGGCCCCAACAACGGAGCGATCTTCTTGGCGCGGCTGACTTCTTCGAGGACCGGATAGTCGGAGGTGCGCATCACGAGGCCGTGCTGCGGATCCTTCTCCAGCCGCAGCCGGCCGTAACGGGACATGGTCTCTTCGATGTCAATCAGCAGCGAGTGCGGCACCGGGAACCGGGAGTACTTGAGCAGCGTATCCAAGACCTGTTCGGCGTCCAGCCCGGCGGCCCGGGCGTTCCAAAGTCCCAGCGGCGTGAGGCGGTAGCTGTGGACATGCTCGGGGGCGCGCTCCAGCTCGGCGAAGGCCGCGATTGCATGGCGCGCCTCGGTGGCCTGTTCGTGGTCCACTTCCAGCAGGATGGTCTTGTCACTCTGGACGATCAGCGGTCCGTCATTCACTGGAGCAATTCCTCTGTGGTTTCAACATCAATGATCCGGTGGATGGACAGGACACGTTCGGTTTCCTTGGCCGGATCGAACACGCGCACACGCCCGCCATTCACTGCTACCGGAACAACGGTTTCGCGGGTGGCATTCCCCAGGCTGTCCACGATGTTCATCACCACCCGCTGCTTGAGCCGGATGGCCTTCTGCAGGGTCTCCAGGCCCAGTTGCGTCGCGGCCTCGCCGCCGCCCGCCCCGGCCCCGCGGCTTCCGGGGGCGGCGGCATCGGAGAAGGAGGAAGGCGAACCGCCGTCGCGCAGCACCGCGAGCTGGGCGTCGACGTCGGCGTCCGCCGGAGCGGTGCGCGGGGCGGTGTAGACCGGCCGGACGCTGCCTGGCGCCGCGGTGCTGCGGCGCAGCCGGACGGTGGCCGAACCGGTTTCCTCCACCGCGGGGGACAGGCCCAGCCCGCGCAGCAGCTGGGCGGCTTCCCGGGGTGCGGCGTGCGAGACCAGCACGGTCGGGGCGATCCGGACCAGGCCCAGCCCGGACGCCGCGGGGGTGTTGAGCAGCTCCAGCAGGGCTGTTTCATCCTCGCTCTGGATGAAGCTGGCGGCCGGGCCCACCCGGAGCCGGGCGTGGCGCGCGGCGGTGTCCTCGATGAGGTACTGCAGCGGCTGGGGCACGGCGGTGGCCGAGTGCTCGCGCAGGAAGTCCATCAGTGCCCCGGCGTCCTGCCCGGCGTCCAGGGCGCGCCGGACGGACGCCACGGAAAAGCGGTAGATGGTGGCAGGCCCCTGGCCCTCCGCGTCGGCCATGGTCAGGAGTTTCTCGCTCAGTTCCGGGTCCAGGTAGCCGGGGGCGACGGCGGTCAGGTCCGCCTGGAGCAGCACGTGGTTCAGCGCAGCCGGCAGGTGCTCGCCGAGGATGGCCAGGGCTTCGTCGGGCTGTTCGACGGCGATCGCCGCCCCGATCTGGCTGAGGGCGCCCGAGCCGACCAGGCCCAGCATTTCGGCTTCGGCGAGGACGCCCTGGATGAGCGAACTGAAGCGCCGCGCCATCCGCGGCTGCGACCAGTCGGCCCGTTCCAACACGGCGGCGGCGTCCAGCACCGGCGCCTCCCCGTCGGCCGCGGCCGCCTCCTGGGTGAGTTCGTTGAGGATTTCCAGGATCCGTTTCCGGACCACGGGGGCGTCCGGCCGCTGCGCCTCCGCGGAGAGGGCATTGATGGCGCTGCCGGCGGTGCCGCGGTGCGCCTGCGCGGTGGCGACGCCGCTGACCGGCTGTCCGACCAGCGACGGGACCCGTTCGCTGGCAAGCCAGGCGTTGACCAGCCACAGCCACTGCTCCTGCCGGGGCAGCGTCAGCCATTCCAGCTGCGGCGCCTGGATCCAGGCGGAGCTGTCCACGTCCAGGCGGAGCAGCCCGGAGAGGGCGCACAGCTCGGCGAGGACGCCGGCCTCATGCAGCCCGATTCGGAGGGCGTCGGCGAGGCGCTTCATTTCCCGGATGCCCACACCGCCGCTGCGCAACGTGGCGAGCGGCTGCTCGCGCACGGCGTACAGCAGTTCGCCGGTCAGCCGCAGGGTTTCGGCGATGGCGCCGAGCGCGGCATTGCGGCGCAGCGAAGCGCTGGTCTGTCCCAGTCTCGGCACCGGCGGGCTGAGCGCGAAGTGCTCAATGACGAAGCCCCCCCGGAGCGAGACGCCCACGCTGTGCGGGAGCTCCACGTGGGCGGCGTCCAGCGGCACCAGCAGCCCGCGGGCCAGCAGCCAGTCGACGGGCCCGACGTCGGAGCCCTCGTTCAGCACGGACGCGCGGCGCTGCGCCTGGGGCACCGCGCCCATGGCCCAGTTTCCGAAGCGGGCGAGGAGCGCGGTCGTGCGCTCAGGTGCGGTGGCCAGGATCGCTTGCAGGGCCTCCGGCGACGCGGTCCAGTGCTGCAGCGACAGCGCCGCCTCCATCGGGGTGCTGGCGGGGGCGATGTCGGCGCCGGTGTGGTGGAGCTCGCCGACCAGCTGCACCACACGCTGCGCGAAGGCGGGCTGGAGCCGGACGAGCTCCGTGTAGCTGCGTCCCAGTCCCGCCGGGTAGATGCCGATGACGTCCTTGAGGCTGCCGACCGGGAGGTAATGGCGCTGCCGGGCCGTGGCCTGGCTGGCGCCGTGCGGGGGGTCGGCCCGGTGCACAAGCGCCAGTTCCTGCAGGGAGTGCAGCAGCCGGTCCAGCGCGGCGACGGAAGAGCCGTTGATCAGGCGCTTGAGCGTCGCGGCGGACGCGCTGTGTCCGGTGTCCGTGTTGGTGCACAGGTGCAGGGTTTCGAGCACCTGCATTTGCGGACGGTTCAGCCGTTCCAGCGCCCGTTGCACACTGACCCGGCCGCTGGCCCGGGCGGCGAGGGCGGAGAAATCCGGCACCGGCGGGGAAATCAGGTCCGGCCGCGCGGAGAACAGGGCCCGCAACGAGTCGTCGCTGCGGGACTGCAGTTCCTTGCTGAGCGCGCGGATGAGGGACATCAGTCCAACGCTACCTTCCGCCGTGCCCGGGTGTCCGGCGCCGGGCAGCGACGGCGTCGACCACCAGGGCGAGCATGAGCAGGAACGCCACGGGCAGCCCGTAGAGCGCGGTCGACGTGACCCAGGCCGGCGCCACCGTGTTGTTGAAGGCCATGACCATGACGGCTCCGACGGCGGCCAGCGAGAGCGCGGCAACGGTGGCCGCAAGAATCAAGAGGGGCCGCCGGAAGCGCTGTGGTGTCATGGAGGCAACGCTAACAGCCCGGCTTCGCCCGCGCCTCAAGCCGTCAAAGTGGCCAAGGCAGGATAACCTTGGAGGAACAGACCAACACGGTCCGGGCAGTCACACCCTGAACCCGCATATCCATGCGGATGCGGTGACCGCCGGCCGCGTCCCCGCAGAACGAAGAAGGTTGATTACGTGCCTACCGGCAAGGTCAAGTGGTATGACAAGGAAAAGGGCTTCGGATTCCTCGCAGGCGAAGACGGCCAGGAGGTCTTCCTGCCCAAGTCGGCGCTGCCCGAGGGCGTAACCGAGCTCAAAGCCGGAACCCGGGTGGAATTCGGCGTCGCCGACGGCCGCAAGGGAGCCCAGGCCCTGGGCCTGCGGGTGCTGGACAAGACCCCGTCGATCGCCAAGGCCAAGCGACCCAGCGCCAAGGACCTCGCACCGCTGGTGCAGGATCTCGTCAGCGTGCTGGACAACCTCTCGGGAACGCTGTCCGCGGGCAAGTACCCGGAAGGCAACAAGGCCAAGGCGATCGCCGTCGCGCTTCGTAAGGTCGCCGACGAGCTGGACGCGTAAGGCTCTGCGATGACAACGGAACCTGAACAGAACGCCGCCGCGGCGGCCGGTGCGGCCGCCAAGGCCGCCGGCGCCAAAGCAGGATCCAAGCCGCGCTACGGCGTGCCCGTGTGGCGCGTCGGCAAGCCCGACGCCTTCCTGGCCGCGTCCGTCGATGTGGCCCGTGCCGCCGTGGAAGGCATCGCGCCGGCAGAGCAGATCGGCCGGCACCTGGGCGCGAAGAGCGAAGGCGACCGCCTGGTCACGCACCTCTTCGAGTCCAAGCTGCCCGGCTACGGCGGTTGGCAGTGGTACGCGGTGCTGACCCGCAATTCGCGCTCCAAGACCGTGACGGTGGATGAGCTGGGCCTGCTGCCCTCCGAGGATTCCATCCTGGCCCCGGAGTGGGTTCCGTGGGCCGAACGCGTGCGCCCGGAAGATGCGCAGCAGGACGAGGCCGCCGAAGCTCCCGCCGCCGCGGCTGCGTCGGATGAGACCGCCGACGACGGTGCCGCGGAGGCGCAGGCAGAGCCTGCCGAAGCAGGAACCGACGCTGGAGCGGTCCAGGACGAGTCCGCCGTCGAGGTCGACTAACGGTTTGGGGCCGTTCGGGAGCGTGCAGCGGAAGGTCGGGACATGAGGTCCACCTTCAAATCGCTGCACATCCTGAACTACCGGATCTGGTTCATCGGCGCCCTGATCTCCAATATCGGGACCTGGATGCAGCGCACCGCGCAGGACTGGCTGGTCTTTGACCATCTGAGTGCCCAGGACGCCGGCGCCATGGGCATCACGATGGCCCTGCAGCTGGGACCACAGCTCTTCCTCGCCCCCGTCGCCGGGCTGGTCGCCGACCGCTTCAACCGCAAGCAGCTGCTGGTCCTGACACAGTCCTCCATGGCCGTGTTGAGCGCAGCGCTCGGTGCCCTGGTGCTGTCCGGGGCCGCGCAGCTCTGGCACGTCTACATATTCGCCCTGCTGCTGGGCGTGGTCTCCGCCCTGGACGCCCCGGTGCGCCAGACCTTTGTCTCCGAACTGGTGCGCGACGACTACCTGCCCAACGCCGTTGCCCTCAACAGCGCCTCGTTCAACGTGGCCCGGATGATCGGCCCGGCCGTCGCCGGCCTGCTCACCGTGGCCATCGGGCCCGGCTGGGTCTTCCTGGTCAACACCGTCACGTTCCTGGCGCTGCTCCTGAGCCTGGCCAAAATCCCCGCCGCCTCGCTGCGCCAGCTGCCCCGGGCGCCGGCCGGGAAGGGCCGGATCCGCGAGGGCCTGCGCTACGTGCGTTTCCGGCCGGACATTGTGATGGTGCTGGTGGCGGTGTTCATCGTGGGAACCCTGGGGCTGAACTTCGTCCTCTTTATCGCTGCCATGGTCGGCACCGAATTCGGCCTCGATGCCGGCGCCTTCGGCCTGATGAACTCGATCATGGCGATCGGTTCAGTCGCCGGAGCGCTGCTCTCGGCCGGGCGGGGCCGGCCGCGCATGCGCGTGATCTTCGGCGCGGCCGGCGCCTTCGGCCTGACCTCCGGCCTCGCCGCGCTGGCGCCGGACTACTTCTGGTTCGGCGTCGCGCTGGTGCCGGTCGGCCTCTTCGCGATCACCATGATGACCAGCGCCAACGGTTACGTCCAGACCACCACGGACCCGGTGATGCGCGGCCGCGTGATGGCCTTGTATATGGCGATCTTCATGGGCGGCACCCCGATCGGCGCACCGCTGGTCGGCTGGGTGGCGAACGTCGCCGGCGCGCGCTGGTCCATGGGGGTGGCGGCGGCCTCCGGGCTGATCGCGGCACTGATCGGCATACTCTGGATTGTCCGGGCCAAGCAGCTGCGGATCGCCTTCAACCGGCGTGCGCGGGGCCTGCGGTATTTCCGGGTCGTCCCCGGCAGCTCTGTGACCGGCGGCTCGGCGACCGGCGGCTCGGCGACCGGCGGCGCCGCCCGGGAGGAAGACCCGGACGACGCCGTCGACCGCTGACGCGTCCCGGAAGGGACGCCGCGGTGGCTACTTCTTGAGCTCGCCGACGACGAAGTCGATGCACTCGAGCAGTGCGGAGACGTCGTCGGGTTCGATCGCCACGAAGGTGGCGATGCGCAGCTGGTTCCGTCCCAGCTTGCGGTACGGCTCGGTATCCACGATCCCGTTGGCGCGCAGGACCTTGGCGATGGCGGAGGCGTCGATCGAGTCGTCGAAGTCGATGGTCGCAATCACGTTGGACCGGTCCTCGGCCCTGGCTACGAACGGCGTGGCGGAGGCGGAGGCCTCGGCCCAGCGGTAGATGCGTCCGGCCGAGTCGGCGGTGCGGGCGGCGGCGAAGTCGAGGCCGCCGTTGGCGTTGAGCCACTGCACCTGCGCGTCCAGGGTCACGAGGGTGGCCAGCGCCGGAGTGTTGTAGGTCTGGTTCAGCCGCGAGTTGTCGATCGCGGTCTGGAGGTCCAGGAAGTCCGGGATCCAGCGGCCGCCGGCCTTGATCCGGGCCGCGCGCTCCAAAGCCGCCGGGGAGAACAGTCCAAGCCAGAGGCCGCCGTCGGAGGCGAAGTTCTTCTGCGGGGCAAAGTAGTAGACGTCGGCCTCGGCGACGTCCACGTCCAGGCCGCCGGCCGCGGAGGTGGCATCCACCAGCACGAGGGAGCCTGCATCGGCGCCGGCCACGCGCTTGACCGGCGCGGCGACACCGGTGGAGGTCTCATTCTGCGGCCACGCGTAGGCATCGACGCCGGCCTCGGCCCGCGCCTCGGGTCGGGTGCCGGGCTCGGATTTGATGATCGAGGACTCGGCCAGGAACGGTGCCTTGTTGGTGGCCGCGGCGAACTTCGAGCCGAATTCGCCGAAAGACAGGTGCTGCGCCTTGTTTTCCACGAGGCCGAAGCTGGCAATGTCCCAGAACGCCGTGGACCCGCCGACGCCGAGGATGACCTCGTAGCCCTCCGGGGCGCGGAAGAAGTCGCTCAGTCCGCTCCGGACCGATCCCACGAGGTTCTTGACCGGGGCCTGGCGGTGCGAGGTCCCCAGCAGCGTCGCCGCCGCCGCAGACAGGGCCTCCATCTGCTCCGGCCGGACCTTCGACGGGCCGGCGCCAAACCGGCCGTCCTTGGGCAGGAGGTTCGCGGGGATGGTGATGCTGGTGTCGCTCACAGGGGCTCCAATTTTCGGCTGGGTGTGTGGCGTGGCTTGGACGGGCTCTGCCGGGCGTGACCGGGACCCGCTATTTATTCTGCCCGACGGCCCCACGCGGGTGGGAATAAAGCCCGTCATAGTCCGGTCATTGAGACGGCGGCCCGGCGCCGGGCGGGGCGTAGTCCACAGGTCCGCGCGGCAGCCCACAGATTATCCGGACTAATTCAAAATAGGCTAGGCTGTGCGGTGACGTACGGCGGATCTCGCCAGGGCGCAACCCGCACGCTGTACGGTGGGAATGACGCAAGGACGGCGCTCGAGGAGCTGAGCTGAATGACGGATCTGATCGATACCACCGAGATGTATCTCCGGACCATCCTGGAACTTGAAGAAGAGAACATCATCGCCCTCCGCGCCCGCATCGCCGAGCGGCTCCGTCACTCCGGCCCCACCGTTTCCCAGACCGTCGGCCGCATGGAGCGCGACGGCCTCGTGGTTGTCTCCGGCGACCGGCACCTTGAACTGACCGAAACGGGCCGGAAGCGCGCCATCGAGGTCATGCGCAAGCACCGCCTGGCCGAACGGCTGCTTGCCGACGTGATCGGGCTCGACTGGGCCTACGTCCATGAGGAAGCGTGCCGCTGGGAGCACGTGATGAGCGAACGGGTCGAGCGCCGCATTTTCGAAATGCTGGACCACCCGACCGTGTCCCCCTACGGGAACCCGATTCCCGGACTCGCCGAACTGGGCGGGCTTCCGACGCCGGACCGCGGCGCCGTGGTCAACCTGCTTGACGCCATGGCCGGCTACGGCGCCGACTCGCGGATCACCGTGAGCCGGCTGGCCGAGCCGATCCAGGTCGAGCCGGAGCTGCTGGTCCAGCTGGACGAGGGCGGAATCCGTCCGGGCGCCAGGGTGTCGCTGGAGCGGGTGGGGGAGTACATCTCGGTCCGGGTCCCCGACATTGAAGGCGCCCTCGAGCTGCCTCCCGAGGTCGCCGCCCATGTGTTCGTTACGCTCGGGTAACCCGGCGTCAAAATCCTTCCGCCGGACAGCAGGTAAGTTGTGCACAGGCGAGATAACGGAATTATTACCGCCTGCCTTAATCCCCTATAGTTGATGACTAGCACTGATACTAAAGCGTTATCTGATCCGGAGCCGAGCTCTGCCAGCGGATCAGCCGGCGATTCACCTTCTGGCAGAGGCGGGGGAACCACAACCGGCTGTTGATTCAACAGCCTTGGGGTGAAGTCCGCTAGCGGCAAGCAATTCAAACTGGGACCTCCGTGGATGCCCCTGCGTCTGGATGCTTGCACCGGCGGACCGGGTCTTTGATCTCTCTGACCCGAATCCGACAGCTAACTTCGCAGGCTATCCAGAGAGGAACCGTTCTTGACCACCCAGACCGTCAGGGGCCGCCGTCGTGCGACCGGTCCCGCTCCGGAGCCACGCCCGGCCGCCGTCGTCCTCGACGAGCGCCCGCGTGACGCGCACCGCGAAGCGCGCCGCGGCCGGCGCAGCGCGTTCCGTCAGGTAACAGACTTCGCCGCTGTCAGCGGCGTGGGGCAGAAGGCAGGCATTGCCCTGGCCGCCACGGGTTTGGTCCTCACCGTTACAGTTCCGGCCACCGGCCCCGTGATGGCCACCGATGCGGCCAGGTCCGGTTCGGTTTCCGCGGCGGCCCAGCCCGAGGTCAAGGCCCCGGCCGCCGAGATCAACTTCAACCGCACGGCCGTCACCACCAAGGGTGACCCGGACAGCAAGCTCAAGCAGTTGCTGAGCGCGCAGTCCGTCGGCAGCATCACCCGGGCAGCCTCCGCGGGCAGCCTCGGGGCGCCGCTGGATTCCATGGTCACGGCCTCGCCGTTCGGCTACCGGGTCAGTCCCATCACGGGAGCCGTCGGGGAATTCCACCGGGGCCAGGACTACGCGGCCCAGTGCGGCACTCCTGTACATGCCGCCGCGAGCGGCACCGTAACCTTTTCCGGCTGGCACCCCTACGGGGGCGGCAACCGGGTCGTGATCGACCATGGCAACGGCCTGGAGACCACGTACAACCACTTGTCGTCCTCCGACGTCCACGTGGGCCAGCAGGTCTCACGTGGCGATGTGGTGGCGATGAGCGGGACCACCGGCGCCTCCACCGGCTGCCACCTCCACTTCGAGGTGATGGTCAACGGGGAAGTTGTTGACCCGCTCGGCTGGCTTTAGCCAAGCCGAGGGACCACTCGCATTTCTGTGACACGCCGTGATCTGAATGTGACATTGAGTCCCAACTGCTGTACCGTATGAAGCACGCCAACTTCTCCGAAGTTGGCGCTCTTGAGTGGATTGCCTAACTCTGCCACCGCTCAAGGTCCGTTCGCATGACATCGTCTGGCAGGGGCGGGGGAACCAATTTTGGTCTTCGCAAGAAGACCTTGGGGTTAAGTCGCAAAGCTTCCCAGGAAGCAGCGCGGCCGGGTGACTCCCATCCGAATCCGACAGCTCACCTCGTAGGCATTGGGAGAGGCTACTTTCGTGTCTTCACGCCACAATGCTGCGCGTTCTCGCGCTGGCGAGGCTCAGTTGAGCCCGCTGAATTCCATGCTCCGTGCCGCCCTTGCCGGCGCCCGGACTGGATCACACAACGCAGTTCCCGCTTTTGGCGCGTCTTCGCAGTACACCCTTCGCTAAGAAACCCGTTTCGGGGCGATCCGGCGTACCCCCAAGATGCCGGAGCGTCCTCAGTCCCGCCTGCAAGCAGCGCGGACCCAAGGATCACGAAAGAGAGAACTGAATGACTACTCGTGCAACCATTGCACGCCACCGCGCGGAGGTCACCAAGACCAACTCGCTGGCTGTCATTGCTAAGGCCGTCGGCGACAACGCCGGTGGTATGGGTCGCCAGGCCGCGGTTATCGCTGCAGCCTCCGGCCTGGTCCTGACCAGCGGTATCGCAGCCAACGCTGCCGAGACCAACGTTCAGCGTGAATCGACTTCCGCTTCGGCCATGGAAGTACAGTCCAACGCACCGGCCACGATCTCCGCGGCCTCCAGCATCGCGATCTCCTACGAGAAGCCTGCTGTCACCACCGCGCCGGCTCCGGTTGTCGAGGCGGCCAAGCCCGTCGTCAACGTCCAGGAAGCGGACACCGCCGTCACCGGTACCGGAACTGGTACCGGCACCGCGGTCACCGCATCGCTGGCCACCAAGGCTCCGGCCGCCGTCAGCGGCATGGGCGCTTCGATCGCCGCTGCTGCCTACGCACAGATCGGTGTCTCCCAGGACTGCACCATGCTGGCCACCAACGCGCTGGCCGCAGTCGGCGTCCACTACCACGGCTGGCCGGCGGGTTACCTGTCCCTGGGCCGCACCGTGAGCGCCGCCGAGGCCCAGCCGGGCGACCTCGCCTACTACCAGAACGGCGGCATGGGCATGGCCCACATCGCCGTTTACGTCGGCAACGGCATGGCCGTCCATGGCGGTTGGAACGGCGGCACCACCGCGCTGTACAGCGTCAACGTGGGCTCCGGCCCGGTCTTCATCCGCGTCGGCGGCTAGGACTTAGGCGCGTCTAACGCCTGAAGCTTTGTGAAGGACCCCTGCCCTCGCGGCAGGGGTCCTTTGCAGTTTGCGGCTCGTTCGCGCCCGACCGCCGAGGCGCGGCCAGGAAGCCCGGGGAAAGAAAAATTCGGCAATCCGGGCGTTCGGTGTTTACTCTTGTGGTGTCGATCCATAGCCCGACCATGCACAGGGCAGCCGGCCCTCGTGCCCCTGGCGGGTGCGGCCGTGAAGAGGTATGCGGATGCGCACTCTCGTTCTGAATGCTGGATATGAACCGCTGGCGGTAGTCACCTTCCGCCGGGCGCTGGTGCTTGTACTGACCGGGAAGGCCAGCGTGGTGGCCGAGGGGGATGACCCCGTGGTGGGCCCGCAGGATATCCTCGGCCGACCGACGGTGATCCTGCTTAACCGGTACATCAGGCCGCGCTACAACACCCTGACGGCCGTGAGCCGCAGGGGAGTGCTCCGCAGGGACAACCACCGTTGCGCCTACTGCGGCAAGGCTGCCCACACCATCGACCATGTCCACCCCAAGTCGCGGGGCGGGGCGGATTCCTGGGAGAACCTGGTGGCGGCCTGCCTGCGCTGCAACAACGCCAAGGGAGACCACACGCCCGCCGAAATGGGCTGGAAACTGGGCTTCGTTCCCGGGCCGCCGAAGGGCACGATCTGGCAGATCAAGGAACTGGAGAAGCCGACGCCCGCCTGGGATCCGTTCCTGCTCCCCGAAAAGGCGCACTAGGCAGGCGCACCGGGCAGGCGCACTGAGCAGGCGCACCGGCGTCGCGGGCTGACCCGGCCGCGGTGAGGCCGATGCGGCTAGGCTGGGCTGGTGGAATTTGACGCTGTTGTACTCGCCGGGGGCCGGTCCGCCAGGCTTGGCGGCGTACCCAAGGCCCGGCTGACGGTCGACGGCGGCACCCTGCTAAGTCGGTCACTGCAGGCTGCCCGGGGCGCCCGCCGGACCGTCGTCGTCGGCCCCGACCCCGGCGACCTCCCACCAGATGTGCTCGGCTGTCGCGAGGACCCGCCGTTTGGCGGACCCGCCGCCGCGATTGCCGCCGGCCTTTCCGCCCTGGCCGCCGTTGGGCGCGGCGAGCCCGCCGCAGCCGGCGCGGCCTCGCTGACCCTCGTGCTGGCCTGCGACATGCCCCGCGTGGCCGACGCCGTCCGCGCCTTGCTCGACGCACTGGCTGATGTCCTCGCCAATGCCCCGGGTGACGCCGCGGCCGGCCCCGTCGACGGGTTCGTGGCCGTTTCGGCGGACGGCCGCCTGCAACCCCTCGTGGGACTTTATGGCACGGCCGCGCTAGAACGCGCCGTCGCCGACGCGGCGCGGCGGAACGCCCTCGAGGGGGGCTCAGTGTTCTCCCTCCTTGCTAGTCTTGAGCTGCGGCAGGTTCCGGTTCCGTCGGGTTCCACCGATGATGTGGACACTTGGGACGACGCCTCCGCCATGGGGGTGTCCACGCCCGGTCCGGGCCAGTCCGGGGCGCTGGGGCCCAACTCAACTTTGGAGGCAAACGGTGAAGAGCCAGGATGAAACGCTTGAAGACTGGTGCCGTGCGCTGCTCCAGGCCCTTGAGCTCGAAGATGTCGAGATCGACATCAACGAAGTGCTGGGGCTGGCCGGTGTGGCCGCCCACTCCGTCGTCCGGCCGGCCGCGCCGCTGACCACCTTCATCGCCGGCTTCGCCGCCGGCCTGGCGTCCGGATCCGGCCAGGCGCCGGACAGCGTGTCAATGCAGGCCGCCATGGGCGTGGCCCGGAAGCTCGCCAAGGAGTACGCCGCCGCCGAGGCTTCCGGGGCATGACCCCGGAGCCCCCTGACGGCAGCAGCGGCGTCGAGGACGACGATTCCGTGTCCGAACCGTCCGCCGCGCCACCGGATGCCGACGCCTCCGTCGACAATAACGCCCACGACGACGATGACGCCGACGACGGCGCCGCCGCCGTCGCGGAGGCGCCGCACCGGCATGTCGCCCACAGCTGGCAGGAAGCCCGGCAACTGGCCTTCGACTGCGCCGTGCCCATCTCGTCCTCGCCCATTCTGCTCCGGCACGCCTTGGGCCGGACGCTGGCCGTGGACCTGACAGCACTGCATGACATGCCCCACTACGCCTCCTCCGCGATGGACGGCTGGGCGGTCAACGGCAGCGGCCCGTGGATCCTGGCCGAGCCGGGCCAGCGGCTGGCCCCGCACCAGGCGAGCCCGATCAACACCGGAGGACTGATCCCGCCGGGTGCGAAAGCCGTGCTCCGCAGCGAGAGCGGCGTCATCGCCCCGGACGAGGACGGGCTGCCGGTCCTGAAACTGGGCGGTGGCGCCAAGCCCGGGGAACCCCGCAACGGCGAACACATCCGCAAGGCCGCGGAGGAAGCCGCCGCCGGAGAGGTGCTGATCAAGGCCGGCGCCGTGCTCAACCCCGCGCACCTGGCCCTGGCCGCCCTCGCCGGTCACGACGCCCTGCCGGTCCTCGGCAAGGCGATGGTGCGGCTGGTGCTCACCGGCGCCGAAGTCGTCAGCACCGGCGTCCCAGCGCCAGGGGAGGTGCGGGACACGTTCGGGCCGCAGCTCGGCGCCGTCGTGGAAATGCTCGGCGGAATCTGCGCGGGCGAGGTCAAGATCGGGGACAGCGACGCCGAATGGCTCGCCGCGCTCGAAGACACCGAAGACACCGGCGCAGCTCACGATCCGGTGGGCGGCGCGGAGTCGGCCGGCGAGACACTCCCGGCCGACGTCGTGATCACCACAGGCGGCACCGGCCGCTCCGGCACTGACCATCTCAGGCGCACGGTTGCGGAATTGGGCGGCAGGCTGCTGATTGATGGCATCGCCATGCGCCCGGGCCATCCCGCGGTGCTGGCCGAACTGCCGGACGGGCGCTTCGTCATCGGGCTCCCCGGGAACCCGCTCGCCGCCATGATGGCGCTGTCCACGATTGGCGCCCCGCTGCTGGCCGCGCTGGGCCACGGGACGCCGCCGCCGGTGACCGAGGTGCCGTGCGGGACCATGATCGAGCCCGACCCCGGCCGGACCAGGCTGATGCCGTTCCGTATGCTGTACGGGATGGCATCGCCGGCGCAGCACACCGGCCCGGGCATGATGCGGGGACTGGCGGCGGCCGACGGCATCCTGGTGGTCCCGCCGCACGGCGTCCAGCTGGGGGAGCCGGTCCCAGCGTTTGCCCTCCCGTGGGGAGCCGCGCTTCCGGAGCCCGCCCCCGCGAAGGCTGCCGCCAAACCGGCCACCAAGCGCACCGCCAGGAAGCCGGCACCGGAGGGTCCGGTTGACTGGAGCGGTCTGCTTGGCTGACGCCCGGACAGAGTTCATGATGGATTCAGGGGCGAGCCGCCGCAGCTGGCGGCCGAACCCGTACTTAACGCTGATGAGGAGTATCCGATGGGCCGCGTGACACAGCGCCGCAAGGTGCACAAATTTGTCCTGGACGGCTCGCCGCAGGCGCTCGAGTTCCCGGTCCGGCACCGGGAGGACGTGTTGGCGGTCGAGGAGCCGCTTGAGATCCGGCTGGGCAATCTGTCCTTTTCCGTCACGATGCGGACCCCGGGCAACGACTTCGACCTTGTTGCCGGGTTCCTGGTCTCGGAGGGCGTCATCTGGACGCCGGATCAACTCGTCTCGCTGCGTTTCTGCGCCGGCGAGGACGAGGACGGCGTCCAGACCTTCAACGTCGTCGAAGCGCAGCTGCGCCCCGACGTCGTCCGGCCGGACACGGGGCGAAACTTCTTCACCTCCAGCTCCTGCGGGATCTGCGGTACCGACTCGATCGACGCCGTGCGCAAGTCCTCGCACTTCAGCCCGGCAGCGGACCCGCTGACCGTGCCGGTGGAGACCCTCGCCTCGCTGCCGGACCGGCTGCGGGAGGCCCAGGCCGTTTTCGACGTCACCGGCGGCGTGCATGCGGCGGGACTCTTCCGGATTGCCGACGACGGCTCGGCCGAGCTGCTCTGCCTGCGCGAGGATGTGGGCCGGCACAACGCAGTGGACAAGGTGGTGGGCTGGGCGCTGCGCGAAGGCCTGCTGCCCTTGAGCGGGACCGTGCTCCAGGTTTCCGGCCGGGCATCCTTCGAACTGGTGCAGAAAGCCTCGCTGGCCGGGATCCCGGTGCTGGCCGCCGTCAGCGCGCCCTCCAGCCTGGCCGTCGAACTCGCCGAGGACAGCGGGATGACCCTGGCCGGGTTCAGCCGTGGCACCACCTTGAACGTCTACGTCGGCAACGAACGCGTGTCCATGCGGCAGTCATCGGCCAGCGGCGCCCCCGCTTAACAACGTTGGCTTAACCGAGGCGGCCGACGTAGATTTTATCCATCGACTGGACACAGGGGTCGACCACGACTTGGCAACACCGGCACCAGCGCGAAGAGGATCACATTGCACGACGACCGCCGTCTCACGGAAGTCCGGCTGGACCGCTTTCTGCGCGAACGCATCATCCCCGCCGTGTACCCGCGCCGGGTCCCGCTCACGCTGAGCAGCTGGGACGTCGCGGGGGAACCGGTCCCGGTACAGGATGCGCTGCGGCAGACGTTCGTCCCGCAGGATCAAGGGGCGGCGTGGGGACAGCCATGGAGCACCAAGTGGCTGCGCCTCCAGGGCGAGGTCCCCGACTCCTGGGGCAGCCGCGCGGACACCGCCGTCGAAATCCTGGTGGACCTCGGCTTCAGCGGTGACCTGCCCGGGTTCCAGTGCGAGGGTACGGCCTGGCGGGCCGACGGATCGGTAATCAAGGCGATCTCCCCGCGGAACCAGTACATCCCCCTCAAGCTGCTGGGCAGCGGCATGTCCGTGGACTTCTACGTCGAAGCCGCTGCGAACCCCGACCTCTCGCAGGGCTGGACCTTCGCAGCTACCCCTTACGGCGATAAGGCGACCGCCGGCACCGAGCCGCAGTACCGGCTGGGTCCGATCGTCATCGCCGAGCTCAACCAGGCCGTCTGGGAACTGCACCAGGACATTGCCACGCTTAGCGGGCTGATGCACGAACTCCCCATGGAGCTGCCCCGACGGCACGAGATCCTCCGTGCGCTGGAACGGATGCTGGACGTCATGGACCCGGACGATGTCCCCGGCACCGCTGCCGACGGCCGTGCCGCGCTCGCCGAAGTCCTCGCCCGGCCGGCCTACGCCTCGGCCCACCAACTCGTCGCCACCGGCCACGCTCACATCGACTCTGCCTGGCTGTGGCCGGTCCGGGAAACCATCCGGAAGTGTGCGCGGACCTTCTCCAACGTCGTGGCGCTGATGGACGAGGACCCTAGCTTCGTCTTTTCCTGCTCGTCGGCGCAGCAGCTGGCCTGGATCAAGGAGTACTACCCGGAGCTGTTCGGGCGCATCCGGGAAAAGGTCAAAACCGGCCAGTTCGTCCCGGTGGGGGGCATGTGGGTCGAATCGGACAGCAACATGCCGGGAGGCGAAGCCATGGCGCGCCAGTTCCTGGAGGGCAAGAGCTTCTTCCTGGCCGAGTTCGGCGTCGAATGCCAGGAAGCGTGGCTGCCGGACACCTTCGGCTACTCCGCCGCGCTGCCGCAGATCGTCAAGGCCGCCGGCAGCCGCTGGTTCCTGACCCAGAAGATTTCCTGGAACCAGGTCAACCGGATGCCGCACCACACCTTCCACTGGGAAGGGATCGATGGCACCCGGCTCTTCACGCACTTCCCGCCCGTGGACACCTACAGCTCCGAAATCAGCGCCCGGGAGCTGGCACACGCCGAACGCAACTACCGGGACCACGGCCGCGGCACCATGTCCCTGCTCCCGTTCGGCTACGGCGACGGCGGCGGCGGACCCACCCGGGAGATGCTGGCGGCGGCGCAGCGCAACGCGGACCTGGAAGGTTCGCCGAAGGTGCGGCTGGGCTCGGCCGCGGAGTTCTTCGCCGGCGCCGAGGAGGAATACCAGGGCCTCCCGGTCTGGGTGGGCGAGATGTACCTGGAACTCCACCGCGGCACGTATACCAGCCAGGCCAACACTAAACGGGGCAACCGACGCAGCGAGCACCTCCTCCGGGAGGCGGAACTCTGGTGCGCCACCGCCGCGATCCGAGCCGGCGCCGCGTACCCGGCGGCGGAGCTCAAGCGGCTCTGGCGGCTGGTGCTGCTGCAGCAGTTCCATGACATCCTTCCCGGCAGCTCGATCGCCTGGGTGCACCAGGACGCGGAGCGGAACTACGACGCCGTCGCCCGCGAGCTGGAGGCGATCACCGCCGCCGCCGCCGTGGCCGTGTTGGGAGAGGGCGAGCAGGAGTTCCTGCTCAACGCGGCCCCGCACCCCCGCCGCGGTGTCCCGGCGCTCGCCGCCGCCACGCCCGTCAACGCGGCCGCACCCGTGCAGTCCACGGATGCCGACGGCGGCCACGTGCTGGACAACGGGATCATCCGCGCGGTGGTGAACGCAGACGGACTCCTGGTCTCGCTGCGGGACCACGCCAGCGGCCGTGAAGCAATCGCGCCGGGGGAGTTCGGCAATCTCCTCGAACTGCACCGGGACACCCCAAACGAATGGGACGCCTGGGACATCGACGCGTTCTACCGCCGCAACGTCACCCCGCTGACCGAGGCCCGCTCCGTGACGCTGGAACGCGACGGCGGGGCCGCCGTCGTCGTGGTGGAGCGGCTCGCCGGAACCTCCGCCGTGACCCAGCGGATCCGGCTGGAACCGGGTGCGCCGTCGCTGGCGATCTCCACCGCGGTGGACTGGCAGGAACGTGAGAAGCTGCTTAAGCTCGGCTTCGCCCTCGACGTCCGGGCCGATCGCTCGGCCTCGGAGACGCAGTTCGGCCATGTGTTCCGGCCCACCCACCTCAACACCTCGTGGGAGGCCGCCAAGTTCGAGATCTGCGCACACCGGTGGATCCACGTGGCCGAGCCCGGGTACGGCGTCGCGGTCTCGAACGCCGCCAGCTACGGTCACGACGTCACCCGCAAGATCCGCGCGGACGACGGCGGGACGACCACCACCGTCCGGGTTTCGCTGTTGCGGGCACCCAAGTTTCCGGATCCGGACGCGGACCGCGGCCGGCACGAACTGACGGTCACCGTGCGGCCCGGCGCCAGCATCGCCGACGCCGTCGAGGAGGGCTACCGCACCAACCTCGCCCCGCGCGTGGTCAGGGGAGCCCGCGGCGCGGAGCCGCTGTTCACGGTCTCCAATCCCGCCCTCGTGATCGAGGCGGTCAAACTGGCGGAGGACGGCTCCGGCGATGTGATCGTCCGCCTTTACGAGTCACTGGGGGAGCGCTCCGCCGGCACGGTCTTGGCCCAATTCGCCGCCACGGGGGTGCGGACCGTGGACCTCCTGGAACGTCCCGCGGACGCACCGGGCGTAACGATTCAGGACGGTTCCGCGGAGCTGGTCCTGCGGCCGTTCCAATTGCTGACCCTGAGATTCCAGCGCTGAGCCTTCTTTGCCCGGGTCGAGCGGCCAGCCGAAGCTTGATTCCCGTTAAACAGGCTGAGTGGGAGCGGTCCTTGCGGACCGCTACCACTCATCCCCCCAATGGCGCTTGGACGCCCCGCCAGGTTCCGTAAGACTGAATCCCCATTCACGGATGCTGGCCGGCGTTTTCACACATTCATGATTATCTCACGGTCTAATGATTTTGTGAATCCCCTGGCTCACGACTGAGGAAACGTTGCCGGAGTGTTACGTGGCGGGCGGCCGCTTTGCCCGGAGAACCAGAAGGCGAGGAGTCCCAGGACGTATCCCAGCACCGCCAGGTAGTTCACGAACAGCCGGGGCAAATCCCATGACTCCGGGGCGAAGGACACGGGCACGCTCGCGACGGCCGCCACGGCTCCCACCATGGTCAAGGCGGCGCCGGTCCGCACCAGCCGTGGCAGGGCTGCGTTGATGGCTGCCCGCAGTGAAGGGAGCAGGAGCAGCGAAACAAACGCGGGGTAGCTGCGGCCGGCTGCCGCGTAGAGCGGGGCGAGAACGGCGTTCCGCCCGCTGCCTGTCATGTCTTGAAGACCGGCTGAAGAGCCCCGGGTGTCCATCAGGAAGAACGTCACTCCGACGGCCAGGCACGCGGCTGCCAGCGCCCAGCGTCCCGCGCGGCCGGTGATCAGCTCCTTCGCGCGGGTTGCGCCCAGCCCCGCGGCCAGGCGCAGCCCGACCAGGAAGACCATTCCGAACACAATGAAGCGCAGAACCAGGTTGGTGAGGTTCAAGCTCCCCAGCGCACCATCGATCGCCGCGTAGGGTCCGGGGATGCTGAGCAGACTGCAGAGGGTGGCGAGGAACAGGATCCCGAACACAGCCCTGTTGCGACCGCGCAGGGCATCCGGCAGACGCAGTAACAGAACCAGGCCGCAAATAATCAGCGTTCCCCATTCAAGCATGTCCACCTCCTACTCACTCCGGCTTGGGCTCCCGGCGCCGCGGGCCCTTGAACTCTCTCACCTAGTCGCGTCTAATCTCACCCGGAGCCTTAGTTGATGACCCCTGGAGTCGCGGGGCTTTTCCCGCCGCTTTCTCCGGCCGCTGCCGGGTTGCCGCGACCCGCGCCAGCCAGATGACGGTCAGACCAATGCTGAGGCCAAGCGCGGCGGTGAAGTTGATCTTCGCCTGGACCCCGGATGAGCCTGGCGCAAAGAGCGGAAACAGGGCCGCAGCAATCAGTGCTGCGTACCCGAAGGACAAGAGCCCGGCACCGATCCGGATCGCGGCCGGCAAACGCCCCCTGACGGCACGCAGCGTAGCAGGCACCAGGCAGGCTGCCACGAAGGCGGGGTAGACCCTCCCCGCTGTCGCGTACAGTCCGATTAGCTGGGCGTTTTCCGCGCTCCGCAGGGGCAGCCCGTTGAGGCCGGTGGAGGAGCCGGTGGTGTCCGCCAGCAGGAACAGAACCGCAGTGGCAACTGCGATGGCGCCGAGCACGGCCAGCCCCAACGGCCCTGAGACGCGGCGGAGGCCGTTCCCGTCACCGAAGGCCTTCGCGGTGCGGTAGCCGGCCAAGGCCACCGCCCCGTATACGAGAAACCTCAAGATGAGGTTTGCGTAGTTGGCGCTCCCAAGCCACGCGTCGACGGCCAGGTACGGGCCATCGATGCTCAGCAGGATCGCGCCGGCCGAGAGGAGGAAGGCGCCAACAATTGACCGGTTGCGGCCCTTGATGGCGTCGGGGACGCGGGCTAAGGCGACGGCGCCGCAGATCGCCAAGGCCGACCACTGCAGGACCGCGGTCATCTATCTGCTCCGGGGGTCCGGCTTCGCGGCGGACGCTTGGCCGCCAGACGCCCCACCCAGATCAGAACGAGCCCGAGCACAAGGCACAGAATGCCGGTGTAATTGATGACAAACTCCCAGCTGGACAGCCCGGCCGGAATGATCGGGAATGCCAGTGTCAATGCGATGGCCACGGACCCGATGCCCAGGGCAACGGCGCTGCCGCGGATAATCAGCGGGAGCCTGCCGATGGCCGTCCTGGCCAGCGCGGGCAGCAGGGCCAGCAGGACGAAGGCCGGATAGAGCCTTCCGGCGGCGCCGTAGTACTCGGCCAGCACGGCATTGCGGCTGCTTCTGGCCGCCACCCCGGCAAGTCCCGCGGAGGACCCGGCCGTGTCCATCATCAAGAACAGGATGGTGACGGCGGCGCACGACAGTAGCGCCATACCAATCCCCCAAGGACCCGTCAGGAAGCGCCGGGCATCGTCGGCACTGAAGCCTTTCGCGAGCTGGAGGCCTAGAAAGAACACCGCGGCGAACCCAAAGAAACGCAGCACCAGATTCGCTATGTTGAAACCGCCCAGCACCTGGTCAATTGCTTGGTACGGTCCCTCGATGCTCAGCAGGATGGTCAACATGATCAGGACAAGGACGTAGAAGACGGGCCGGTTTTCACCCCGCCGGGCACCGGGGATCCGGGCGAGCACCACCAGGGTGCACACTGCGAAGGTGCTCCATTGCAGGGCGCCGACGTTCATCCGAGGTTCTCCCAGATATTTTCGGCTTGCGCCTGCTCCTGCTCCTGGCGGCGGAGTGTCTTGCCCAGGGCTTGGAGCCGCTCACCGGCCAAGGCAACCAGCTCGCCGTCGGACAGTGCATCCAGCGCGGACTGCCGGGCATCCGCGGGCCAGCCGGCTTCGGCCTCGGTGATGAGCCCCGTCGCGACGAGGCCGCCCGTCAAGCCCACGCCCCCGGCGCGCGAGGTTGCCACCGCAAGTTCCGGCGAGAGCCGGTTCGCGGTCAGCTGGGCTGAATAGTTCTGCGGGGCGACGCCGGTAGCGGCGGAAACGCGGTGGCGGAGTTCGCCGTCGTCGATGGCGTCCACCCAGTTTCGCACCGAGGTGGCGTGCGGAGCCGGGCTGAGCACGCGGAGTGTCCCAGTGCCGTTCTCGTGGTCCTGAGCGGAACGGGTAATGACGGCCCGCAGCAGGTCCATGGTGGCGACCTGGCTGACGAGCTCCGCCGGGGTGGGCGGCTGGGCAAGCCGGGTCAGGTCCGCGTACGTGCTGAAGTCGGCGAGCGATTCAGCGGGGTTCAGGCCGAGGGCCCGGCTGATGCTCACCACGGTGGTTTCGGCGACCTTGCCGCGCACCAGTTGCTGTGCCAAAGTGGTGCGCTTGACGCCGGAGATCCTGCAAATGTCCGCGGTGCTCATTGCCGGGGCAACGCCATGGAGCCAGAGTTGAAACGCTTTGGCGGGTAGTGCCATCTATGACTTTCTGCAGGGTCTTGCGCGGACTTAGCTGCTGGGCCGCTACACCGCCGGAGAAGCGCGGTGCCGCAACCCTCACATCATCATAATTCTTCAGCCGCGATCTTTTCTTGACCTTGCCCGCGGTGCGCGTCGGCCAAGGACGGGCAGTTTCGCGGGCCGCGTCGCGCGGCCACCCTTCCCAGCCAGATCAGGGACAGGCCCACCATCAGCCCGAGCACCCCAACCAAGCTGATGATGTATTGGATGAAGGCCAGGCGCTGGGGCAGGAGGTCGCTGATGGGCAGAAGGATCATGGCGGCGGATCCGGCCGTCAGGAGTGCCGCTCCGCCGCGAACGAGCCCCGGCAGGCGGGATCGAAGGGCCTTGATGGTCGCCGGCAGAAGGCAGGCCGCCACGTATGCCGGGTAGAGCCGGCCGGCCGTCGTATAGAGGGCGATCAGTTGGCGGTTAGGGCCGCTCTGGTCCGGCAGCGTGGCCAGTCCCACTGAGGTGCCGGCGGTATTCGCCATCAGGAACGGCACTGCGGTGGCGAGGCAGATGGTTGCCAGCGCCGCCAGGCCCACGGGGCCGAGGAGCAGGCGGAGGCTGTGGGTGTTCTCAAAGCCCTTGACAATCTTGTACCCGGCCAGCAGGACGGTTCCATAAACCACATAGCGCAGCGCCAGGTTGGCGTAGTTGTAGGAACCCAGGAAACCGTCAATCAGCGTGTAGCTCCACTGGATGCTCAGCACCATGCCCACCGTGACAAGCAGGAAAATGCCGAAGAGCGAGCGGTTTTCTCCGCGCAGCGCCGCTGGCAGGCGGAGGAAGGTGATCAGGGCACAGACAGCCAGGACGAACCATTGCAGGGCACTGATCATGGGCGTTTCCTTTTCCAGCGCGTCCGCACGTGCTTCCGTTTGTGCGTCTTCACTCACGAGGGTCCGGGACGCTGGCAATTTTGCCGTGGGACCCAATTCAACTATGCTAGATGCTCGAACCCGCTGGTCCGTACACCCCCCAAGTCCGGACCAGCGGGTTCTTCTATGCCCGGCGGGATGTCGGCGGATCTGCTACGAATTTCCGGCCCCTGACGGCTGCCTGCGGCCGTCCGTTTTGGGCCTCAGTGAGAGAATGGACTAATGACTGCAACCCTTGTTGCCAAGGACCTTTCCGGTGGTCACGACCACCGGACTCTCTTCTCCAAACTCTCCCTCACCGTCGCGCCGGGCGACGTCGTCGGCGTCGTGGGCGCCAACGGTGCCGGCAAGTCCACGCTGCTGCGGCTGCTCGCCGGCGTCGACCAGCCGCAGGAGGGAACGGTGAGCCTTGCCCCGGCCGACGCGTTCGTCGGGTGGCTGCCGCAGGAGCATGAACGGATCGACGGCGAAACCGTGGCCGGCTACATCGCCCGGCGCACCGGTTGCGGCCAGGCGACGGCGGACATGGAGTCCACCGCGGAGGCGCTGGGAACCGGCGCCCCGGGTTCCGAGGACGCGTACTCGGTGGCGTTCGACCGCTGGATGGCGTCCGGCGCCGCGGACCTGGAAGAGCGGATTCCGCCGGTACTGGCGGACCTGGGCCTCGAGGTGGGACCCGACGCCGCGATGACCGGGCTCTCCGGCGGGCAGGCCGCCCGGGTGGCGCTCGCGGCCCTCCTGTTGAGCCGCTTCGACATCGTGCTCCTCGATGAGCCCACCAACGACCTCGACCTGGGCGGCCTGGCCAAGCTGGAGGCCTTCGTCCAGGGACTGCGCGGCGGCGTCGTCCTGGTCTCGCACGACCGGGAGTTCCTGGCCCGCTGCGTGACCACGATCGTGGAATTGGACCTGGCGCAGAACTCCGTCGCGGTTTACGACGGCGGCTACGAGGCCTACCTGGAGGAGCGCGCCGTGGCCCGCCGGCACGCCCGGGAACGCTATGAAGAGTTCGCCTCCACCAAGGCAGACCTGGTCTCCCGCGCCCGCACGCAGCGTGAATGGAGCTCCCAGGGCGTCCGCAACGCGATGAAGAAGAGCCCGGACAATGACAAGATCCGCCGGGCAGCGAACACCGAGTCCTCGGAAAAGCAGGGGCAGAAGGTCCGCCAGATGGAATCACGGATCGCCCGGCTCGAGGAAGTCGAGGAACCGCGCAAGGAATGGCAGCTGCAGTTCAGCATCGGGGCGGCGCCGCGCTCCAGCGCCGTCGTCGCGACCCTGCGGGACGCCGTCATACACCAGGGGGACTTCACCCTGGGGCCGGTGAACCTGCAGCTCAACGCCGGCGAGCGGATCGGCATCACCGGGCCTAACGGGGCGGGCAAGTCCACCCTGCTGCGCCTGCTGCTCGGCGTGCAGCGGCCCGACGCCGGCGACGCCTCCATGGGCGCCTCGGTGGCGGTCGGGGAAATCGACCAGGCCCGCGGGCTGCTGGCGGGGCACCTCAAGCTTGCCGACGCCGTTGAAGCCGTGCTGACGGACCAGACCCCGGCGGAGGTGCGCACCCTGCTGGCCAAGTTCGGGCTCAAGGCCGACCACACTGCCCGGCCCGTTGACTCGCTCTCACCGGGCGAACGGACCCGGGCCGCGCTGGCGCTCCTGCAGGCCCGCGGAGTGAACCTGCTGGTCCTCGACGAGCCGACCAACCACCTGGATCTTCCCGCGATCGAGCAGCTGGAGGAAGCCCTCGACAGCTACGACGGTGCCCTGCTGCTCGTCACACACGACCGCCGACTGCTGGAAAACGTGCGCCTTGACGTGCGCTGGAACGTCGTCGACGGCGTCGTCACCGAACTGCTGGGCGCGAGCGCCCCGAAAGGTACCAACCGATGAGCATGGACCGGGTTGCCTGGAGCTCCCTTTACAACATCACCCGCGCCTCGAGCGGCTCCAAGCCGTTCTCCAAGGAACTGCTCAAGCGCGTGTTCGGCTTTGCCCGGCCGCATCGGGGCCGGCTGATCGCCTTCGTGCTGCTGTCCATCGTGATGGCGGTCCTCGCGGTCGCCACGCCGGTGCTCGCCGGCCAGGTGGTGGACGCGATCATCGCGAAGGCGGACGCCGGCACCGTGATCTGGCTGGCCGTGCTGATCGCGATCGTGGCGGTCGCCGAGGCCGGGATCGGGCTGGTGACGCGCTGGCTGTCCTCGACCATCGGTGAAGGCGTGATCGTGGACCTGCGCACCAAGGTCTTCGACCACGTGCAGAAGATGCCGATCGCGTTCTTCACCCGGACCCGCACCGGGGCGCTGGTCAGCCGGCTCAACAACGACGTGATCGGCGCGCAGTCGGCCTTCGCCGGCACGCTCTCCGGTGTTGTCAGCAACGTGGTGGCGCTGGCCCTCACCCTCGTGGTGATGCTGAACAAGTCCTGGCTCGTTACCGTGCTGGCCATGATCCTGCTGCCAATCTTCCTCATCCCGGCCCGCCGGATGGGCTCCAAGCTGGCCGAGCTGCGCCGCGAGGCGGCCGAGCACAACGCCGCCATGGGCACGCAGATGACGGAACGCTTCTCCGCCCCCGGCGCCACCCTGGTGAAGCTCTTCGGCAGGCCCGACGAGGAATCCCACGAATTCGCGCTTCGCGCCGGCCGGGTGCGGGACATCGGCGTCCGCACCGCCATGCTCCAGTTCACCTTCGTCACGGCCCTGACCCTGGTTTCGGCCCTTGCCCTCGCGCTGGTCTACGGCCTGGGCGGCTGGCTGGCCCTTGGCGGGCAGCTCGCCGCGGGCGACGTCGTCGTGCTGGCACTGCTGCTCACCCGCCTGTACGCGCCGCTCACCGCGCTGTCCAACGCCCGGGTGGAAATCATGAGCGCCCTGGTCAGCTTCGAGCGGGTCTTCGAGATCCTGGACCTCAAGCCGCTCATCCAGCAGAAGCCGGACGCGGTGGAATCGCCGCGCGGCCCGCTCTCGGTGGAGTTCGACGACGTCCGCTTCTCCTACCCCTCGGCGGACAAGGTCTCGCTGGCCTCGCTCGAGGACGTCTCCACGCTGGACACCCGCGGCGGCGAGGAAGTGCTGCACGGGATCAGCTTCCGGGTGGAACCGGGCCAGACCGTGGCGCTGGTGGGTTCCTCGGGCGCCGGCAAGTCCACCATCGCGCAGTTGCTCTCACGGCTCTACGACGTCGATTCGGGCGCCGTCCGCTTCGGCGGTGCGGGGTCCGGCGCCGGCGTGGACGTCCGCGACCTCACCTTCGATTCGATGCGCGAAACCCTGGGCATGGTCACGCAGGACGGGCACCTCTTCCACGAGAGCATCGCCTCCAACCTGCGCCTGGCCCGCCCGGGCGCCAGCGAAGAGCTGATGTGGGACGTGCTGCGCCAGGCCCGGCTTGAGGACATGATCCGCTCGCTGCCGGACGGGCTGGACACCGTGGTGGGGGAGCGCGGCTACCGACTCTCGGGAGGCGAACGGCAGCGGCTCACCATCGCCCGCCTGCTCATCGCCCAGCCGCGGGTCGTGATCCTGGACGAGGCCACGGCCGCGCTGGACTCGACGAACGAGGCCGCGGTGCAGGAAGCGCTTGGCGCGGCGCTCGAAGGCCGCACCGCCGTGGTGATCGCGCACCGGCTTTCCACGATCCGCGCCGCGGATGCCATCCTGGTGGTCGAGGACGGCACGATCGTGGAACGCGGGACGCACAACGAACTGCTCGCCGCCGAGGGGCGCTATGCAGAGCTCTACCGGACCCAGTTCGCCGAGGCCACCGCGGTGGCCGCTGAGGCGGTGCCGGAACTCTAGCTTTTCCGGGCCGCCTTCGCGGCTAGGGCCGGCAGAACATGGTCCGTAAGCAGCGGAGCCAGGTCGTCCGGCAGCCCGGCGGCCAGGTCCAGCCAGCGGATTTCGGCGATCTCCGCCGACGGGTGCGCGGTCCAGCTGCCTGCTGCATTAACTAACGTGGGCGCGGTGAACACCGTGGCCTCGATCTGCGTGGCGGCCTCGTTGGCGGCCTCGGCCAGCCAACGTCCGAAGGGTTCGAGGTCCTCGGGCGCCACAATGATGCCGACTTCCTCCTCGAGTTCCCGGGACGCCGCCTGTGCCGCGGATTCACCGGCTTCGGGTTTGCCGCCCGGATGCATGAACTTGTCAGTGCCGCGCTTGCGGACGGTGAGGAGGCGTCCGGCGTCGTCAAAGACGCAGACGGCGGACACCACGATGCGGGGATTCACGGCCGCTCGGTGCAGCACGGATTCGAGCAGCAGATCCTTGGCCGGACCCGTGACATCCCAGCGGTAGCGGAAGTCATCCGGACCGAGCTTGGTGTACCCGACCCGGTACGTGTCGGGATCGCACCAATGCTGGTCCCGGTTGTCCTGCCCGCCGAAGCCGATGCGGTGAAAAGGGCGGCCGTCGGGGAAGAACATGTCCATCGTCGCTGGTGTTGCCGAGGGCTTGAGCAGATACTCGCGGCTTGCCGGGCCGGTAAACGGCGCACCGCCGGCCGGGTTCCACTGCACGGTGCCTTCTTCGCGGAAGCGGAGGCCGCCGTCGTCGGTTTCAGTGAAACGGACGACGCCGTTAAAGGTGCCGCGGCTGCCGGTGGCCCGGTCCAGCATGGTGCGGTCCACGCTCCAGTTGCCCAGCAGGTAGGCGCGCAGTTCAAAGCGCGGCTCAGCGGGCTGGTCAGGTTCCGGGCCGGCGCCCGGCGTCTGGGAGTCCAAGTGCCCTCGATTGGAATCGAACCAACGACACCGGCTTTAGGAGAGCCGTGCTCTATCCACTGAGCTACGAGGGCGGGCGAACAGGCGGGCGGCCTTCGGCCGGCCCGTCGGGACACGGATACAAGCATACAAGGTGGGGGCGCGTACTACGCTCTTGGCATGACAGCCTCTGCCCCGACGGTTTCCCGGGAGCTCATCTACATCCCCGACGTGGCCTCCGCCCGGTTTTATCTCGGCGCGCTCGCGAAATTGAGCGTGCTGCAGTATTTCGTCGCCGAAGCGGCGGTGATCGGCGCCTGGGCGGGCCGGGAGCCGTACAGCCGGCGCACCGGCTACATCAGCGATCTCGGCGCCCTTGGCTGCGGCGAATTCTCCGGCCGCGACGTCTGCTCGCCGGCGCACCTGCTGATGAATGCCTCGTTCGTGGTGCAGGGGATCGGCATGATGGTCGGGGCGCTGCTGCTCAGCTCGGCCGTGATCGGTGTTGCCGCCCGGGCCGGAACCAGGCTCGCCGTGGCCCCGGGCCGGCGGTCGCCGTCGGCCGCGGCGTTTGGCGCCCGTTCGCTCAGCATCACCGCGGGCGCCGGAACCGTGATCGTGGGACTGGTGCCGGAAGACGCCGGCTCCGGCTGGCACGTGGCCGGAGCGCTCATGTACTTCGCCGCGGGAGGTCTGGCCCTCCTGCTGGTCGGCTGGCTCTGGCGCAAACAGACACCGCTGGGCTGGTTCATCCTTGCCTGCGGCGCGGTCGCCCTGGCCGCGCTCATCGCCGGCGGAGCGACCGGGATGCGGGTTCCCGAACCCGGCACGCTGGAACGGCTGATGGGGTATCCCATCACGATTGGCACGGCGGCACTGGGACTGGTCGTCGCGCAGCGCGTCCGGCAGGAGCTCGTTGTGCGGAAGCGTGCGCGCGTGCAGGGGAGTTCTCCCCATCCCGCCGGTCGCGCCTAGCCAGTAGGGTGAGCGCACGGTCTGAACTATTTGGGGGAATCGTGCTGCAAAGTATTGGGGATCCTGATCTCAACATTTTTGAGATCAGCGGGCTGGCCTGGGCGGTCGCCGTTGACAGGGCGCTGAGGGCACTTGCCGCCGAACCGGAGATCGACTTTGCCGCCTACCAGCAGTCCTCAACCGCCCTGGCGCTGGGCTCGCTGGAGCCGGCGGACACTCGGCGACTCGACGCGGAACTTCGCGAGGCAGGCATTGTCGGCCCGGACGGCACGATGCCGGAGCAATGGCTGCTGGCGGTGCTGATTGCCGTCAGTGCCCCGATCCGGGTCACTGTCGTGGCCCGAACCGGGGAGCACTCCGCGCACACCCACCTGGGCCTGGCTGGCGGGCACGGAATCGCCGTCTCCTACCGGCGGCGGATCCGGACCACGGACGCGGGCACGGCCGTGACCGGGATCCAGGACGTCGTCGAGGTGGCCCTGTTCGAGGAGCGGCACGCCTGGTCCGCCGTGCGACGGATTCTTCCGGGCTTCACGGAGCTCCAGGCCGGCCCAGGCAGCGCCCGCGGCCTGGACAGCGACCGCGGCCTGGACGGCGCCCGCACGCCGGTCAGCCCGCAGCAGCTTCAGGCCGTTGGCAGCGCCGAGCTGCAGCAGGACGTGAAGGACGCAGTCCTGGCCCCGCGCTGCACCGTGCACCTGGACGTGGTGGCGGCTCCGCCCGGGACCGCGCCTGCCTTCCGCGCCGCGGATCTCTGGCACCTGTCGGAAAAGCTCTATTCGGTGCGGACCAGCGGCGACGACGGCGGCCGTTCCCTCGTGATGGTGGATGTTCCGCCGGGGGATGTGGCCAGGGAACTGTTCTGGCGGCTGCTCGGAGCGCGCGAGTTCCTCGCAGGTTCCGCGGGTCAGGCGGCGCAACGGTGAGCCTGCACGGAATGGATGTGGAGTCCGGACGCCGGCTCAGCGAAGAACTGGACCGGGCCGGCGAGCGGCTGCTGGCGCTGAGCGCCAGCCTGACCCCCGCCATTGCCGCCGCCCCCTGGGCCGGCCAAGACGGCCAGCGGTTCAAGGATGAATGGGCCGGGCACCGGCAGCGGCTGACGGGGGCGGGAAACGCGCTCAAGGCGGCGTCGGGCGCAGTGCGGCGCAACGTCGAAGAGCAGCTCGAAGCCAGCAACCACGGCGCCGGGGCCGGCGGCCTTTCCGGCGGCCCTTCCGGTGCCGGGGCCGGCGGCGGGTCCGGCGATGCGGGCGGTGCCGGCGGCGGCTCCCTTTTCCACCGACTGGGACTCGACCGGCTGGCGGGCGGCGTTGCCGACACGGCAGGGGATCTCTGGAACCAGGGCGGCAAGGTCCTCAGCACGGTGGGAGCCGCGAGCGACTTCGGCTGGAACTGGCTCCAGGACGGCGCGCCCCTGCCGGTCAGGAACCTGATGGATGCCCAGTCCAACGTGCTGGACCAAGTCGGCCACTATGGAGACATGGGAATGCGGTGGCTGAGCACCGGCGAGCCCCCTTCGCTCACCGAACTCGCATCGAACGGCGTCCTGCTCAGGGCCGGAGTCCTCTCCCTGGCCGCCACCGCGCTGAGCGTGGGTACCTACAACCCGCATCTGCTCGACGATGGTCGGCCGGTGGCTGGCGAGCCGCTCCCGGTTCCGGTCGGAGAACCTGCCGGGACGGACAAGGACGGCCGATTCAACACCCCGGTGCCCTCGACCATCAGTGCGATCCTGCAGACCACCAATGCCGCCTACGGTGACGAAGGCAAACCTGCGACACCCGACGCTGCCGTCCGCATCACCACGATCCACAAGCCCGGGGAACCGGACGCCTGCATCGTGAGCATCCCCGGAACCACCCGTTGGTACCCCGACGGCGCTGCCAACGCCACCGACCTGACGGGCAACCTGGAGCTGGCCGGCGGCAACTTGTCCACGGCGTCCCAGGCGGTCCGCCTGGCCATGGAAAACGCAGGTATCCCGGACGCGGCGCCCGTGATGCTGTCCGGCCATTCGCAGGGCGGCATGATTGCCGCCGCCCTGGCGTCGGACAATTCGTTCACCAACCGGTTCAATGTGACGAACGTCGTGACATTTGGCTCCCCGGTGGACTCTGCGCCGATACCGGCCCGCATTGACGTTCTTGCATTGCAGCACGCGGGTGATCCAGTCCCCAAAGTCGACCTCGGGGACCTCACGGTGGGACAGGACGGAAGTGTTTCGGCCAGCCAGGACAACGGCGCGGTCAAGGTCACACTGCCCAACCCCGCCGTGGCGCCCGGCGTTGCCGGGATCGGCTACCACGACGGCGGCGAGTACGTGAAGTCCACCGGCAGCCTTGAGCACCAGGGACCGATCGCCGACTACGCTCAAAGGGAGTCGACCCAGCAGTTCCTGACCACGGACCCCGGCCAGGTCAGCTCCACCGTTTCGAGCATCTCGCGCAAGCAATGAGCGTGAGCAGCCCGACGCCGAACCATAGCGGAAGTTATCGATGAAGAAGCTATTCCACCCCATTGCAGGAGCACTGATCGTGGGCATTCTCGCGGCAACACTGGCGGCCTGCGGCCTGGGCGGACCCTCCGAGCCGGATCAGCTGGAGGCCGCCCTGCAGAAAGCCGGAAAGTCCGTCCCGGGCGTGACCGCCGTCCAGGCCGACGCCAACGTCAACACCTCCGGCAAATTCATCACGGTGAAACTGGTCGGTGAAAGTGCGGACAAGGCAGCGCTCACCCAGACGTTGGGGCGGGCCATGCCGGCCCTGCTGGACAGCCTCAAGGACGTGAAAGGCGGCACCCTCGGGGTTAGCATTTTTTCGCCCGACGACGCCGTCCATGCCGGCCCCGCCGATCTCGGATACAGCGGCTCAAGCTCGCTGTCGAGTATTCGCGAATACTTCGCCCGGTAATTATGGAATTGCCGCGCCCGCGCAACTGTGGGGCTTTCGGCGATTCTGTGTCGCGGGGGTGTCTTATGTCTCATATATACGGCTACTTGCACTATCATGAGGGCATTCGCCGGAATGTTCCGGTGCCTCGTGCGGGAGAACGGGTCCAGCGCACGCCGAATTGCCGACTTTGTAGTCTGTGGGGGCACATGTCTGATCAGCTGGTTGCGCCGCGCCTGGCAGCGACTTCTTTCGGCGACCCCACCAGTGCCCCTTCGCGGCTGGCCTCTGTCCGTCGGATTGCCATCCGATGACAGTCGAAGCCCCGATTGCTCCGGACGGGCAAATCCCCGAGGAACCGCCGGCAGTCATTGACGCACCCGACGCCGGGACGCCGTCCTCGTCCGGGTCCCGGACAGAGCTCGGCCTGGCGGACTTGGGGCTGGCCGAGCCGGTCATTCCCGCGACGGAAGCCTCCGCGGAGCCCGTCATCGGCGTCCGGCTGCTCGAGGGCGGCATCATTGAAGTCGCGCTCCCGCCGAACCAGGAGATCGAGGGTCCGGAAGCGCGGGTGGCCGGTGAAACAGTCCGGATGCTCGCCGGCGGCGAGAGGGTTCCGGTGCTGCTGGTCATCTCCGGCGTCGTGGGCGTCAGCGTGGAAGCGCGCCAGGTCTACGCCGGTTCCATCGCGGCGTCGGCGTTCGCGCTGGTGGGCGAGAGCCCCGTGGACCGTGTCATTGCGCATTACCTGCTGCGCTCAAGAACCGAAACGATCCCGGCGGAGTTCTTCCTTTCGCGGATAGAAGCCCTCAAGTGGTTAAGGCCTTATACGAGTGAAAAGTGATGTTCCAGACCCCCGGCTCCATGCGCTCGTGGAGGGCATTGTCCGGATTGCGAGCGGAGACCTAAGTACCCGGATTCCTCATTCCGGTGCGCGCGACGACGTCGCCGCCGTCATCGCGGGCATCAACCTGATGGCCGATGACCTGCAGACCATTTACCAGGAGCTCGAGGAGCGGGTCGAGAGCCGGACCGCCATGTTGCGCCAGGCCCAGGTTGAGCTCGAGCGGATGGCGCTGACCGATCCGTTGACCCAGCTGGCCAACCGGACGGCGCTGAACTCGGTGCTCAGCCACGCGCTGGCGGAGACGTCCCGCGGGGAGATGCCGCCTGCCCTGCTGATTCTTGACCTTGATTCCTTCAAGGGCATCAATGACACGCTAGGACACAGCGCGGGGGACGATGTCCTGCGCGTGATTGCCCGGCGTCTCCAGGACGCGGTCCGGGTCACCGATACCGTGGCGAGGCTGGGCGGGGACGAATTCGCCGTCATGCTGCCTAAATCCAACCTCGTGCGGGCCCGGCGGGTAGCCAACCGGATCCTGAAGGCGCTCAGTGAGAGCCTGGAGATCGGCGACCTGCGGGTCACGTGCGGCACCAGCATTGGCGTCCGCGTCGCCGAACCGGGCCAGTCCGCCGATGACCTGGTGATGGAAGCCGACACAGCCATGTACGCCGCGAAGGCGCAGCCGCACAGCGGGATCAAGGTCTTCGAACCGGCGCTGTTGTACGCCCGCAGGCTGCAGAGCCTGATGGTCACGGAGATGCGCGAGGCGATCCTCGAGGATCAGCTGACGCTGCATTACCAGCCGGTGGTGGAGCTCGCCACCGGGCGGATCGAGGGCGTCGAGGCGCTGGTCCGCTGGAACCACCCGGAGCGCGGGCTCCTGATGCCGGACCAGTTCATTCCGCTGGCGGAGGAGACTGGGATGATCGTGGAGCTGGGGCACTGGGTGCTGCGCAACGCGGTCCGGCAACTCCGGGACTGGCAGGACCGGCTGGCGCTGGACAGCGCGTTCTCCGTCCGGGTCAACATCTCCACCACCGAGCTGCAGAACCTCGAGCTCATCGAACACGTCCAGGACATCCTCCGCGAGACAGGTGTGGATGCCGCGAACCTCATCATCGAACTGACCGAGTCCATGGCCGTGACCGGCGGCGACGTGGACAAGTACTCCCTGAGCGGGTTGCGGCAGCTGGGGGTACAGCTCGAAATCGACGACTTCGGCACCGGCTACTCTTCCATCAGCTACCTGCGCAAGCTGCCCGTGAATGTGGTCAAGATCGACAAGAGCCTGATCGACGGGCTCGGGACGGATGCGGAACAGGGCGGCTTTGTCGAAGCTGTGCTGCATCTGATCCATGCGTGCGGGCTCAAGGCCGTGGCTGAGGGGATTGAGACCGCCGAACAGGCCGACGAGCTGGTCCGGCTGGGTTGCGCCAGCGGCCAGGGCTACTACTTCGGGCGCCCGGCGCCCGCCGAGGCCGTTGAGGCGCTCATCAGCCAGGACAGCTCGGTTTCGCAGTAGCCACGCAGTGGCGCGGGCGTGCCGGAGTGGCGCGGGCGTGCCGGAGTGGCGCGGGCGTGCCGGAGTGGCGGACGACGGCGGCTGGACGGCTGGCTTGTTGACTGGCATGACAAAGGGCGGAAGTTGGAGGTGAATCCGACTCCCGCCCTTTGCGGTTGCTGACTCCGTTAGTTCTTCGGGGTGGAGTTCGGCCAGTAGTCCACAGCCACTACGGTCTGTCCGGCGTTGTCACCGGTGGCCGAGACAGCTGCCGAGGCCGAAAGACCTGCTGCTGCCAAAGCGCCGGCCACGAGGAGTGTTGCGAGGGTTTTCTTCATTTAGGACTCCTGGTACGTGAGAGGCTGATGTGACTCATGTGATGCAGGATTAGTATAAGCGCTATAGACACGCCGAATTGTAACGATTTACTCGATTTGTCTGAACGCTGTGTTATTCGTGCGCTACTCTTGCGTTCTCGGCGAGAGGCGGCTCGCGCGCCGTATACCCATTCTCCTGCGCAGCCACTGATAATTGATTCATGCACTCTGTTTCACCGCTGTACGCAGCCGCTGAGCTCCAAGCACATGAGCAGCGCAGCAACCATGCCTTCGCCGAGGCTGCTGGCAGTGCGCAGCGGGCGGCCGAGATCGCTTTGCGTGACGGGGACCCCACTTCGTGGTGGAACATGACTTTCCTCCAAGCCGAAAATCTTCTGGATGCCCAACGTTTTGAGGACTGCGCGGCTTTGGCGGCCAGCCTCATATCGGACCTGACGGAGCCACCAATTCCCCGCGACCAGGCCCGCACTCATATTTTGCTCGCGAAGGCACGCCAGGGTGCCGGTCTGCTGGAGCGAGCCGCGGAATCTGCTCGAGCTGCTGCGAATCTCACACCCGCGGAGTCGGACATAGAAATCAACGTAAAAGCAAGGCAGGCACTGATCGCTGCATTGGCAGACGGCGGAAAGCTGGCTGAGGCTTGGGATGAGAGCAAGGCTCTTTCTGGCGTCATCTCTGACGACGTTGATGATCAGCTTGCTGGCAAGGCTTATTGGGTCATCGGAAACGTGGCTTTTCTGTGTGACAGAGTCGAAGACGGTCTGCGGTACCACGAGCTCGCGGCCGCGACGTTTTCACCTACCAAAAACTTGGACGTCTGGGCGAAATTCAACAAGGCGTCCGCCGCCATGCGCCTCGCAGCAAACATTGCGGACGGGGACACGCTTCGATGCATCGAGCGCGCCGAATTAGCCACAGATGTCATCGGCGGCAGCGAAAACGATCTTCTCCTTTTGCGGCGCAATCGCGCACATTGGAGTTATCTCGCTGGCGATGCAGAGTCTGCGGTGGCCATCCTGGAAGAGATCCGTGCAACCTCGAGAAGCGTCACACCTCAGATTCTCGGCGACGCATGCCTGCTGTTAGGCAGGGCATATATTGCAATGCGTGACAAGGATGCGGCTCGGCAGCCTCTGGCCGAGGCGGTTGTACACTTCGAAAGCGCGGGAGCACCACACCGTGCCCAGCAGGCACGGGACTTCCTCAAATCCGAATTGGGCCGCGACTCGTTATGGAAATGGTTGGTCCGAGTCACGGGTTTCGACCGCAGCTAAGCCCGCTTCTGGATATGCCCCTCGCTGGCGTCGTGCAGTGGACACATAGAGAATATGCTCATCGGCCAACGCTAGAAATGGGCACGTCCACCGGTTCCGCTGCTCCTGGTCTTCAACGTGTGATGAGCATGTCCATCGCCCACTCTGAGCGTTGGAAATATGGCGGATATGCTCACCGGCCGCGACCAAGAGCGGGCATGTCCATCGGGGGCCCCGGAGCGGGAAGGCCGTGGATACCCGGCCAAGGATCCCGAACTGCTAGGCCTGGGCGGAACCCGAAGCGCGAGCCCGCGCGGCAGGGGTTTTGCGGCCCAGGAACACTGCCGCGGCGCCGACCACAAGGCTCAGCACCAGCAGGGCCCAGCCAGCCACGGTGAGCCCCGACGCCAAGGCGACTTGGCCGCCGTCGAGCGTGTCAGCGGCCATCATGGCGTCAATGGCCGCGTTTCCCCACAGCCGCACACCCGCGAACAGCAGCGGCACTGCCCACAGCGCCCAACGGAGCGGTTTCCGGGCCACGTTCGTGCCGATCAGCAGCAACCAGGTGAATCCGAAGATCAGCGGAAACAGTGTCCCTGCCGTCTTGTGCACATAGTTGAGCTGTCCGCGGGCGTCCCCGTCCATGGCAGAGCGCAGCTGCTCCACAAAGCCCCGGTCAAAGCCGCCGAGCAGCGAGTCGGGCATCGGGAGGCCGCCGCTGAGCTGGGTGAGCTGGTTCAGGGTCAGCAGGTGGACGTACCAGAACAGGAACAGGCTCGCAACGACGCCCGCAATCAGGATCAGGCTGCTATTGCTCTGGGCCTTCTGTGGGGTCCGGGTGGTGCTGGGATTGATCACCGCGGGCAGATGGTGCTGGGGAACGGCCGCGCTCGCGCCGTGCTTCTTGATCCGCTGGGCGGGTGTCTTGGCCATGGCTCCATTATCGCCCCTCGCCGGCGCCACACCGGCGGGTCCCAGGCAGGGCTACCGTCAACCCGGTCTGCCTGTTCAGCACCTCCGGGCGCCCGATAGGCTGAACGCGTGAGCGAATCAGGCAGCAACGAACTTGTCAGGCACCGGCTCGGTCGGCACAGCACCGCGGAACTCAGCCCCGAACTGGACGACTACCAGCTCGCCGAGGCCTTGGTGCGGGAGGCCGGCAATCTGGCGCTGCTGATGCGGCAGGCAGGACTGGAGGGGCAACGGAAAACGTCCGTCTCCGACGTCGTGACCGCCGCGGACCACGCCGCGGAAGCCTACGTGCTCGAACAGCTGCAGCGCTGCCGGCCCGACGACGGCGTCCTCGGCGAAGAAGGTGCCTCCGAGCGGGGCAGCAGCGGCCGGACCTGGGTGATCGACCCGGTCGACGGAACCTACAACTTCCTGCACGGCTCAAGCTACTGGTGCTCCGCGATCGCGCTCAAGGATTCCTCCGGCCCACTGCTCGGCGCCATCTTCCAGCCGGAGGAAGACAAGCTCTGGCTCGGCGGCACCGCCCGGAAGGCAACCCTCAACGGTGAGGCGCTGACGAGTTTTCGGCCCCGCGACGCAGGTGGCATGGGCCGCGTGGAGACGCCGCTCGCCGAGCTTGGCGCCGCCACCTACATCCATCCCACCTGGCTGGCCGACCCGATGTGCGCCATGCCGTGGCACGCCGCGGCAACGTCCGCGGCGGCGCTGCGGATGTTCGGCTCGGGCTCATGCGATCTCGGCCGGGTCGCCGACGGCGAGCTGGACTGCTGGTTCCAGCACAGCTCCCCGGAGTGGGACTGGCTGCCGGGCCAGGCGATCGTGCTCGCCGCCGGCGGCGCCACCGACGTCGTGCGCGTCAACGGACTTGAGTGGTTCGTGGCCGGAGGTACGACGGCGGTGCGGCAGCTCCGCGCGGCGCTCGAGTCAGGCTCCGTGGGGTAGCACCCGCGCACGGCGCACGATCGGCCGGAAGGGACTTGCCTGGTCCTGCTATCACACGATGGGCATGCTCATTCCTCAGCTTCACGCAGGGACACAATGGGCATATGTCCGCTGCTGGGCGCAGGCGAGGGGCATGTCCCGCGGCGGACCAGGCGACGTGGACCGTGACGTCGGTAGGAGAGCGACACGCTCATTCCGGACGGCGGCGGCGGAGGGGCATGCTCATTCCTCAGCTTCACGCAGGGACACAATGGGCATATGTCCATTACTGGGCGCAGGCGAGGGGCATGCCCGGCGCAGGAGGAGCCGCGGACGGTGCCGTCAGTGGCACCGCCTAGACTTGTTAACACCATGGATATGTTGTTTGACCCCTACGCCGACGGACCCTTCCAAGCTGCCTCGCATCCGGCCGCGCCGGCCAAAGCGTCCGGAAACCCGGGGACCGGAACCGGAATGCCGGACCTGAGGTCACCCGCTTTCGGGGCCCACGGCGGAAGCGGCGCTGGTAACGGTGAGGACTCGGACCGCCCCCAGCTGCCGAACGCGGAAGAGCTGCTGCAGGGACTGAACCCGCAGCAGGAGGAAGCAGTCAAACACGCGGGGAGCGCGCTGCTGATCGTCGCCGGCGCAGGTTCCGGCAAGACCCGTGTGCTCAGCAACCGCATCGCCTACCTGATCGCCACCCGGCGGGCGCACCACGGGGAGATCCTGGCCATCACCTTCACCAACAAGGCAGCCGCGGAGATGCGCGAGCGGATCGAGCTCCTGGTCGGCGGCCGGGCCAAGACCATGTGGATCTCCACCTTCCACTCCTCCTGCGTCCGGATCCTGCGGCGCGAAGCGGCCAACGTCGGCCTGAACTCCAACTTCTCCATCTACGACTCCGCAGATTCGCTCCGCCTGATTACGCTCGTGGCCAAGAACCTGGACCTGGATCCCAAGCGCTTCGCGCCCAAGGCCATCCAGCACAAGATCTCCGCGCTCAAGAACGAGCTGATCGACGCGGACAGCTACGCCTCCAGCGCGAGCTACAGCGACCCCTTCGAACAGGCCGTCGCCGAAGTCTTCAAGGGCTACACGCAGCGCCTGCGCCAGGCCAACGCGATGGACTTCGATGACCTGATCGCCGAAACCGTCTACATGTTCCGGGCCTTCCCGGCGCTCGCCGACTCTTACCGGCGCCGCTTCCGGCACGTGCTCGTGGACGAGTACCAGGACACCAACCACGCCCAGTACGCCCTGGTGCGCGAGATCGTCGGCGAGGGCCCCGGCGCGGCCGAACTCACGGTCGTCGGCGACTCGGACCAGTCCATCTACGCCTTCCGCGGCGCGGACATCCGCAACATCGTGGAGTTCGAGAAGGACTACCCGGACGCCCGGACTATCAAGCTCGAACAGAACTACCGCTCCACCCAGACCATCCTCAGCGCCGCCAACTCGGTCATCTCCCGGAACCCCAACCGGCCGGAGAAACGGCTCTGGACGGCCGAGGGCGACGGCGAAAAGATCGTCGGCTACGTGGGCGAGAACGAGCACGACGAGGCCCAGTTCATCGCCAAGGAAATCGACCGGCTGCAGGACGAGGGCAACCTCCGCCCCGGCGACGTCGCGATCTTCTACCGCACCAACGCCCAGTCCCGGTCCATCGAAGACGTCCTGGTGCGCGTTGGGCTGCCCTACAAGGTGGTCGGCGGCACCCGCTTCTACGAGCGAAAGGAAATCAAGGACGCCCTCGCCTACCTGCGCGTTCTGGTAAACCCCGACGACGACGTCAACCTGCGCCGCATCCTCAACGAGCCCAAGCGCGGCATCGGCGACCGGGCCGAGGGCGCCGTGGCATCGCTGGCGCAGCGCGACCGGACCTCCTTCATGGCCGCCGCCCGCCGCGCCGAGGAAGCACCGGGCATGGCCACCCGCTCCGTGAACGCCGTGCTGGGCTTCGTGAAGCTCCTCGACGACCTGGCCGAAGTGGCCTCCGGCTCCGGTGCCGCCGCTGCCCTGGAAGCCGTCCTTGAGCAGACCGGCTACCTCGCCACCCTTCGCTCCAGCACCGACCCGCAGGACGAATCCCGGGTGGAGAACCTCGCCGAGCTCGTCGCCGTCGTCCGCGAATACGAGCGCGACAACCCGGAAGGGTCCCTCGGCGCCTTCCTGGAGCAGGTCTCCCTCGTGGCCGACGCCGACCAGATCCCGGACGCCCCCGGGGCGGATATTGACGCTGCGGTCGCCGAAGCCAAGCGGCTCGGCGTCGTCACCCTGATGACCTTGCACACCGCCAAGGGCCTTGAGTTCCCGGTGGTGTTCCTGACCGGCATGGAACACGGACTGTTCCCGCACCAGCGCTCCGCCACCGACCCCAAGGAACTGGCCGAGGAACGCCGGCTCGCCTACGTGGGACTGACCCGGGCCCGGAAACGGCTCTACCTGACCCGCTCCGAGGTCCGCAGCATGTGGGGACAGAGCCAGTACAACCCCGCCAGCCAGTTCATCGAGGAAATCCCGGCCGAGCTGGTTGAGTGGAAGCGGGAAGGCTCCACCCGCCAGGCCAGCAGCTGGGGGAGCGGCGGATCGATCGGTTCCAGCCGCTACGGCGGGTCCTTCTGGGGCGCCGGCACCGCCCGGGGCGCCGGCGCGGACTCCGCGGCAGGCTTCAACGCGGACGTCCCCGCGGCCATCGCCAAGAACCGGGTGCAGCCGCAGAAAGAGATCGTCGCCGTCAGCGTGGGGGACAAGGTCAACCACACCAGCTTCGGCAACGGCACCGTACTGGCCGTCGAGGGCGCGGGGGACAAGACCGTCGCGAAGGTGAAGTTCGGCGTCGGCGAGAAGCGGCTCCTGCTGCGGTACGCCCCGCTCACCAAGATCGACGCGTGACCGGGGCTCTCAGCCGCCCCGCGGATCCACCGGTAACCGCGCGCCGACAGGCATAATGGAGCGCATGCGACGGACATCTTTGGGGATCCTGGCCGCCTTCCTGGCACTGGCGGCCACGGCGTGCACCGTCACGCAAAAGGACCCGGACTACGTCCCGCCGGCCCCGCTGCCCGCCCTGGAGCAGCTCAAGCAGGCACCCCTGACGGACCCGGCGACATTGGGAGCCGGCCAGGACTCCCTGAGCTTCGTCACCGCGGACCGCAACATCGTTTGTTCACTGACCTCGGCCCGGGGCGAGCACGTCAACCTGCCCTATGAACAGAACGGCTTCGGCGGCAGCGGGAACGGCAAGTTCGCGACCGTGCCGGTGGCCCACTGTGAGCTCGGCGCCTACCCGAAGCCGTCCGCCAAGGACATCCGCGACGACTGCGCCGGCACCGGACTCGGCTACCTGGGCGGCACGGCCCTGCTGACCCCGGCCGAGGCGGTTTACGGGGAGTGCCGCTCCGGCGTCACACAGCAGGAAACCGAATTCGGCCCCAAAGGCACCCGCAACGGTCCGATCTCGCAGCTTCCCGTCCTCGAGGATGGGAAGAACGTCGAGCGCAACGGCCTCCGCTGCTCCGCCTACAACGGCGGTGTAGCCTGCGGAAACGTCTCCGCCGGCGTCGCCTTCTTCGTTGCGCGCGACCGTTACGAGCTGATCTTGCCGGCCCCCAAGGCGGCCTCCGCGGCGCCGTCGGAGGCCCCAAAAACCCCGTAATCTAGCGGTTTTTCTACGCTCAATAGAATAGTGTCCTTACTCACATAACAGGTAGTCTGGGTCGGGCTGGTCCAAACGAAGGACTAGAGTTCGAAAGAGGAGCATTGCGCCGTGTGGCTCGTTTCCAAGCTTGTCGCAGGGTGCGTTTATTCCGCAGCCCGGTAACCGCGAGTACGTGGGGTCCGGCTGTACAGAAACTACTTCGACGTAGAAGGACACTAAACCGTGGACCTGTTTGAATATCAGGCGCGCGATATGTTCGAGGCGCACGGTGTACCCGTGCTTGCTGGCATCGTGGCGCACACCCCTGAAGAAGCAAAGGCAGCTGCCGAGAAGATCGGCGGCGTAACTGTCGTCAAGGCACAGGTTAAGGTCGGTGGCCGCGGCAAGGCCGGCGGCGTTAAGGTCGCCAAGACTGCCGATGAGGCACTCGAGCACGCCACCAACATCCTCGGGATGGACATCAAGGGCCACACCGTCAACAAGGTGATGATTGCCCAGGGTGCCGACATCGCCGAGGAATACTACTTCTCCGTCCTGCTGGACCGGGCCAACCGCAACTACCTGGCCATGTGCTCGGTTGAAGGCGGCATGGAAATCGAGCAGCTCGCCGTCGAGCGCCCGGAAGCCCTGGCCAAGATCGCGATCGACCCGGCCGTCGGCATCGACCAGGCCAAGGCCGACGAGATCGTCGCCGCCGCGGGCTTCGCCGAGGAACTGCGCGGCAAGGTCGCCGCCGTGATCCTCAAGCTCTGGGACGTGTTCAAGAAGGAAGACGCCACCCTCGTAGAGGTCAACCCGCTGGTCAAGACCGGCGCCGGCGACATCGTTGCCCTGGACGGCAAGGTCACCCTCGACGAGAACGCCGACTTCCGCCACCCGAAGCACTCCGCCCTTGAAGACAAGGACGCTGCGGACCCGCTCGAGGCCAAGGCCAAGGCGCAGGACCTCAACTACGTCAAGCTCGACGGCGAGGTGGGCATCATCGGTAACGGTGCCGGCCTGGTCATGTCCACGCTCGACGTTGTCGCCTACGCCGGCGAGAACCACGGCAATGTCAAGCCCGCCAACTTCCTGGACATTGGCGGTGGAGCTTCCGCCGAGGTCATGGCTGCGGGCCTCGACGTCATCCTGGGTGACGAGCAGGTCAAGTCCGTCTTCGTCAACGTCTTCGGCGGCATCACCGCCTGTGACGCTGTCGCCAAGGGCATCGTCGGCGCACTGGCCGAGCTGGGCCACTCCGCGAACAAGCCGCTGGTCGTCCGCCTCGACGGCAACAACGTCGAGGAAGGCCGCCGCATCCTGGCCGAGGCCAACCACCCGCTGGTTACCCTGGCCGCCACCATGGACGAGGGCGCCGACAAGGCTGCCGAGCTCGCCAACGCAGCTAAGTAAAGGGACACGACTATGTCTATTTATCTGAACAAGGACTCCAAGGTCATCGTCCAGGGCATCACCGGCGGCGAAGGCACCAAGCACACCGCCCTGATGCTCAAGGCCGGCACCAAGATTGTCGGCGGCGTCAACGCCCGCAAGGCCGGCACCACGGTCCTGCACGGCGATAACGAGATCACCGTCTTCGGCACCGTCAAGGAAGCCATGGCCGAGACCGGCGCCGACGTCTCCATCGTCTTCGTGCCGCCGGCGTTCACCAAGGACGCTGTCGTCGAAGCCATCGAGGCCGGCATCGGCCTGGTCGTCGTCATCACCGAAGGCGTGCCGGTCCAGGACTCCGCCGAATTCTGGGCGCTGGCCCAGTCCAAGGTCGACGCCGACGGCAAGCAGGTCACCCGAATCATCGGACCGAACTGCCCCGGCATCATCACCCCGGGCGAGGCCCTGGTCGGCATCACCCCGGCCAACATCACGGGCAAGGGCCCCATCGGCCTGGTCTCCAAGTCGGGCACCCTGACCTACCAGATGATGTACGAACTGCGTGACCTGGGCTTCTCCACCGCCATCGGCATCGGCGGCGACCCGGTCATCGGCACCACCCACATCGACGCCCTCGAAGCTTTCGAAGCTGACCCGGAGACCAAGGCGATCGTCATGATCGGCGAAATCGGCGGCGACGCCGAAGAGCGTGCAGCCGACTACATCAAGGCCCACGTCACCAAGCCGGTCGTCGGCTACGTGGCCGGCTTCACCGCCCCGGAAGGCAAGACCATGGGCCACGCCGGCGCCATCGTCTCCGGCTCCGCGGGCACCGCCCAGGCCAAGAAGGAAGCCCTCGAGGCTGCCGGCGTCAAGGTCGGCAAGACGCCGTCCGAGACCGCCAAGCTGCTGCGCGAAGTTTACGCGGCACTCTAGGCACCAGCACCAAGGCAACGCGGGGTCACTTGCGGCCCATTCCACTCGGTGGGATGGGCGCGAAGTGACCCCGCGTTTCTTCGTTGAGGCACGACGGCGGCGAGGACCGCCGCCGTCCGTCTAGTAGTGTTTAGGAAAGGCAAAGTGCGCGCTTGGGTGCGCGCAGGCAGGGGATCACGATGGCAGAAACGCGACGGACGCTGGTCGACGTCGTCGTGGACAAAGTCCTCGAGTACATCCTCAGCGGCCAGATCAAGGCCGACGACGCCCTCCCGCCGGAAGCCGACATAGCCAAGGAGTCAGGGGTCAGCCGCCTGACCGCCCGCGAAGCGATGAAGGTCCTCAAGGCGCAGGACGTTGTCTACGTGAAGCGGGGCCTGGGCACCTTCGTGAATCCGCCCGAACGCTGGACCGGCCTGGACGCGATCATGCGGGCAGCGTCAAGGGGGGTGGCTTCGGACCAGGTGGCACTGCGCCTGCTTGAGGTCCGCCGGATGGTCGAGACCGGCGCCGCCGAACTCGCGGCCTCACGCCACAGCCAGGCCGACCTCGCCGCCATGACGGAAAGCGTCGAACTGATGGAGGCCGCGCACCACTCGGGCGACGTCGACGCGCTGACCCTGGCGGATATCTCCTTCCACGACACCGTGCTGCGGGCCTCCGGCAACCCGTTCGTGCCCGCCCTGCTCGGCCAGCTTTCGACGCTGCTCTACGCCATGCGGCGGGAGACTTCCGCGTTCCCGGATGTGCAGCGGCACGCGATCCACCACCACAAACTGGTACTGGCCGCCATTGCCGCCGGCGAGCCCGGCGCCGCGCGCTCCGCGATGGACGCCCACATCACCCAGACCTTCGAGGACTACGAACGCTACCTCGCGGTCTCCAGCCGCGGCGCCGCCGCCAGCTGACCCGCGCGGGCGCTGCCCCGCGCCGCGAGCTGACCCGCGCGGGCGCTGCGCCGGTTTCGATCCCGCCCGGCTGTTTTACCAATCCTGTTGACGCTGTCCTTTCGTGTGATTAGAATCTCATACAGATATCAGACATCTGATATCTACTTTCGACAAACGATCGCCGCCAGCCAAAGGAGTCTTCATGCGCGCGCACGTCCCTTCCCAGGGCACCCTGATCACCGGTGGAGGCCCGCGATGACCTCCCTGACTGCAGCTCCGGCCCTGAGTGAACTGGGCCAGACCACCCTCCGCAAGGTCCGCCGGCGGCTCATGCCGCTGATTGTCCTGCTGTACTTCGTTGCCTATCTGGACCGCAACAACGTCGGCTTCGCCAAACTTGGCATGCAGGGCGACATCGGCCTCACCGAAGCCGCCTACGGCCTCGGCGCCGGCATCTTCTTCCTCGGCTACGCCCTGCTGGAAATCCCCAGCAACGGCGGCATGTACCGCTACGGCGCCCGCAAGTGGATCGCCCGCATCCTGATCAGCTGGGGCATCTTCGCCACCGCCATGTTCCTGGTCAACGGCGAGACCACCTTCTACATCATCCGCTTCCTGCTGGGTGCGGCCGAAGCCGGATTCTTCCCGGCCATCCTGTTCTACCTGACCCTCTGGTTCCCCGCCGCGCAGCGCGTGACCGTCCTGGGCATCTTCATCCTGGCCCAGCCGATCTCCAACGCCCTCGGCGCGCCGGTGTCCGGCATGCTTCTGGGCCTGGAAGGCGTTGCCGGGCTGCACGGCTGGCAGTGGCTGTACATCATTGAAGGCATCCCGGCGATCGTGCTGGGCCTCATCACGCCCTTCGTCATGACCGACCGCCCGGAGCACGCCAAGTGGCTCAAGCCCGAAGAGCGCGACTGGCTCGCCACCACCATGAGCAAGGAACTGGCCGACAAGCAGAAGTCCGGCAACCACAACTTCCTCGCTGGCCTCAAGGACCCCCGCACCCTGGCCTACTCGGCCCTGTACTTCGGCCTGGTCTGTGGCATCTACGGCCTGGGCCTCTGGATGCCGACCATCGTGAAGGCGCTGGGCAAGTTCGACACCGTCCAGGTGGGCTTCATCGTCTTCATCCCGTACGCCATCGCCGCGGTGTTCGTCTACTTCTGGAGCAAGCGCTCGGACCGCACCGGCAACCGGGTCTGGCACGCCAGCGTCAGCATGGTGATTGCCGCCGTCGGCCTGCTCGGCGCCGGCTACCTGCTCCCGGTCAACGCGGTCCTCGCCATGGTCTTCCTGACCCTCGCAGCGATGGGCATCTACTCGGCGATCGCCCCCTTCCTGGCTATGCCGTCCGCGGCGCTGACCGGTGCCGCAGCAGCGGCCGGCCTCGCCATGGTGAACTCGCTCGGCAACCTGGGCGGCTTCGTCGCCCCGTACATCGTCGGCATCCTCAAGGACGCCACGGGCAACAGCCAGAGCGGCCTGACCTTCCTGGCAGCCTGCCTCGCGATCACCGCCGTCGCCACTTATCTCTACGCCCGCAAGCGTCCGGAAGGTGTCTCCGCCCCCCGGGCGACCGCCCCCGCCGCAGACAGCCATTAGGAACCACTCATGACACAGAGCACTTTCCCCGCCGAACGCACCGTCGTCCTGACCGGCGCCGCCTCCGCCCGCGGCATCGGCCGCGCCACGGCCGACCGGCTGGCCCGCGACGGCTGGTCGATCGCGATCCTGGACATCAACGCCGAGGACGCCAAAGCCGCCGCAGCCGAGATCGGCTCCAACCGGGCCGTCAAGGCGATCGGCGTCGGCGCCGACGTCTCGGACGAGGCCTCGGTGGACCGGGCCATCACCGAGGTCGAGGAGTCGCTTCCGCCCATCGTCGGCCTGGCCAACCTCGCCGGCATCAGCTCGCCGACGCCGTTCATGGAGACTTCCGTCGCCGAATGGGACAAGGTCTTCGCGATCAACATGCGCGGCACCTTCATCGTTTCGCAGCGGGTCCTCAAGGGCATGATCGAACGCCGGCTCGGCCGGATCGTCAGCGTTTCCTCGATCTCCGCGCAACGCGGCGGCGGAACGTTCTCCAAAGTGGCCTACAGCGCCTCGAAGGCCGGAATCCTCGGCTTCACCCGGGCACTGGCCCGCGAAGTCGGAGAGTTCGGCATCACCGTCAACGCGGTGGCCCCGGGCCCGATCGACACCGACATCATGGGCGGCACGCTGAGCGAGGAGCGCAAAGCCGCCATGTCCGAGGGCATCATGATGGGCCGGGTCGGCACCCGCGACGAAGTCGCGGCGCTCATGGCCTTCCTCCTGAGCGAGGACGCCGGCTACATCACGGCCGCCACCTACGACATCAATGGCGGCCTGCAGGTCTCCTGACCTCCCGGCGCCTCTGGAAGTGCCGTGCGGTTCCGGCCGCACGGCACCCGGAAGGATCACAGCATGACCCACGAAACCTACCCCGCCGGCCATCCCACTGCACACCCAAGCGCCCCGGCCGGGCCCGCACCCGCCCCTGAACCCTTGCGCCTGGCCGATGGCCGGCAGCGGATCCGCGACTACCGCGCCGCAACCGGACGGCGGACCGCAGTGCTCGACGACGACCCGACCGGTTCGCAGTCCGTGCACGGCGTCTCCGTCGTCACCGTGCTCGAGGCAGACGAGTACGCCGCGGCCCTTGCACGGCCGGAGTCGACCTGCTTCATCCTGACCAACACCCGCAGCCTCGACGAGGCCGACGCGGTCGCCCTGAACCAGGCGGCCGGCCGGGCCCTGTTCGAGCTCGAGGAGCGGCTCGGTGCGCCTCTGGACCTGGTCAGTCGGAGCGACTCAACCCTCCGCGGCCATGTCATGGCCGAAATCCGCACCCTTGACGCCGTCCGGCGCGAGGTGACCGGGCGCGGGTTCGACGGCGTCCTGCTGGCCCCGTCCTACTTCGAAGCCGGACGCTTCACCGCCGGGGATGTGCACTGGGCCATGGTGGGCGGGGAACCCGTCCCGGCCGGGGAAACCGAGTTCGCCAAGGACGCGACCTTCGGATACCGGTCCTCCGACCTGAAGGATTTCGTCGCGGAGAAAAGCGGCGGCACCGTCACGCCGGAGCAGGTGCTCAGCATCAGCCTCGAGGACATCCGCCACGGGGGAGAGGACCGGGTCGCGGAGATCCTGCGCTCGGCCAGCGATCTGCAGCTCATCATCGTCAACGCCACCGAGTTCGCGGACCTGGAAATCGTCGTCCTCGGCCTGCAGCAGGTCCAGCGCGAAGGCAAAGTGTTCCTGCACCGCACCGGGCCGTCCTTTGTCCGTGCGCTCGCAGGGCTCGATCCCAAGCCGACCCTGCAGGCGCAGGACATCTGGCCCGACGGCCGCCCGGCCGGCCACGGGCTCGCCGTCGTCGGTTCCCATGTGGGCCAGACGGCACGCCAGGTCGCTGCGGCGCAGGCCCGGGGCGGCGTGACCGAGGTCGAACTGTCCGTCGCCGAGCTCGTCAATCCGGCGGCGCGCGGTGCGCACATTGCAGACACCGCGGCCCGGGTGGTCAGCGCCGTCGCCGACTCCGACGTCCTGCTCTACACCTCGCGGTCGCTGCTCAAGGGCGCCGACGCTGCCGCCAGCCTGGAGATCGCCCGCAGCGTATCCGCGGCCCTGATCGAGGTAGTCCAGGCCGCCCTTCCCGCCCAGCCCGTCTGGGTGATCGCCAAGGGCGGCATCACCTCGCACGACGTCGCCGTGCGGGGCCTCGGAATCAGGCGGGCCACCGTGCTCGGCCAGCTGTTCCCCGGCATGGTCTCGGTGCTCCGGCCCGACGACGCCGCCCCGGGCGTGCAGGGAATGCCGTACGTCGTTTTTGCGGGCAACGTCGGCGACGAGAACGCGCTCGCCGACACCATTGAACTCTTCCGCGGCGCCACGTCCGCGGCACCAGGAAAGGAAGTAACCCCATGACCAAGGTCGGATGGATCGGGCTGGGCGCGATGGGCGGACCGATGGCGGTCGTCCTTGCCGAAGCCGGACACGAGGTCGCCGCCTTTGACGTTGCCGAAGGCCGGGCGCAGTCGCTGGCAGTTCCCGGCCTGACACCGGCGGCCACGGCCAAGGAGGCGGTGGCCGAGGCCGACGTCGTCGCCCTGATGGTCGCGACGCCGGCCCAGGCCGACGCGGTGCTCTTCGGCGTGGACGACCTCGCTGCGGCCCTGCGCCCGGGCACCGTGGTCCTCCTGATGGCCACCGTCGGTCCAGCCGCGGTGGTGTCGCTGGCTGAGCGGCTGGCGGCGTTCGACGTCGAACTGGTGGACGCCCCGGTTTCCGGCGGTACCAAGCGCGCCGCCACCGGCGAGCTGCTGATGATGGTCAGCGGCTCCGAACGGGCCCTGGCGGTGGTGCGGCCGCTGCTGGACGCGATGGCAAGCTCTGCCCCCGTGGTGGGTGCGAACGTTGGCGACGGTCAGAAGGTGAAGCTCGTCAACCAGCTGCTGTGCGGCGTCCACATCGCCGTGGCCGGGGAGGCCCTGGCCTTCGCCGAGGCCCTGGGCCTGGACCCGAAGCAGACCTGGGAGGTGCTGCGTTCGGGCGCCGCGGCATCGTTCATGTTCGATGATCGGGGCTCCCGGATGGTGGACCCGGACAACACCGAGGTCCGCAGCGCCCTGGACATCTTCGTCAAGGACATGGGGCTTGTGGTCGAGGCGGCGCGGGAAAGCACCTACCCGGCTCCGCTCGCCGCCGCGGCCGAGCAGCTCTACCTCAGCGGCCGGCGTAAGGGGCTCGGCCGGCGGGACGACTCTTCAGTGATCGAGGTGCTGCGCGGGCACTAACGTTGACTGCCGGCGGGCCGGGGGAGTGTTCAGCCCCCGGCCTGGCTGATGGTGAAGGCCGCCAGGAAGCCCACAGCTGCAATGAGGCCCGTCAGGACATGGTGTTCCTCGAAAGCCTCCGGGATCATGGTGTCGGCAAGCATGGCCAGAATCGCGCCGGCGGCGATTGCGGTGATGAAGGCGACCATCTCCGCCGGAGCGTTTTGCAGGCTGGCATAGCCGATCAGCGACGCCAGTCCGGAGATGAGGGCAATGCCTCCCCACACGCCAAAGACGTACCCGGCGCTGCGGCCGGATTTTTTCATCCCCGCTGTGCTGGATAGCCCTTCGGGGACGTTGGAGATGAACACAGCTGCGAGCACGGCCGTGCTGACCGATCCTCCTGAGACGAGACCGAGCCCCAGGACGACGGATTCGGGAATCCCGTCCAGTAAGGCTCCGATGGCGATCGCGGTGCCGCTGCCCGGCTTGTCCTTTTCAGAGGGTTGCTTTCCGCCGGAGCGTTTCCTGTGTTTGGCTCCTCGCCGGGCCAGCAGCGCGTTCGCCCCAACGTAGACCAGTGCTCCGGCAAGGAATCCCGCCACGGTCGGCCAGAGACCGCCGCCCTTTTCGGCTTCATCGACGAGGTCAAACGACAGGGCGGAGATGAGGACTCCGGCCCCAAAAGACATGATGGAGGAGACGACTTTGGGGGCGATCGTCCACTTCCAGGCAATGGCCGAACCCAGAACCAGCGCTGCGCCCGCCACAGTTCCCCATAGCAGGGCCTGCACCCATGTGGGCATCTTGTTCCACCTTCCATTCTTTCCATCACGATGACGCCATGGCCTGCACGGCGCAGCGACCCGGCGCGCCGCAAGGCGACCCAGTCACCACTGAGCGCTGCCGCACCTCGATCATGACAATATAAGCATGCTTTCTAAGTTGCGCCGTCGCCGGTCCCGGCGACGGTATAGCCGGGGGAGCGATCCCGGAAAGGCTTACGGCCGGCGTCCCGCGGGGCGGGGCGGCTATAGGATTCCAGTATGGCAATCAAGGATCCGGCCGCACGCGGCGTCAGCAGGCAGGTCCTCGCCGACCACGTCTACGAAGCGCTTCTCATCGCCTTGATGGACGGCCGGCTCGAAGCCGGCACCCCGGTCAGCATCGACGGGATGGCCCGGGAACTGGACGTCTCGCCGACGCCCGTGCGCGAGGCGCTGGCCCGGCTGGAAGCCACCGGCATGGTGCGCCGGACCGCCCTGCGCGGCTACCGGGTGGCGCCGCTCTTCACCGCGGACGAACTGGCGGACCTGATGGACGCGCGCCTGGTGATCGAACCGGCCAACGCCTTCATGGCCTGCAGCCACGCCGACGCCGACCTCACCGCCCAGCTAGCGCAGGCCATCGACGACCTCAAAGCCGCGCCCCGGGGGCCGTCCTTTTCCGAGTTCCGCGCCTACTGGGAGGCCGACGAACGGTTCCACCGGCTCATCGCGGAGCACGCGGACAACCAGTTCCTTCTCTCCGCGTACAACGCGCTCGGCGGACAGGTGCAGCGCTTCCGCTTCTTCGGCGGGCTCGGCGTCACCGACGCCGACTTTGCGATCGCGGAGCACACCGAGATCCTGCGGGCCTTTGAGGCCGGCGACGCCGACCTGGCGCGGAAGAAGATGATCGCGCACATCGAAGGGGTCAAGCAGCGTTCCCAGCACGACAGCGAAGTACACGACAGCGAAGTGCGCAGCTAGGCCAAACCCGCCGGCTACGCCGGGCGACGGCACCCTCCGCTGCCCGCTGCCCGGCCCCGGCCTCCGGTTCGGCCCGCGTCCCGATCCACAAAAACCCTTGACAAGCTTTCCTATCGGGTGAATCCTATAGGAAATGTGATTCAAGATTTGGAGTGACAATGTCGTACACCGCCGAAAACTGGCCTATCACCGCGGCCCTGCTGCAGTTCCCGGGCATCCGGCCCGACGGAACCTCCGTCCAGGATGCCCCCGCCGCCGAGTGGCAGCGCGTGTTCGAGGAGGTCGCGGACGCGGGCTTCGCCAACGCCGACCTGACCGACAGCTGGGTGCGTCCGGGGGACCTGAGCCCGGCCCGGCTGGATGAACTCACGGCCGCCGCCCGGCACGCCGGAATCGGCCTCCCGGCCATCTCGGCCATCCGCCGCAGTGTGATCGACGAGGCCAACTGGGAAGACAACCTGGCCTACACCCACCGCACCCTCGACGCCGCCGCGCAGCTCGGCTGCGAGGTCGTGTCGATCGGCCTGCACCAGGCCCTGACTCCCGCCCAGCGCGAACAGCTCTGGTTCTGGACCGTCCAGGGCCACCAGGACCCGGTGGGGGACAAGGAAACCTGGCAGAAGGCTGTCACCCGGATCCGCGAAGTCGGCCGGCACGCGGCCGAGCTCGGGCTCCTGGTCTCCCTGGAGATGTATGAGGACACCTACCTCGGAACCGCCGACTCGTCGGTGCAACTGGTCCAGGACATCGGCCTGTCCAATGTCGGGCTCAACCCGGACATCGGCAACCTGATCCGCCTGCACCGGCCGATCGAGGACTGGCGGGAAATGGTCCACAAGACGCTGCCGTACGCCAACTACTGGCACGTCAAGAACTACGTCCGCGACGAAAACCGGGCGAAAGACCAGTACGTCGCCATGCCCGCACCGATGGAATCCGGTCTGATCAGCTACCGCGAGGCCTTCCACTTCGCCATCTCCGTCGGCTTCCAGGGCATCATCTGCACCGAGCACTACGGCGGGGACGGCCTCAGCGTCACCGCCGCCAACCAGGACTACCTGCGCCGCCAGGTCCTGCCCAAACGCGACGGGTACGCGCTCGGCACTTCCCTGGTGGCCCAGGGCCGGCAGCTCCCGGCGGCCGTCCCCGCACTCTAAACCGGCGGGGCCCCCGGTCCTGCCGTGTGTTCCATCCGCTCCAACCGGTTCAACGAGGAATCATGACCAAGATATTTGACGATCCCGCAAGCTTCGCGGACGACGCCCTGGACGGCTTTGCCGCCGTCCACCGCCGGTACGTGGCACGGGTGGATGGCGGTGTTGTCCGCTCCACCGAGACGCCGGCCGGCCAGGTCGCGCTCGTGATCGGCGGGGGATCCGGGCACTACCCGGCCTTCGCCGGCCTCGTCGGCGCCGGACTGGCCGCGGGCAGCGCCTGCGGAAACATGTTCGCCTCGCCATCCGCGGGCCAGGTCTACCGCGTGGTCAAGGCCGCGGAGTCCGGAGGCGGTGTGCTCCTGAGCTACGGCAACTACGCCGGGGACGTGCTGCACTTCGGCCAGGCACAGGACAAGCTGAACGCCGAGGGCATCGAGACCCGCACCGTGCTGGTGACCGACGACATTGCCAGCGCCCCGCTCGAGGAGATCGCCAAACGCCGCGGTATTGCCGGGGACCTGACGGTCTTCAAGGTTGCCGGGGCCGCCGCCGAGGCCGGGCTGGACCTGGACGAGGTGGAACGGCTGGCAGTCAAGGCCAACCACCACACGCGCTCGCTGGGCGTCGCCTTCGCCGGCTGCACCCTTCCGGGCGCCGCGGAACCGCTGTTCACGGTGCCAGAGGGCATGATGTCCGTGGGCCTCGGCATCCACGGCGAACCCGGGATCTCCGAACAGCCGTTGCCGACGGCCAGCGAACTGGCAGCACTGCTGGTGGACGGACTGCTCAAGGACAAGCCGGAAACCGCGGGCCGCCGCGTGGTGCCGATCCTCAACGGCCTCGGCACGGTCAAATACGACGAGCTGTTCCTCCTGTTCGGGAAGATCGAGGCCCTGTTGACCGCCGCGGGACTTGAGATCGTTGAACCGGAATGCGGCGAGCTCGTCACCAGCCTGGACATGTCCGGACTTTCGTTGACGCTGTTCTGGCTGGACGCGGAGCTGGAAAAGTTCTGGTCCGCACCGGCCGACACCCCAGCCTTCCGCAAGGGCAACCTGGCTCCGCGCCGGGCCCGGACCCTCTCCGCGCAGGCCGACGCCGCAGCAGCGCCCGCGCTGGCTGCCACGGCGGCGTCGACCTCGCTGGCCGCCACCGCCGTCGGCGTGCTCAAGGTGGCCCAGTCGGTCGTCGTCGAACACGAGGAAGCCCTCGGCAAACTCGACGCGATCGCCGGCGACGGCGACCACGGCATCGGCATGCGCCGCGGTGTGGACGCCGCCGTCGCCGCGGCCGAACAGTCGCACGCGGCCGGCGCCGGACTGGAGGAACTCCTCACGGCGGCCGGCGAGCAGTGGGCCGAACGCGCCGGGGGCACCTCCGGAGCGCTCTGGGGGGCCGCGGTCACCGCCGTCGGCCGGGCCCTCGGCAGCAAGGACGCCTATACTCCGGCGGACGCGGCCGCCGCCGTCGACGCCCTCCGGGACGCCATCATCACCCTCGGCAAAGCCGAAGCGGGAGACAAGACGATGGTGGACGCGCTGCTTCCCTTCGCTGACGTTTTCAACCGGGCAATCGACGACGGCGACGGCGTGGCCCGCAGCCTGCGGACCGCGGCCGACGCGGCCGCCCAGGCCGCCGAAGCCACGGCGTCGCTCAGCCCCAAGAAGGGCCGGGCCAGGCCGTTGGCCGAGAAGAGCCTGGGCCACCCCGACCCCGGGGCCGTGTCATTTGGCCTGATCGCCGGCCGGGTGGCCGACTACGCAGCCTCCATCGAACGCAGCTGAAGGAGAAATCCCTTGTCACACGAGACACAGAGTCACAGCACCACCGACCCCCAGCCCGGCTGGCGGATTGTCGTCGGCAACGACGAGGCCGGCGTCGAATACAAGAACGCCCTGCGCGAACTGCTCGAGGCGGACCCCCGGGTCGCTTCCGTGGAGGACGTCGGCGTCGGACCGGACGACAGCACCGCCTACCCGCACCTGGCCGTCGCCGCGGCCCGCAAGGTCGCCGCTGGCGAGGCCGACCGGGCCCTGCTGATCTGCGGCACCGGACTGGGCGTGGCCATCTCGGCCAACAAAGTCCCCGGCATCCGTGCCGTCACCGCGCACGACAGCTACTCCGTGGAACGCTCCGTGCTGTCCAACAACGCCCAGGTGCTGACCATGGGCCAGCGCGTCATCGGCCTGGAACTGGCGAAGAAACTCGTCGGCGAATGGCTGGGCCACCGCTTCGACGACACCTCCGCATCCGCGGCCAAGGTGGACGCAATCCACTCCTATGAAGGAGCCCCGGAAGGACTTGAAACCACATGACCCCTCGTAACATCGCCGTCGTCGGTTCCGGCTACATGGGCGGCGGAATCGCGCAGGTACTGGCCCTCGCGGGAGCCCGCGTCGCCCTCGCCGACGTCTCCGCCGAGATCGCCCAGAGCAACTACGAGCGGCTGCTCAAGGAATCCGACGAGTTCGTCGCGGCCGGCCTGTTCCCGGCCGGCTCCACCGAACGGCTGAAGGAAAACCTCTGGGCCGCGAAGGACATCGAAGAGGCCGTCGCGGACGCCGAATACATCGAAGAAGCCGTACCCGAGGTCCTGGAGATCAAGCACGGCACCCTGGGCCGGATCAGTGCCGCCGCCCGGCCGGACGCCATCATCGGCTCCAACACCTCCACCATCTCCATCGCGAAGCTCGCCGAAGTCGTGGTGAACCCGGAGCGCTTCCTGGGCGTCCACTTCTCCAACCCGGCGCCGTTCATCCCGGGCGTGGAAGTCATCCCGCACGCGGGTACCTCCGAGGCCGCCGTGGAAGCCGCCCGCGCGATCGTGGCGGAGACCGGCAAGGAAACAGCGACCGTCAAGGATGTCACCGGCTTCGTGCTCAACCGGCTGCAGTACGCCCTCTTCCACGAGGCCGCGCAGGTTGTGGAGGAAGGCATCGCCACGGCCGAGGATGTGGACACCATGGTCCGCACCACCTTCGGCTTCCGGCTGCCGTTCTTCGGGCCGTTCGCGATCGCGGACATGGCCGGGCTCGACGTGTACGCCTTCTGCTACAAGTCACTGCAGACCGGCTTCCCCGAGCGGTTTGCCACGCCGCAGATCCTCCAGGAAAAAGTCGACGCCGGCCAGCTCGGAACCAAGACCGGCTCCGGCTTCCTCAACGTCCCCGCCGACCGGACCGCCGCCCTGGTGGCCTACCGGAACAAGGCCTACGTCGCCATGCAGAAGCTCATCGAGGAACTGGGCCCCGCGCCCCTCGCCTGACAACCCCCTCACCCTAACCTCCCAAGGAAACCTCCATGACCTCATTCCCCACAGACCGCACCGTGATCGTGACCGGAGCCGTCTCCGAGCGCGGCATCGGCCGGGCCACGGCAGACTACCTCGCCGAACGCGGCTGGAACATCGGCGTGATCGACCTGGACGACGCCGCCAGTAAGGCCCTGGCCAAGGAACTGGCCGAAAAGCACGGCGTGCAAGCCCACGGCGCCGGCGCCAATATCGGCGACGAGGCCTCGGTCCGCGCCGCGATCGACGAGATCGAGGCCGAACTGCCGCAGCTCGTAGCCCTGGCCAACGTCGCCGGGGTGAGCTCTCCGGTGCCCTACCTGGAACTCGACGCCGCCGAGTGGGACCGGGTGCTCAACATCAACATGAACGGCGTGCACTACGCCACCCGCCGGGCGGCCGAATCGATGGTAAAGCACCGGCTCGGCAGGATCGTCAACATCTCCTCCGTCTCCGCCCAGCGCGGCGGCGGAACCTTCAGCAAGACCCCGTACTCCGTGGCGAAGGCCGGCGTCATCGGTCTAACCCGTGCCACCGCCCGCGAACTGGGCGAGTACGACATCACCGTAAACGCCATCTCACCCGGTCCGATCGATACCGACATCATGGGCGGGACGCTCAGCGAGGAACGCAAGGATGAGCTCGTCAAGGACCTGGTGGTGAACCGCGTGGGCAGCACCCGCGACATTGCGGCCGCGATCCACTTCCTGATCGGCGAGGACGCAGGCTACATCTCCGGGCAGACGCTCAACGTCGACGGCGGCCTGTACATGCACTGACGGCTCCCGACCGCGGGAGCCAGCAGAAACCGCGGGCCGCCGGCCCGCGGGGGAACCACCCCACCTCATCACTCGAAGGAGAGTGCTGTGTCCGTAACCACCGCTACATCCAAGGAGCTTCTGGCCCGTCCGGTCCTGAAGTCCGCGATCTCCAAGGCGGCCCGCCGGCTCATGCCGATGCTGGTCATTCTGTACGTCGTTTCGTTCCTGGACCGGACCAATGTCGGCTTCGCCGAGGCCGCCCTGGGTGCGGACAAGGGCGTGTCCGCTGCGGCCTTCGCCCTTGGTGCCGGCATCTTCTTCATCGGCTACGCGATCTTCGAGATTCCCAGCAACCTGCTGCTCAAGAAGGTGGGCGCCAAGATCTGGCTGGCCCGGATCGCGATCACCTGGGGCATTGTCTCGGCCTGCTTCGCCTTCGTGCAGGGCGAGACCTCGTTTGTGGTCCTGCGCTTCCTGCTCGGTGTCACCGAGGCCGGGCTCTTCCCGGGCGTGATCATGTACCTCGCCGAATGGTTCCCTAACAAGGTGCGCGTGCAGATGTTCGCCATCTTCTACCTGGCCCAGCCGTTCTCCCAGATGATCGGCAACCCGCTCTCCGGCTGGCTGATCAACATCGGTGACCAGGTTCCGGGACTGCGCGGCTGGCAGGTCATGTTCTTTGTCGAGGGCCTGCTCGCCGTCCTGGCCGGCATCGCGGCCTTCTTCTTCCTGATCAACGGTCCGGCCAAGGCTAAGTTCCTCAGCAGCGAGGAGAAATTCGCGCTCAAGGAAGTCATGGCGCTGGAGGACAACATCAAGGACGAGCACGGCCCCCGCGGCATCCTCGCCGCCATGCGCAACGGCAGGGTCTGGTACTTCACCGCGATCTACTTCTGCCTGCAGATCGCGGTCTACGGCGTGACGTTCTTCCTGCCGCAGCAGGTCTCGTCCCTGACCGGGCAGAAGGTGGGCCTCGCCGTCGGCCTGCTGATCGCCGTGCCCTGGTTCTTCGGCATCTTCTCCTGCTACTTCATCGGCAAGGCCGCCAACACGGTGGCCAAACGGCGCAAGTTCGGCACCGCGCTGTTCATCTCGACCGGCCTGTGCATCTTCGGCTCGGCCTGGGCCGGCACCAACCACCAGCCGGTGCTGGGCATGATCTTCATTACCCTGGCGGTCTGCAGCTTCCTCGCGGTCGGCCCGGTGGTGTGGTCCTACCCGACGGCGTTCCTCGCCGGCTCCGCCGCGGCGGCGGGCATCGGCCTGATCAACTCGCTGGGCAACCTGGGCGGCTTCGTCGCCCCGATCCTGCGGACGGCGGTGAACGAGGCCACGCATTCGCCCACGGGTTCGATGGGCGTCTACGCCCTGGGTGTGCTGCCCTTCGTGGCGGCGGCGATGATGTTCGCCACCCGGCGGTTCAGCAACAAGGCGGACGAGCTGCTGGACTAGATCCGGTCCGGCCGCCCAGCCCCAGCTAAAGGAGACCCATGAGCCGCACCTCCGGCACCAGCGCCGCCGTCGACCCCCTGTACATCGGTGTCAGCACCAAGATGTACCTGGGTTATCAGGAAAGCCTGCGCTGGCTCTCGGAGGTGCGCGCCGTGGTGGACGCCCGGCCCGCCCTGGCCGCGGGCCGGGACGTCCGGGTGTTCGTCATCCCGTCCTTCCCGGTCCTGGCCGAGGCCGGGAAAATCCTGGCCGGCTCGCCGGCGCTCCTTGGCGCACAGAACTGCGCCTGGGGGGACGGGGCGCTGACCGGGGAGGTCAGCCCGGGCATGCTGGCCGAACTCGGCGTCTCGCTGGTGGAGCTCGGCCATGCGGAGCGCCGGGCACTGTTCGGCGAGAACGACGACGTCGTGGCCCGCAAGGTCCGGGCAGCCGTCGACGCCGGGCTCACGCCGCTGCTCTGCATCGGCGAGCCCGGCACGTTGGGCCCCGAGGAGGCCGCGGCCTTCTGTTTGCGCCAGGTCCGGGCCGCGACCGGGGGCGACGAGTCGCTGACGCCCCGTCTGGTCCTGGCCTACGAACCGGTCTGGGCGATCGGGGCGGACCAGCCCGCCGCGCCCACGTACGTCAACGCGGTGGTGCAGCTGATCCGCCAAGGGCTCGGCGCGCCGTGTCCCATCATTTACGGCGGCAGCGCCGGACCCGGGCTGCTGCCGCAGCTGGCGTCCGCCGACGGGTTATTCCTGGGGCGCTTTGCGCACGACGCCTCGAACCTCGGCCGGGTGCTGGACGAAGCGCTTCAGACCTTCGCGCCGGCCAGCAGCTCTTCGAGCCGCTCGTAGCCCTCGGTCAGGCCACCTTCCATCCCGGACTGCGCCATGCCGTCACGGGCTTCCATGCTGGGGTAGACGGCATGCGCACTCAGCCGGGTGCGGCCGCCGCCGAGGTCCCGGAAGGTGAGGAACTCGATGCTCACCACGTCCGGGTAGCCGCCGTATTCGAAGGTCTGGACCGCGAAGTCGTTCTCCCGGACGGTGTGGAAGACGCCGCTGAACCGGTGCGCGACGCCGTCGGGCCCCGTGTGCGTGTAACGGTAGCTGCCGCCGGTGCGGAAGTCGTAGTGGTCCACGTCCATGGTGATCCGCCGGGGGCCGAGCCACTGGGCGACGAGTTCCGGTTCCTTGTGGGCCCGGAAGACGTCCGCCACGGGAAAGTCGAACTCCCGCTCGAAGTCGATGAAGGGCAGTCCTTCCGGAACCGTGAGTTTCAGGGCGTTGCTCATGATGAGTCCTTTGCCTGGGTGCCGCGCGCGGCGGCCTGGGATCGGAGCACGGCGTCGAGGCTGCGGAACTGCTCCTCGCGAACCAGCCGGTACTGGTCGATCCAGGCGGTGAGCGCCTCCAGCCGTGCGGGGTTCAGGTGGACGGGCCGGCGCTGGGCGTCCCGCGTTCGCGTGACGAGCCCCGCCTGCTCGAGGACCTGGATGTGCTTCGAGACCGCCTGCTTGGTGATCGCGAAGGGTTCCGCCAATTCGTTGACCGTGGCCGGGCCCCGGCTGAGCCGGGCGATGATGCGGCGGCGGACGGGATCGGCAAGCGCCAGGAAGGCGGTGTCGAGGTGTTCGTCGTCGGCCATGTGGTCAAGCTCCGTTGTTCAACTGCCGGTTATTCAACTGCCATTATTCAATGCATACGTTGATCAACCTACTGGTTGTTTAAGGCTAGCCCTGACCCTGCGGGCTGGCAAGAGGTTCAGACTGCCGCGTGCAACCGGGGGAGCGCGTCCACCAGCGGGGCGAGCTCCGGAACCTCCTGCGCCTGGGCCAGGGCGCGCTCCAGCGTGTGGTCGTGGACGGGCCGCGCCTGCTCCAGTAGCTCGACGCCGCTGGGCGTGAGTTCGGTGTAGATCCCGCGGCGGTCGTCCGCGCACAGGATCCGGGTGAGCAGGCCGCGCTCCTCGAGCCGGTTGACCAGCCGGGTGGTGGCGCTGGGGCTCAGGGCCGTGGCCCGGGCAAGCTGCTGCATCCGCATGTGCCAGCCGTCCTGCCGGCTCAGCGCGTCCAGCACCGTGTACTCCACTACCGAGAGCTGCGCCTCGCTCTGCAGCGAGCGCTCCAGCTCCGCTTCGATCAGCCCGTGCAGCGCCGCGAGGGTCCGCCAGCCTTGCGCCCGGACCTCGACGGCGTCGTCTTTGATGCCCATCTGTTGTGCTCCCTTTCAGCTCGGGCAGCCGCGCTCCGAACGGCGAAGTACGGACAGCCCACAAAAGTAGTTGCTTGCGCGCTATAGTTGCGTGTGCAACAATAAATAACGCGTCTGCAACTACTAGCTTACGCTTCGCACATCCCCCCGTACAGTTTTGAAGGAGCTCAGCCATGCCTATCGGCCTGATAGCACTCGCCCTCGGCGGGTTCGGAATCGGACTCACCGAGTTCGTCATCATGGGCCTGCTGCCTCAAGTGGCCGCAGACTTCCGCGTCACCGAGGCCACCGCCGGATGGCTGATCTCCGGCTACGCGCTCGCCGTCGTGGTGGGAGCGCTGCTCCTGACCGCCGCAGTGTCGCGCTTCGAACGCAAACCTGTCCTTGCGGTGCTCATGGTGCTGTTCATCGCGGGCAATCTCGTCTCCGCGGTCGCGCCGGACTACGCCCTGATGATGGTCGGCCGGATCATTGCCGCACTGGCCCACGGCGCGTTCTTCGGGATCGGCGCGGTAGTGGCCGCCAGCATGGTCGCCCCGAACAAGAAGGCCGGCGCCATCGCCATCATGTTCACCGGGCTGACGGCGGCCAACGTCCTGGGCGTGCCGTTTGGCACCATGCTCGGCCAGGCCGCCGGCTGGCGGTCCACGTTCTGGGCCATCACCGGGATCGGCGTACTGGCCCTCGTGGGAATCCTTGCCCTGGTGCCGAAGACCGGGGCGGGTGAAGCTGCCGCTGGCGGACTGCGGGGCGAACTCCGGGCCTTCCGGTCCGGCCAGGTCTGGCTGTCCATCTTCGTGACCATTCTCGGCTACGGCGGCATGTTCGGCGCCTTCACCTACATTGCGTTCACCCTCACCGAGGTCACCGGCTTCTCGGCGGCCACCGTGCCGTGGCTGCTGATCATCTTCGGCGTGGGCCTCTTCATCGGCAACACCGTCGGCGGCAAGGCAGCGGACCGGAACGTGGACCGCACCCTGCTCGTGGTGCTGGCCGCCCTCGTCCTGGTGCTCGTCGTCTTCGCCCTCACCTCGGCCAACCAGCCGATGACCATCGCCTCCATGGTGCTGCTGGGCGGCTTCGGCTTCGCCACCGTGCCCGGGCTGCAGATGCGCGTCATGAAGTACGCCGACAGTGCGCCCACCCTGGCCTCCGGCGCCAACATCGGCGCGTTCAACGTCGGCAATGCCCTGGGCGCGTGGATGGGCGGCGTGACCATCACGGCCGGCCTCGGCTACACCTCGCCGATCTGGGCGGGCGCCGGAATCACCCTGCTGGGCCTGGTGGTGATGGCGTTCGCCGCCGTTGCTGCCAAGAAGGGCGACGGCAAGGGTTCCGCTAAGCACGACGCCGGACGCCTCGCGGCGGCCGTGGCCGGGCCGGCTGCCAGCGAGACTAAGGACGTGCGGGAAGACGCCGCGCTGCAGCGGCTCTAACCAGCGGCCGCCGCACGGCTCCGGCAGAGCTCCACGAAGGCGCGGAACGGGGCCTGCCGCTCCTCGGCGGGAAGCTCAAGGGCCTCCGGATGCCACTGCACCGAGGCCACCCAGCGCTCCGGATCTTCCAGGGCCTCCACTGTCCCGTCGTCGGCCACCGCGGTCACGACGAGTCCCTCGGCCACGCGGGCCACGGCCTGGTGGTGGCCGGAGGCAATCTTGACCGTGACTGCGGCTGCAGCGCCGGACCCCGCGGCGGGTCCGGTGTTGCCGTACAACCCGGCCACCTTCGAGCCTCCGGCGATCCCGACCTCGTGCCAGGCCCACGGGCCCGAGCCATGGACGGGATCCGGCTCGCGGTGCGACACGGTGCCCGGGTCCATGTCCTGGATGAGGGTTCCGCCGTAGAGCACATTCAGGAGTTGGTGCCCGCGGCAGATGCCCAGCACCGGCAGTCCGACGTCGATGCACTGCCGGGCCACCGCGAGATCCAGCTCGTCCTGCTCCTGGTTGACGTCGTAGCAGGTTCCGCTGTCCTCCTCCCCGTAGAGCCGGGGGTCCAGGTCGCCGCCGCCCGGAAGTACGACGCCGTCGAGCCCGCCAAGTCCCCCGGCGCTGGTCAGCGGCACGGGCTCGCCGCCGCCCTCGCGCACCAGCTCAACAATGTAGTCAAATAGTCCGTTGGCCTCGCCCACCCTGGGATCGGGGTCCAGGGAGCTGCTGAGCCGGACCGGAAGGCCGATGCGGGGGCGGCCGCCGGAGGGCCGTGCTGGAATCTGCATGACTCATTTTGCACCACCGGTTCCGCATCGCAACGCAGGGCTAGGATTGCCGGATGACCAACAGATATCTCGTGTCCCGCAGCCGCTTCATCGCGGCCGCTCCGGAAGCCATCTTCGAAGTGCTTGCCACACCCGCACTGCACAGCGTCATCGACGGCTCGGGCACAGTGAAGGGTGCCCAGCCGCGCGGTCCCGAACGGCTGGCGCTCGGCGCGAAGTTCGGCATGGAAATGAATATCAAGATGGACTACAAGATCCTCAACACGGTCTGTGAGTTCGAGGAGGGCCGGCGGATCGCGTGGCGGCACTTCGGCGGCCACGTCTGGCGCTACCTGCTGAATCCGGTCGCCGACACCGCCGGAAATCCGGGCACCCTGGTCACCGAGCAGTGGGACGCGCGGGAAGTGCGGGCCAGGATCCTCCTCCGCTTGGCCGGCTACCCCCGCCGCCACCCGGCCAGCATCGAGCAGACCCTGGCCAAGCTCGACGCCTACATGACCTCGGAAGCCGTAGCCGGGTCCGGACCCGCCCCGGACCAGCTTCACTAGGGCCGCCGGATGAGCGCCGCCCGCAGCCTGCATCCGAGTCCGCGCACCCTTGAGGTCGAAAGCGCCGGCAGTTTCGACCGGCTGGTGGCGGCAGGCGCGCGGTCCATGCACGGCTGGCACGTCCAGTCGCTGGACCTGCGTGGCCGCCGGGAGCCGCTGGAGTCCCTCGACGCGCAGGGTGCCATCTTCCTGGGCTGCACCTTCGATGAGGGCGTGGAAGATTCACTGCGCGGCCGCGGCGCCCTGATCTTTCCCAAGCTGGAAAAGGTCCCGTTCAACCCCTACCGCGGCCGGCTCTACACGCCGCAGGAGCTCTACGCGGGCATAGCGGAGGCCCGCTACGAGGACACCCTGGACGCCAGGGTCTACCAGTGGAGCATCCGCCCGGGCCAGCGGCACCGCCTGGACGCGACGCTCGCGGCGGCCCTCCATGACCACTCGATCGGTGATGCGCTCGAAGAGCTGACCCGGTCGGAGCTGTGCCTTGGCCGAACCATGGTGGGCGTCATGGGTGGCCATGCCGCGAGCCGCGGCTCGGCCGGCTTCACCGAGGCAGCGCTGCTGGGCCGCCTGCTGGCGCGGAACGGAAGGGTGGTCGCCACCGGCGGCGGCCCGGGCACCATGGAAGCGGCTAACCTGGGCGCCTACCTCAGCGCGGCGGACGAAACGGATTTCCAGCAGGCGCTGACTGAGCTCGCCGTCGTGCCCGGCTTCCGGCCCTCGGTGTCGGCATGGGCGCGGGCAGCGGCCGCCGTCGTCGAACGCCATCCGGACGGCACGCCGTCGCTGGGGATTCCCACCTGGTTCTACGGCCACGAGCCGCCCAACTTCTTCGCCACGCACATCGCCAAGTACTTCGCCAACGCGATCCGCGAGGCCGTCCTGCTCGAGCTGTGCAACGGCGGGATCATCTTCCTGCCGGGATCCGGCGGCACCGTGCAGGAGATCTTCCAGGACGCCTGCGAAAACTACTACGGCGCCCCGGAGACCATCACGCCCATGGTGCTGGTGGGCGAGGAGCACTGGCTGCGCAGGTTCCCGGCCTGGCCCCTGCTGCAGAGCCTGGCCGCGGGCCGGCGGATGGAAAACCGGATCTTCCTGGTGGACACGGTCGACGAAGCCCTCGCGGTGCTGGAACGCTAGGAGCCCGCGGCGCTCAAGGGGCCGGCGTGCCCAGGGGCCTAGAGGTCCTTGCGGCAGGGGGCATGGCCCAGCTCGTAGAGGCCGTTCAGGTCCCCGGCGGCCAGCCCGTCCGGCGCGCCGATCTCGGGGTACATCAGCTGCGTGGGGTCGTCCACATGTTCCAGGCCCATCACGTGGCCCAGCTCATGCAGGATCACCGCCGTGGCATACGCCGAGCTGTCCCCGCGGTCCAGGTCCTGCGTGATCTGCGGCGCGTCCAGTTCCAGGCTGCCGGTGACGAAGCTCTTGGGGCCGTCACCGAAGCTGAAGTGGGTGCTGCCGCCGGTGCCGATCACGGCACCCTTGAGTTGCGGCGCCTGCTCCGGGGTGGTCCAGGCGATCAGCAGGGGAGCCCAGCGCTCGCCGTATCTCGCCTTCTGGTACGGCGCGCGGGACTGGGACGGGGCCTCCGTGGTGGGGCCGTCGTTGACGAACTTGATTCCGGTCGCCTCGGAGATGGTCCTAATCGCGTTTTCCACCAGCGGCCCGGCGCCCCTGGGGGCCAGGGCGGAGTTGACCACATAGTGCAGGGGCCGGCAGGGGGAGTAGCCCACCGGGCCGCCGTCGGCGTTGGTGGCCAGGAACTTATAGGACTTGCTGGCGGACGGCGGCGTCTGCGGCTGTCCCAAGGGCTGGTCCTGCTCCTCGTAACCGGGCGGTGGAACAGCCATTTGCGCTCCGTCTTCGGGGATTCCGGCTTTCCTGCCCGCCGGACTGGCCGTCGGGTGGCTCGCCGGGGCGCTGGCCGGCTTGGCGTCGGCTCCGCCGTTGAACTCGAAGAGCCCGACAAAACGCGGGTCGCCGTACACCAGCCCGGCCGACAGGAAGGCCGCTCCGGCGATCAGGATGACAGCCGCAAGGTTCCGGACCACCCTGACGGCACTGCGGGCGCGGCTGTGCCGCGGGGAGCGGTCCCGGAACCCGGGATCGTCCACTAGGCGACCACCGCGCCGAACACCATGCCCAGAAGATAAGTAACAGCGGCCGCACCGATGCCGATGGCGAGCTGGCGGAATGCGCGGCTGGCCGGGGAGGTGCCGGAGAGCAGGCCGACCACGCCGCCGGTCAGCAGGAGCGCGATCCCCACCAGGACGGCGGAGACCACGAGGGCGGCGATCCCGGTCATGCCCAACAGGAACGGGATAATCGGCACGATCGCGCCGGAGGCGAAGAAGCAGAAGCTCGACGCCGCGGCACTCCAGGCTGTGCCCACGGCCTCGTGCTGGTCCTCCGTCTCGGGAAGTTCCGGCCGCAATGAAAGGCTCGGATCGCAGTCGCAGTCCAGCAGCCCCATGCGCTCGGAGACGCGGTGCTCGGCCGCCTCCCGGGACATGCCGCGGGCCAGGTAGACGAGCAGGAGTTCGTTGTGTTCGATGTCCAGCGACGGCGCAGCCGCGAGCGTGACCTGGGTGGGGCGGGTGGCGGCCAGCAACTCACGCTGGGAACGCACGGAGATGAACTCGCCGGCTCCCATCGACAGGGCCCCGGCCAGCAGGCCGGCCACACCGCTGAGCAGCACCACGGAGCTGCCCACGCCGGAGGCGGCCATGCCCATGACGAGGGAGAGGTTGCTGACCAGCCCGTCGTTGGCGCCGAACACCGCGGCGCGGAAGCTCCCGGCGAGGCGGTTGCGGCCGCGTGTGGCCAGCCCGCGGACTACTTCCTCGTGAATCTGCTCGTCGGCGACCATGGCCGGCGTGGCGCTGGGGTCGTTCGCATACGGGGAGCGGCTCTCGGCGCGCTGCGCCAGGGCCAGGACAAACACAGAGCCGAAATGCCGGGCCAGGAAACCGAGGAACTGGCTGCGGAGCGAGGCGGGGCGCGGCCGGCCGGCATGTTCGCCGAGGAGCTGCAGCCAGTGCGCCTCGTGGCGTCCCTCGGCTTCGGCCAGGGCGAGCAGGATGTCGCGTTCCTCGCCGCTGCGGTTCTGTGCGAGGTCGCGGTAGACGGATGCCTCGGCGCGTTCGTCGGCGAGGTACTGCCGCCAGCGCTTGATGTCCGCCGAGGTGGCGGCGGGACTTGCCGTGAGGCTTGCCGCCGGGCGCGGCGGGGATCCCGCGGAGGGGCTGTGGGCAGAATGGTTTGGGTCAGATGGGGCGTGCTGAGACACGTAAACTCCTGGGCTTGATGGGGCATGGTTCGGCCCCATTGCGACTCCAGCGTACCCCGTAATTCCGCGGATTTTCGGCTGGCAATCCTCAGTGGAAAGTTTCGGTACGCCGTAAAGTAAGCACCCTTACTGCCCGGCGGCGTCCGGGCAGGACGGCCCTTGACCCCCACCGCCGGCGGTGTTCGAATAAAGGTCAGGGCGGGTTCTTCGGCAGGCCCGTCCGGCCGTTTCCGGGCGTGAGCCTGAGGGCCCGGGCGGCTTGAAGACCACTGCCGCAGCCCGAGCGCACGGAGGTCGCACCATGGACAACACCGGACCACAGGCCGCCCAGCCGGCCAGGGACTCCGTCGAGTCTGATCCTGCCTACGACTTTGCCGAGGATGCCCCGGTCGGCGATGCGGAGACCGTGGACGAGGAGCTGCTCGAAGAAGCAGACCGGAACGTCCCGCTCGATGCGGAGGATTTCCTCGGAGACGACCAGCCGATAGTGCCTGCCGATACGGACGAGTTCCGTGAAGCCGAGGAAGAAGAGTAGACGGCCCGCGTCAGACCGGCTGTTTCAGCAACAATCCGGACAGTACGACGGCGGTGCCTCTCCGCGTGGGAGGCACCGCCGTCGTTGTTGTGGGAGCCGGTGCTGCCTGGCCCGCTTTCCCGGGCCGGGCATGTGTTCAGGCGTGGACTAGTGGCTCAGCGCCGGGACCTTTTCCTGTTCCTCCGTGGCGTCGCCGGCAACACGGTCGTGCCAGTTCTTCATCACCGCGGGATCCGTCGGCCTGGTCAGCAGGGATACCGCGACGTAGACCACCGCGGAGGCCAGCAGGCCGTAGTAGATCGGTTCGTTGGCGTAGATGCCGTCCAGCGGGACCTCGGCATTGATCTCCAGCACGATCATGGTGCCGAGGGTCAGGACCGACCCGACGGCCATCGATGCAGCCGCAGCCACCCCGGTGCCGCGCTTCCACACCAGGCCGCCAAGGATCGCGACCAGCAGGCCGCCCACGAGGATGTCGTAGGCGATGGTGAGCGCCGCGACGACGTCCTTGGTGATGATGGCGATCACGATCGCGACGACGCCCAGGCCCAGCACCCACAAACGGTTGGCCCTGACGTCGTGCTCCGGGTTGTCCGTGTCGTCGGTATTGATGGTCTTGCCGAACCAGCCGGCGACGAAGGGCAGGACGTCGGCGCGGGCCACGGTTGCGGCGGCGATCAGGGCGCCGGAGGCGGTGGACATCATGGCGGCAACGGCCGCGGCGAGCACCAGGCCGCCGATGCCGATCGGCAGCAGGTTGGTCGCGACCTCGGCGTAGACCACGTCCTTGCCGAGCGCTTTGACGTCGATGTCGGGCAGGGCGACCCGGGCGCCCAGGCCGATCAGGGCGCCGGCGGCGCCGTAGAGGATGCAGTAGACGCCGGCCGTCGCGCCGCCCCAGCGCGCGACCGTGGGGGTCTTGGCGGTGAACACGCGCTGCCAGATGTCCTGGCCGATCAGCAGGCCGAGGGTGTAGACGACGAAGTAGGTGATGATCGTCTGGACGCCGATGCCGTCAATCTGGAAGAAGCTGGCATCCACGCGGCTGCGGATGCCGTCGAGGCCGCCGGCGGCGTTGAGTGTGAACGGCAGCATCAGCAGGAAAATGCCGACCGTCTTGATCACGAACTGCACCTGGTCGGCCAGGGTAATGGACCACATGCCGCCGATGGTCGAGTAGACCAGGACGATGGCGCCGCCGATGGCGATGGCCAGCGCCCGGTCCCAGCCGAAGAGGACGACGAAGATTGTGGCGTACGCGCCTGTGGAGGTGGCGCAGAGCATCAGCGTGTAGGCGAGCATGACGATCCCCGAGGTCTGGGTGGCCCGGCTGCCGTAGCGCAGGGTCAACATCTGGGAGACCGTGTAGATCTTGAGCTTCTGGATGGTGCTGGCGAAGAGCAGGCTGAGCAGCAGCACCCCGGCGCCGATCGCGACCACGAGCCACATGCCGGAGATACCGAACTTGTAGCCGAGGCCCACGCCGCCGACTGTCGAGGCGCCGCCAAGGACGACGGCGGCCATGGTGCCGGTGTACAGGAAAGGCCCGAGCCGGCGACCTGCCACCAGAAAGTCGCTGTTGTTCCTTGTGCGGGACTTGCCCCACCAGCCGAAGGCCAGCATGGCGATGAGGTACACCACCACGATGGCGATGTTGACGAAACTTGCGTCCATAAGGGGGCTCCTTGGAGCTGTTCGGAAGCAGCGCAGGGCGTCCGGGCCGCAACCTTGCGGCCGGCGTCCGTTACTGCTTGACGGTAGATTGCGGGAGGGCAGCCGGTGAGACTCCCTCCATTGCCTAATAGGCAACAGTTGTTGCCAAACAGTAAGTTGTGACGGGGGTAACAGTCAAGGTCTTTCCGCGGCGTGTCCTTCCGGGCATCCCGGTGCCGGTCTGCGGCTAGGATTGGCTCCAATGATGGGGCCGCGCGGCCGGCCGTGAAAGGTTCCCTTATGAAGGCTCTACCCGTAGAACCGAGCAACGTTCCCGTTGCCATCGGTTCCAGGATCCGTGCCGCCCGGCAGTCCCAGCGGCTCACCATCGAACAGGTCGCCGATGCCACCGGCCTAACCAAAGGCTTCCTCAGCAGGGTCGAGCGTGATCTCACCTCGCCTTCCGTGAGTTCGCTGGTGACGCTGTGCCAGGTCCTCTCCATCTCGATCGGCGAGCTGTTTGCCGCGCCGGAAACCCACCTCACCAAGCAGGGCGAGGGCCCCCGGATCTCGCTCGGCGGCGAAGGGATCGTGGAACGCCTGCTCACCGCCCGCTCCGAGCGCCGGGTGCAGATCATCCAGGCCGTGATCGAGCCCCGCGGGCGCGGCGAATCCGAGTTGTACGCCGTGGACTGCGACGTCGATGTGCTCCATGTGGTCAAGGGCAGCATCCGGCTCATCCTGACCAACGAGGAGTTCGAGCTGGGAACCGGAGACACCGTGACCTTCCCCGGCCGCGAGCCGCACACCTGGATCAACCCCAGCGACGAGCCCGTTGAGGTGCTCTGGGTGCTGGTTCCGGCCGCGAGCCGGTAGGTTCTCCGGGCCCGGCCGGACCCGCCAGGCGGCCGCGCTGCCTGGGCCGGCTGCGTTCCTGCCCGGTTGTTGGCTCCCCGGCTAGTGCCTGGCCGAGGCGAGCCCCGGAGTTCCGCGGGTCGACGCTGCAGCGCGGGAGTCCGACGTCGAAGAACTGGGCTGGAACGTCAGCGGGCAGACTGCGGGCCCCGGCCCAGCACGGCCCGGATCTCGGCCAGGACACGTTGCGGCTCGAACCAGATGTGTTCGGGCATGTACCGGAGCACGGCAAACCCGTGCAGGGTCGAGGCGTTGTTCCGGCCCAGGTCGCGGCGGAGCGCGTCGCGGTTGGAATGGAACGCGAAGCCGTCCACCTCCACGATGAGGAATCCGTCGAGCAGGAAGTCCACCCGGCCAATTCCGGGCAGGTAGACCTGGGCGTCGTAGCCGATTCCGTTGGTCTTGAAGAGGTGCTGGGCGTCGACCTCGACAATGGATTCGGCCCGCAGGTCCAAGAGATGCAGTGCCGTGCGCACCGGTCCGGATCTTTTGCCCGGGAGCTCGCCCTTCAGCAACTCCAGAGGCACACCATGCAGCCGTAGCGCCGAGGTCGCCATCGCCGTCGACGCCGGGGGAGCGAGGCAGCTCATGGCGTGCAGGACCACGTCCTCGACCGCCGCCAGCGGCAGTGTCGCATGACCCTCGAACCTGACGGTCCTGTGTCTGATGAAGCCGGATCCGTGGCCGTGGTTGCAGGCGAGGTGGTGCCGGTCCGGCGGTTCACGCAACCAGAGGCCGTAGTGCCCGGCGGCGCTGGCGCAGCTGACCCGGGCATTGTGCCGGAGTGCGGCTACGAACTCGGGAGCGCATCCGGGAAGGACAAATACGCCCCGCCGCAGCTGGCGCACGCCGTCGTCAGGCAGCCGGGCAACGTCCGTTCGGGAAAAGCCGGCAGCCAGGAGTTGGCCGGTCCGGGCGACGCCGCCCACCCGGCCGAGGTAGTCGAGGAGGTCCATCAGGCCAGTACAGGGGCGTGACCGGTCCGGCGACACCCGGCAACCGGGCTATCTGGACAAACCCCGAGGGCGCCCTGGCCCGCCCGGACCCGTCGGCGGCCGCGTTCCCGCCCAGTTCTCCAGGCCCGGCCGGCCCCGGTGGCCGTGGAAAGCCCGGGAAAGCCGAGGACCGGCCGCGGCGGCGCACGCTGCGCGACCCAAGAACTGGGCGGGAGCGCGAGCGCAGTCGCCGTCGTTGGTAAACAACTGATGCGCAGCAGACAACTCCGAGTGTATGATGGCAGTCACACCCGTCGGACAACCCTCGAAGGAGACTCCTCCCTTGGAAGAGCTGCGCATCGAGGCCAATGGCAACCTTGGCCCCATCGATTCCTCCCGCATCCCGCGCTACGCCGGCGCCGCCACTTTTGCCCGCCTGCCGCGGCTGGACCAGGTGGCCAAGGCTGACGTCACGGTGGTCGGCGTTCCTTTTGACTCCGGTGTCTCCTACCGCCCCGGCGCGCGCTTCGGCGCCAACCACGTCCGTGAAGCCAGCCGGCTGCTGCGGCCGTACAACCCGGCCTGGGACGTCAGCCCCTTCGAGAACATCCAGGTCGCCGACGCCGGGGACATGGCCGTTAACCCGTTCAACATCAACGAGGCCATCGAAACCATCCAGCAGAACGCGCTGGACCTGACCGCTGCCGGCGGCAAGCTGCTGACGCTGGGCGGAGACCACACCATCGCGCTGCCCCTGCTTCGCGCCGCCGCCGAACGCGCCGGACAGCCCGTCGCCATGCTGCACTTCGACGCGCACCTGGACACCTGGGATACCTACTTCGGCGCCGAATACACCCACGGCACCCCCTTCCGCCGCGCCGTCGAGGAAGGCATCCTGGATACCGAGGCAATCAGCCACATCGGCACCCGCGGCCCGCTCTACGGCAAGAAGGACCTCGACGACGACCACCGCTTCGGCTTCGGCATTGTCACCTCCGCCGATGTCTACTACCACGGCGTGCTGGAAACCGTCGCCAAGGTCCGCGACCGGATCGGCAACCGCCCGCTCTACATCTCCGTCGACATCGACGTCCTCGACCCCGCCCACGCGCCCGGTACCGGAACCCCGGAAGCCGGCGGCATCACCAGCCGCGAACTGCTGGAGATCATCCGCGGCTTCCGCGGCATGAACCTGGTGGGGGCCGACGTCGTCGAGGTCGCCCCGGCGTACGACCACGCCGAGATCACCGGCGTCGCCGCCAGCCATGTCGCCTACGAACTCGTCACCCTGATGGCCGACAGCGCCGTCGACGGCGACCGGACCGGCGCGCCCAACGGCTACGCCGCGCAGGCCCTCGGCCATGAGTCCCGCCGTCCGGCCGGCTTCGCCGCTCCGGCAGCCCAGCCGGTCGAAACCGGGGTCTCCCAGTGACCGGCATGCGCAACGGCGGCGACCTCGTCGTCGAAACCCTCGAGGCACTCGGTGCCAAGACCGTGTTCGGCATCCCCGGCCAGCACGCCCTCGGCCTCTTCGACGCGATGGGCCGCGGAAACTTGCACTTCGTCTCCTCACGGGTGGAGAACAACTCCGCCTTCGCCGCCGACGGCTACTCCCGGGCCACCGGCGAGGTCGGTGTCCTGTTCCTCTCCACCGGCCCCGGGGCGCTGACCTCCCTGGCCGGCCTGCAGGAGGCCTACGCCACCGGGGTGCCGATGGTGGTCGTGGCGAGCCAGATTCCGCTCGACGGCCTCGGGGCGCGGCGCAAGGGCATGCTGCACCAGCTCGATGACCAGAAAGCCTCGGCCGCCAACGTCACCAAGAGCCAGCGGCTGATCCAGCACGCCTCCGGCATCCCCTCGGCCATCCAGGACGCCTGGACCGAGGCCATCTCCTCACCGCAGGGCCCGGTGTGGATCGAAATCCCGCAGAATGTCCTGCTGGACCCGATCATGGTGCCCCCGGTGGAGGATGCACTCGCCGAAGCCGCGGACAACCCGCCCCGCGTGGAGCTGGTTCGCGAAGCCGCGAAATGGCTTGCGGAGGCGAAGCGTCCGGCCATCATCGCCGGCGGCGGCACCCGCCGCGGCCACGCGGAGAAGTCGCTGCTGTCCCTCGCGGAGAAGCTGCACGCGCCGGTGATCTGCACTCCCGGCGGCAACGGCGCGTTCCCCTGGACCCATGAACTCTCGCTCCAGTCCTGGATCGAGGACCAGTACATGACGGAGCTGCTCGAGGACGCCGACGTGCTGATCGTCATCGGCTCCTCGCTCGGCGAGGTCACCTCCAATTACTTCACCTTCGAACCCCGCGGCCGGATCATCCAGATCGACGCCGAGCCGCGGGTGCTCGAATCCAACCGTCCGGGCCTGGGCATCCGTGCCGACGCCGGCCAGGCGCTCGCAGCCCTCGACGAGGCCCTGGCAGCCGCACCGGCCGACGCCCGCCCCGACTGGCACGGCAGTTCGGCCGAGAGCATGGTCAAAGAGACCCTGGTCAAGGTCAAGGCCCGGCTGGAATCGCAGGACCTCGCCAAGGAACTGAAGTTCATGGCCGACATCCGCGAAGCCGTTCCTTCGCAGATGCAGACGTTCTGGGACATGACGATCTCCGCCTACTGGGCCTGGAGCTGCTGGGACGCCCGCGAGGGCCAGTTCCACTCCGCCCAGGGCGCCGGAGGCCTCGGCTTTGGCTTCCCGGCGGCAATCGGCGGCGCCGTGGGGCTGGAGACCACCGGTAAACCGGGCGGTTCGGCCCGGGTGCTCGCGGTGTCCGGCGACGGCTCGGCGATGTACTCGATCTCCGAGCTGGCCACCGCAAAGCAGCACAACGTTCCGGTCACCTGGCTGATCGTCGACGACGGCGGCTACGGCATCCTGCGCGAGTACATGGTGGGCGCGTTCGGCAAAGCCACTGCCACCGAGCTGGCCCGCCCCGACTTCGTGAAACTGGCTGAGGCCTTCGGCGTCCCGGCGGTCCGGGTGGCCCCCGAGGACGTCGGTGACGCGCTGAAGGCGGGCTTCGCGGCGGACGGGCCGAACGTCGTCGTCGTCGAAACCCTGCTCAAGATGTTCGCCCCCACGCACCTGGACGGCTAAACCCCCATCCCAACGAACGAACACAACAGGGCCCCGAATCCTCACGGATCCGGGGCCCTTTTGTGTATGGGTGCGCTCCCCGTCGAGGCTTCTTAGTTTCCCAAAGCAATCAATTTATTGTATTGTTGCTTCAGGCAAGTAAGTAAGGGGCTTCCAAACATGTCAGTTGCATCGACCACCGCAGCCAAGCTGGTCCACCAAATCTTCGATCTCCAGCGCGCCGTCCGGTGCGTCGCCGCGGCGAACCTTCGCGGCGACGATACCGGCGTCGCGCTGCAGGGCGTCCTGCGCTTTGTGGGGGAGGGCGAAACCCGAGCCACGCAGCTCGCGGAGCGGCTGGGCGTCAGCGCCCCCGTGCTCAGCCGGCACCTCGCCGAACTGCTCGAGCAGGGCTACGTGGTCCGGCGGCCGGATCCCGAGGACGGCCGGGCGCAGCTCATCGCGCTCTCGTCGGCCGGGACCGAGAAACTGCGCTCCATCGAGGCGCAGCGCGCCGCCACGCTGCAGGGCTTCCTGCAGGACTGGAGCGAGGACGACGTCGAAGAGACCTCGCGCACCTTGAAGAAACTAGCTGAATCCCTCAGGAGTTCAGCCCGGGCAAAGACGGCCGGATCCGCCGACACGACCAACTTTGTTGAGGAGTAAGTCTATGGCCAGCCACGCTGCCGCCGCCGGGCCGTCCCCGGCCACCACCGCGCAAGCGGCCCCCGCACCGCAACCGCACCACGAACCGCAGGCGGCCATGAGCCACCGGCAGATCATGGAAGCGCTGACCGGCCTGCTGGCGGCGTTCTTCACTGCCATCCTGAGCAGCACCATCGTTGCGAACGCGCTGCCGACCATCATGTCCGAACTCAAGGGCACCCAGACGGACTTCGCCTGGGTCATCACGGCAGCATTGCTGGCCAACGCGGCCACCACCCCGATCTGGGGCAAGCTCGCGGACCTCTTCAACAAAAAGGTCCTCGTCCAGCTCAGCATCGTGATCTTCGTGGCCGGCTCCGTCATGGCGGGCCTGTCCGAGACCATCCCGCTGCTGCTGACCGCCCGCGTCATCCAGGGCATCGCGATGGGCGGCCTCACCGCCCTGGCGCAGGCCATCATCGGCTCGATGATCCCGCCGCGCGACCGCGGCAAGTACTCCGGCTACATGGGCGGCGTCATGGCCGTCGGCACGGCGGGCGGCCCGCTGCTCGGCGGCTTCATCGTCGACAGCCCGCTCGGCTGGCGCTGGACCTTTTTCGTCTGTGTCCCGCTCGCCGTCGTCGCCCTGATCCTGCTGCAGGTCACACTGAAGATCCAGCACGTCAAGCGCCCCGCCAAGATCGACTGGCTCGGCTCCATCCTGCTGACCTCCGGCGTCAGCCTGCTGCTGATCTGGGTCTCCTTCGCCGGCAACCCGGACTACTACGACTGGTGGTCCTGGCAGACGGTCGCCATGGTGGGCGGCGGCATCGTGCTCCTGGGCCTGCTGGTGCTGGTGGAATCCAAGGTGGCCCAGCCCATCATCCCGCTCAAGATCATCTCCGAGCGCACCACCGCCCTGGCGATCCTCGCCTCCGTCGCCGTCGGGGTGGGCATGTTCGGCTCCTCGACGTTCCTGGGCCAGTACTTCCAGGTGGCCCGCGGTGCCACCCCCACCGAAGCCGGCCTGCTCACGCTGCCCATGATCGCGGGCAACCTGATCGGCTCCGTGCTCTCCGGCCAGCTGATCAGCCGCACCGGCAAGTGGAAGCGCTACCTGGTCGCGGGCGCCGTCGCGCTGATCGGCGGCCTCGGCCTGGCCGGCAGCATGGACCACACCACGGAGCTCTGGCTGACCGGAATCTACACGGCCATCCTCGGCGTCGGGCTGGGCTTGCTGATGCAAAACCTCGTCCTCGCCGTCCAGAACACGGTCCAGGCCAAGGACATCGGCACGGCCAGCGCCTCGGTAGCCTTCTTCCGGTCCGTGGGCGGCGCCATCGGCGTCTCGGTCCTCGGCGCCGTGCTGGGCAATCGGGTCAAGGATCTGGCCGTGGAAGGCCTCGCTGCCGCCCGGATCAAGGTCCCGGCAGGATCCACAGGGGCCAGCATGGACCTCAAGGACATGCCCGCACCGATCCGCGACATCATGCGGGCCGCTTACGGTGACGCGATCGCAGAGGTCTTCCTGATCTCCGCCATCATCGGTCTGGTGGCGCTGGTGGCCATCCTGTTCATCAAGGAAAAGCCGCTCCGCCGCACCGTCGACATCCGACCGGAAGCTTCGGCCTCCGCCGCCGTTACCGGTTCCGGAACCGCCGCCGACGTCGAAGCTGCCGCCGGGGTGGCTGCCCACGCCGCCGCCGCTTCCGGCCCCGCAGCGGGGCCCGCCGCGGCTCCCACGCCAGGGCACGACTCCGCCGAGACCGGCATCGTCGACCTGGACCGCGAGTTCATCGAGGTCCTGAGCCGGCAGCGCGCCACCGGGTCCCGGTTCCCGGACGCCGCGCGGCTGAGTGCGGACAACCGCCAGAACAATGACGGCGAAGCCAGGGCCGAGCGTGAAGGCGCCCGGCTCCGGGCCCGGACCATGGTGGCCGAGGCGCGCGCCGACGACGCCGACGTCGTGCCCCTGCTGCTCCAGACCCAGCGGTTGCTGGCCGAACAGCAGGTGCAGCTGGCGGATGCCCTGCGTGCCGTCCACGAGCAGGCGGCGGAACAGCGCGCGATCGCGGCCGAACAGGCCCGGGTGGCGGAGCAACTCACCACCCTGCGGCGCCAGCTCGCCAAGGAACGCAAGCTCCAGCGCGCGGCGGCCGACTACATCGCCACGCAGGGCCGGCACCGCGGCGAGTAAACGACCCCACGAAAGCGGTCCCGCGTCTGCCCTCCGGGGGAGCCGCGGGGCCGCTTTTGGACGCCTCGGCGCCCTGGCGGTGGCCGCCGCAGCGGGTTAAGTACAACGATTGGCTGACATCCGCAGCTGGAGGTACCACCCCGGCACGGGATTTCGTAGAGTGGGACAGCTAAGGCTGTCGGTCCCGGCTGCCATAACTTTCCTTGTTCGTCTGCTGTTCTTCCTCTTCTGCGCTTCATGAACCATTCTTAAGGACCCGTGGGCATGCTTGTCACCCTCATACGGCGCTATTCCAAGCCGTATTTGCCGTTTATTGCGGCCGTCGTCATCTTCCAGTTGGCCTCCACTATCGCGGCCCTGTACCTGCCCAGCCTCAACGCCCAAATCATCGACGAGGGAGTCTCCCGCGGCGACACGGACTACATCTGGCGCACCGGCGGTCTCATGCTCGGCGTCGCCCTGGTCCAGGTGGTCACCGCGATTGCCGGTGTGTACTTCGGTTCCAAGGCCGCGATGGCGTTCGGCCGGGACCTGCGCCGGGGCGTTTTCCGCAAGGTCAGCAGCTTCTCCGCCAGGGACGTCAACGTCTTCGGCGCCCCAACGCTGATCACCCGCGGCACCAACGACGTCCAGCAGGTCCAGATGCTGATGCTGATGGGGCTGAACTTCATGGTGGCCACGCCCATCATGTGCATCGGCGGCATCGTCATGGCCCTCCGCGAGGACCTCAACCTGTCCTGGCTGGTCTGGGTCTCGGTGCCGCTGCTGGTGGTCGTGGTCGGCTACCTCGTGGTCCGCCTGATGCCGCTGTTCCGTTCCATGCAGGCCAAGATCGACCGGCTCAACGGCATCCTGCGCGAGCAGATCATCGGCATCCGCGTGGTCCGTGCGTTCGTCCGCGAGCCGCACGAAGCGCAGCGTTTTGGCGCCGCCAACAAGGAACTCACCGACGTCTCGCTCAAGATCGGCGCCTTGTTCGTGCTGATGTTCCCTGCGATCGGGATGATCCTGCACGTTTCCACCGCCGCCGTGCTCTGGTTTGGCGGCCAGCGGGTGGACGCCGGGGAGATGCAGGTGGGCTCGCTGACGGCGTTCCTGCAGTACCTGCTGCAGATCCTGATGGCCGTCATGATGGGCACGTTCATGGCGATGATGATCCCGCGCGCCTCCGTCTGCGCGGACCGCATCGGCGAGGTGCTCGACGTCGAACCCTCCATCCACGAACCGCTCGCCCCCGTGGCGCCCGCCGCCAAGGCTGGCCGGGTGGAGTTCCGGAACGTCTCCTTCGCCTACCCCGGTGCCGAGGCACCGGTGCTCAGTGACATCAGCTTCACCGCCGAACCGGGCCAGACCGTCGCGATCATCGGGTCCACCGGCGCAGGCAAGACCACCCTGCTGGCGCTGCTGCCGCGGCTCTTCGACGCCGCCTCCGGCGAGGTGCTGCTCGACGGCGTCCCGGTCACCCAACTGGACCGCGCCGAAATCACCGGGCGCGTCGCGATGGTGCCCCAGCGGCCCTACCTGTTCTCCGGCACCATCGAGCACAACCTGCGCTTCGGCAAGTCCGAAGCGACCGACGAGGAACTCTGGGACGCCCTCACGGTGGCCCAGGCCGCAGACTTCGTCCGTGAAAAGAAAAACGGACTCGGCGCCCGGATTTCCCAGGGCGGCACCAACGTCTCCGGCGGCCAGCGGCAGCGTCTCTGCATCGCCCGCGCACTCGTCACCGAACCCAAGGTCTTCCTGTTCGACGACTCCTTCTCCGCCTTGGATGTCGCCACCGACGCCCGGCTGCGGAAGGCGCTCAAGGCCAAGACGGCCGACGCGACGGTGATCATCGTGGGCCAGCGCGTCTCCACCATCGCGGACGCGGACCAGATCCTCGTCCTGGACAACGGCCGGATCGTGGACCGCGGAACCCACGAGGAGCTCCTCGCCAGCTCCAGCACCTACCAGGAAATCGTCGAATCCCAGCTGACCGCGGAGGCCATCGCATGAGCACCAACGAAAAGCTCAGCCACGGCTCCGCCGGCAAGGCTCCCCACGAGGCGCCCGTGGAGGCCCCCGCCGAAGCTCCCGAGGAGGACTTCTACGAGGAGGAATTCACCCCCGGCGAAGCCGACGGCGGTATGTTCGGCGCCGTGCCGGCGAAGAAGGCCCAACACTTCTGGCCCTCGGCGAAGCGGCTGATGGGCCTGCTGAAACCCGAGCGGGCCGGCATCGCCGCGGTCCTCGCGATGGTGACAGTCGCCGTCGTCCTCAACGTGATCGCCCCGCGCATCCTGGGCCAGGCGATGGACGTGATCTTCGGGGGAGTGGTCGGCAAGCAGTTGCCGGCCGGCGCCACCAAGGACCAGTTCATCGCCGGACTGCGCTCCCAGGGCCAGGACAACTTCGCGGACATGCTGGCCCGGATGGACGTTGTGCCCGGCGTGGGCATCGACTTCCAGAAGCTCGCCTTCCTCATCAGCATCGTGCTGGTGATGTACTTCGTCGCGAACATTTTCCTGTGGCTGCAGGGCTACGTCCTGAACGTGCTGGTCATGCGGGTGGTCCGCCGGCTGCGCGACGACACCGAGAAGAAGCTCAATAAGCTGCCGCTGGGCTACTTTGACACCCGCCAGCGCGGCGACATCCTTTCCCGCGTCACCAACGACGTCGACAATATCCAGCAGGCCCTGCAGCAGGCGTTCGCGCAGCTGGTGAACTCGGCACTGACCGTGATCGGCATCGTGATCATGATGTTCATCGTGTCCTGGCAGCTGGCCCTGATCGCGCTCATCGCCCTCCCGCTCTCGGGGGTGGCCGCCGGCATCATCGGCGCCCGCAGCCAGAAGCTCTTCGCCGCGCAGTGGAAGAACACTGGCGAGCTCAACGGCCAGATCGAGGAATCCTTCTCCGGCCACGACCTGGTCCGCGTCTTCGGTCGCGACGCCGACATGCTGGCTCGCTTCGACGAACGGAACGAGGAACTCTACAAGGCCAGCTTCGGCGCCCAGTTCGTGTCCGGCATGATCATGCCGGTGATGCAGTTCGTCTCCTACCTCAGCTACGTGGGGATCGCCGTCGTCGGCGGGCTGCGGGTGGCCTCGGGCGGGATGAGCCTGGGCGACGCCACGGCGTTCATCCAGTACTCGCGCGAGTTCACCCAGCCGCTGGGGCAGATGGCCGGCATGGCCAACATGCTGCAGTCCGGCGTGGCCTCCGCCGAGCGGGTCTTCGAATTCCTCGACGCCGACGAACAGGACGCCGAGACCGCCCTCGAGCACCTCCCGGCCAAAACTGACGGGCACGTTGAGTTCAAGCACGTCACCTTCAGCTACACCCCGGACAAGCCGCTGATCGAGGACCTGTCCTTCACCGCCGAGCCCGGGCACACCGTGGCCATCGTCGGCCCGACCGGGGCGGGCAAGACCACCCTGGTGAATCTCGTGATGCGCTTCTACGAGCTCAACGCAGGCAGCATCACGCTCGACGGCGTCGACGTCACCCGGCTCAGCCGCGCCGAACTGCGCTCCAAGGTGGGCATGGTCCTGCAGGACGCGTGGCTGTTCGGCGGCACGATTTACGAGAACATCCGCTACGGCAAGTTGGACGCCACCGAGGACCAGATCATGGCCGCGGCGAAGGCGACCTTCGTGGACCGCTTCGTGCGGGCGCTGCCGGAGGGCTACAACACCGTCATCGACGAGGAAGGCAACAACGTCAGCGCCGGGGAGAAGCAGCTGATCACCATTGCGCGGGCCTTCGTGGCCAACCCCTCGCTGCTGATCCTGGACGAGGCCACCAGCTCGGTTGATACCCGCACCGAGGTTCTGGTCCAGAAGGCCATGGCCGCGCTGCGCACCGAGCGGACCAGCTTCGTGATCGCCCACCGCCTCTCCACCATCCGGGACGCGGACACCATCTTGGTGATGGAAGCCGGACGCATCGTCGAACAGGGCAGGCACGCGGAACTGCTCGAACTGCGCGGTGCTTACTACCGCCTGTACATGTCCCAGTTCGCCGGCGAAGACGCTGAGGCGTCTCTCGAGGAAGAGCCGACGGCGGTGCACAGCTGAGCGCCGGGACCGGGGCCGGGAGCATGCCCGGAACCAGCGAACCCCGGCGCCTCGAGGTGCAGGTGCCGATGCGCTGGGGCGATATGGACGCCTACGGCCACATCAACAACGTGCAGATCGTCCGGATCCTGGAGGAGGCCCGCATCGCCGCCTTCGGGCCGCCGCGGGGAGCGGGCCTGCCCGGCATGGAACCCCAGGTGTCGCTCTTCAACGACATCCCGGAGGGCACGCTGGCGCTGGTCGTGGAGCATAAGATCCGCTACGTCCGGACGCTGGAATACCGCAACGTTCCCGCCGTGGTGCAGTTGTGGGTCGGCGCGGTCAAAGGGGCCAGCTTCGACATCCACTACCTTGTCCAGGACCCCGTCACCGGCGAAGACTGCGTCAAGGCGAGCAGCCACCTCGCGTTTGTGGACGAAGCCACCGGGCGGGTGCTTCGGCTGACCCCCGAGCAGAAGGCAAAGCTCGCGCCTTTCGCGGCGGCCCGCCACGAACCCAACTGACTGGCAGTAGTTGTCGTTTTGAGCCCGCTAAACGACAACTAATGCGAGCTAGTTGGGCCGGCGGCCCGCCAGACCCACTAGCCCCTACCTCGCTGCCGGGATCGGTCCTAGACTGAACAGGCCCGCGGGAAGCCGGCAGGATGCAAACCTTAGGAGCACGGATCATGGCCAAGCGAAGCAAGATGAAGGCGCGGAAGAAGACCTGGAAAGAGCTCTCGCCGATGGCGAAGTTCGGCACCATCACAGCGGCCGTCGTCCAGCTCTCCCTCCTGATTGCCGCCCAGCGCGACATCTCGCGCCGTCCGGCGGAGGAGATCCGCGGCAGCAAAGCGTTGTGGCGGGCAGCCACTCTCATCAACTTCGTCGGCCCGGGCAGCTATTTCACCTTCGGCGTCAGGCGCCGCCCGGCCGTCAAGTAATACCCCGGCCGCCCTCCGCGGGCGCTCTGCGGGCTCCGCCAGAACCGCGGAACAAAGCTACTCGCCGGTAGTTCTGATCTGCGGCGTGATGCGGGCGTTCAGCTTAAGCCTGTAAATTGAAGGCATGACCCCCAACAAAAAGCCCGCCATGCACCGCGCCCTCGGCATCTCCAAAGAGATCGAAGACGCGGCGTGGTTTGTACTGGGCCCGGGGCTGCTCGGCAAGGCGTCGCCGCTGGACGGCCGGACTAGGACGTGGTCGGTTGCGGCGGCCTCGGAGTTGCTGGAGCGGCTGGAACGGGGCATCCCGGACCCCAAGGCGCCGATGATGACCAACCTCCGCGAAAACCTTGAGGGCGCCACCCGCGGGGCGAAGCAGCTGGCCGTCGAGCTATTGTTCCTGCAGTCGCTGCCGCTGGCGCACGAGGTCAAGTCACTCAAGGTCAAGCGGGCCCGCGTCGCAGAGGCGGCGTCCTGGCTGGAGCCTCCGCTGGCGCTCCCGGACGAACTCTATGCGGGCATGACGGACCACGGGGTGATCCGGGACCGCACCGCGGAGTTCAACTGGACGATTTGGGACCACCTGAAGTGGCTCTGCCGCTTCGTTCGGCATGTCGCCCAGCGACCCGCCGGCGTCGTCCAGGCCGCAATCAAGGACCCGCTGGCCTTCCACGAACTCACCATTGGCACCCCGGAAGACCAGCCCGCGATCCGGCGCAGCATCGAATTCCTGGTCTGGCCCGGCTACTTCGAGCCCGTCGTTGCCGACGTCGAACGCCAGGAGATCCGGGATGCCTTCGCCTCCCTGGTTGGCGGTGCCAGGGGTGACTCCGACGAGGAAATCTCCGCGGACATCCACCGCATCCGGCTGCACCTCGACGAGCAGGCCGGGCAGCGGATCGACTGGTACTCGCGGCAGCTGGTCAGCCAGTGGCGGAAGGTGGCCGATCCCGGCCGCCGCGCCTGGTTGCTGCGCAGCCACCACGACAACGCCGAGCTGCTGGCCGCCTGGCAGAACGACGAAGCGGTGACCCTCGACGTCGAACACCTCCGTCTGTTGGACCCGGGCGTGACCGCCGGCCTGGTCCAACACGCCGTGGACGAGGACTACAAGCACCTCAGCTACGTGGAACGTGAGGACACCAAGACCGCCGTCTTCGCCTTCCTGACCGTGATGAAGCCGGGCGATTTCACGCTGTACCAGAACTCGGGGACCGTCCGAGTCGGCGTGGTGCTGGGCGAACCCGAACACCGTGATGACAACCGCCGGCTACGCCGGAAGGTCCGCTGGTTCGACGAGGTCCACTCGATGGCCGAATTGCCCCGCCACGTGCAGCGCCAGCTGGCCAGTTCGGGGCTCATCGTGGACGTCACCCGGGTGATCCAGGCGCTCGAGTCCTTGCTCCCGGCCGAAGCCGAGGCAGAGGCCGACGACGGCGCCGAGCCGGACGCCGTCGTCGAGCCGTGCGAGGGCTTCCGGCCGCTGACGGCGGAATTCGCCGCGTCCCTGCACATGGACCTCGAACCGCTGCAGGAAATCGCCGAACTGCTGGAGGAAAACCGCCAGTTGGTGCTCTACGGCCCGCCCGGCACCGGCAAAACCTACCTGGCCAAGCACCTCGCCGCGGAACTGGCCGGGGACACCGGCGACGAGCGGGTCAAGCTCGTCCAGTTCCACCCCTCCTACGCCTACGAGGACTTCTTCGAGGGCTACCGGCCGGACAAGACCGACGAGGGCCAGGTGTCCTTTAAGCTGGTGGCCGGACCGCTCCGCAGGCTGGCCGAGGAGGCCGCCAAACCCGGCAACGAGGGCAAGCCGTACTTCCTGATCATCGATGAGATGAACCGGGCCAACCTGGCGAAGGTCTTCGGCGAGCTGTACTTCCTGCTGGAGTACCGCGACGACCGGATCTACCTGCAATACAGCCCCACGGAGCCGTTCTCGCTGCCGGACAACCTGTACATCATCGGCACCATGAACACCGCGGACCGCTCCATCGCGATGATGGACGCCGCCATCCGCCGCCGGTTCTCCTTCATCGAACTGCATCCCAAGACCGAACCGGTCAAGGGCTCGCTGCTGCGCTTCCTGCAGGCCCGGGGCCTGGACACGACGCCGGCGCTGCTGCTCGACGAGCTGAACAACGCCATCGACGAGTGGGACCGGGACCTGATGATCGGGCCGTCCTACTTCATGAAAAAGGCCGCCCAGACACCCACCGGGCTGCGCCGGATCTGGAAGTACGAGCTGATGCCGCTGCTGGAGGAGCACTACCACGGCCAGCTCAACCGGGCGCAGCTGGAGGAACGGTTCGGACTGGAGCAACTGTTGAGCCGCCTTGCGCGCGTCTAGCCTCGCCCCTGCCGGCACCGTCCGCCACATCGTCCTGGATGAACTGTCCGGGGGAGTGGTGGAACGGGTCGATGCGGGCAGCGCCGCGTACATCAACGGCAGCGGACTGGCCAAGGCTTCTCCGCTGGGCATGGGCCTGTTCCGGATCGAACCTGTCGGCAAGGTGGGCTCCGTGCGCACCCCCTCAGTGCAGCTGGAAGTCCGGCCCAAGGAGCGGCTGGGCCTCGGCCGGCTGCTGTTCCTGCTCGGCTACACGGAAAACCAGGGCTTTCGGGATGACGCCGTGGCCGCGGTCGAGGACACCGATCTCTGGAGCGCCCTGGCCGAGTCGCTGGCCCAGCTCGCCGACCGGGCCCTCAGCCGCGGGGTGCTGCAGGGCTACCTGAACGTCGACGAGTCGCTCCGCACCGTCAAGGGCCGGATCAGGATGTCCGACCAGATCTCCCGCCGCCCCGGCATGCTGGTGCCGCTCGAGGTCTCCTACGACGAGTTCACCGAGGACATCCCGGAAAACCGCATCCTGCGCGCGGCCCTAGAACGGATGTCGCAGGTGCCGGGGGTGCGGGCCGATGTGCTGAGCCGGCTGCGGCGGTTGAAGGGAAAGCTCGACGCCGTGACGCGCCTGCAGTCCGGCGCCCCGTTGCCGCGGTGGCGGGCCAGCCGGATGAACACCCGCTACCACGCGGCCTTGCGGCTCGCGGAGGTCATCCTGCGCAACGCCTCGGCCGAAGCCGGGGACGGAAAGCAGCACTCGGCGTCGTTCGTGGTGGACATGTCCAAAGTCTTCGAGGACTTTGTCGGCACCGCGCTGCGCGAGGCCATGGCCGCGTATCCGGGGGAGATGCGGCTGCGCTACAACTCGATGCTGAATGAGGCGGTGCGGGATTCCGACCGGATCATGGTGCAACCGGGCGCGGTGCATCTGCTGGGCGGCCGGCCCGTGATGGTGTACGACGCGAAGTACAAGGCGGCGTCCGACATCGGCGCCTCACTGTCCGCTGACCACTACCGGATGCTCGCGTATTGCACGTCGCTGCGGGTGCCGACGGCGTGGCTGGTTTACGCCGGCGCGGGGGAGATCAAGCTGCGGCGGATCCTCAACACGGATATCGATGTGGTGGAATTTCCGCTGGATCTGTCGCTGCCGCCGTCGGAAATCCTGGCGTCAGTGGCTGACCTGGCGCAGCAGTCGTGGGGCGAAGTGGTCCGTCAGGCGACGATCAGCCGCTGACGGGATGCCCATCTACGCGGTGTCGTCCTGCAGGGTCGTGGAGACTGACAGCAGGTGGTTCAGGAGCGCTTTTTCCGGCTCCCCGGGATTGTTCGCGACGTGCCAGCGGAGCTGTTCCCGGACCAAGGCCTCGTCCGGCTTGGTCTCTTCAAGAATCGCCTCGATGATGGCGGAAACCTGACGGCGCAGGGGCTCCAGATCCTCATGTGTTTCGGGGCTCCGGGCGGCGTGCCGCGTGCGGGTCTCGGTAGACAACAACAAGTGTGGCATGGTGCTCTCCTGCGGAGTTTGTAGTATCCCCACGTACTGACCAATAGAGTCCTAGTCCCCGAGTTTTGATCTTAGCTCAGGGAGACCAGTCTGTCTCGCGTAGCGGTACTATATTTTTGATGTCTGTTTCAACCAATTCCCAGGCTCCCTCTCCACAGCCCCATGGCGCGGGCAGTGGTGGCGTTCCTGCGTCCGGCGGTGGGACCAACGCCGGTGGTGCTGAGATTACCGGGATCCGGGAGCGTATTTTGGATGTCGCGTATGAATTATTTTCGCGTCGCGGCGTGCGGGACGTGGGCATTAACGAACTCATCGGCCGCTCCGGAGTGGCGAAAGCCAGCTTCTACCGGCACTTCGGCTCCAAGGACGAGCTGGTGCTGGCTTTCCTGGAACGCCGCGACCGGCAGTGGACCGTAGCCACCATCATTTCCGAGGCCCGACGCCGGGGGCGCACCCCCGTGGAGCAGCTGCTGGCCATCTTCGATGTGTTTGCCGATTGGTTCGCGCGGGACGACTTCGAGGCCTGTTCCTTCGTGAACATCCTGCTGGAGATGGGCCCGTCGCATCCATTGGGCAGGGCGAGCATCGATTACCTCGACAAGATCCGGGGCCATGTGCAGCAGCTCGCCGAGGAGGCGGCCCTGGCGGATCCTGACGGCTTCGCCCGGTCCTGGTACATCCTGATGAAGGGCTCGATCGTCGCCGCGGCCGGAGGAGACCGCGCAGCCGCCGGCCGGTCGCGGGAGATGGCCGAGTGGCTGATTGCGCACCACCAGTCTTAGCGCAGACTTAGCGGCCGAGGAAACTGTCCAGTTGCTGCTCGAGGGCCGAGAGGTCTTTGAGCTCGCACTCCCAGACGGTGAGAACGTCCCAGCCCGAACTTTCGAGCAGGCGGCGCTGTTCGGCGTCGCGGGCCCGCGTGCGGGCGCGCTTGGTTTCCCAGAAATCCGCGTTGGATTTGGGTGCATGCTGGCCGACCCTGCAGTCATGGAAATGCCAGAAGCAGCCGTTGATGAAGATGACTTTATGGCGGCTGGCGAACACCAGGTCGGGGTTTCCGGGGAGCCTGCCGCCACGGGCGGTGCCGTGCAAGCGGTAGCGGTAGCCTTTCGCGTGCAGCATCCGGCGGACCAGCAGTTCGGGCTTGGTGTTTTTCCCCCTGATGCGGGACATGTTCCAGCTGCGCCGCTCCGGGGTCAGACTGTCCGCCATGGCTTAAGTCTAGGCGGCGGCTGTCTGCCGCGAATTTGGCCTAGATTTCCCGTTCGGGGTGTTCGCCGAACTGGAAGTGCCGGCCGCTGACCGACGTCGGAGCGATTTCAACGTAGAAGTCTTTCAGCGTCGGCACCCACGGTTTAAGGCCCAGCGCCTCGGCCACGGCGATGTCCGCCGACTGCTCCAGGACCCGTGCCGTGCCGCGAACGACCACCGACCATGCCTCTTCGGAGAGGATGCCGTCGGTTTCAAACAGCACCTTGGAATTGATGGTCAGTTCGGCCAGCTTGTTGCCGGGCGCCGTGCGCAGGTAAAGCTTCCGGTTGTCGACGGCGTAATTCACCGGGAAAATATCCGGTTCGCCGGCCACGGTGACGACGAGCCTGCCGTGTTTAGTTCCTTCGATGAGTTTCCAGGTCTCATCCTCGGACAGGTTCAAGATGGGGCTGCTGTCTGCGTGTTCGAACATCATGGGCTCATTGTTCTGTCCCGTGTAGAAAAACGCCAGAGGCAATCGGAATTGATTGCTTAGTCGGTCGTGAGGTTGCGGTCGCTATATTGTCCGACCCCCTCCCTATCGTTCATCTTGTTCGGATTGCATCGCATCCAGCGGTGGCCCATCAGGGTGTTTTTCCGTTGGACGAGATGCCCCTCCGCGCCATGGGGGCGCTTGGGCCCGGACACTTCGCACCGCCAGGCACCGCCTGGCCATGAGTATGGGGAATCATGAGTACTTTCAATTCACACGGCACCGCGCCCGCGGATGCGCCCACGTCCACCGTTCCGAGTATGGGCGGCGCTCCTGTTGCCCCGCGGGGCAACGGCTGGGGCACCACCGCGCTGGTGCTCGGCATTGTTGCTGTCGTCTTTTCGTTCATCCCGGTGATGGGCGTCGTCGCCTTTGTCCTGGGTCCACTGGCCGTCCTGTTCGGGATCATCGGTGCTACCCGCAAGTTCGCCAAGAAGGGTGCCGCGATTGCGGGCATCGTTCTTGGCATTCTGAGCATTGTGATCGCGGCTATCTGGATGGCCGTGGTGTCCGCTGCTGTTTCCTCGGCCGATCAGGCGCTGAACTCGGAGCACAAGGTCCAGTACGTGGTGACCACGAACGGCAAAGCCTCGGTCAGTTACTGGACCAGCGGCGGGACGTCCAACGTTGATGTCAGCACTGGCTGGAAGAAGGAGCAGACCGTGAAGAATTCGGACCTGCTCTCCCTGGTTGTCAGCGGGGATTTTTCGAATGCCGCGGCAAAGGTTGGCTGCGAAATTCTGTTTGACGGCAAGTCGATCTCGAAGAACTCCGGAACCGGCCAGGGCGCCATGGCAAGCTGCAGCGGCTCGGGCCTCGGGGCGGACAAACAGAAGTAGGAACCTGAGCCGGGCCTGAAATCCGGCCCACGGCGGGGGCGTTGCAGGAACTTCTGCAACGCCCTGTTTGCGTTGGCAATTGGGGGCGCGTTTGGGGTGTCTTTGTAGTGCGTTTGGGGGTGTCTTTGGGGGTGTGGAGTGAGGCTTTTGGGGCGCCTGCTTCCCTAGGGGCGGGTGGTTCAGAAGTGAGGCGGGGGCCTGTGGATAACCCTTACGGCGAGAGTGTGGTGTCAGTTACCCTTAGGCATTGTTTGGATTCAGGCGTCTTGATTTCTATCGGGGGATTAGCTGAACATGACATCTCGCACTCCAACCTCCAGCCGCAGGCTCACCGCCGCGGCCGCCCTGCTCACCGGTATTGCCCTGATGGGAACGGCCTGCACCGCCGGCCAGGCGCCGCCGAGTGCGGCACCGAGCGATGCGTCGACCAGCACATACACGTCCCCGACTCCCAGCGCCACCGCGACGCCCATCGCCACCGCCAGTTATAAGCCGGCGGACGCCAAGGGGAGGGCCCAGAACGTCCCGGTTCCGGTGCTGCCGGAGGCTGCGAAGGCCAAGACGAAGGAGGGGCTGGAAGCGTTCGCGAGGTATTGGTTTCAGCTCCTGAGCTACGGCTATGAGACCGGCGATACCTCACGTTTGAGTGTCATCACTAGTCCAGGCTGCAGGGCCTGCGAACGCGCTAAAGCGGTAATAAAGGGTTGGCACGAGGGGGGACGATGGTTGTCTGGTGGTCTCACCCAAACACCTTCAGTTAGCACTACGTTTCGTGTCGCTCCCGATGGAAATTATCAAGTCGCGATCCAGGTATCCCAATCTGCGATTTCGTATTTCAACCCAAACGGTACTCTGCATCGGTCCGACCCCAAACCGGATGACACCGGCAATCTCATGCTCGCCGTATACCGAGAGGGATCGTGGTTCGTGAACAACATCCAGCGGATAGTTGCCTAGTCGGTGAACGCGCTGGGATCCACCCTGATTTTTGCCGCCGTGTTGACCCTGGGTAACTTCGCCGGAGTTAACTCCGCTTGGGCAGACAACCAGATGCCGCCGATAACCGGTGATTGGGGCGAGGACACTGTAGACGTCGGGGGTTGGAGTATCGACCCATCCTCCGGTGCGTTCGTTTGGGCCGTGCCGGGCGCCCTCTCGGATGACCCCAACCAGTACAAATACGAACTCCAATGCCATCTTGGCGGTGGCGACTTCGACGCTGAGTGCCTGGCGACCGTGATGGAGTGCAAGAACGGTCCCGGTGGTAAAGACGGGATTCCCGTCACTTGGTTCAAGGCTCCTGCAGGGGTCCCCAACCCAGTCTGGAGCTACCATTCCGGGCCAACGTGCCTGTTTGATGCGCGACCCGAGGACTTGTTGCCCCGCATCGCCGCCATGATCCAAGCCGAATTCCGGAAACTTCCGATCGCCGCGGGCCGAGTAACCGCGCAACCCAGTCCGCACACGCTTCGGGGCGCTGAGACGAACTTCTTTGCTGAGGCAGCAGAACAGCAGTTCGACATCAAGATCCTGGCGCAGGCCGTCCATGTCGACGCCAAGCCCGTCCAATACACCTGGAACTACGGTGACGGTACTTCGCTGGGCCCACAGAGCTCGGCCGGCGGACCACTACCGCAGGACCGTTGGGGCGAAAAGACGACCACCAGCCACATCTACACCCAGACCGGGGACTTCTCCGTGACGCTGACCACGTATTTTCAAGGGACCTACTCCGTCAACGGCGGCCCACCGCTGCCGATCCCGGGCGAAGGACAGTTCAGCTCCCCGCCACAGACCGTCAGCGTCTGGCGGTCCATCACCCGCAACTATGCCGACGATTGTCTCCAAAATCCGGAAGGCCAGGGTTGCCCCGGCTCACCACCGGCCTCGCGGTAATTCAGGCGTGATCTGAGTCTCAACAGGAATAGTTGCAGACGCTATGAAGTTTCCGCCAGTGGACCCAATCCACTCCGAAAGGAACTGCGCATGCTGTTTTCCCCCTTGACCCTCGGCCAGCTTGAACTACCGAACCGGCTCGTGATGGCGCCGCTCACCCGCGTCCGTTCGGGCAAGGAAGGCATTCCCGGGCCGCTGGTGGTCGAGCACTACCGGCAGCGAGCCTCGTTGGGGCTGATCGTCAGCGAAGGCACCTACCCCAGCCCGGCCGGACGGGGATTCCCGGGACAGCCCGGCTTGGTCACCGAGGAGCAGCTCAAGGGCTGGGCCGACGTCACCGCCGCCGTGCACGCCGAGGGCGGAAGGATCTTCGCCCAGGTAATGCACGCGGGCCGCGTCACGCACGAGGACACCACTGGCGGCCATGAGGTCGTCGCCCCGAGCGCGATCGCCATTGACGGCGAGACCCGTACCTACGAGGGCAAACAGGCTTTCCCGGTGCCGCGCGCGCTGGCTACTGATGAACTGTCCGGCATCCGTGAAGAGTTCGTTCAGGCGTCCCGCAATGCGATCGACGCAGGGTTCGACGGCGTCGAGCTTCACTCCGCGAATGGCTACCTGCTGCACGAATTCCTGACGCCGGCGGCGAACCAGCGCGAGGACAACTACGGCGGCTCACCCGAAAATCGTGCCCGCTTCGTCATCGAAGTCGTCCAGGCTGTTGTGGACGCCGTCGGCGCGGACCGCGTAGGTATCCGCATCTCGCCGGAGCACAACGTCCAGGGCGCCCTGGAACTGGACGCCGCCGACGTCCGCGCAACCTACGGCTACCTCGTGGACGCCCTGGCCCCGCTGAAGCTGGCCTACCTCAGCGTCCTTCACAAGGAGCCCACGAGCGAACTGGTCCAGGAACTGCGCACGCGCTTCAATGGAACCTTCCTGCTGAACACCGGCTTTGGCGTCATCACGACTGCCGAAGTAGCCAAGTCCCTGGTCTCGGACGGCCACGCTGATGCTGTGGTCGTTGGACGACCGGCCATCGCCAACCCCGACCTGGTGCGCCGCTGGCGCGAGGGGCTCCCGGTCAACGAGCCCAACCAGGCCACCTTCTACTCCGACGGCGCCGAGGGTTACACCGATTACCCGGCTTACCAAAACTAGGAGCGGCGCGCCGGCGTAATCATTCACCGGACATGCCCAGTGCACGCCTCGAACGGTGGACAGAATCCGATTCTGTCCACTGTTGGCGTTTAAGGATGGGCATGTCCCCCGGAGCAGCTCGAAGGCGAGGGGCATGTACCGTGGCGCACCCAGAGGACGGGCATGTCCAATGGTGGGTGTGAAGGATGGGCATGTCCCCCGGAGCAGCTCGAAGGCGAGGGGCATGTACCGTGGCGCACCCAGAGGACGGGCATGTCCAATGGTGGGTGTGAAGGATGGGCATGTCCCCCGGAGCAGCTCGGAGGCGAGGGGCATGTATCGTGGCGCACCCAGAGGACGGGCATGTCCAATGGTGGGTGTGAAGGATGGGCATGTCTAGTGGTGGGGGGAAGGATGGGCATGTCCCCTAGGGGGCGGGGGACACGGACCGCTGGCAGAGGCCGATGAAGCCGCCCAGCTGCTCCAGGCCTTCCGGATGGGTGGGCAGGCAGTTTGTCAGCTCCGGAGCACGCACGACGACGGCGCGCCACTGCCCGCGTGACACAGCCACGTTGATCCGGTTCCGGGAGAGCAGGAACTCCATGCCCCGGGGCGCCTCGGCCACCGCCGAACACGCCATGGACACGATCACCACCGCGGCTTCCTGGCCCTGGAACTTGTCCACGGTTCCGACCCGTACGCCTGACAGTCCGGCCCGGTCCAGGGCTTCGCGAACCAGGTTCACCTGGGCGTTGTAGGCAGCCACCACAAGGATGTCCGAGGCCTCAAGAGGGCGCGACCCCTCCGGAGTGTGCCACGCCAGACCCAGATGGCGCCGCACCTGCCGGACGACTTCGGCGGCTTCCTCCGGGGACGACGTCGTGTTGCCGCTGTGCGGCACCATCACCGTTTCGATCCCGGCGGGAACTCCATCCAGTCGCCGGAGGTCAGCGGACGGCGCAGACCGCAGCCGGCCCTCGTAGGACAGCTCGGAGACCGCCAGGCACAGCTCGGAGTTCATCCGCCACGAGTCGGCCAGGAAGTAGCCAAGCTCCGGCGGCAAGGTGGCGTGACCCGCGGAGATCCAGCCCAGCGCCGACTCGTCGACCGGCTCGGGATGCTTGCCTTGGCTGACCTGCGGGAGCTGCTGCGGGTCGCCCAGCAGGAGCAGCCGGCTGCTGGACTGGGCGACCGCGAGCGTGTTGGCCAGGGAGAACTGGCCGGCTTCGTCGATCACCAGCAAATCGAGTGAGCCGGCCGGGACGGTGGCGCCGGTCATGGTCCACGCCGTGCCGCCGACCAGGGCACCGCCGGGCGCGCTCAGCAGCGCCGCAACGTCCTTGGCGGTACGCGCCTGCCACGGCAAGGGATTGTCGTGCTTCACGTCCTTCGCGACCAGGGCGGGGCTGACCCCCGCTTTGGTGATGGCGGTCGTCAGCAGGTTCTCCACCACGGCGTGGGACTGGCCGACGACGCCGACCTTCCAGCCCCGGGCGACGAGCCGGGCGATGACGTGGGAACCCACATGGGTCTTGCCGGTTCCCGGGGGACCCTGCACCGCCAGGTAGGAGTGGTCGAGTCCCAAGACCGCCGTGGTGATCGCATCGACGAAGCGGTCCGGACCGTCGCCCGGCTGCGGCAATGACGCGCCGCCGGACAGCCGTGGCGGCAGATGCCGGACGAGGTCAAGGCCAGGGTGGCGGGGGATGGAACCGGACTGCAAGCCATCGGCTACCAGGTGGACGAGTGACTCCAACGCCTGCTCCAGGCTCTTGGTGGCCAGCGGCTGGTCCTCGGTCAGCGCGATGGGCACCTCGCTGTGGGGCGATACGTTTCGGTGCAGCCGGTCCCGAATGACGACGGTGTCCTTGCCGTCCTCGTGCCCAAGTTCCAGAACCTCCGTGCCGAACCAGCCGCTTCGACCGGCACCGTTCTTGCCCGTGCCCTCCAGCCCCGCGGGAAGCGGCAGCCCGTACATCCGGAACCATTTGCTGCCTTCGCGCAAATCCGAGCCGGGGCTCACAGTGCCGGTCAGCCGGACCCGCCGCTCCGGAAGCTTCCGGCCTTCCTGCTGCCAGTCGTCGAGGATCACGGCGGAATCGACAAGGAAGACGTTCCGGTCCCGCTCGTGCGTGGCCGGGCCTTGCTCGCACCGGTCGAAATGCGCCCACCAGAAGGACTTGCGCTCCCGGCGGTGATAGCTCACAGCCGCAGCCAGCATGGCGACGGCCTTGCGATCCTCCTCGGACAGGCCGCTCCCGGGCTCGGCAAGGGCCAGCAACGCCAGCTCGGCCGGGCCAAGCGCGGCAGCAGCGGCCGGGGAGTCGACGTCGTCCCCGGCGCCCGCCGGTACGGAACCGGCGCCGCCCGACCCGGACCCGGTGTCCCCGCCCGGCCCGGAGCCGGTGCCGCCTGGCTCAATCCCGCCCGGCTCGATTCCACGTTCCTTGGCCCGCTGCAGCAGCCAATTCCGCAGCTCCAGCGTCGAGAGGCAGTCGTATTCGTTGTAGTCGGAGATGCCGGCGAGGATCCTCGCGGCGTCCTCGGCCCTGGCCTCATCCACCTTGCCAGCCTCGCGCGCCTCGCAGTAGTGGGCGTAGGCGACAACGGAGGCGCCGGCGTCCTTTACGTCGCCCGTGCGGAGGTTCGTGCCCATGTAGAGCGGCTCGAGCTTCTTGATGCTGTACGAGTTTTCCGAGATGCGGATGCTGTTCCGGACCGTCTGGTAGAGGTCCACCAGCAGGCCTTCGCGGAGCCACTCATCCACAATGTCTTCGCCGGCCACATGCAGCACGGAGAGCTTGCGGAGTGCCGTCTTCTCATAAGGGGCGTAGTGGTAGACGTGCATATCGGGGTAGTCCCGTCGACGCTGTTCCACGTAGTCCAGGAAGTCGAGAAACGCCTGCTTCTCCGCCGCCCGGCTGTGCGCCCAGAACGGCCGGAACACGCCCGGAACGCTTGGCCCGGAGGGCGCCTCGATGACGCCGAAAAGGTACTCGAGTCCCCACACCCCGGTGGCGCTGTCCTGCCACAGTGGATCGCCCTCGAAGTCGAAGAAAATGTCGCCCGGACTGGGCGGCGGAAGCTCAGCCAGGGTGTTCTGCGGGAGCACGGCGTAGCGCAGCGTGTGTTCCTCGCCGTCCTTGCGGTACTGCACTTCCCCGTCGGCCGGTCCAACGCCGCTCTGCATCCGGGCCTGTTCCTGCAGCCGCAGGAGCGTGGGCGTCGGCTTGGCGAGCGGAGTTTGGGCCAGCTCCGTGACGGTGTGAATGCCCAGCTCGTGGAGGTTCTTGCGCTGCACCGAGTTCATCCGGGCCACCAGGAGCAGATCGTCGGTGGCCTTGACCTGTTCCTGGCAGTAGTCGCACCGGCCGCAGGCGGTGACATCCTCCGCGCCCCAGCGGACAGCGTCTGGCTGTGCGATGTGCACGGCCGTCAGGCCGAGGAAACGTTCACGGCGTTCCCGGAAGACCGGCAGGATCTCGGCGAGTTTGTGGTGGCTCCGGACGTAGTCGTAGCCGCCGTCGGCCAATTGCACCGTGGCGCCAAGGACAAGGGTGACCGCGGGATCCACGGGGATGCCCTCCTTGAGCAGCTGGTCGCCGTAGGCGGCGAGCTGCAGCAGGGCGGTCACTTTGGCGTGGCGGGCCAGTTTCGTGTCGAACACGGCGTAGCCGCCGTCGGCCTGCCGGACCAGGAAGTCGGAGCGGCCGTGGAACTGGCCGTCAAAGAACGCGGCCTGGAAGACGACGTCGGCGCCCGCCCGCAGCGCCTCGATGGACTCGTGGTGCTTGGCCGCCAAGGTGGCGCGGTCCATGGCAGTGGCGGGAACGACGTCGTACACGCCGCGCCCGCGGGTGGGGTCCCAGGTGCCGAACTCGTCCATGAACCCGTCCAGGACCTTGCGCTCGTGAACGTCGCCCAGCATGGCCGCGTGCTGGAGCATTTCATCGGTGCCGAAGTCAGCCTTCGGGGCACGGCCCAGCTTTTCGTCGAGCTTCCGGAGCAGCTGGTACTCGCAGCCGACGGCCACCACAAGGTCGCTCGCGGAGTAGACCAGATCCGGTGCCGCGCCCGGTACTTCCGGTTCAAGAAAAAACACTGCGCCCCGCTTTGCTTGGCTCTGGCCGACTGACTCATTTTGACCGACCGGCCGGCTCCCGACGCCGTCGATCTCTCTTCTGCCAAGCTACCAAAGCCCTCTGACACTCAAACACTGGCCGTCGTCGTGGGAGCGGCGTAAGGTCAGCAAGACCATGACCGAACAACAACCCTTCGAGGTGGTCCGCAGCTACCCACACTTCGACTTGCGCCGCTATCCCGCGCACGTCGTCGCCGAGATCCGGGTCAACGCGAGCTTTGACCGCGCCGGAAATGCGGCCTTCCGCCACCTGTTCAACTACATCAGTGGCAGCAACAGCGCGTCGCAGAAGCTGGCGATGACCGCCCCGGTGATCCAGGGGACCGGTGGCCCGGGAGCCGGAGGCCAGGGGAGCTCGGGCCACGGCCCCTCGCAGAAACTGGCGATGACCACTCCGGTGCTCCAAAGCGGCCCGTTGCCCGGGAAGGATGCGCCGGCCGACTTCGTGGTCGCCTTTGTCCTCCCCGCGGGCATGAGCGCAGAAACCGCTCCGGTCCCGACCGACCCCGAGGTCAGGATCCGGGCCGTTCCCGGCTCGCTGGCCGCGGCGCTGCGCTTCTCCGGCAGCGGCTCGGAAACCGCGTTCGCGCGGCGCAACGACGGGCTGCAGTCGGCGCTGACCCTGGCCGGGCTGACGCCGGTGGGGCCGCCGAGGTTCGCCCGCTTCGACCCGCCGTTCAAGCCGTGGTTCCTGCGCCACAACGAGGTCGTGCAGGACGTGCAGGAGACCCCCGACGCTGCGGTAACGCCCGGCTCCTGACCCGGGTAAGGCAAAATGGCTGGGTGAGCCAACTCCCGCAGCACCCCGCCGTGACCACCCCGATTGAAACCCAGATTGCCGCCGAGCTCGGCGTGAAACCCTGGCAGGTGAAAGCGGCCGTGGAGCTGCTCGACGCCGGGTCCACGGTGCCGTTCATCGCCCGGTACCGCAAGGAAGCCACCGGCGCCCTGGATGACACCCAACTCCGCGGGCTTGAAGAGCGGCTGCGCTACCTGCGCGAGCTGGAGGACCGGCGTCGGACCATTCTGGAAGCAATCGCCGCCCAAGGGTCGCTCACCCCTGAGTTGCAGGGCGCCGTCGTCGCCGCCGACACCAAGTCGCGGCTGGAGGACATCTACCTGCCGTTCAAGTCGAAGCGGCGCACCAAGGCCCAGATCGCCCGCGAGGCCGACCTGGAACCGCTCGCGGACTCGTTGCTGAAGCGGCCGGAGCTGGACCCGGAACGCGAAGCCGCCCGGTACCTGAACGAAGAACATGCCATCGGTGACGCCACCGCTGCGCTGGCCGGAGCCCGGTCCATCCTTGTCGAGCGCGTCGCGCAGGACGCTGACCTGGCCGCCACCCTGCGGGAGCGGCTCTGGACCCAGGGCCGGATGGTGTCGCGGGTCAAGAAGGGCAAGGAAACCGAGGGGCAGAAGTTCAAGGACTACTTCGAGTTCTCCCAGGCTCCCTCCGGGATGCCCTCGCACCGGGTCCTCGCGCTGCTGCGCGGTGAAAAGGACGGCGTGCTGGAACTGGATCTCAGCGAAGCGGAACCGGACGACGACGCCGCCCTGGCCGCCGCCCGCGGCCGGTACGAAGCCGCTGTGGCCAAGTTCCTTGGGGTCGCCGACCGAGGCCGGCCCGCCGATGCCTGGCTGCTGCAGACGGCGCAGCAGGCGTGGCGCTCGCGGGTGCTCAGCCGCCTGAGCGGCGACCTGCGCAGCCGGATGTTCGCCGCGGCCGAGGACGAGGCCGTCCGGGTGTTTGCCGCCAACCTCCGGGACGTGCTGCTCGCCGCACCCGCCGGCAACCGCGCCACCCTGGGACTGGACCCGGGGCTGCGCACCGGCGTGAAAGTCGCCGTGGTGGACGGGACCGGCAAGGTGGTTGCGACGGACACTGTCTACCCGCACGCCCCGGCACGGAAGTGGGATGAGGCGCTGCGCACGCTCCTGGCGCTGGCCCGGAAACACGGTGTTGAACTCGTGGCGATCGGCAACGGCACCGCCTCGCGGGAGACGGACAAGCTCGCGGCGGAGCTGATCAAACAGCTCGGTGCCGAAGCCGGCGGCGCGCCGCAGAAACTCGTCGTGTCCGAGGCCGGGGCGTCTGTGTACTCGGCGTCGGCGCTCGCCGCGGCCGAACTGCCCGGCATGGACGTGTCGCTGCGCGGCGCGGTGTCGATCGCCCGGCGGCTGCAGGATCCGCTCGCGGAACTGGTCAAGATCGAGCCGAAGTCGATCGGCGTCGGGCAGTACCAGCACGACGTCACGGCGTCGAAGCTGGACCGCAGCCTCGACGCCGTCGTCGAGGACTGCGTCAACGCCGTCGGGGTGGACGTCAACACCGCCTCACCCGCGTTGCTGAGCCGGGTGGCCGGCGTCGGACCGCTGCTGAGCGAGAACATCGTGGCGTACCGGAACGAGCACGGTCCGTTCAACAAGCGCAGCGAGCTGAAGAAGGTGCCCCGGCTGGGCGCGAAGGCTTTTGAACAGTGCGCCGGCTTCCTGCGGATCAGCGGGGGAGCGGAGCCGCTGGACGCCTCCAGCGTGCATCCGGAGGCGTACCCGCTGGCCCGGAAGATCAAGGCCGCGGCCGGCGCCGGTCAGGGCGCCGGTCAGGGCGGCGGCCTGGCTGCGCTCAACCCCCAGGACTTCGTGGACGGCTCGTTCGGGCTGCCGACCGTGCGGGACATCATGGCCGAGCTGGAAAAACCAGGCCGGGACCCGCGGCCCGCGTTTGCGGCGGCGACGTTCCGGGAAGGGATCGAGAAGATCTCGGACCTCAAGCCCGGCATGGTGTTGGAAGGCACAGTCACCAATGTGGCCGCGTTCGGCGCGTTCGTGGACGTCGGAGTGCACCAGGACGGGCTGGTCCACGTCTCCGCGCTGGCCAACCGGTTCGTCGCCGACCCGCGCGAGGTGGTCAAGTCCGGCCAAGTGGTACGGGTCAAGGTGCTGGAGGCCCACCCGGACCGGAAACGCATCTCACTGACGCTCCGGCTCGACGACGAACCCGCGGCAGGTTCGCAGGACCGGGGCCGTCGGGGCCAGGCGAAGCCACCGCAGCCCAGGTCCGCCGCCACGCCGACCCCGGCTAGGCAGGGCTCACCCACGCCTGGCCCCAAAGCGACCCCGGCGGCGGCCCCGGCGTCGGCGCCCGCCAACACCGCGATGGCCGAGGCGCTCCGGAAAGCGGGCCTCGGAAAGTAACCTGACCGCTCATCGCGGAATCCCTACCGCTCGGCGCACAACTGATACGTTTGCTGATGAATTGCACCATGATTGCCGGAGGCAACTGCCCGCATTTGGGCCTTTCGCCTCTAGAGCGCCGAGACATCGGCGTCTTTCGACACGCAAGGGAGCAACTATGGGCTGGCTGGACCGCGAACGAACTATTGCCCCGCCGGGGTTCAACCGGTGGCTTGTGCCGCCCGCGGCGCTCGCCGTCCACCTGTGCATCGGCCAGGCGTACGCGACGAGCGTTTACAAGACGGCGCTGGTCAAACACTTCGGCGCCAGCCTGACCGAGATCGGTGTGATCTTCTCCATCGCGATCGTGATGCTCGGCCTGTCCGCCGCGATCATGGGCACCTGGGTGGATAAGAACGGCCCGCGCAAGGCGATGTTCACGTCCGCCTTGTTCTGGGCCAGCGGCTTCGTGATCGGCTCGCTGGGCATCTTCACGCACCAGCTCTGGCTCGTCTACCTCGGCTACGGTGTGGTCGGCGGCATCGGCCTGGGTATCGGCTACATTTCGCCGGTGTCCACCCTGATCAAGTGGTTCCCGGACCGCCCGGGACTCGCCACCGGCATGGCCATCATGGGCTTCGGCGGCGGCGCGCTGATCGCCAGCCCCGTCTCCACCGCGCTGCTGAAGATGTACGACCCCAACTCCGGCGCCAAGGGCTGGATTGCCAGCGGTGACTCGGTCGGCAAGCTCTTCCTGACCCTCGCCGTCGTCTACCTCGCCTACATGCTCTTCGGCGCTTTCACCATCAAGGTGCCAGCCGACGGCTGGAAGCCCGTCGGCTTCGACCCGGCCAAGGTCAAGGCGTCAAAGCTGGTCACGACGGACAACGTCTCGGCGAAGAACGCGGTCAAGACCCGGCAGTTCTGGCTCGTCTGGATCGCACTGTTCTGCAACGTCACCGCCGGCATCGGCATCCTGGAGCAGGCTGCCCCGATGATCCAGGACTTCTTCCGGAAGTCCGACGGCGTCTCCCTGGTCAGTGCCGGCGTCGCCGCCGGCTTCGTGGGATTGCTCTCCATCGGCAACATGGCCGGGCGCTTTGCCTGGTCCGCGACCTCGGATGTGACCGGCCGGAAGCGCATCTACATGGTGTACCTCGGCGTCGGCGCGCTGCTCTACACGGTGCTGGCCCTCGCCGGTTCCTCGACCACGGTCCTCTACGTGGCGCTCGCCTTTGTCATCATCTCCTTCTACGGCGGAGGCTTCTCGACGGCTCCGGCCTATCTGCGGGATCTCTTCGGCACATTCCAGGTCGGCGCCATCCACGGCCGGCTGCTGACCGCGTGGTCGGCTGCCGGCGTCGCCGGACCGCTGATCGTCAACGCTTTCCTGGACGCCCAGGGCAAGCCCGGCCAGCTGAATGCCGCGTCCTACCAGCCCGCGCTGCTGACCATGGTGGCGCTGCTGGTGATCGGCTTTGTGGCCAACCTGCTGGTCAAGCCGGTCGACGCACGATTCCACGAACCCCGCCCGGACCGCGACCGGTCTGCAGAACCCGCCATGGAGGCCTGAGATGAGCACAGCACATACCCCCGGTACACAGACGGCGGTCACAGCGTCCACCGGCAAAATCGCGGTGGCATGGGCCCTCGTCGGCGTGCCACTGGCCTACGGGGTCTACGAGACCCTGACCCGCGTGGCGGCGCTGTTCGGCTGATCCATGACCTTCACCGCGGCTGAGCAGTTCACCACCCGCCCCACCTTGCAGGGCACCTTTGGGATGAGTGCATCCACCCATTGGATCGCGACGGCGGCAGCGCAGGCGGTGCTCGAACGCGGCGGAAACGCGTTCGACGCCGCCGCGGCCGGCGCCTTCGTGCTGCACGTTGTCGAGCCGCACCTCAACGGCCCGGGCGGGGACATGACGGGTGTCTTCGTGACGGCGGCCGAACCCGGCAGGCCAGTGGTGTTGATGGGGCAGGGGCCGGCGCCGGCTGCGGCCACGGTGGAGTACTACCGCGCCGAAGGGCTGGACCTGGTGCCGGGCTCGGGGGCGCTGGCCGCCGCGGTGCCCGCCGCCGTCGACGCCTGGCTCCTGTTGTTGCGCGACCACGGTACCTGGGAACTGGACGCGGTCCTGGCGTTTGCGATCGGCTATGCGCGCGACGGGCACCCGGTGCTCGGCCGCGTCGGCACCACGATTGCCGCGGTGGCGGAGCTGTTCCAGGAGCATTGGCCCAGCTCGGCCGAGCTGTGGATGCCCGGCGGCCGGATTCCGGCCGAGGGCGACGTCATCCGCAACACTGCCTACGCCCGGACGCTGGAGCGGCTCATCGAAGCAGGCTCGGCGTTGGGGTCCGACGGGTCCCGGGAGGCGCGGATCGATGCTGCCCGCCGGGAATGGCGCGAGGGCTTCGTAGCCCGGGCGATGGTCGAATCCGTGCAGGCCCCGCACCGGCACTCCTCTGGGACCGACCACCGGGGCGTCCTGGCGGTGTCCGACCTGGCCGGCTTCGAAGCAGGCTATGAGTCGGCGGCCACCATCGATTTCCGGGGCCACACGATCGCGAAGACCGGGCCGTGGGGTCAGGGTCCGGCGCTGCTGCAGACCTTGGCCATCCTCGCCGGGTTCGAGGACCAGTATCTCGATCCGTCGACCGAGCTCGGGGCGCACACAATCCTGGAGGCCCAGAAGCTGGCGCTGGCCGACCGCGAGGCGTACTACGGCGACACGGACGTACCGCTGGAGTACCTGCTGTCCGAGGAGTACAGCGCGGGCCGCCGCGATTTGATCACGGAGCGGGCGTCACACGAATTCCGGCCCGGGAAGGTCCCGGGGCGCGAGCCTTATCTGCCGCAGCTGCGCACCGAATACACGCCGCCAGCTTTGGTCCGGAACGGTGTGGGGTCCGGACCGGCGGGACTGGGCGTCGGCGAGCCAACCGTAGCGCCGAGCGGGGAAACCCGCGGCGACACCTGCCACATCGACGTCGTGGACCGCTGGGGAAACATGGTCTCGGCCACCCCGTCCGGCGGCTGGCTGCAGTCCTCGCCCGCGATTCCAGAGCTGGGTTTCTGCCTCGGCACCCGCCTGCAGATGACCTGGTTGGAGCCGGGCACACCTTCCACCCTCACTCCGGGCCAGCGGCCCCGCACCACCCTGACCCCGACCCTGGTCCTCCGGGAGGGGCACGCCGTGACCGCGCTGGGTTCGCCGGGCGGTGACCAGCAGGACCAGTGGCAGCTGCCGTACTTGCTGCGAACGATCGTGGGCGGCTACTCGCCGCAGCAAGCCATCGACGCACCGACGTTCCATACGACGTCGATGCCCGGCTCGTTCTGGCCGCGCACCTGGGAGCCCGGCGGTGCCGTGGTCGAGGACCGGCTGGGCGAGGACGTCATCGCGGGGCTGAAGCGCCGCGGGCACGTTGTGACCGTGGCCGGCGGCTGGACCCTCGGCCGGCTGTCCGCCGTCGTGCGGGACCCCGCGACGGGGGTGCTGCAGGCCGCGGCCAACCCCCGCGGCGCCCAAGGGTACGCGGCGGGGCGGTAGCGCGGAGGGAGGCTTGGACGCCCCAGGCGGGGCAGCCAATGCACCTGCGCATCCATGCTTAGATTGTCCGGTGAGTAGAACCAGCCGCGTCCCCTTAATCGTGGGGTTGCTTACCTTTTTCTATTCAATGGTCGGAGTGTCCGTCCCGAGCTTTTGGACTGACGAGTCAGCCACCGTCAGCGCGGTCAACCGGGACTTTCCCGAGCTCTGGACCATGCTGGGGAAAGTGGATGCGGTTCACGGCGCCTACTACGGCCTGATGTATGGCTGGACTCGAATTTTCGGGCTGTCCGAATTGTCGCTGCGCACGCCCAGCCTGATCGCGGTGGCAGTGGCCGCTGGACTGCTGACGGCACTCTGCCGCAGGCTCGGGGGGACCGCCTACGGAGTGAGCGCCGCGGTCATCTTCGTCATCCTCCCGCGGGTCCAGTACGTGGCCACGGACGCTCGCTCGTATGCCATGACCGTTTTGGGGGCTGTGCTGGCAACCTACCTGCTGGTGCTCATCCGCGAAGCCCCGACCAAACTGCGGTGGCTCTGGTACGGACTTACCGGCCTGCTCACCGTTAGTTTGTCGTTTTACGCCGTGCTGTTGGTCGCGGCGCACGGGATTACCCTGCTGGTCGACGGGCGCCTGCGCAGACAATGGCGTGGCATGGCGGTGGCCTCGCTAGGGTGGCTTGTCCCGGCAGCCCTGATCGCCGCCGTCGCCTCGCGCCAACAGTTTCAGATAGCTTGGGTGCAGCCCATCGGGGCGTCCACACCTTACGAGGTCGCCTTTATCCAGTTCTTCAGCGACGCCTATTCCGTTTCGGAGGACTTCGTCACCAGCCCCAAACCGACGCCGGGCGAGGACTTTTCGATGTACGGCCTGGCGGCGGTCGTCTGGGTTGCGGCACTGATCGGCACAATCCTGGCCCGAAAGCATTTCGCAGTGAAGCTGGCCTTGCCATGGCTTGTGCTGCCGCTGGCACTGGTGATTCTAGGATCAGCGATCGCCGGGCGCGGCTATTACCTGCCGCGGTATGTCTCGTTCGAACTGGCCGCCCTGCCAATGCTGGCTGCCGCTCCGCTGCTGGCCAGGCCGCTCGGACGTCCTGTCCATCGACGCTGGCTGGTTGCGGTGTTGGCCGCCGCCCTCGTGATCTCGGTGCCGTCGTATGTCGGCCAGCGGACGGAATATGGGCGCATTGAAAGTGATGACTTCCGTTTCATTGCTGAAACTATCCAGAGGAACGCCGCCCCGAATGACGCGTTCGTAATAAGCAACGACCGGGACATGGCATTCCAGGGCTACCGGGCCGATTTTGAGCGACTCAACGATCCCACAATGGCTCTTCCGGCCGCCCAATGGGGGCGTATATTTGACCGGCGCTACGACGTCAAGACAGCCAAAAAGCGGATTCTCCAATACGACACCGTTTGGGTTGTGGAAGTGTCCAGCAAGACCGGCGCGCGCAAGGCAATGGAAGCTATTGGCTACGCGCCGAAGCGGCAGTTTGCGGGGCTGACGACGTCCGTCACCGAGTTCAAGCGCACTCGTCCCTAGGTCAATTTAGGCACACGGCGACTGCGACGGCGAGCCGCCAGAAACGTTCCTGCGGTCGCGGCAGCCGGTACGGCGAGGAATACCGCGGCCCCCGATGCGCCACTGGCCGCACCTCCAACCGCAAGGTAGCCGGTGAGCCCAATCCACCAAAAAAGGGCCGCCGCAAACCCCGCTATGGCGAGCAAGACATCACGAGTCCCCAAGCGGCTCCGCCCGCGGCGGCTGGAAGTCGGGAGATTTCCCTGACGGGTCGATGCACTGGACGACACAACTGCACGATGGCGCCCGGGACGTGAAGATCCGTGCACGTCAGGCAGGGGAACCGGCAACAAACCTGAGCTAACAGAGCGTCTGGTTCGGCGTGCCACGAGGTAAGTTCCCAAGGTTGCCGCCGCCGGTACTGCGATAAAGACAAGCAGTCCAACCCCGCCGCTGGCTGGGCCGCCGACGATGACATACCCGGTCAGCCCGATCCACCAGCAGATAGCCGCTACGAATGCACCGATGATCACTTGAGCCTGCGCCGTGCGGGAGCGGCTGGTCTTAAGAGAATTGAAGCTGCTGTCCCGTGTCACGAGTATTCCCCTCTGAACTGTCATCACAAAGGCCATCTGGTAGTCATCACACCACGGTTCAGCAGCTTTGATAAGGCCTGGTCGCGGACGACAAGAGTACGCTCCTTCGGAAACTAACGGACATTCTGAGCCCAGAGCCTGGTCAGTTCGAATGATCGAGTCGCCTGTATGTCGATACCCCGCGGTCACGATCTGAAGTAGTGGTTTCTTCGGGGTGTTTGGTGGGGGTCGAGGTGGGGCGGTGGGATAAACCAGGGGATGCCGTGGCGGGGTTGGATGGTCCATTGTTCTTTGTGGATCAGGTGGTGATGGTGGGAGCAGAGGAGTGTTCCGTTGTCTGCGGAGGTGGTGCCGCCTTGTGACCAGTAGGTGATGTGGTGGGCTTCGCACCAGGGGGCGGGGATGGTGCAGGAGGGGAAGGCGCAGCCTTGGTCGCGGGCGGTGATGGCTTTGCGGAGGTGGGGCGGGAAGAGCCGGGTGGTACGGCCGATGTCCAGGAGGCGGCCTTGGGAGCCGAGGAGGACGGGGATGATGTCGGCGTCGCAGGCGATGGTGCGGATGGTCGCGGCGGTGACGGGTCCGGTGAACGCCAGTGTCCCGGTGCCGGTGTCGGTCTCTGCGCGCTGGTGGAGGCGGTCGAGGAGGTCGCGGTAGTCGATGGTGGCCATGATCTGGGGCCGGAGTCCGCCCGCGGCGGGCAGCCCGCCGGAGCTTAGGGCGACTTTGCAGGCGCCGACGAGTCCGTCGAGGAGTTTCTGCGGCCGGGACCGCCGGTCCATGCTGCCCGGTCCTGTCCCGTCGGGTTCTTCGCCGTTGAGTGCTGCGGTGCCGGTTGCGGTGTTGCCGTCGATTGCCGCGCCCGGGGTGGTGCGGGGGTTGGTGGCGGTGTTCATCACGGTCAGCAGGTGTTCGTATTGTGCGGTGGTCGCGAAGATCTCCAGGTGTTGGAGGCCGTGGCGGGGTTTGCGGAGGAACGCGCCCTGTAACTGGCGGAGGACGTCTTCGGCGGGTTCGGCGCCGTCCTGGTCGATTGCGTCCATCCAGCGCCGGGCGATCCGGGCCAGGAAATCCGGGTCATGTTCCGCGGCGGTGCGGGTCAGGGCGTGTTCCATCCGGGCACTCGTGTCCGGGTCGCAGAGCGGCCGGGCGCGTTCTAGGGCCTGGCTGATGATGGTCGCGGACCGGGACGGGACGGTACCGGCGGCCACGGCGGCGGCGAGTTCCTCGTGCAGGGCCGCCAGAGGCTGGCCGGTGATCCCGGCGCGGGGCAGCAGGGCGCCGGCGAGGGTGAGGCGGCGGTGGGCCTCGACGGCGGTGATCTGCAGCCGGTCCCGGAGGAAGTCCCCGGTCCTGCGGTACCCGTCACCGGCGGCCGGGAGCGCATCGGGGCTCTCTTTGCGGGTGCGGTCCACGGCCCCCGCGGCAACGACCTGCAAATACTCCAACGCCCGGGAAACTTCCTCGACCCGGCCAGCGAACTCCGCCGCCTCAGCGAATCCCAGCAGCGCCGCGTCCCCGGCCGCCGTCGCGCACAACCGTCGGAGCAGCACCAGGACCTCGTCAACAACAGGACCAGCGCTGCGCCCCTCACCGCCCGGCCAACTGGCCGGACGAACGATGAGGGCTGCACCGATTCCCATAACCCCATTCAACTGCCGACCACCGACATTATTAGCCCGCCGCGGAACGCGCACCGAACTGGTAGGCCGCAACTCGACTCGGGCCCGCCCTAATCCAAAACCCGCGGCCGTCCGAACTGCGTCCGAACGCCCGGCGAGAACAACACCGAGTCGGGCGGCCCCGACACAGCGATGCCGGCCGCTGCGACGAGTTGGTCCTCCAACACCGTCACCCGAGCCGGGTACAGCGGCCACGGCGTGTGCGTATTCGGAACGTAGAACGTCTTGCCGCGGAAGCGGGTATGTAAACCAAACCGGGCCGTGAGGTGGACGGACAGCGGATCGGTTGCTCCGGCGTCGGACTCCGGGACTACCGCGAAATCGCTGCGTGCCCCGCCCCGAAACCTGCGCACCGAATACCCGGTCGACGGGTCCGCCAGGTTCGTTGCCCTGAACCGGTCCCGGGACCACACATAGGGAATTCCCGCCACTCGGGCAGCCAGCACCACCGCCAGGCGGGACGCGTCCAGGCTCAGGAAAACCACGCCCCGCGTGCCGTCCGCTTCCCGGGAGTAGAGCCGCACGTTGATCTCGTTGAAGCTGCCGAAGTACGGAATGCCGGGCCCGTGGCCCAAGCCGGCGCCCTGCATGCGGAAACCGATGAGTCCCACCCAAGCCGATCCGTCGAACAGGTCCGGAACAACGCCGGGCGGCATGAATTTCGCGGCAACCGCCTCGGGGATGCGCCAGTGCAGGAACACGGCGTCCGTCCACCGCTGGTCCATGATGACCGGTCGCGGCAGCTCCGGCGCCGCAGGCCAGGGATCGTTTGCCATCGGTTCGCGGCCCGTTAGTTCAGGGCCCGGGTACCGCCCGGAAGTTCTCCGCCGGACAGCAGTTCCGCCGCGGTATCCGCCAGGGCGGTCAGCGCCACGCGCTGGGTCCACGGACCGTATGAGATGCGGGCGACGCCGAGTTCCTGAAGCTTGGCCGGGGCCAGTGAGCCGGGGACGTTGATGACTGACACCTTGTTCCACCCGATGCCGTCCACCAGCGCCTTGACGGTGGCTTCGTCCAGCAGCCCGGGTACAAACACGGTCGTGGCGCCGGCGTCCAGGAAGGCCCGGCCGCGCTCAACCGCGTCCGCGAGCACTGCGCCGGGGTCCCGGTCCTTGCCCTTCAGAAACGCGTCCGTGCGGGCGTTGAGGACAAAGTCGATGCCCTCGGCCTCGGCCGCCCGCACCACGGAACTCATCTGGGTCACCGCGTCCGCGAGCGGCCGCATCTGGTCCTCGATGTTGGCACCAACAATGCCGACGCCGATCGCCTTGCGGGCGGCCTCGCCCGGGTTGCCGTAGCCCGACTCAAGGTCGGCGCTGACCGGCAGGGAGGTCGCCGCGGCAATGCGGCCGACGGCGGCGATCATCTCGTCCAGTGGGATCTTCTCGCCGTCTTCATAACCCAGCGAAGCAGCAATGGAGTGGCTGGCCGTTGCCAGGGCAGTGGTGCCGGGGACGTCGGCGACGACCTTCGCGGTGATCACATCCCAGACGTTGATGACCTGCAGGATCCCGGGCGCGCGGTGGAGACTCAGCAATTCGGTGGCTTTGGCGGCAAATGAATTCGTCATTTCGCGAGCCTAGCCGGAGCCAGCGAGCGCCGAGAAGGGCTTTCCGCTCTCGGGAGAACCGGTCAGCCGCCCGTCGACGGCGCCTGGGCGACCGCCGGCTGCTTCTGCCAGGGCCAGCGTCCGGTGATTTCAAGTTCGAGGGAGAAGCTCAGGAACGTCCGGATCAGCACGATGATGGCCAACACGCCCACGCTCTCGAAGGTGGGGGTGACGGCGACGGTCCGGATGATGTCGGCCGCCACCAGCAGCTCGAGGCCGAGCAGGATGGAACGGCCCAGCAGTTGCCGGTAGGAACGGTAGACCGACAGCGGTTCGGAGCCGGACGGCAGCTGCCGTGGCTGGAACCCCCGCAAAGCCATCGGGATCGACACCAGCGCGCCGATGACCATGATGGCCACGCCGGCGAAATCCATGAACCGGCCGACCGTCTCGATGATGTGCTGAAAATCCATGCTGCCCCTCGGAAAAGTCGGGAGTGAACTCTAGTGCCCTGCGAGCAAACGCCGCGTCAGGGGTGCCGCTCGCCGACGCCGGCCAGGATGGCACGGTAGCCCTCGCGGAAGCTCGGATACTCGAACTCGAAGCCCGTACCGCGCAGCAGCGCGTTGCTGACGCGCTTGTTCCCGCCACGCGACGGCTCGCCGCCGCCTGCTCCGGCAGCCCCCGACGCCGGTTCGGTAGGCCCTGGCTCCGGGAGCCCCAGCTCGCGGGCCAGGAACCGCAGCACCTCGCCAAGTTCGGCCGGCTCGTTGTCCACGCCCAGGTACACGGGCGCCGGCTCGGCGGCCATGGTGCACAGGTGCACGATGGCGGCAGCGGCGTCGTCGCGGTGGATCCGGTTGGTGAAGCGGGACTCGGCCGGGACCGTGGCGTTTCCGCTGCGCACCTGGTCGATCAGTCGGGTCCGGCCGGGTCCGTAGATCCCGCCGAGCCGCAGGACCACCGGCGTAACCCCGGTGCCGCGCAGGCGGGTATAGAGCAGGTCCTCGGCTTCGCGGATGATGCGGCCGGAGAACCCGCCGGGGGTCGGCGTCGTCGTTTCGTCCACCCAGCCGCCGTCGGCGTCGCCGTACACCGCGGTGGAGGACACGAACAGCACCCGGCGGACCGGCTCACCGGAAGCGGCCACGGCGTCGAGCACACGGGCCAGGCCGTCCACATAGGCCGCCCGGTAGGCTTCCTCGGTGGGGGAATCCGCCGCAATCGCGACGACGACGGCGGTGGTGTCCGCCGGGACCGGCGGCAGTTCGCCGGAAGTCAGGTCAACCGCGGCGCCCTCTATCGCCGTCGGCAGCTTCCCCGGGGAGCGCCGCCAGCCCACCACGCGGTGGCCGGCCGCGGCAAAGCGCAGGCCGGCTTCGGTACCCAGATCGCCGCAACCGGCCAGCAGTACAGTCATACGGGCCAGTCTGCCAGTAAATGCGGGCAGCGCGGTGAGCGACGGAGCCGCCCCTCGCGGGTTTCGTTCGGGCTCGACGTTCGGAAGCGCCGACGGCGGACCGAACCCGCGAGCAGGAGAGTCGCCCGGAGCCGCTAACCGCGCGCCCCGAACTACCGCGCTACCGTGCCGGGATCGGGAAGAACGCCCGGGGATCCTGCAGCAGCGCCGGGTAGTCGAAGTCCCGGCGGGCCAGGACCTCGTTGACCTGGAAGTTGCGTGCAAACACGCCGTCCACCGTGATCGGACGCCCCTGGACCTCGCCGACGGCGAAGGAGCGGCCGCCCTCGAGCGGGATCGCCACGACGGATTTCCCTGGCAGCGTGGTGAACGCCTCTTCCTGGGCCTGGCGCTTGCGGGTGGGCTTCTTCACCAGTGGCTTGGCGGGGCGCTTGCGGGCGTTCTTGTCCGGCCGGCGCGACCCGTTGTCCGCGTAGACGAACTCGTACTCGTCGTCCCCGGCGTTTGCTGCCTTGCCGCGAACCGGCGGCAGGCTGATCGTGTCCAGCTGCTTTGGATCGGTATCGCCCAGCGGCAGGCGGAGGACCCACATGCGGTCTCCTGCGGGATCTTCCGGCAGCAACTCGTGCTTGGGTTCAGGCCACACGTACTCCAGATCCGGATCCGTGCCGGGGAACACCGCAGTGTAGAACCGCTGGTCCTTGGCGAGCAGCCGGGAGCGGTGGCTGGCGTGGAAGTCCGGGTTCCCCAGCCAGTACGGCATCGGGATCTTGGCGGCGTAGTCCGGGTGCGCGGCTTGCGGAGCGAACTCCATGATCTTCTCCCGGGTGGTGTCTTCGCCGCCGCGGGCGGTCCATTCGTCCACCATGGCCAGGCCGTACATCGTCAAAGCGGGGACGTGGCCCATCCACATCCGGACGGCCGGGTGGGACTGCCAGCCGTACTCGGGAATCACCAGCGCGCGCAGCATCTGCAGCGCCTCAACGCGCTGCTTGCCGAGCCGCGCGGGGTCAAGGGCCGCGGCGCTCTGCTGGAAATCGGGGAAGGGGAGGAAAGTCTGCATCTCTCCAGTTTGAGGCCACGGGCCCGCAACGCCAATTGCTGGGCGCCGCGGGTGAGCGTGTTCACATCGCGGATACCTACAGACAGCTCCCAGCCTCGGGATTTATCATTTAGCCCAACCACCCCAGCCGCACGGAAGACCCGCCATGACCCTTGAAGCAGCGGCGCCCTTTGCGCCCAAGTACGGACAAATGCTCGGCCCGGAAGCCAACGGAATCCTGGTCCTCGAAGAATTCACCCTGGACCCTGCCGCGGCCCGCAAGGAGCAGAGCGGTTTCCGCGCGGCCCTGGCCTCGGTGGCCCTGACCATGCGCCGCCTGCTCGCGTTCCGCCTTTTCATCGCCCTCGTCGCAATCGCCAACCTGCCGCTCTTCCTGCTCTCCAGCGGCTGGGAAATCTACGCCATCTCGCTGACCCTCGTGGTGGCCGTGCACGCGGCCGTGTCATGGCTGAACCGGCACGAGCCGCGGCTGCGGCAGCGCCGGCTGCTCGAGCTCCACCTGCACCGGGAGCGCAGCGACAACTACCGCAAGGTCCGCGACGCGGTGAAGTATGTGATCGACACCCCGGCCCGGATGAACGAACAGCTCTACCTGGAACTGCTCGCCGCCAAGCGCGTCGCGTTGCACCTTGCGCAGGGCACCGTGGCCCTGCTGGACACCAGCGACGACGCCGCGTGGAAGGTCCGCATCATCCGCGAACTCCCCAAGACTGCCTGACGCCCGTTCCGGCTCTAGCCCTTCAGGACCGCCCCGAGGTACGGGGCGGTCCTGCTTGTTTTGGAGCGCGCGACGACGGCGGGTTCCCCGGCGGCGATGATCTTGCCGCCGGCGTCGCCGCCGGCCGGTCCCAGATCGATCACCCAGTCCGCGGCGGCCACGACGTCCATCTCGTGCTCCACCACCACGACGGTGTTGCCGGCGTCCACCAGCCGGTGCAGCTGGGCCATCAGGAGTTCGACGTCGGCCGGGTGCAGTCCCGTGGTGGGCTCATCCAGCAGATAGAGCGAGTGACCGCGCTGGGCACGCTGCAGCTCGGTGGCGAGCTTGATGCGCTGGGCCTCGCCGCCGGAAAGCTCGGTGGCGGGCTGGCCTAGCCGGAGGTAGCCCAGCCCGACTTCGCGCAGGGTCTGCAGGGCGCGCGCGGCGGCGGGCACCTCGGTGAGGAAATCGGCCGCCGCGTTGACCGTCATGCCCAGCACTTCCGCCACGTTCTTGCCGCGGTAAGTTACTTCCAGAGTCTCCGGGTTGTAGCGCGAGCCATGGCATTCCGGGCAGGGGCCGTAGCTGCCGGGCAGGAACAGCAGCTCGACGGCCACAAAGCCCTCGCCCTGGCAGGTTTCACAGCGTCCGCCGGCCACATTGAAGGAGAAACGTCCGGCGCCGAAACCACGGGCTTTGGCCTCGTCCGTGGCCGCGAACTCCTTGCGGACGGCGTCGAACAGCCCGGTGTAGGTGGCCAGGTTGGAGCGCGGGGTCCGTCCGATCGGCTTCTGGTCCACCTTCACCAGCCGGTCGATCTGCTCCAGCCCGGACACGGGACCCACGCTCAGCGGGGCGCTGGGCTCCCCGGCGTCGTCGGCTGCTTCCTCTGTGGTGACGGCGTCAGAGTCCGGGTGCAGCCAGGAATTGGCCACCTCGGCGAGGACCTGGCTGACCAGGGTCGACTTGCCGGAGCCGGAGACGCCGGTGACGGCGGTCAGGACACCGAGCGGGAAGCTGGCATCGAGCTCCTGCAGGTTGTGGCGGCTGATGTCGCGCAACTCCAGCCAGCCGGCCGCCTCCCGACGGGCCCGCGGGCCGCCGTCGTCCGCCTTGCCGGCAGCATCCGGGAACAGGTAGGGCCGGGTGACGGAGGCTTCCACTTCGGCGAGGCCGGCCACCGGGCCGCTGTAGAGCACCTCGCCGCCGCCTTCGCCGGCGCGCGGGCCCACGTCCACCAGCCAGTCGGCCCGGCGCACCACGTCCATGTTGTGCTCGACGACGAACACCGAGTTGCCGGAGGACTTGAGCTGGTCCAGCACCGCGAGCAGGGGCTCAGCGTCGGCCGGGTGCAGGCCCGCGGAGGGCTCATCGAGCACGTAGATCACGCCGAACAGCCCGGAGCGCAGCTGGGTGGCGATCCGCAGCCGCTGCATCTCGCCGGGGGAGAGGGTGGGGGTGGAACGGCCCAGCGCGAGGTAGCCCAGGCCCAGGTCCAGCAGCACGGTGACGCGCTGGAGCAGGTCGCGGGTGATGGCAACAGCCACCTCGTTGGACTCGCCCGAGGACTGCTTCCGCGACGCCGTGCCCGCGGACGTGAGCTCGGTGGTGGGGCGGATAATCGCGGCCAGCTCGGTCATCGGCACCGCGTTGAGCTCGGCGATGGTCTTGCCCGCGAACGTCACGGCAAGCGCCTCGGGACGCAGCCCGCTGCCGCCGCAGCGCGGGCACGGGCCGGTTTCCATGAAGCGCAGCACCTTCTCGCGCATGGTGCTGCTCTTGGAGTCCGCGAGCGTGTGCAGGACGTAGCTGCGGGCGCTCCAGAAGCGGCCCTTGTACGGCTTGGCCACCCGGTCGCGCTGCGGCGTCACCTCCACCACGGGCTGTTCCTCGGTGAAGAGGATCCAGTCGCGGTCCTTCTTGGGCAGCTTCCGCCAGGGGGTATCGACGTCGTAACCCAGGTGGGTGAGGATGTCGCGCAGGTTCTTGCCCTGCCAGGCGCCGGGCCACGCGGCGATGGCGCCGTCGCGGATGCTCAGCGAGGTGTCCGGGACCAGCGAGGATTCGCTGACCGTGTGCGCGATGCCGAGGCCGTGGCATTCGGGGCAGGCGCCGGCCGCGGTATTGGGGGAGAACGCGTCCGAGTCCAGCGATGCGGCGCCGTCGGGGTAGCTGCCGGCGCGGGAGAAGAGCATCCGCAGCGAGTTGGACAGCGTGGTGACCGTGCCCACGGTGGAACGGGAGCTGGGGGTGCCGCGGCGCTGCTGGAGCGCGACGGCGGGCGGCAGCCCGGTGATCAGCTCAACCTTGGGGTTGTGGCCTTGCTGGATCAGCCGCCGGGCGTAGGGCGCCACAGATTCGAAGTAGCGGCGCTGGGCCTCGGCGTAGATGGTGCCGAAGGCCAGGGAGGACTTCCCGGAGCCGGAGACGCCGGTGAAGGCGACAATCGCGTCGCGGGGCACGTCCACGTCCACGTTGCGCAGGTTGTTTTCCTGGGCGCCGCGGACCCGGACGAAACCATCCGTGGGGCGGTCCGGCGCCAGGCCGGCAAGATCGGAAGCCTGCTGATTATTCTGCATCTGTTCGACTCTATCCGTCCTTGCTTCCGGCAGGCATATCCTTACCGAATGGAAACTAACAATGGCGGCGTCGACGCGGCCCAGGCTGAGGGCGTCCCCGAGTTCGCGGAGGTCCCGGCAGGAGTCCATGCCGCGCTGCCCGTGGCCGAGCTGCACCTGCATATCGAGGGCACGTTGGAGCCGGAACTGATCTTCGCGCTCGCGGAACGAAACGGGATCGCGCTGCCCTACGCGGACCTGGACGAGCTGCGCGCGCGGTACGAGTTCACGGACCTGCAGTCGTTCCTGGATCTCTACTATGCCAACATGGCCGTGCTGCAGACCGAGCAGGACTTCGCCGATATGACCCGCGCGTACCTGGCGCGCGCCGCCACAGCCGGGGTGCGGCACGCCGAGATCATGCTGGATCCGCAGGCGCACCTGTCCCGCGGCGTGTCGCTGGCGACGTGCGTGAACGGCGTGGCCTCCGTGCTGGCCACCTCCGCGCAGGAGTTCGGCGTCTCCACCCTGCTCATCGCCGCGTTCCTGCGCGACCTCTCCGAAGAGTCGGCGCTGGAGGTGCTGGAGCAACTGCTGGCGATGGACGCGCCGATCGCCGGCATCGGGCTGGACTCGGCGGAGGTGGGCAACCCGCCGTCGAAGTTCGAACGGCTCTTTGCCCGCGCCAAGGAGGCCGGACTGCACCGCATCGCGCACGCCGGCGAGGAGGGCCCGCCGTCGTACATCATCGAGGTGCTGGACGTGCTGGGCGTGGAACGGATCGACCACGGCATCCGCTGCATGGAGGACCCAGAGCTGGTGGAACGCCTGGTCAACGAACTCATGCCGCTGACCGTCTGCCCGCTCTCCAACGTCCGGCTCCGCGCGGTCGACACCCTGGCCGAGCACCCGCTGCCGGGCATGCTCGCGGCCGGGCTCAACGTCAGTGTGAACTCGGACGACCCGGCCTACTTCGGCGGGTACGTGGATGAGAACTTTGCCCAGCTCAAGTCCGTGATCGGGCTCTCCGAGTTCGACTGCGTGCGGCTCGCCGCCAACTCCATCCGGTCCTCCTTCGCGAGCGAGGAACGCAAAACCGAGCTGCTGGCCGAACTGGCAGCCTCGGGACGCTAAAGCCCTTGACGCAACGCGGGATCACTTACGGCCCATGCCACCCCTGGGGATGGGCCGTAAGTGACCCCGCGTTGTGGTCTCAGACGTCGATGCTGTCCATGTGCGGGTAGCGCGCGCCAGCGGCGACGCCGGCCGGAGCCAGCTCATCGAGCCGGGCGAGGTCGTTCTCGGAGAGTTCGACGTCGACGGCGCCCAGGTTCTCCCGCAGCCGTTCGCGCTTCTTCGTCCCGGGGATCGGCACGATGTGCTCGCCCTGCGCCAGCAGCCACGCGAGGGCCAGCTGCGCCGGGGTGCAGCCCTTCTCCGTGGCGAGTTCCGTCACCCGGTCCACAAGCTCGAGGTTGCGGGTGAAGTTCTCGCCCTGGAAACGCGGCGAGTGGCGGCGGAAATCGTCCTCAGCGAAGTCTTCCTCGCTGCGCAGTTGGCCGGTGAGGAAGCCGCGGCCCAGCGGGCTGTAGGGGACGAAGCCGATGCCGAGTTCGGCGAGGACCGGGAAGATCTTGGTCTCCGGCTCGCGCTCCCACAAAGAGTATTCGGTCTGCAGCGCGGTAATCGGGTGCACGGCGTGGGCGCGGCGGACGGTGTCGGCGCTGGCTTCGGAGAGGCCCAGGTGCTTGACCTTGCCGGCCTGGACCAGCTCGGCCATGGCGCCGACGGTTTCCTCGATCGGCACGGTCTTGTCCACCCGGTGCTGGTAGTACAGGTCGATGTGGTCGACACCGAGGCGCTGCAGGCTCGCGTCGCACGCGGCCCGGACGTACTCGGGCGTGCCGTTGATGCGGACCCACGAACCGTCCTCGCGGCGTTCGTTGCCGAACTTGGTGGCGAGGACGACGTCGTCGCGGCGTCCGGCGATCGCGCTGCCTACCAGCTTTTCATTGGTGAACGGGCCGTACATGTCCGCGGTGTCCAGCAGCGTTCCGCCCGCGTCGAGGAAGGCATGGATGGTGGCGACGGACTCCTTTTCGTCGCCTTGGCCGTAAAACTCGCTCATGCCCATGCAGCCGAGCCCAAGGGCGGAGACGGTGAGTGAGCCGAGGGTGCGTGATTCCATGGAGATCTCCTGAACCAGAGGGGAGTGCCGCAGATCAGCCCCGAGCGAGCGGGGGCGGCGGCGATCAACCCACTCTAGCCAGCTTGTTTGCCGTGGGCAACGGGTTTGCCCAGCCGCAGCAGCAGGGCAGTGAGAGCGGTGACGGCCGCACACACCGCGGCTCCCCAAACGATGTCGGTCAATGCCACCACGGCGGGGAAGTCCTTGAGGATCGCGAACGCGGTCAGGGCCCAGGTTGCGTAGGTGAAGAAACCGAACAGCGCCGCCCCGGCCGCCCGGCTCCGCAGTGTGGCATTGGGATCGTTGGGGCGGATGCCGTAGTGCACTATGCCCACGACGTAGACGACGTAGAACAGCACCGCGCCCAGGACGTTGAAGCTGGCGGGGAGCAGGTGCCCGATCTGGCTGCGGTATTGGTTGTTCGCCACGGTGCTGATCCAGAGGGCGTCGATGCCGGCAAAGATGACGGCGGCAACTGCGTAAGCGAGCAGCCACTTCTTGGTGGGACCGGTCATGGTGGCTCCTCTTGTCGGCAAGGTGCTGGCGTTCCCCGAAGTATAGGCGGCGGCCAGTCAGGGCTGCGATTCTCCAGTATTGAACAATACTGATGGTGGCGGGGTTCCCCGCCCCGGAGCGCCAGCGCTTGGCGACGCCTGTGAAAGGAACATCCTGATGAAAGACTCGGACCGCAAAGCCCTCGCCAGCATTCCCGGGGTTGTCGTGATTGGGGCGCTGCTGGCGGTTGCCGGCAGCCAGGGCGGCGCCGTGGCCGGCGGGATTCCCGTTTTCGCGCTGGCCGTCGGGGCCGCTTTCCTGATCCAGTGGCTGGCGTTCATTCCGGCGTTCCTGGCGCAGACGGAAAAGTTTTTCGACCTGACCGGGTCGCTGAGCTACATCGCCGTCACGCTGCTGCTCGTCCTGCTCACTCCGGGCATCGACGCGCGGGGATTGTTGCTCGCGGGTTTGGTGCTTGTCTGGGCGGTCCGGCTGGGTACGTTCCTGTTCCGTCGGATCAGCCGGGCCGGCAAGGATGACCGTTTTGACGACATCAAGCCCTCCTTTGTCCGCTTCCTCAGTGTCTGGACCATGCAGGGCATTTGGGTGGCGTTCACCGCCGCTGCCGCGTGGGTGGCCATGACATCCGCGAACCGGGTAGCGCTGGATGGCTTCGCCGTAGCCGGCCTCCTGGTGTGGGTGGCGGGCTTCGGCTGCGAGGTTTTGGCGGACTCCCAGAAGTCCCGGTTCAGTGCGGACCCCGCCAACAAGGGCAAGTTCATCTCGACAGGTTTGTGGGCGAAGTCCCGGCACCCGAACTACTTTGGCGAGATCCTGCTCTGGGTCGGCGTCGCGATCATTGCCTTGCCCACACTGCAAGGTTGGCAGTGGGTTGCCCTCATCTCACCGGTGTTCGTGGCTCTGTTGATCACCAAGGTCAGCGGCGTACCGCATCTCGAAAAGAAAGCCGACACCAAGTGGGGCGGCCAGGCCGACTACGAGGCGTACAAGAAGAACACCCCGGTGCTGATCCCCCGGATCTAGCCGCACAGCGGCACTCCGGTCCGTCATAGTGGGTCACGACACCCAGAGTTAACCCGGTCCGGTCGCGGAACCTGCCGAACCTTGGCAAAATGCAGGTGGATCAATTGCTTCTAAAGGAGACCCATGGGCGCGAACGCTGCGGAAAACACGAACCTTCGGCTTAAGGCTGTGCTGGACGTCCTGGCCGAGGGGGTCTGGTCAGGCGAAAAACTGAACGCCGGCGTCGTGCTGGGCGAGGCCATCGCCCGGGTGCCGCTCAATGACCATGAGCGCGAACTGCTCAGCGGCGGCATTCCCCGCGGCCACAAGGCCCTCACCACCGCGACGGCCAAGCTGGTCAAGGCCGGCTGGCTGGTCAAGGGCCGCTCCGGCTGGACCATCACCGAGGACGGCCAGCGCGCTACGGTCGCCTTCGCCGACCCCGCCGCCTTCACGGCAGCGCTCGACGCCGGTACTCCGGTCCCGGCCGACACCCCGCTGCCGTCCGCCCCGGCCGGGAAAGCCGCCGGCAAGCCGGCGCCCAAGACAGCCCCGAAGGCCGTCCAGGTGGCGGAAAAGGTCGCCGAAAAGGTGGCCGACACAGCTGCCAAGCTGGTCGAAGAGGCCGTGGCTCCGGTGGCGAAGGCCGTCCGGAAGCGTAAGGCGGCGTCCGAGGCGTCCGCCGAAGCCGCCCCTGCAGCAGGCGTGGTGGCCATCGAGCAACCAGAGGCGGTTGCCGTTGCCGGCGATTTCACCGTCCTGCTGGGTGCGCCTGCCAACTGGGCCCCGCAGTACGACGAGGTCCAGATGCAGCTGGACGAGGTGGACCAACTCTGGAAGCTCGCCGCGGAACTGCCGGCCGGCTCCTACAGCTTCAAGATCGCGATCAACCGGTCCTGGGACGAGAACTACGGCGCCTTCGGCCACTTCGACGGCGCCAACCACGAGGTGCACCACCGCGGCGGCCTGCTGGTCATCCAGTACGACCACCGGACCCACGACATCGTCATCGACTAGGCGCCCGGCGAGGAGTCAGTCCCGACCCTCTACAAACAACGCGGGGTCACTTACGGCCCATCCTGGCTATCAGGATGGGCCGTAAGTGACCCCGCGTTGCTTTAAACCGCGGTTCAGAACCTTGTGGGGTCGGGCCGCGGCGGCACAGGTCCAGGGTCCGGAATCGGGAGTGGATTAGGCGTCGGGAACGGTCCCGGTGCCGGCGACGGTGTGGGCGCTGGCCCCGGTACAGGCTCAGGCCCGGGAATGGGCGACGGCGGGGTCGGCCCCGGATCCGGCGGGAACGGATCGCCGGGCTGCGGCTCGGGCGACGTCGGCCCCGGTTCCGGCGGGAACGGGGACGGCTCGGGCGCTGGGGGAATGGTCATGGCTCCGATTATCGACCTGCACCAGCCGCGAGGGAAGACTGGCCCGGCAGGGCGGGCCTAGTTCTGCGCCGCGATCGACTTGTCGCGGTCCTCGAACACATCCTCGCCCGGGCCGGAGAACGCACGGGAACGCTGCACGGCCTCGATGGAACCGGTGAACAGCTGTGAATCGTGCGGGTCGGAGGGCAAGCGCGAGGCGGTGTCGTCCGCCGCGGAGAGCTTGCCCGGACGGCGGGGCGCGGGCGGCGTCGAGGCTCCGGCGGCCGGCATGGACTCGAGCCGGACGTGCGGCAGCGCCGTCGGGTGTTCCTGCTGCAGGAAGAGCACCAGCTCTTCGCGGATCAGGCAGCGCAGGTCAAAGAGCGAGGCGCTGTCCCCGGCGCTGACCAGGATGCGAACCCGGACAAAGCCAGCCGTCGCGTCGGTGATCTGCAGGATGCCCACGCGGTTGTCCCAGAGTTCGGTCGAGGCGAGGACCTTCTTTAGCTCCGCCCGCATGGCCTCCACGGGGGCACGCCAGTCGAGGTCGAACTCCACGGTGCCCATGACCTCGGACTGGCGCCGCGTCCAGTTCTCGAACGGAGTGGTGGTGAAGTACGTGGAGGGCAGGATCAGCCGGCGGTCGTCCCAGATGTGGACCACCACGTAGGTCAGGGTGATCTCCTCGATCCGGCCCCACTCCTTCTGGACCACCACGACGTCGTCCACCCGGATCGCGTCGGTGAAAGCGAGCTGGATGCCGGCGAAGACGTTGACCAGTGAGGTCTGCGCCGCGAGACCGGCCACAATCGAGATCACGCCGGCAGAGGCCAGCAGCCCCGCGCCGAGGGCCTGGATCGCGGGGAAGGTCAGCATGATGCTGCCCAGCGCCACGACCGCGATCAGCGCGACGCCGATCCGGCGGGCCAGTATCACCTGGGTCCGGAGCCGCCGGGCACGCCGGTTGTCCGCCACGTCCACCCGGTACCGCGTGAGGACCATGGTTTCGATGATGAGCAGCACGGCGATCGCCAGCCAGGCGACGGAGCCGATCAGCGCGATCGCCAGGGCGTGGTCCACGTTGCGGCGCCAGTCGGCGTCGTCGGTGGTCAGAGCCAGCGCGATCCGCACCCCGATCAGGCAGAGCGCGAAGCGCAGCGGCAGCCGTGCCATCCGGGAGGTTTCCCGGAGGGCCTCCTGCTTGCGGTTGAGCCGGAGGATGACACGGCGCACCAGCCAGGAGGCGGTCAGCCCGGCGGCCACGGCCAGGGCCACGGCGAGGAAGGGCATGGCAGAGCTCAGAAAGTCTTGCATCCTTCAAGGTCTAGCAAGCTTCGCTGATCAACTGAAATCGGTGGAATGTCAACGTGGGTCTGGTCACCCCAACGCTCCCGCGCCGCATCCGTGCCCCACCGGAGACAATTCGGGACCTAAGCCCCTAGGATCCGTGGGGCAAAGCCCCAGAATAGTGCCACCACTTGCATCTCTGGGGGAGGGTGACATGAGCCATAGGATCTCATTCGGCACATTCGGTTCCGCCGCGTTCTGCGCGGCGGTTTTGTTGTCTGGGTGCGGGTCGCCGGCGGCGGCGCCAGCCAGCAGTGCGCCGGCCAGCATGTCGCCAGGCACGACGTCGGCCTCCGCTACCGCGAGCGCCTCGCCGACGGCGGAATCATCGTCTCCCTCGAGCAGTTCCGCACCCAGCTCCACGACGACGGCCCCGGCGGGCTGGAAGTCGTACACGACGCCGGACGGGACCCTGACGTTTGACTACCCGGCGACCTGGTCGGTCAAAGTGACCGGCAGTGCTGCCGCGCTGGTGAGTGACTACGGCAAAACCATGGCGACGCTGCGGACCCAGGCGGGACCGGCACCGGCGTGCAGCACCAAGTCGCAGTTCATGGCCTACGACTCCGCGCCGATCCCGGCCCTCACCCAGTCCGGAGTGACCCCAAGGTTCGCCTATGAGGCACGGGTCGATTCCGCCGCGGCCGATCCAAGTAAGGCGCAGACCTACGCGTACGGCATCACCTCCGCGCCGAAGCCCGCCGGAACCGAGGCCTGCCCGTTCGCGCAGTCCTTTACCTGGCCGCCGAACACGGCGTCCTTTGGCGGCGTCTATGACCCGTTCGACAGCACGCCCGGCAAGCCCATGCATGTGGACACGCCGGAGGTGTACAAGGACACCGCCGAGTACAAGATCATCCGGCAAGCCCTGCTCTCCCTGCGACCGGCGGGGAAGTAGTCCGCCGGTGGCACGTGCTCGGCAAATGGCGGGCGCCGCGCTTGCGCTGGCCGTACTGCTCGCCGGCTGCGCAGCCCCGGTAACACCGACGGAGAGCACGGCACCCACCACTACGACGGTGCCCGGCTCACCGACTGCAGCAACGGCAACGCCGCCTGAGACAACGCCGTCGAACTGGCAGACCTTCACAACCTCGGACGGCCTGTCCTTCGACTACCCGCCCGGCTGGACCGCCCGGGATCCCGGCGGTGACCTCGCTGGAGCCTTCGTGGATGTCACCAACGCGGCTGGGAAACCTATGGCCCAGCTGCGCACCAACATCGTCACCGGCGCGGAGTGCACCGTGCAGTACCCGTACCAGGTCTACGATTCACAACCGCTCCAGGCCCTGGTGGAAGCGGGCAGCGCGGACCGGGGCGTTCCCCGCTATGTCTTCGAATCCCGCGGTGACGGCACCGGACCGGGCCCGAGCACCACGGCCGCCTACGGGATCACCATGATGCCGGAGGAAACCGGGCCGCTCGCCTGCCCCATGTTCCATCTCTTCCTGTGGCCGCCGAGCGGGGCGTTGTTCGGCGGCACCTACAACCCGGCGAACAACCTCACCCCCGGCCCGTCGTCGTTGCCGTATCTGGAGAAGGCGAAGCGCTACGCCGGCACGGAGGAATACCAATCAATCCGGAAGATGATTACGTCCCTGCGGCCGGCGAAGGCGACGGGGTAGCCGCACCCAGGTAGCCGCACCCAGGCGCGGCGCCCGCATCCCAAAATTTACACGGCGGGGAAGTGCCGTCGCTGGCGGCTGTGGGGGCGGGCCGCCGTGCTGCTCTTGGTCCAGGTGGTGCCGCCCCAGGGAGTTGAATGGGTCTCCCGGATCAGTCCGGTGCCGGCGCACTCGCGGACTGCCATGATGCCGTCCGCCGCGGAACGCTTGTCCTCGAAGGCTTTTGAGACAGCGAGCACTGTGCCGTCCGCCCCCAGCAGCCGGAACCGGACGTTCGATTCTGCGTCGGTGAAGATTTCGAATTGTCCTGCCATTGTCTTTTCCTTTCAGGCGTTCCGGCAGGCGTCGCGGGGTGTCCGCTGAGTGCGCTGTGCCGGAGGTCTTCTTCCACCCTCCTTGGCCCGGGACAGGGCTGAAAGGGGCAAAGGTCCCGGATGTGGGCGGCGCCGGACCGGGACTACATTGGAGGCATGGCTGATTTTGCTGGTGGATCCGGGGCTGCGGACGCGGGTGCCGCCGTGCGTCTGACGGCCCGGGTGCAGGGCATGGTGCAGGCGGTCGGCTTCCGGTACTGGACAGTGCGCAAGGCCGAGGAACTCGCCCTGCGCGGCACCGTGCGGAACAACGACGACGGCACGGTCGGCGTCGTCGTCGAGGGCCCGCAGGCGGTGGTGCTGCAGTTCCGGGCCTGGCTGCGCTCGCCGGAGGCGCCTGGACGGGTGGACCACGTGGACGAGCGGATCTCTCCGGCCACCGGAGCCTTCAGCAACTTCCGGGTGCTCTACTGAGCGCGGGTCACACCCAAGGTGCGGGCATCAGGGCAGCGGCCTCAGCAGCCCGCTGGCCAGCACCGCTCGCCGGGACAGGGTCTTGTAGCCCTCCCGCTCAAACAGCACCGTGATCAGCCCGTCGTCGTGGCCCATCACCAGGCCCCGACCCCAGAGGGCATGCTCCACGGCCGCGTTCAGCGGGAACTCTTCCGCGCCGGCCATGGACGAACCGGCCGTGGCAGCGCCGTCGCCGTGCGTCCTTCCTGCCGAACCGTCGCCGCAGTTGTCACAGTTCCCGCACGGGGCGGGGAAGTCCTCGCCGAAGTAGCCCAGCAGGAACTGGCGCCGGCAGCGGTGCGTCTCCGCGTAGCCGCGCATCATGGCGATGCGGGACTTGTCGACTCGTTCCCGCGCCGCGGCGAGGTCGACGGCGCGTTCCACCAGCGCCGCGGGATCGGCGCCCGGCGCCAGGCCCACCCCGTCGGACGCCAATGTCACCCCGCCGGTGTCCTGCAGTTGGTTCAGCAGCCCGGTGAGCCGGCGCGGCGGGTACCCAGTCGCCGCCGCGAGAGCCTGCGGGGGAACCGGAGTGCCGGCGTCGCGCAGGACGTCGAGGACGGCCAACAGGGCCTCCTGGTCCGGACGGTGGGTGGCGAAGTAGCGGCGCAGGCCCAGGTCCTCGGAACGGTAGTGCAGCGCCGCGACGGCGGGCAGGCCGTCCCGTCCGGCGCGGCCGAACTGCTGGTAGTAACTGTCCAGCGACTCGGGAATGTCCGCGTGCAGCACGAACCGGACGTCCGGCTTGTCGATTCCCATCCCGAACGCGGTCGTCGCCACCACCACGTCGAGGTCCCCGGCCAGGAACTGCCGGTGCACCTCGTCCCGTTCCGCCGCGCTCCGGCCCGCGTGGTAGGCCGCGGCCTGCAGTCCCTTCTGCGCCAGCTTCGCGGCGTACTTCTCGGTGTCCTTCCGCTTGGCCGCGTAGACCAGGCCAGGGCCCTGAAGCTCGCGGACCGACTCTGCCGCCTGCCGCACAACGGCACGGCGCTTCTCCTTGTCCTCGTGGTGCCGGATGACGTCCAGGCTGATGTTGGGCCGGTCGAAGCCGCGAACCAGCACCAGCGGATCCGTCATCCGCAGGCGGTCCAGGATCTCCTCCCGGACCGGGGGAGCGGCGGTGGCAGTGAGGGCCGCCGTCGTCGGGTTGCCCAGGCGCTCGCGGACCTCGCCCACGCCGAGGTAATCGGGCCGGAAATCGTGGCCCCAGGTGGACACGCAGTGGGCCTCGTCCACCACGAACAGGGCAATGTTCAGGCCCGCGAGCCGCTCCACCGTGCTGGTCTTCGCCAGCTGCTCCGGGGCGAGGAAGAGGAACGCGGCCTCGCCGTGCTCCATAGCCTGCCAGGCGCTCTCCTGCTCCGCGGCGCTGTGCGAGGAATTAACGGCGACGGCGTGGTCCGGGCCAAGCACGGCCGCCAGGCCGTCCAGCTGGTCCTCCTGGAGGGAGATCAGCGGGGAGACGACGACGGTGGGCCGCTTGAGCTGCCGGTGAAGGAGCAGCGCCGGGACCTGGTAGATGGCCGACTTCCCGTACCCGGTGGGCATCACCGCGAGGACATCCCGGCCGACGGCGAGCGCGTGCATGCCTTCGAGCTGTCCCTCGCGGAGCCGGGGGAGACCGAAACTGGCGGCGGCGAGCGTGCGGAGGGCGCCGTCGTCGGGTGCTTCGCGGACCGGGCCGGCGGTGGCCTCGCTCATTCGACGCTCCCTTGCGACGGTGCGGACTTTGGCGGCCCGCAACGCAGGCCGTTGGGTTCAGGGTAGGCGCAGCCGGGAGTTAGAAGAAACGCTTCGGCTGACGGTCGGGACAAATGGCCCTCGGCAGGGACCTCAGCGGTGGGTAGGGTGACCCGCATGCAGAAGATATCGATCGAGGCCCTTGCCCGCCAGCAGGTTACGGCGGCGCTCGCGGCGCCCAGCGGCCGGGCCGCAGACACCGCTTACGGCGGCCACGAGAAGGTGCTCAGGCAGACCGTGATGGCGTTCAAGGCCGGGACGCAGCTGAGCGAGCACCAGAACCCGGGGGAGGCGACCGTCTACGTGATCCGCGGCTGCGTCCGGCTGCAGGCCGGCGAGGAATCCTGGCAGGGGAAGGCCGGCGACCTGCTGATTGTGCCCGACGGGCTGCACAGCCTGATGGCGGAAGAGGACTCGGCGATCCTGATGACGGTGGCGAAGACCAAGGGCTGAGTACTGACCAGAACGCGCACCCACCCAGTTGAAAGGCCCTCCTTGAAAGTCAGCGAAGCCAGGCAGCTCATCCAGGTCAAGGCGCCCATCTTGTCGCGCCGGCGCCGGGTGCTGGCCAACGCCTTCAACGTTGAGGAGTACCGGAAGGCGGCACGGAAAGTGCTGCCCACCGGGATTTTCGACTACCTCGACGGCGGGTCCGAGGACGAAGTGACGCTGCGCCGCAACCGTGCCGTCTTCGATGCCTGGGCCCTGATGCCCAGCTGGGGCCCGGTATCCGGACCCGACACGAGCACCACCCTGCTGGGGAACGAAAGCGCCCTGCCGCTCACCCTGACCCCGACCGGGGCCACCCGGCTGTTCCATCCCGAGGGAGAAGCGGCCGTCGCCGCGGCTGCAGACCGGGCCGGTATTCCGTACGGGTTGGCAGGGCTGAGCACCGTGGCGATGGAAACGATCGCGGCGCGCCAGCCGAACCTTGACCGCTGGTTCAACTTCGGCCTCACCTCCGATGCCCGGGCGCTCAAAGACAAACTGGCGCGCTGCGAAGCCGCTGGCTTCACCACGCTCATTGTCGGCGTCGACACCCGCGCGCTGGGATCCCGGGAGCGGGATCTGCACAACGGCTTCACCGCGCCTCCCGCGCTGACGCTGTCAACCATCGCAGACATCGCCCGGCGTCCTGCCTGGTGGATCAACTTCCTGAAGTCGGACGGCATCAGTTTCCCCAACCTGGACCCCCGCAGCGCGGCGGCAACCTCCATGATTACGCCCGCCATGTGGCAGGACATCCTGGGCCACTCGGACGCGACCAGCGGATGGAATGAGCTGGAGGCTTTGCGGCAGGTGTGGAGCGGCAAAATCGTCCTGAAGGGCTGCGTCAACCCTGCCGACGTCGCCAAAGCCTCGCGCATTGGCCTGGACGCCGTGCAACTGAGCAACCACGGCGGACGCCAGCTCGACCACATGCTCAGCCCCATGGACGTCCTGCAGGAATCGCGGCAGCGCGTGGGTGGTTCGATCGAGATCTACGTGGACTCCGGCATCCGGCGGGGCAGCGACATCCTCAAGGCACTCGCGCTGGGCGCCGACGCCTGCTCGATCGGCCGGGCCTACCTTTACGGGCTGGTCGCCGCGGGGTCGCCCGGCGTCGGACGGATCATCGAGATCCTCGCGGACGAACTCCGGCGTACGATGACGTTAGTAGGCGTTTCCAGCATTCCCGAGTTGAAAGCCCGGGGTGGAGAAATTCTCCGGGACATTCGTCATTCCGGGGAAATCCTTGAATCGACGGCGTCAGGCGACACGAAGTGATTCACTCTGATCCAGCAGGCACCCAGAGTTCTCCCGCAGCGCCGCGGGAGGCCAATGAATCCCTGAACAGCTAAGGAAACCATGCGTACTCGATACCTTTTTCCCGTTCTCACGATCGCTAGCGCGCTCTCCCTCTCAGGCTGTGTCAACAACAGCGAACCCGCCGCCTCCGGCGGAGCGAATGCAAGCTCCGACGCCGTCGACGTGAAAAAGAACGACGCCATTGCTGCGACCCTGCCGGAGAAAATCAAGAACGCCGGCGTGCTCAATGTCGGCATGGCCAACAATTACCCGCCCAACGAGTTCAAGGACGATAACGGGGCACCCGCAGGCTGGTCCGTGGATCTCACTAACGCGCTGGGAAAAGTGATGGGTTTGAAGGTCAATTTCGACATTGGCACCTTCGATAACATCCTCCCGGCCGTCCGGGCAGGGAAGGACGACATGGGGATGTCCTCCTTTACCGACACCGTGGAACGCGAAAAGCAGGTGGATTTTGTGAACTACTATTCCGCCGGCATTCAGTGGGCCGCGCCCAAGGGCAAGACCGTGGATCCGAAGAACGCCTGCGGGCTCAAGGTCGCCGTCCAGGCCACCACCTACGAGGACACGCACGAGGTGCCGGCCAAGTCGAAGGCCTGCACGGATGCCGGGAAGCCGGCCATCACCATCTTCCGCTACGACGCCCAGGACCAGGCCACAAACGCCCTGGTGGTGGGGCAGGTCGACGCGATGAGCGCCGATTCGCCCGTGACGCTGTACGCGATTTCCAAGACCAAGGACAAGCTGCAGACCGCCGGCGACGCGTTCGAGGTGGCACCGTACGGGATCCCGGTGGCGAAGGGCAGCGCTTTCACCCCGGTCCTGCAGAAGGCGCTCCAGTCGCTGATCGACGACGGTTCGTACACCAAGATCCTGGCCAAGTGGGGAGTGGAAGCCGGCGGCATCAAGACGGCGGAACTCAACGTGGCCGCCAAAGGGTGACACCCCATGAGCGAGCGGGAACCCGACCGGATGATTGAGCCGGATCCGGCCAAGCCGCTGCCCGCGGGCGCGGCGCCGGCCGGCGGGGCGCAGCCTGCCGGTAACGCGCAGCGCGCCGGCGTGGGCAGCGGGACGGACGACGCCCCGGCGGAGGCCATCGTCGCGATCCCGCTGCGCCACCCCTGGCGGAACGTGATCGCCGTGCTCCTGCTGTTGGGCCTTGCGGTGTTCGTGCTCGACGCCGCCCAACGCCCTGATTACGGCTGGGCGGATGTGGGCAAGTATATTTTCGACCGCCGGATCAGCCAGGCCGCCTGGGTGACATTGTGGCTGACCATTTACGCGATGATCGGTGCGATCGTCATCGGGCTCCTGCTGGCCATCATGCGGCTCTCCCCGAACCCCGTGCTGAAGAGCATCGCGTGGCTCTACATCTGGATCTTCCGGGGAACTCCGGTCTACGTCCAGCTGGTTTTCTGGGGCATCGTGTCGCTGATTTATCCGGTGTTCACCCTGGGGATTCCGTTCATGACGCCGTGGGTCACCATCCCGAACGAGGTCTTCACGAACCTGTTCATCACCGCCGTGATCGGCCTGGGCCTGAACGAGGCCTCCTACATGTCTGAGATCGTGCGGGCCGGCCTGCTGTCCGTGGACGAGGGCCAGGCCGAGGCCTCGACGGCGTTGGCCATGTCCTGGGGGCAGACGATGCGGTACGTCGTGGTCCCGCAGGCCATGAAAATCATCATTCCGCCCACGGGGAACGAAGTTATCTCGATGCTCAAGACCACCTCCCTGGTGGCCGCGATCCCGTTGAGCATTGACCTTTACGGCGTCTCCCGCGGCATCTCCGCGGTGACGTTCACTCCGGTGCCGCTGCTGATCGTCGCGTCCCTCTGGTACCTGCTCTTTACTTCGGTGCTGATGGTTGGCCAGCACTTCATCGAAAAGCGGTTCTCGCGCGGAACCGGCCGGATGAAGACTGACAAGGGACCCGCGGAGCCCGGGCCGGCGGCGACGGCGGGACCTGGCGTGCAGGGCGCACCCGGGGCGCCCGGCGCCCCGACCGGTAACGACTTTGGAGGAAAAAGATGACCGGCGCTCCCATGGTCCTTGCGGAAAAGGTTTCCAAGAACTTCGGCACCAACAGGGTGCTGCGCGGGATCAGCCTGGAAGTGGACCGCGGCGAGGTGCTCTGCATTGTGGGCCCCAGCGGCTCAGGCAAGTCGACCTTCCTGCGCTGCATCAACCACCTGGAGCGCGTCGACGGCGGCAGGCTGTCGGTGGAAGGCCAGCTGGTTGGCTACCGTCAAAAGGGCGACAAGCTCTACGAGCTCAAGCTAAGTGAAGCAGCGCACCAACGGCAGGACATCGGAATGGTCTTCCAGAGGTTCAACCTGTTCCCGCATCTCACCGCGTTGGAGAACATCACCCTTGCGCCCATGCGGGTGAAGAAACAGTCCAAGGCAGCGGCCACCGCCAGGGCTATAGAACTGCTGGAGCGTGTGGGGCTGGAGGACAAGGGGGATGCCTATCCGGCGCACCTGTCGGGGGGCCAACAGCAGCGTGTGGCCATCGCCCGGGCCTTGGCCATGGACCCGAAACTGATGCTCTTCGACGAACCGACCAGCGCCCTGGACCCGGAGTTGGTGGGGGAGGTCCTGGACGTGATGAAGGGGCTGGCCAAGAGCGGCATGACCATGATCGTGGTGACCCACGAGATGGGCTTCGCCCGGGAGGTTGCGGACACCCTGGTCTTTATGGACGAGGGTGTGGTGGTGGAAGCCGGACCTCCCCGGCAGCTCCTCAGCAACCCGCAGCACGACCGCACCAAGGCGTTTCTTTCCAAGGTCCTCTGACGCGACACCCGGAGCCGACCCCTGGGTGGTGGGATGCCGCCGTCGGACTTTCCGGAACCCGTTGTCAGTGTGCCGGAGCGGGCCTACGCTGTGCCTCGACGGCCCCACTCGGGACCGGCTCCAGGACCCTCCCTCGCTGGGGTGCCAGCACACCCCGGATGCCTGCGTCCTGGACTTCACGGGACAGGAATTGCCATGACCAAGTATCTGTTTGAAGCCAATTACCTGGGCGAAGGAATCAAAGGACTGATGCGCGAGGGCGGCAGCAAACGCCGCGACGCCCTGATGGACGCCCTCAAATCCGTGGGCGGATCGCTCGAGTGCTTTTATTACGCCTTCGGGGACACCGACGTCCTGGGTGTCCTTGAGGCCCCGAGCGACGCCGATGCCGCAGCCCTCTCGCTGATGATCAATGCCACCGGCAACGTCAACGTTCGGCTGAAGCCGCTCATGACGGTGGAAGACATCGACGAAGCGGTCAAGAAGACACCCACCTACCGGGCGCCGGGTCAGCAGGGGCGCTAGCCGTCAAAGCCTGCGTTCTGTGACGGCCCAACTGGTCCGCGACGGCGGGCGGGTTCGGTTCCGGCCGCCGTCGTAGGACAGACTGTTGCCGTGAGCAACTCTCCCCGCACAGGCATCGCCATCGCAGGGCTCAGCCTCGGCACGGCGCTGAACCCGCTGAACTCCTCGATGATCGCCGTCGCGCTGGTGGTCTTGCGCGCGGATTTCGCGCTCGACGTCGCCACGGTCACCTGGGTGGTCACCTCTTTCTACCTGACCTCGGCGGCCGGCCAGCCGCTGATGGGACGGCTCGCGGACCGCTTCGGCCCGCGCCGGCTGTTCCTGCTGGGCATGGCCCTGGTGGCGGTGACCTGCGCGTTGGCCCCGTTCGCGCCGAACTTCGCGCTGCTCTGCGTGGCGCGGGCCTTTATGGCGCTCGGCACCGCGACGGCGTATCCCAGCGCCGTTGTGATGGTTGCGGCGCTGGCCCGGCAGGCAAATGTCAGATCCACCCGGCCGCTGGGCCGGATCCAGATGGCGAACACCTCGGCGGCGGCCGTCGGACCGGTGGTGGGCGGACTGCTGGTGAGCCTGGTGGGCTGGCAGGCGCTGTTCCTGATCAACGTGCCCCTGGCGCTGGCGGCGATCCTGGTGGTCCGCAGGTTCGCCCCGGCGGACGTTGAGCGGGAACGCGGCAAGGTGTCGGAGCTGCTCCGCGACTCGGACCTGCCGGGCATCGGCGCGTTCATCGGCGCCCTGGTGCTGGTGATGATGGCGCTGCTCAATGTGCTGCCCGCCTACCGCTGGTGGCTGCTGGGCGGCGGGCTGCTGCTCGCCGTGCTGTTCACCGTGCGGGAGCTGCGCTTCAGCCCGCCCTTCCTGGACCTGCGGCTGCTGGGGACCAACCGGCCGCTGCTGCTGGTGTACCTGGGCTTCGCGTTGTTCAACGGCGTCTACTACTTTGCCTTCTTTGGCCTCCCGCAGCTGCTGCAGACCGCCGGCGGTTACGACCCGGGAATCGTGGGTCTGCTGATGCTGCCGCTCGCCGCCATCTCGGTGGTCGGAACACCGTTCGCGGTCCGTGCCATCGACAGCTTCGGCGTGCGGCGGGTGCTGATCGCCGGGGTCGTGTTGCTGATCGCCGCGTCCGGAACCATGTGGCTGCTGACCGCGTCCCTGGCCGCTCCGCTGGTGCTGGCGATGACGGCGCTGCTGGGGGTCCCGTATTGCGTGGTCAGTATCGCGTCCAGCCAGGGCATGTACCTCTCCACCCGGTTGGAGGAGCGTGGTGTGGCGGCGGGGATCTACCAGACGTGCCGCTACCTCGGCGCCATCACCGCGACAGTGCTGATCGGCATTTTTTACGGCACCGGAGTCAGCCAGGCGAACTGGGGGCTGATGGTGTTTGTCATGCTCGGCCTCGGCGCGGTGGTCTTCGTCGTGTCGCTGCTCTGGCGGGAGCGCCGGCCGGCCTAGCGCGGTCCGGCCGGCACTGCCGACGGAGCCCTTGACGCCCCCGCACCACGGGGGCTATGTGTGAGCGGAGCCACAAAATATTTGCCTGCGCGCCTTCGGGGCGCCTATAGTCAACTCAGCGGTTCGATAATAGAACATTGAGTTCTATTATCGAACAATCGATTTTGACGGCAGCAGCCAGCCCTACAACGACGTAAGGAAATCCCGTGCACTTCCACCACCACGGTTATGTATCCGGGGACCCGCGGGTCCAGCCCGCCGCCGGCGTCGGGGTCGACCGCCCGGCAGAGCTTCCCGACGTCGTCGACGTGCTGATTGTGGGCACCGGGCCCGCGGGCATGGTCGCCGCCGCGCAGCTCTCCCAGTTCTCCGACATCACGACGCGGATCGTGGAGCGCCGGCCGGGCCGGCTCGCCATCGGCCAGGCCGACGGCATCCAGGCCCGGAGCGTCGAAACGTTCCAGGCCTTCGGCTTCGCCGAGCGGATCATTGCCGAGGCGTACCGGATCACGGAGATGGCGTTCTGGAAGCCGGACCCCGCGGACCCGTCCCGCATTGTCCGCGCCGCCCGCACCCTGGATGACCCGGCCGGGATCAGCGAGTTCCCGCACCTGATCGTCAACCAGGCCCGCGTCCTGGACTACTTCGCCGAAGTCATGGCCAACGCCCCCACCCGGATGAAACCGGACTACGGCTACGAATTCGTGGGGCTGGAAGTCGGCGAGGGGGAGTACCCCGTCACCGTGACGCTCGCGCACACCTCCGGACTGGAGGCCGGCACGGAACGCATCGTCCGGGCCAAGTACGTGGTGGGCGCGGACGGCGCCCGGAGCAAGGTGCGGGATTCGATCGGCTGCACCATGGCGGGGGACAAGGCCAACCACGCCTGGGGCGTGATGGACGTGCTAGCCAACACCGACTTCCCGGACATCCGCACCAAATGCGCCATCACCTCGGGCGCCGGCGGCAGCATCCTGCTGATTCCGCGCGAGGGCGGCCACCTCTTCCGGATGTACGTGGACCTGGGCGTGGTCCCGGAGGGCGACGCCGGCGCGGTGCGCAGCACCAGCATCGAGCAGATCATCGCCAAGGCGAACGCCATCATCCACCCCTACACCCTGGACGTGCGCAACGTCGCCTGGCACAGCGTCTACGAGGTGGGCCACCGCCTCACCGACCGGTTCGACGACGTCGTCCCGGAGGAGCGCGGCACCCGCACCCCGCGCGTGTTCATCACCGGCGACGCCTGCCACACCCACAGCGCCAAGGCCGGCCAGGGCATGAATGTCTCCATGCAGGACGGCTTCAACATCGGCTGGAAGCTGGGGCATGTGCTGGAAGGCCGCAGCCCGGAGAGCCTGCTGGCCACCTACTCAGCCGAACGCCAGGTGGTCGCGAAGAACCTCATCGACTTCGACAAGGAATGGTCGACCCTGATGGCGAAGAAGCCGGAGGAATTCGACAGCCCGTCCCAGCTGGAGGATTTCTACGTCAGCACCGCGGAGTTCCCGGCCGGCTTCATGACCCAGTACACCCCGTCGATGCTGATCGGCGAGGCCACGCACCAGGAGCTGGCCACCGGCTTCCCGATCGGCAAGCGCTTCAAGTCCGCGCCCGTGGTGCGGGTCTGCGACACCAACCCGCTGCACCTGGGCCACCAGGCCACGGCGGACGGCCGGTGGCGGATCTACGTCTTCGCGGACCAGGCTGTGGCGGGGGCGGCGTCGCCCACCACGGACCTGGCCGCCTGGCTGGCCGAGGCGCCGGATTCGCCGCTCGCCGCCACCCCGGAGGGTTTGGACCGGGACGCCTGGTTCGACGTGAAGGTCATCTATCAGCAGGAGCACACGGAGGTGGATATCACCGCCGTGCCGGCAGTCTTCAAGCCTGCCGTGGGGCCGTTCCAGCTCAACTACCTCGAGAAGGTCTACGCCGCGGATCCGCGGGCGGACATCTTTGAGCAGCGCGGCCTGGACCGCGGCGGCGTTGTGGTGGTGGTGCGGCCGGACCAGTACGTGGCCACCGTGCTTCCGCTGACGGCGACGGCGGAGCTCGCCGCGTTCTTCGCGGGGTTGGTGGGGGAACGTTCTTCGGTCTGAGGCGGGGCGGGCCGGCCGGCCCGGCCCAGCCCGGCCCGCCCAGCCCAGCCCGGCCCCGGGTCTAGCGGTTGGCTGCCATCGACGCCGCTGGCGCTGCGGCCTCGGTGGCCCCGGCGTCGGTCCTGTTCCGCGCGATCCCGCCGGCAACCGCGACGATGAGCGTCAAGAGCGCGGTCAGCAGCACCCCGAGGCCCGGGTGCACGTGCAGCAGGGCCGCGCCGACGGCGGCGCCGGCCAGGATCAGCACGACGGCGCCGAGCCGGCGGCCGGTGTGGGCGCCGGATCCGCCGCCCAGCCGGGAATCGGCGGCGAGGCCGGTCAACGTCGAGGTGACCACCACGGTGGTGACGTCCTTGACGGCCAGGTGCCGGGCGGTGGCTGCTTGGATTCCCATCGCGACGGCGAGCGCGCCGGTGATCGCCAGGGTGACCGGGTCGCCGGCGTGCGGGGCATGGAATAACAGGACCACGGCCACTGCGGCCATGGTGAGACCAACGGCGGTCAGCAGACCCGTGGTCCTGCGGCTCCAGCCCGCGGCTTCCGGGCGCAGGGCCCGGCCGGCCACCACGGCGCCGAGCATAAAGCAGGCCAAGGCAATCAAGGGGCCTACCACAGGCAGGTTGTCCGCACCGATCAGCGCCATGCCCAGGATCACTACGTTGCCGGTCATGTTGCCGGTGAAGACCCGGTCCAGGCCGAGGTAGCCCACGGCGTCGATGACCCCGGTGGAGAAGGTCAGCACCAGCATCAGGATCAGGTGCAGCCGGGCCTGTTCGGCCGACTTCAATCGTTTAAGCATGGGTCATCTTTCGTTGCTGGGGCCGGGTCGCGGTGGGGGTGGTGAGCTGGCAGGCCAGGCGGAGGAGGTCGGCGTCGCGGTGTACCGGACCCACAATACTCACGCCGCAGGGCAGTCCGGCTGAGGTGGACAGCGGGATGTTTACCGCCGGGAGCCCGGCGATGCCCGCGATGCAGGTCAGCTGCATGGTGGAGCGGCGCACGGCTTCGATCGCCGGGCCGCCCAGGCGGGCGTCCTTAACCAGCGGCGCCACGGACGACGCCGAGGGCAGCACCAGCAGCCCCGCGGAGCGTGTCCCGGGCGGACTCGGACTGGTCGTAGGACCAGTTATGCGTCGGGGATGTTGCGGCGTGCGGCGAGGTCACGGGGGTGGTTTCGACTGGCGTAGGTCCGCCGACGGGAACGGTCAGGCGAGGGCGGTTGCGGCCAACCGCTCGCCGTTGAAGTACTCAAGCTGCCAGCCGTCGACGGCGTGGTGGTGGGCCAGGTTGAGTACGGCGTTGTCGACCCGCGGCAGCGGGCGGCCGGCTATGCGGCTCAAGCTGACCCTGAGCAGCGAGCCGTGCGCCACCACCAGGACACGGCCGCCGCGGAACTCCTCCGCCAGGGCTTCCAGCGCGCCCAGTCCGCGGTCGGCGGCGTCGTCCTCGGTTTCGGCGCCGCGGAAACCGCCGGGGATGCGCAGGGCGTCCAGCTCCGGGCCGTCCTGCAGCCCCTCGGCCGGGCCGAAGGAGCGCTCGGTGAGCTCGGGAACGTGGCGGGCCACGCTGAGGCCAAGCCCGGCGGCGATCAGGTCTGCGGTCTCGGCCGCACGGCCCAGCGGCGAGGACACGATCGCGTCCCACTCGTCGCCGGACAAGGCTGCGGCAGCCTCCCGCGCCTGGCCGCGGCCGACGTCGTTCAGCGGAATGTCAGTGGAGCCCTGAAGCCGGCGCTCGGCATTCCAGTCGGTCTGGCCGTGACGGATGAGCGCAAAAGTTGTGAGGGGCATGTCTTTCATTGTGCCTTGATCTGCGTCTGGCGGCCGAAACGCCGCCAGCCAGACGAGCTGCATCCGGAGCTGCCGAGTTTGGGGCTCTGCCGCCTGCTTCCGGGAAGTTGTCTGCGGCGTCCAGGTTTGTGGCGCCTGGCAGGAAATGAGGAACCCCTCCAGCGTGGTTTACTGGCGGAGTTCCTCATTTTCGAAGCAGCCCTAGCCTGCTATTTGGCCACGGCTGCTGTTCGGGCAGAGGTTCTGGATACGGTCGTGAATCCGGTTTTGGACCCGGTCACCCTGACGGTCATAGTCTTGGCGGCGTCCCTTGCGGTGAGTTTGTACCTAGCAGCGTTGGCTCCGGTGATGGCAAGGCCGGATCGGTACCACTGGTAGCGCAGCGTGACCGGTGCCGGCCCCCAAACGCCGGGCTTAGCGGTGAGGCTGGATGCCACCTTTGCGGTGCCGGTGATGGTGGGCGTGGCCCTAATCAGCGTTCCCTTGACGACTGCAGCTGTTGGGGCGGAGATTCGAGAGAGGGTTGTATAGCCGGCCTTGGAGGCGGTGACTTTTACCGTCAGGATAGCTCCCAGGTCCTGCGTCCCTGGAACATATTTGAGGGAGCTGGCTCCGGTGATCAGGGCACCGGAGCGGTACCACTGGTATCGAAGCGTGACTGGGGCGGGTCCCCACGCGCCGGGGACGGCAGTGAGGGTGGTTCCGACCCTGGGGGTGCCTGTAATTGCGGGGAGGGATCGCGTCAGTGCACCCTTGGCGATCGCTGCCGTGGGGGCGGACGTTTTGGCGCCGGTGCTGTAGCCGGGCTTGGACCCGGTTACCTTGACGCTGAGGGTCACCGCGACGTCGGAGGCACTGGGTGTGTAGACCGCGGCGGTTGCGCCTGTGATCGGTACGCCCGTGCGGAACCACTGGTAGGTGAGCGATACAAGTGAAGGTCCCCAAATACCAGCATTCGCCGTCAGCGGCTTGCCGACCTGAGGCGTGCCAGCAATTGTCGGTGCCGGACCCGTCAGAAGGCCTTCGGCAATCACCGCGGTTGGTGCCGATTTATTGGCGACAGTCGGATAGCCGGCCTTGGTGCCGGTGACGCTAACGGTGATGGTGCTTCCGGCGTCGGTGGCGGCCAAGGCATAGGTGGCTGCGTTTGCAGCGGCGATCGCGACTCCCGAGCGGTACCACTGGTATCCCAGAGAGATCGGGGAAGGACCCCAGCTGCCGGCGTTGGCCGTGAGCGTGGAGCCGACCCGTCCGGCGCCGGAAATCGTCGGAGTGGATGCGATCAGATTTCCCTTGAACGTCGTTGTCCAGGAGGCGATGGCATTCGGAGTCAGCGCGTAGCCGGGGGCTGCCTTCGCGGTGACGGTGACCGTACCTGCGCCAGGGTATGTGCCGGCGGGAACTTCCTGACCCTGGACCAGGTACTGGACTCCGGCGGTGGTGGGGACCGTGTAGGTGTCGCTGGCGGTGCCGTCCTGGTCGGTGAAGGTCGCAGCAGCCGGCGTCACAACGGTGGCAGGAGCTTCATCTGTGATCGTGACGGTGGCCAGCGTCTTGAAAAAAGTGGAATTGTTTCCCCACGTGTCACTCAGGGGGTAGAGGGTCACGTCCCACTGTCCGGTCGCGGCGCCCTGCGGAATGGTTATGGTGTGTTTCCAAATGCCGTCCTGCATGGTCCCGGAAACCAGCGTCATGCGGCCAAAGCCCTGGCTCTGGCCACCGCCCCAGGCCCACGGGTCGGGGTTGACCCAGCTGGAAGTCATGACCGGGGCTTCGACGCCCGTCGCATCGACCAAGTGGATACTGGTGGTAATCGTGGCCGGGCCGTTGTAGAGATTGAGGTTCGTCCATGTGACGGACTGACTAACGAGCGCCGGCCCTGACATGTCGGACGCGCGAGCTGGGGCGGCGTAAATGGTGCCCATGGATACGAGCATGGCTGCAAGGGCCATCACCATCACCCATGTCCGGGCACGGTTGAAGACAAGCATGACTTTCCCCCAATTGAGTCGCCCTAGCCGGGCTACGTGAATCCAGCCAGAACGGCAGGTATGTGAATCATACACATGAAGCTTCAACTGTCAGGGGCTACCCGCCAGCGCGTCTGGACACTGAAACCGTCGGGAGGAGAGATGCATTTCCGCCTCAGGCTCTCAGCTGCGGCTGGCCAAGACCAAGTAGTCCGCGGCGGCGTCGTCGTTAATCAGGTCAGCCATGTAATCCCTTGCCGGACGCTGCAAGCTTCTAACGGCAGATTAGGGTGCTGGTGTGACACCAACCGGGGCCCAACCGGGTGCATCTTGACACCTTCGAAGCCCGGGCATACGTTCACCCTTTGCGAGGCGATTCGCCCCTTCTCCACAACTTAGGCACAGGTTTTCCCGGTGCCGCGTGCCCGGGCGCTCCCGGAACGGAGCCCCGGCTGCGTCGGCTGAGCGGGCCGCGCCGGGCCACCTGCCTGGGGGATCCACTTCGGTCTCTGGCCTACAAGGAGCAGGAAATGTCGGAGGGTATTGGACTAATTGAGCGGTTTTACAAGGACGTCATGGAGAGCGGAAATCTCGCCCTTATCGATGAGCTGGCGACGGACAGTTATGTCGATCACGAGGAAGGCCTCCCTGGGCAGCCGGCCGGCAAGGATGGCGTGAAATTCTTCGTGAACACCATGCGGTCCGCTTTCCCGGACATCAAGGTCAAGGCGATTGAGCCCTCCCTGACCGCCGGCAACATGGAAGCATGCCACGTGGTCCTGACCGGGACCCACCGTGGCGAGATGGCCGGCATCCCGGCAACAGGCAAGAGCGTCGAGTTCGACTGCACGGACATCATCCGGGTCGAGGACGGCAAGGTGGCCGAGCACTGGGGCACCACCGACAACTTGGCCCTCATGCAGCAGATCGGTGCGGTGGCCGTTGGCTGAGTGGCACCCACCCACGACGGCGGCCGGACCGCCGCCGTCGGGATCAGAAAGCAGGGCTGCCCACGTTTCCCTCGGGAATCGTGGACAGCCTCTCTTGTCGGCGGTGTCTCAGGCCGCGGGCGCGTACGCCTTCGGGAACTTCATCCCGCGCTCGTCCATCACGGTGCGCAGCCGGGTGGGGTAGTCCGTGATGATGCCGTCCACGCCCAGGTCCATCAGCCGGTTCATGTCCGCGGTGGTGTTGACGGTCCACGGGATGACGGGCAGGCCGAGTTTGTGGGAGTCGGCGATCATTCCCGGGGTGACGGAGCGGAACGTGGGGGAGACGGCGTCGTAGCCCTGGGCGGCCGCGGCCTTGGCGAGGGATCCGCCGTAAGTGTCGATGTCGATGCCGCCGAGGTTCGGACTGGCGCCGGGCTGGCCGACCTCAAGCCAGGCGTCGCCGCTGGAGAGGGCAACCAGCGGGAGCTCCGGGGCGAGTTGCTTGGTCAGGTTCAGCGAGGACCAGTCGAACGACTGCACGGTGGAGCGGTCGGCCATGCCCGAGGCCTGGATCTCGGCGACCACGGCCTTGGTCAGGGCCACCATGCCCGTGCCGCCGGACTTGCCGTCTTCCACCTTGGTCTCGATGTTGAAGCGGACCTTCTTGGCCTCGGCGTCGCGCACCAGCTGGAAGACGTCCTTGAGCTCGGCGATCCGGTTCCCCTCGATCACGTCCTGCTCGGGGAAGCCCTTCAGCTGGGTGAAACCGCAGTCGAGCGTCTTGATCTGGGCGAGTGAAAGGTCCGCCACCCGGTCCCCGACGTACGGGAAGGCGGCATCGCCCGGGGTGGCCGGCGCCGTGTCCTGGCACTTGTCGGCCTGGATGGTGTCGTCGTGCCAGACGATGATCTTGCCGTCTGTCGTGAGGTGGGTGTCGAGTTCCAGCGTGCTCACGCCCAGCTTCAGGGAGTTGGCGAAGGCAGCCAGGGATTCCTCGGTCCACTCGCCGCGGCCTCCGCGGTGCGCCTGCAGGTCAAAGGAACCGTTGCGCTCGTTGGTCTTGATGCTAGATGTTGCGGTTCCCGCAGCGGTCGGCGCGGCGTTCGACGACGGCGCGGAGCCGGCGTCGGAGGCGGCGACGGCGGGGCTGGCGAGGGCGGCGACGAGAGCGGCGGCCGCCGCAGCAGTCAGGACTGTACGCATGGTGATGGTTCCTTCCGGGGTACGGATACCGGCGTTGAGCCGAAGACCCGTCCACGCTAGGGAACGCAGGTGGACCGCCGTGTTCCGGGAGCTGGACTCCGGGTGAACGGTGGGCGCCGAGTGGCAGCCGAAGGCCCGGTTGCTCACGTGGCTAGATGCCGGAGGCGCCCGTGTCGGTTCCGCTCAGGGTGTCGATGTAATCCAGCGTTTTTGGACTGACGTGCCGCACCGCCGCGAGGGCTTCACGGAGAACGGTTCGCCTGGCCGGGTCCCCCAGGGCGTCCCGGAGTTCCATTACCGTGTCGATGCCTTCGCGCTCGAACACGCACGTGATTTCCTCCATCTGGGCGAGACGGCCCGGAGAAGGCCAGTCGATAACGTCCGAGAGCTTCCCGGTATCGAGGTGCTGGCGGAATCCGCTGGTCGTGGCGGCATCCGGCCATGCCGCAATCAGAGCCTCGACCCTTGGTTTGACGGTCTCGTGGTAGTTCTGCCGCCGCTGCAACGTGGCATCGACAATGATGGCCCCGATGTGGTCCCAGCCGCGGCCGACGTCGGTCGAGGCGTCTGTGCCTGGTGAGGCGGCTGGCGCCGGAAGGTCGGCGGGATCATTGTCCATAGTCATAAGTGAATACTTCCACGTGCCGGTGGTGAGTGTGTCTTCGCGTCAGCCGTGACCGGGTGTCCACCTGGCGAGCCCCGCCTCGATCGCGTCCAGGTCCCGGACGGCGTAGCGGAGGTGCTCCCATTCCTCGTTGAGGATGGTGTGCAGGCAGGAGCGGACAGTCACCGGTTGGTCGGGGGCCCACGGATTCCGGCGGGCCGCGGACAGGTCAGCCGCGGTGACACTGGCGAGGTAGTCGCGCACCAGGGCTGTTTTCTCTGCCCGGACCTCAAGCACGTCGGCGTAGGACGGTGCCGCCGCTGAGAAGACAGCCGGATCGTACCCGTCGGTCTCGTACTCGGCGTTGGGTTGACCGATGGGGTGGTACGGCTGTTCCAGCTCGAGGATTCCCCGGCCAAGCCAGGTGTCCGTGGCCATGACCAGGTGGCGCAGTGTCTGGGCGAAGGACCACTCGCCGTCGACCGAGATATCAACCGTGCCGGGCGGCATCGCCGCAACCCGCTCGAGCGTCGCCTGCCAGGTCCGCTCCAGCACGGCCCAGGCGGCACGTAGCCCGTCCGGGTCGCCGGCGCGTCTCTCGGCGCGTCCGGGGAAGCGGCGGTTGAGTTCGGCCTCGACGAAGGGGACGACGTCGACGCCGTTGATGTGCAGGGTGTTCCCGGCGTCGAGCAGCCACGGGGCGTCGATGTCCGCCCCGGCCGCGTCGACCGCGCGCATCACAGCGCCGGTGAGGTCGGACCGGACGAACCGGGCGCCCCGCAGGTTCACGTCGGTGAAGTGTGCGCCTTGGAGGTCGTCAGACTGGGTGAAAGCTGCCATGCCAGCACTCTGCCACGGTTGCGTCAGCCGCGCAGCACCTTGGCGGGTTCCGCCGTTGCAGCCGGCGGTCCTGGAACGCTTTTGGGGATACCGATAACCCATTTTCTGCGGGACCAGATCGGTCCATAATGGCCACATAAGCTTCGGGGACCCCTCGCGCCCGCGATGGTGTAGCGCGGCATCGGAGAGTCCCAGGTGGCTGCCCCGGCTAGGCGCGAGGGGCGGTCACGGGCTCCGGGCCATGATTCCGGGGACCGAAACCGGGGGGAGCAACGCCATCACTGCGGTCATCGACGCATTGAAGGGATTCATCATGTTCAAGGATTCAAACATCATGGCTGTCCTCCCCGCGAAGGACATCAACAGGGCGAAGGAGTTCTACCGGGACAAGCTGGGCATCGAACCCTCCGAATCCATGGAGGAGGGCAGCGTGATGTACAGCTGCGGCCAAGGAACCCGCTTTCTCGTGTACCAAACTGACAATGCGGGGACGGCCAAGAACACCCAGATGGGCTGGGAAACGGACAACCTGGAACGCGAGATGGAGGAACTGCGCGGCCGCGGCGTCGTCTTTGAAGAGTACGACTTTCCCGGCCTGAAGACGGAGAACGGCATCGCCACGGCGTCCTGGGGGAAGGGAGCCTGGTTCCTGGACAGCGAGGGCAACATCCTCAACATCGCCCAGCGCTCGTAGGCCGGAGTCTGACACCGATCAACGACTCATAACATCGCTACCCCCGGCAACGGAGCCGGAGGAAACCGGATCCCGCCCGCAAGGCGGGAGCCGGTTTCGAGCCTGACGTCGCCCCTGGACAGGGCACCGAACGCGTCCAGAACAGCAGCGTTCGCAGCAGCGGCTGCCCGCACGCTAGTTAGTGTCGGGTTTCCTGCCCCGCAGGTGTCGGTGGTGCAGCTCGTAGCTGTCGAACACGTCAGAAGAGGTGGTTCCTGAATGGCCGAACTTGCCGCGAAGAACGTCCGCGAGTCCATCCAGCGCGGCGTGGAGCATCCGTCCGGCGAACTGGAGCTCAGGGTTGTCGCTGCGTTGGGCCTGGGATGCCAGTTCCTGGGCGTAGGCGACTGTGGCTGGCAAGGAGCCGCGCTGCTCGACTTCACGGAAGTAATAGGTTTCGTGGAACGCAAGCAGATCGATGCTCACGAGAGCTACGTTTCCGGCCATTGACTCCAGCAGCCCGGCGGCATGCGTGGGCTCCACGGACAGTACACCTGCAGGACCTGCGGCCTCCCTGAACAAGTTCAGCTCGTGGGCAAGGGCCCGGCGGCGGTTAAGGGCCGGGTACATCTGCAGGATCCAGGTGACCGTTGCTGTCAGCAAACCGAAACCGGTGACGGCCTGAAGTGCCACAACCAGCCTGAGCAGCGGATGCGTTGCCACGATGTCGCCAAACCCCACGGTGGAGAGAGTGACCAGGGAGATGTAGAGGGCTTCGGCGAAGTCGGCCCGCAGGGGAACCCCGGCTCCGTATACAAAACCGTCCGTCAGATGCGGCAGGTACAGCAGGGCCCAGCCGATGGCCGCCAGGCCCGCCCAGGCGCCAATGACAGCCGCCATGGCCAACGGCGCCGCGATGAAGGAGCCCCGGCCCCGCAGTTTTCTAGACGCCAGCCAGAACCCCCGCATGATCGCCCGGCCCACAGGACCTGAACCGTGCGGATAAAGCAGCGTTCGAAAGACGTCAACGAGCATCAGCAGAACCAGCCCGGCCCCCAAAACCGTCCAGAGCGTATCCGCAAAGTCCATGCCTCATCTTATGGGCGGCGCCCCCTGGCGTGATGATAACCAGCGGAACCCCGCAGTGCCGAGTACGACGGCGGCACCGGGTCTTAGGTGCCGACGTCGCCTGTGCGGCGGGCAGGGGCACCACCTTGCCACGCTCGCGTCAGCCCCGCAGCACCCACGCGGCGTTGTTTGGCTGCAGCCAGCCGTCCTGCTCCAGCGGCTGAGCGCTGAAGCTCACCGTGCCGGCCGGCACCCGCACCGGCTGGTCGCCCATCGCGACTGCGACCATGAAGTGTTCGTTGCGTTCGCAGATCAGCAGGTTCCCGGCCTCGACCCGCTAGGTGCCGCCGTCGTTTGCGGTGAAGACCTCGTTCTTCCACAGCTTCCGGCGCAGCGCTAACGCCGCTTTGGTCAGGTTCAGGACGGACTCGGCGTCCTGCTCCTGCCGTTCGACGGCGTGCCTGCCCCAGCCTGCGGGGAGCGGCAACCAGGGTTCGGAGGGTGGTCCTTCAGCGGTGCCCAGTGCGAAGCCGTGGTGCAGCGCTGGATCCTCGGTCCAGGGCAGCGGCACGCGGGCCCCGTCGCGGCAGACGCCGCCGCGGGCCCACATCGGGTCCACCCGGGCCTCCAGCGGAACGTCGACCTCGGGCAGCCCGAGCTCTTGGCCCTGGTAGATGTACGCCGGTCCTGGCAGACCCAGCAGCGTCACCAGCGCCGCGCGAGCACGAGAAGCGCCAAGTTCGCCGCCCCCGAACCGGGTGGCGGTGCGGACAATGTCGTGGTTCTCCAGCGCCCACGTCGGAGTGGCGCCATGTTCTTGGCGGGCAGCCTCGAGTTCGTTCCCGACGGCGGCCCAGGCCTCCGGGTCCCAGCCGAGCTTCACGAAAGCGAAGGCGAAGGCCTGCTGCATCTCGTCGGAGCGGGTGTAGCGGGCGGCGCGGGCCGGTTCCAGGTTGACCTCGCCCACCAGCAGGCGGTGCGGCTCATACTGCTCGGCCAGGGCGCGCCAGCGTCGGTAGACCTCGTGGACTTCTTCCTGGTCCGAGACCTGAGGGTTGGACCGCAGCCCGTCCACAACCCCGCCCTCCGACGGCGAGTCCGGCAGCCCCTCAGCCTTGAAAAGGGCGTGCGCGACGTCGATCCGCAGCCCGTCCACGCCCTTGTCGAACCAGAAGCGCAGCACGCCGTCGAAGTAGTCGCCGACGGCGGCGTTGCGCCAGTTCCAGTCGGGCTGCTCGGCGGAGAAGAGGTGCAGGTACCAGTCGAGATCTGTCTCTGAGGAAGGGTTGGCGCGGCTCCAGGCCCGGCCGCCGAAGACGCTCTGCCAGTTGTTCGGGGGCACGTCACCCCCGGGACCCTGAACGAAGTGGAACATCTCCCGCTCCGGCGAGTCCGGGCCGGCCGCAAGGGCAGCCTGGAACAGCGGGTGCTCGGAGGAGCAGTGGTTGGGGACGACGTCGAGCAGGATCTTGAGGCCCAGCGCGTGCGCCTTTTCCAGCAAAATATCGAACTGTTCCATGGTGCCGAACAGCGGGTCCACGCCGCAGTAGTCGGACACGTCGTAGCCCTGGTCCACCTGCGGGGAGGGCTGGAACGGGGTCATCCAGATCCCGTCGACCCCCAGGGAAGCGATGTACGGCAGGCGCGCGGCGAGCCCGGCGAGGTCGCCCACACCGTCACCGTCGCCGTCCGCGAAGGACCGCGGGTAGACCTGGTAGATGACGGCGGATTGCCACCACTGCACGTCCGGCGTGAGAGCGGTTTCCTCCGCAGCAGGGAGAGCGGCGGGGGAGACGCCGGCGTGCTCGGCGACATCACGGATGGTGACCACTGTTTCTCCTCCCTGAGTGTGCCTGCGGGTGCTGCGCGAACGCACTACGGAAGCCTAAGGCAAACGGTTTCGTTGGCTGCACCAACACTAAGGGGAGAGGCGGCTAGGGCGTGACTGTTTAGGAACCAACGCCCTCAGGAGGGCCTGCGGCGCCCGGCCCGTCGAATAAGGCGCTGGTGCTGGCCTGGGGCACCACCACGTGGACGGCGTTGCGCTGGACCGTGAAATCGGTGGGCGTGGCGGTGGCGATCTCGCCGTCGAGGTTCACCGGTAGCGGCGGCTCGGTGATCACCCGCACCTGCCGGGTGGTCAGGTGGTAGACCCGGTCGTGCTTGATGAAGCTGCCGTCCTTGAGCAGCCGGGCGATGCTCACGTGCTCCCGCAGAGGCCCTGCCAGGATGGCGTAGATATCAAGGAGGTGGTCATCGATCCCTGCGGTGGGGGAGACCGTGTTGCCGCCGCCGTAGTGCCGGCCGTTGCCCACCGCCACCTGCAGCAGATCCCCGAGCTCCAGCGGCTGGTGGTCCCCCTCCGGGAACTCGAGGCGGGCCCGGAACGGCTTGTGCCGGGTATAAGCGCGCAGGGTGGCGATGCTGTAGGCCAGTGGCCCGAGGTGCCGCTTCAAGCGGGGGCTGAGCGCCTCGGTCACGGCCACCGAGAGGCCTACGGAGGCGACGTTGAGGAACGGCTCACCGTTGGCCCGGCCGAGGTCGATGTCCACTATCTTGCCGTCGGCGACGGTGGCGCAAGCCTCGGCGAGGTTGTTTGGTATCTCCAGCGTGCGGGCGAAGTCGTTGGCGGTGCCCAGTGGGAGGACGCCGAGCACCACGTTGGTGCCGACCACCCGGCCGGCGGCGTAGGAGACGGTCCCGTCGCCCCCACCGACTACAACCAGGTCATGCCCGTCCGCAAGCACCCGGTCAAGCGTCGCGGCCAGGTCCGCCCCGGACCGCACACGGTGCACGGAAGAGACGGGCACGCCTGCCGCGCGCATCGCGTCCACGGCCTGCTCGGACGCCGCCCCGCGGCGTGATCCAGCGTTGATCACCACGGCGGCGGAGCGTGCGTCCCGGGCTGCCTTCATGGTGATCAGGGTAGCCCGCGGACCTGTGAATTCCGTCAGCCGGCCACCGCCGCCTTCGCGGCCCGCGAGGCTTCCATCCACTCGCTCAGCCACGGTGCCCGGACGCTCGCCGTGATTCGGCAGTCGGCCACGAAGGTTCCCCTGGCGCCGGCGTCGATCCAGTCCGTGAGCGCGGACAGGTCCTCCAACGAACGGATGATCGCCGATTCGGCACCGAGGGCCCGGGCGACGCCGCTGAAGTCCACCTCGGGGATCAGCATGGGCTTTTCGGTCAGGCCCTGGGAGCCGTACTGATGGATTTCGGCTCCGTACGCGGCATCGTTATAGATCACGACGACGGCGCTGCGGGCGGCGCCGATCAGCGATTCGAGGTCGGAGAGGCCCATCAGGAAACCGCCGTCGCCGGAGGCCAGCACCAGGGTGCGGCCGTCCTCCACCGCGCGGGCTGCACCGACGGCGCTGGCGAGGCCCAGCCCGATGGTCTGGTAGGCCGTGCCCACCATGACCAGGTCCTGCGGCCGCGGGATGCGCCAGTACATGGGCGCCCAGCCGACGAAGTGCCCCCCGTCCTGGACTACGGTGCGGCGCTCCGGCAGCGCCCCGTCCAGTGCTGCGGCAAGGGCGCGCGGGTCCAGTCGGCCGTCGGGCGTCTCCGCGGAGCCGGGGTGGTGGGCCGGTCCCTCGGCCAGGCGTTTGCGGGCCTCCGCGCGCCAGGCTCCTGCGGGGCCGACGGCCGGCGAGGCCGGGGCCTCCAGCAGCGCGAGGAGGCTCGCCGCCGCAGACTTCACGTCCCCGCTGACGAATGTGTCCACCCGGGGGTTCGTCGGCTGCAGGGCGGCGTCGATCTGGATGACCGTGCTTTCCGGGGCGAGCAGGTGCCCGAACCGCATGGTGAAGGGGCTCAGGCTTGCCCCGGCCACGAGGACCACATCGGCCTCGCCCATGAGCCCGGCCGCGGTGTCCGTGCCGAAGCCGCCCGCGACGCCGAGGTACCCGTCGCCCTCGAGGAGGTTCAGCGCCAGCGCGGTTCCGGCGGTCAGTGCGCCGAGTCGGTCGGCGAGTTCCCGGAGCTCCGGGCCGGCGCCGGCGAGATGCGCGCCGCGGCCGGCGAGGATCAGCGGCCGCTGCGCCCCGGCGAGCAGGCGGGCAACCTGCCCCAGGCCGCCGTCGACGTCGTCCCGCACGGCCGGTGCCAACGGCGCCGGGAGCTCTTCATCCGCTGCCTCGAGTGCGGCGAGGTCGTAGGGGATGGCGATCACGACGGCGGTGCGCTTGGTGAGTGCGTACTCCACCGCCTGCTGCGTGATGGCGCCCGCGGCGTCGCGGGTGACGGTGAAGGTGGCCGCGCCGAGGCCTGCGGCGATTGCTGCTTGGTCCACATCCTGCGGGCGGGCGCCGGTGCTCGGCGCGTCCCCGGTGACCAGCAAGACGGGGATTTGCGCCTGCACGGACTCGGCCAGGGCGGTGAGCGCGTTGGTGTAGCCGGGGCCGTAGGTGGTGGTGCCCGCGGCGAGGCGTCCGGACGTCCGGTAGTAGGCGTCGGCTGCGGCGATGGCGGCGCCCTCGTGCCGGACTGCGGAGAAGCGGAGGCCCAGCTGCTCAGCGGCATCCAAAAAGTAGACGTTTCCGTTGCCCATGACACCGAACAGATCGGTGAGATAGCTGCTGAGAACCTGTGCCACGCGGCCGGAAACGGTGAGTGAAGTCATGCAGGAAGTGTGTGGGCTAAGTCACGGATCGGCAAGAGCGCTGCTTTTTGGCGGGACTTTTGGCAGTCATGAGCCGTTTGGAGTGAAAATCTGCTCACGCGTGGTGCCAGTCGTGGGCCTCAGTCGGCGGGACGGGATTCCTGCTCCGAGAGCCGGGCCAGGAGGCCGTCGTAGCGCGGTGGCATGAGTTCCAGCACGGAAATGGCGGTGCTGGTCCGTTGGATGCCGTCGATGCCCAGGATCTCGTTGGTAATGCGGTAGAGGTCGGCCGTGCCGCGTGCCACCACCTTGGCCATGAGGTCCGCATCCCCGGTGGTGGCGTGCACCTCGATGACCTCCGGGATCGCGGCGAGCCCGTCTTCCACCGCCCCGGTCCGCGTCTGACTGATCGACAACGACAGGAAGGCCATGAGCTCATAGCCCAGCGCGGCGGGGTCCAGCCGGCGGCTGAAGGACCGGAGGGCGCCGCTGCGCTCGAGCCGCGCCAGCCGGGCATGGACGGTGTTCCGCGCGACGCCGAGGGTCCGCGAGAGGGCCAGGGCGCTGGCTTCCGGATCCTTGTCCATGGCGAGGATGATCCTTCCGTCGAGGGAATCCAGGGCACGAGGGTTCGGCGTGGTCATATTTTCACCGCAGACTGTAGAAGTTGAGCAGAAGTCCCAATGTGATGAGGGTATCTTGCATTGTGTGGCGGGTCACAATCATCATCGGACCTCATGAGCCATGATCAACTCCTGACCGCACCGGAAACCGTACTTCCCGCCCTTCGCGAGGCTGTGGCCGGACTGCCGTCCTACGTCCCGGGACGGAAGAGTGCCGGCCTGGACATCGCCGCCCTGGCCAGCAACGAAAGCCACTACGAGCCGCTGCCCGCGGCCGCAGCTGCCGTGACCGAAGCGGCCGGCACCATGAACCGCTACCCGGACAGCGCCGCCGTCGAACTCCGCGAACGGCTGGCCCGGCACCTGTGCGTCACCGCCGCGGAGGTCGCGGTGGGACCCGGCAGCGTGGGGGTCCTCCAGCAGATCATCACCGGACTGTGCGACGCCGGCGATGAAGTGATCTTCGCCTGGCGCTCCTTCGAGGCGTATCCCATCCTGGTTGAGCTGGCTGGCGCCCGGCCGGTCCGCATCCCGCTGGACGACGCCGAGGGCCACGACCTGGAGGCCATGGCGGCGGCCGTCACCGACCGCACCAAGGTGATCCTGCTCTGCACCCCCAACAACCCCACGGGCGTGCCGATCAGCCACGAACGCATCGAGGCCTTCCTGCGGTCCGTCCGATCCGACATCCTCGTGGTGGTCGATGAGGCCTACGTGGAGTACGCCGACGCGGGCAGCGGCCCCGATTCCCTGGCGCTCTACCGCCAGTACCCGAACGTCTGCATCCTGCGCACCTTCTCGAAGGCCTACGGACTCGCCGGCCTGCGCGTGGGCTATGCCGTGGCGGCACCGGCCATCGCCGAGGGACTGCGCCGCACCGCCCTGCCCTTTTCGGTGAGCGCGCTGGCCCAGAAGGCGGCCATCGCGTCGCTGGATGCCGGGGACGAGATGGAATCGCGGGTGGCAGCCGTCAAGCAGGAGCGCGCCCGGATGGCCGCGCAGCTGGAAGCGCAGGGCTGGAAACTGCAGCCCAGCCAGGGCAACTTCCTGTGGATCCGTGCCGATGACACTCTCCGGGAGGCGCTGGTGGAGGCGTTCGACCGCGCAGACATCCTTGTGCGCGGGTACCAGCGCGACGGCGTTCGCATCACCGTGGCCGACCCCGCCTCCAATAACCGCGTGCTCCGGCTTTTGGCAGCCCACGCAGGCTGACAACTGACTTACCCCGAACCCTTAACTCCGTTCCGCCTACAACCAGAGGACTCCCCATGGAACAACAGACAAAGACGTCTGCCCGCGCGCTCGGCGCGGCCCTTAAACCCCGGCAGCTCACCATGATGGGCCTGGGCAGCGCGATCGGCGCGGGCCTGTTCATCGGCTCCGGCGCCGGCATCCAGGCCGCCGGCCCGGCGGTGCTGATCTCCTACCTCGTGGCCGGCACCCTGATCATCCTGGTGATGTGGGCGCTCGGCGAGATGGCCGCCGCCAACCCGGACAGCGGCGCCTTCTCCGTCTACACCGCCAAGGCCTACGGGCCGGTGGCCGGCGCCACCGTCGGGTGGCTGTGGTGGATCCAGCTGGTGGTGGTCATCGCGGCCGAAGCGCTCGGTGCCGCCGGGCTGCTGGCCACCATCTTCCCGGCCCTGCCGGTGTGGCTGATGGCCTTCGTGTTCATCGTGGTGCTCACGGCCGTGAACCTGACCAGCGTGAAGAACTTCGGCGAGTTCGAGTTCTGGTTTGCCCTGCTCAAGGTGGCAGCCATAGTCGGGTTCCTCCTGGTGGGCGCTGCGCTGCTGTTCGGCTGGCTGCCCGGCGTGCAGTCGCCGGGCCTGTCCCACTTCATGGGGGAGGGCTTCGCGCCCAGCGGATTTGCCGGAATTGCGACGGCGCTGTTCGTGGTGGCGTTCGCGTTTGGCGGCACCGAGATTGTCTCCGTTGCTGCCGCTGAGACGGCCGAGCCGGCCCGCAGCGTGAAGAAGGCAGTCCGCACAGTGCTGTGGCGCATCCTGGTGTTTTACATCGGCGCGATCTTCATCATCGCGGCGGTGGTTCCGGTGGGGTCGGCCGGGCTGAAGAGCCCGTTCGCCGCCGTGCTGGAGGCCGCCGGCATGCCCGGCGCAGCCACCGCCATCACCCTGGTGGCCGTCGCCGCGCTGCTGTCGGCGTTGAACGCCAACCTCTACGGCGCGTCACGGATGGCGTACTCCCTCGCGGAGCGCGGTGAAGCGCCGCGCCTGCTGGCCTCGGTGTCCAAGGCCCGGGTTCCGGTGGTGGCCGTCCTGGCCAGCGTCGCTTTCGGCATTGTCACGGTCGTGCTGGAACTGGCCTTCCCCGAAATGGTCCTTCCCATCCTGCTGAACATCGTGGGCTCAACGTGCCTGCTGGTGTGGACGTCCGCACTCCTGGCCCAGCTCGCGCTGCGCCTCCGCGCCGACCGTACGGGCACCGAGCTGCTCCTCCGGATGCCCGGCTTCCCCGGGCTCACGGTGTTTGGCCTGGTGATCCTCGCAGCGATCTTCACGGTGGGCTTCATCGGCGAGGATTCCCGGCCTCAGCTCCTGAGCACCTTCGCCCTCGTGGCGCTGCTGGCGGTGGGTTGCTGGCTGAACCAGCGGAACCGGAAGGCTGCCCCGGTTGCGGAATCCTCGGAGCGTGCCAAGGAGCCGGCGCTGATCGACTAGATCAGGAGGCACTGACCCGGCTCGCGGGTTCGGTGCAAACGGAGGGCGCGTCCGGTCTGACCGGGCGCGCCCTTCTGTTCCGTGGTTCCGAGCGTGAGGACTGCAAGTTGAGGGGCGCGTCGTAGGCTGCCTGCTCGTCGCCTATGGGCACCCTGGCGGGGCCGGATGTTTTTGGGGCGAGTAGTGATGGGGACGATTGGCCCCAGTAGCTGCTGGGTTTACGGGGCAATGGGGCCCGCGGGCCGGTCGGCGCGCAGGGTGAAAGGGAGCCTGCAACGTAGGCGTGCTTTGCGGAGGTGTGGCCCAGCATCGCCGCGTTGCACGTAAGTACGCGTACTCATCACGCCCTGCATGTTCTGAGATGCGAGGGCGCCGAAGACCATGGGCATGAGGAGCCAGATCCCGGAGGTCTGCCGGGTTCGTCTTGCGTTTCGTAAGCGAGCGTCCCCACGATGTGTGTCATACCAGCAGTGCGCATCTGGTAGAAGTGGCCGAGCTGGCTCCGGCGTTCTTCGTGAGGGCCCCAGTACAACGGCAATTGCATCCAGATGCGTGGGCTGAACCTCTTTCGAACGTCGTCACCGAGTACAAAACACGTGGGAAGTCGCGCCGCGTTGTAGCTCCGGGCAGTTAGTATCTTGAGGAATACACGGGCCGGTCCGGTGCCGGTGCAGATCGACCAAGTTGCGAACCGCCGCCTCATCGCTGCGTTCAAGAGCTGTGGCAAGACGCGGGGGATGATGACTTTTTCATTGATCGATATGGGAACTGCCTATCGAAAAGCAAAAGTTGATCTGTACTACTCAACAAATCCTTCCCTTGATCGCATTGCCGCGTATGAAACCGACCTTGAAGATAACTTGACGGATTTACTCGTGCGCATAAACGGAGAATCAGAATCCTGGGTTCACGAAGTGGATTTTCTGGGCTCCTACACTTTCCTGCCCAAGTCCGTTCGATTCACTCAGGGCGAGGAGTTTCTGGGCAGCGCCAAGTTCTCCAATCCCGGAATGGCTTGGAGGAACAAATGCAACGAAGCGCAGTCGGCTGAATCTGCCCCGCCGGTGGCAGAATTTCGACTTATGGCTGAGTGCACCCTTGACTTTCATGTGCTTTCCTCGCTCTGGATTTCCAAGGTGGGACATAAATTTGATCGGGAATTGTCAACATCTGCCTACGGAAGTCGGCTGCGTAGACGAAAAGATAAAGAAATAAATTCGCTGTCGCTTGGGTCTTTTGCACCCTATCTCGGACCATTCCAGAAATGGAGGGATAGTGGTCTCGGGGCGATGCGCTCGGCTCTGATGGATGCTTAAAAAGTTGTTGCGCTGACAGCCGATGTTACTTCCTTCTACCATCACCTCGACCCGAGCTTTTTGCTCCAGAGGGATTTCCAGAGAATGCTCAATGTTGAGCTGACAGCATCGGAACACAAGCTCAACAGGCTCTTTGTTTCAGCGCTAAAAGCGTGGGCGATGAAGTCGATATTGGGCAAAGGTTTACCGGTTGGCCTCCCGGCGTGTGCGGTAGTAGCCAATATGGCCCTAATTGAACTTGATAGAATCGTCGAGAAGGAGCTGGTTCCACTTTATTATGGCCGTTATGTAGACGACTTAATGCTCGTGATGGAGAATGGTTCCGAGTTCGCGAATTCCGCCGAGCTCTGGGAATGGATATTCAAGCGGGCTGACGGCAAGTTGAAATGGATCTCGAATGGCAGTCTTGACCACACGGCGGGCGATAGTGTGGCCTTCGAATCTTCCTATTTGACGGGCAGCGAGATTCGCTTTTCCAATGAAAAGAACCGTGTTTTTCTCCTCGAAGGGGAGTCTGGCCTGGTTATGGTTGAGTCAATCGCGCGTCAAGCGTACGAGCGGGCAAGCGAATGGAGATCGTTGCCGAGGCTCCCCGAAAGGGCCAGCGTCGTGGCCACGGACATGGTTGCCGCGACTCAGACAGACGGCGACGTGGTTGACAACCTGCGGAAGGCCGACTCGTTGACCATGCGCCGGGCGGGGTTCGCACTCAAGCTTCGGACGTTCGAGGCCTATGAGCGAGACCTTGAACCAGCCAGTTGGGAGATGCATCGGCAGGCCTTTTACCGCGCATTTATTGATCACGTGGTGGTCCTACCTAACTTCTTCGATCTCGCAATATATCTACCGCGCGTCGTTCGTCTGGCTACAATTTCAAAAGACTTCGATTACCTCGCTGAAATTGTCCGCGCGCTCGTAGGGCTATACCGTGAGGTGAAATCCAGTTGTACCGTTGTAGTTAAAGGTGATCGGGAATCGAAAGCGACTGAAGCTGATGTTCTCACTGCTTGGAGGCATCATCTTTTCGGTTCGGTGGATGAAGCCATTATTTCTGCCTTCCCAACACAGCTCTCTCCTACTGAAGAAATCAATTGGATCAACGAGTTTTCTGCGGCGGACTTTGAGAGCTTGGTAATCAAGAACTGGAGTATTAAGGACCTTCAAGGGGCTCAGGCAGACCTATTTGATCACGATTTGGCCCACGTCCCACGACGTTTTTCAAGTCTCCCGGAGGAGCTCGTCTCCCGCAGGGGGATACCTGCGGATCTCGCGGGTAATTTGATTGATGCGGGATTGTTGCTCCAGCCCGAAGTCGCGGAAGGCCTTGCGTCAGTTGGCGCATGGCTACAGTGGGAAGGACGGGAAGTTCCGATCGGAGTTGCATTCGCAACCCGGCCCTATAATCTCGCTGAGATTTACATGCTGGCCCCTGACCCGTTCGGGGAAAGCTGTCAGCAAGCGCTGAATGAGGCTGTTTTGGCGATCAGAGGCTTCCAAATTGCTGACAAAATGCCGTACAAGTTGGAGGAAAATCTTCCGGCTCATCCCGAGACGCTCATCGTTCAAAACAACCGCCGCTCGGGCAAGAAGAAGGTTGCCTTGGGGAGTTGGAAGACTCACTATGACAGCTGGACTGCTTCCGTGATGAAGTGCCCGGACCCAAATCTCGACCGCTACTCTCGTTTGACCGAGTTGCTGAATCACGTTATTTCGCAGTCTGATGGTATAGCGTATTTAGTCCTGCCGGAACTGGCCATGCCGGCGCGGTGGTTTGTCCGGACTGCTCAAAAACTTCAAGCCCGGGGGATATCTCTTATATCCGGAGTGGAATACTTGCATCAGAAGCCGGGCATGGTTCACAATCAGATTTGGGTCTCCCTAGTTCACGACGGGCTCGGATTTCCATCGATGATGATCTATCGCCAGGACAAGCAACGCCCGGCCCGCGGCGAGGAGAAGGAACTTCATCGACTTCGCGAACTGACGATGGAGGCCAGGACCAGGTGGACTTCACCACCCGTTATCAGGCACGGCGATTTTTCGTTTGCGCTGTTAGTTTGTAGTGAGCTAACCAATATTAAGTATCGTGCGAGTCTCAGTGGCCATGTCGATGCTCTTTTCGTTCCGGAGTGGAACAAGGACATCGGCACGTTCGATTCGCTTGTCGAGTCTGCATCACTCGACATGCACGCCTACGTCATTCAGTGTAACGATCGTCAGTACGGAGACAGTCGGATTCGTGCCCCGTACAAAGAATCATGGATGCGGGACATCGTCAGGTTGAAAGGTGGAACTCGCGACTACTGGGTAGTCGGTGAGATAGATGTCGAGGCGCTCAGGCAATTTCAGTCCAGCCATAGATCACCCGATGTGCCGTACAAGCCTGTTCCGGACGGGTTCGTGATGGCACCACATCGACGCCGTCTACCGTTGACGGGGGTACACAAATCGGTCATGGGGGAATCGCCGACGGCGGGAACTAGGCCCTGGATCTGAGTACACTTTGGAACGTTTTTGCAGCTCAGTTGGACAAGGACGCCGGCTGGGCTCCGGCCCAGGCTTGGAGCAGACTGCTGGACCGTGCGATATCCGGTTCACGTGCTATGAGGACAGACGCTAGGAGTCCGCCTCTAAGACGCTGCTTGAGCGTTCGTGGTTGAGCGGCGGGTTTTTGATCTGCTGCAGGCTGTTCGCGCACACGAGAGCCGCATGCCGACGGAATGTCACCCGGCGAATGTCAGCCTCATCAATTAGCCTGGCGCGGTGACTAATTTCATTGGGGGAGGGACAGCGGAGCAGCTGCCTGAGGGTTTGTATGAACTGCTTAGCACGGAGACTCTGGGCAGCCACCTGAGCCAAGAGCAAGAACTCCAACCGGTCTTCGCAGATATCCAAGACGAAGACTCCCCGGACGTCCTCTCCCGCCACGTAGCAGACGCAGTCCGGCGGGCCTTGGCCGCGGCCAAACCCGCCGAACGCGTGGCCCTCGCAAACAAGCTTCTCCAGGAACTGAACACCCCAGACCGCATCGCGCCCGGTCCCACCCAGCTCCAGTCCCTCCACCGCCCGGACACGCTCAAGCGCCGCAGTCTCCGCCGACCCACCACCAAGCTGAGCGACTCCGCCCTGCTCACCAACAGCAAGGACGACCCCAACCTCGCCGCGGAACTCAGGACCGAGATCGAGTCCGCCAACACCGTAGACCTGCTCTGCGCTTTCGTCCGCTGGACCGGACTCAGGCTCCTCGAACCGGCCCTCGCGCAACTCAAGGAACGCGGCGCCAAGCTCCGGGTCATCACCACCACCTACATGGGCGCCACGGAACGCCGCGCCATCGACCAACTCGTCCACCGCTACGGCGCGGAAGTGAAGATCAACTACGAAACCCAGGCCACCCGCCTGCACGCCAAGGCCTGGCTTTTCCGCCGCAACTCCGGTTTCGACACCGCCTACGTCGGCAGCTCCAACCTCAGCCAAGCCGCGCTGCTGGACGGCCTCGAGTGGAACGTTCGGCTCAGCTCTGTCGGCACCCCTGCCCTGCTGCAGAAGTTCGAGGTCACCTTCGACAGCTACTGGGAACAGCGCGCCTTCCAAAGCTACGACCCCGAACGCGACGGCGAGAAGCTGGACGCCGCGCTGGAACGCAACGGCGGCCGCCGTACGGCCATCCCCGGCGCAGCGACCGGCCTGGAGCTTCAGCCATTCCTGCACCAGGAGGAGATGCTGGAAGACCTCGAAGCCGAGCGGCTCAAGGGCTTCAACCACAACCTCCTGGTCGCCGCGACAGGCACCGGCAAGACCGTCATCGCGGCGCTGGACTACAAGCGGCTTCGCGAAGCAGTGGGCAACGACCTCAAGCTGCTCTTTGTCGCCCACCGCCAGGAAATCCTGAAGCAGGCCATGCGCACCTTCCGCGACGTCATGCAGGACGGCGCCTTCGGCGAACTCTACGTCGGCGAGCACAAACCCACGCAGTGGAAGCACATCTTCGCCTCCGTCCAGTCGCTGTCCTCCCTTGGCATCGACAAACTGGAACCAGACTTCTTCGACGTCGTGGTCATCGACGAATTCCACCACGCCATGGCGCCCACCTACCGCCGGCTGCTGGACCACCTGAAGCCGGAGCAGCTTCTCGGGTTGACCGCGACGCCGGAGCGCGGCGACGGCGTCGACGTCGCCCAGCAGTTCTTCGACGGGCGCACCGCCAGCGAACTGCGCCTCTGGGACGCCCTGGACGCCGATCTTCTGGTTCCGTTCCACTACTTCGGAGTCTCCGACGACGTCGACCTCAGCCAGCTGGCATGGAAGCGCGGCAACTACGACACCGCACAGCTGAACAACCTCTACACCGGCAACGACGCCCGCGCCGCCAAGGTGAGCCGCGAACTCCGCGACAAGGTCACCAGCACCGAGCAGATGCGGGCCATCGGCTTCTGCGTCTCGGTCCAGCACGCCCACTACATGGCCGAGGTCTTCAACCGCGCCGGGATCGCCTCCGTCGCTGTCGACGGCAGCACCGACGACGCCGACCGCGCGGCGGCGCTGAAACGGCTCGCGGCACGCGAGATCAACTGCATCTTCGCCGTCGACCTCTTCAATGAAGGCCTGGACCTGCCGCAGGTGGACACCATCCTGATGCTCCGCCCCACGCAGAGCGCCACGATCTTCCTCCAGCAACTGGGACGCGGGCTGCGCCGCGCCGAAGGCAAGGCAGTGCTGACCGTTCTGGACTTCATCGGCCAGCAGCACCGTGAGTTCCGCTTCGACCTGCGCTACCGGGCGCTCACCGGCTACGGGCGCAAAGAGCTGGAAAAGGCTGTCGAGGATGAGTTCCCTTACCTGCCGTCGGGCTCGCAGATCGTGCTGGACCGGGTGGCGCAGAAAGTGGTCCTGGACAATATCAAGGCGCAGCTGCGGTTCAACCGCGCCCAGCTGGTCCGGGACATCGCCTCGTACGCGGAGACCGAGCTGGAGGCCTACCTGGAGCGGTCCGGGAACGACGCGAAGTCGATCTACCGGTCCACCAGGGATTCGTGGACCGGCTACCTTCGCCAGGCCGGCCTGATCGAGGGGTTCTCGCCGTTGGAGGAGGTCCTCAGCGGAAGGATTCAGGAGCTCTCCGACGCCGACGAGAAGAAGCTCCTCGGCCGGATGGCCGCGCTGATCCACGTGGATGACCCGGAACGCGCCGCGGCGTACTCGATGCTGGTCGGTGCTGATGCCCCCCGCTATGCAGAGCTCGGCATGCGGGAGCAGACGTTCGCGCGCATGCTGTTCTACACGCTCTGGGACGACGGCGGCGGTTTCCAGTCGTACGACGCCGGCCTGGAGTACCTGCGCGGCTACCAGTTTGTCTCCAGCGAGATCCGCCAGATTGTGAAGCTCGGCGTGGCCGCGTCCAAGCACGCCGCCAAGGGTCTGGGCGCCGGGTTGCGGCACGTCCCGCTGCTCTCGCACGCCACCTACCGGCGCGAGGAGATCCTGGCGGCCCTGCAATACGGTTCTTTGGAACTCGGCAAGAACGTGCAGCACCGCGAGGGCGTGGCCTGGTGCCCGGCGACGTCCACAGACGCCTTCTTCGTCACGCTCAACAAAGATGACAAGAAGCACTCGGCAACCACGATGTACAAGGACTACGCCATCAGCCCGGAGCTGTTCCACTGGGAATCGCAGAACGCGACGTCGCCGGGAAGCCCGACGGGAAAGCGGTACCTGGCGCGGGCCGCGCATGGGTCGAAAATCCTGATCTTCACTCGGGGTACCTCAGAGGACGAGACCGGGCTGACCGTTCCCTACACGTGCCTCGGGCAGGTGGACTATGTGCAGCATGCAGGGGAGAAGCCGATTTCGATTACTTGGAGGCTGCACCGGCCTATGCCTGCTGACGTGTATGCCACGGCAGCTGCGGTGGCGCAGTGACGCCGGACATGCGACCTTTCGGCTCACAGCGACGGCAAAGGCAAAGCTGAAGGCAGCTTTCAAGAAGATGCAGGACTTAGATGATCCGGACGATGCTGTTGATGAACCCGGTGAAACCGGTGAACAGACGCGTGAGAGTGGCAACGAGAACTAGAGGCAAAGCCTCGCGTGACGGGCGGGCATTTCACTTAGCTGGCCGTTCGGTTACCGAACGGGATTCGCCCGTACTTATCCATAAAGGCCAGAATCATGGCCGTTTCCAATCTCTCTTCGGCTTTGTCAGGTACGACTTTCCAAGCCACCCGTAGGTCACGTGCATCCGCCAATTGCCAGATGCGTTCGCCGCCGCTGTGGCTGTGTGTCTGGCCTGGGTGTCCGGCCTTCTCGTATTCGCTGATACGACCCCACAAGCCATCAAGATTCTTGCGCTGGCTGGCTTTACCGATGTAGGCCACGGAGGCCCCCGGCACCCACTTGGCAGCCAGCTCGGCAACCGGCACGTTGGCCTTCTTGGCTTTGTGTGTGCCGCCGAAGCCTTTGGTCAGGAACGACGGAGGTCTGTGCTCTGACGAACAACTACATAGACGCCTGGTGACAAAGGTATCCCGCCGTCGCCCTGTGAATATTGCTGACGGATGCTGGCGAACGGAACGAATCCATCAAAACCGGCTCCCATCAGCTCCGCCACGGTGAAGTGTCTCAGCTTGGCCAATCTCGTCTCTCCCCTGGTACATGGACGCTTCGCCCCGGCGAACGGACAACCACCGTGATTCTATGACGCAAATTTCCTCCCGCCGGCACGGAGACATTAGCGGCAGGGCAGAGGCCCAAACATTCAGGCAGGGGGAGCCTTGTATAAGGACTTGCGCGGGACGCTGAGTAGCGCAACATCGCCAGTCAAAAACAACCGATTCCGTGCAAAAAGGTCACACCTTGATCCCGTTTTCTTCGAAGTCTTCGCTGTCCGTTTCTGCCTCGCGCACGTGAATCCGTTCGTACACCTCCGCCAGCTCCTCCTCGACGACAGCATCGTCGGAGAATCTGGCGATGTGGTAGTTGAAGAAGTCCGCAGACTTGTGGATGAAGGTTGGAGAGACGACCTCGCCGAGGATTGGGAGATTCGGGCTCGTGTAGTAAGTGGAGACATCGAGGATCGTTGACACCCAACGGACCTTCCGGAACAGGCTGAGCACTACGCCGACCGATGGCTGAAACATCGGGAGCTCCAAGTCTTCCATCACCGTCTGCCCGGACGATTCGAGCCCGTCGTCGGCCAGTTCCGATCCGATCGCGTACGTCATTGCCTCCTTGAGCGAGATGAGTCGGCGCACTTCTTCGGAGATCGAAGACCTCGCCGCGAGTGCAGCCCACTCGTTGTAGGTATTGACCTCGGCGTCGTCATTCGACAGCGAGTCCAGGTGCTCATACCGTCCGGCCCCGCTGGCGAACCGCTGGACCGTGTTCGTTAGGTCGGGGTCGAGGCCATCCACGGGCCGTACGAGGTACCCCTCTGTACGTGGCGCGCTACCAGGGCTCGAAGGGGGTGGGGATAACTTTTCAACGGCGTCGAGTAGGTCCCCGATCTTGTGGGAGTATTTGCGGACTTTCGGGAACTCTCCGGTGGTCGCGTACCCGTTGCAGGCGATCGCCAGCTTGCACAGGCGTTCTAGGCCAGACGAGTACGAGTACATCCCGACGTGAAGTGCGTAGTTCAGCTCGTTGCTGCCCCACTGGACCAGTGCAGGGTCGGTAGGGACGGAGCATAGCCTCCGAAGCCCGCTCAGGGTCAGCTCTGTGGCGAACTGGGTCTCGACGACAAGATTTTTCCAGATGGTTGTGGTCATCTGGCCATTGAAGCCGATTCCGGCAGGTTCCGGTGACAAGGGGGTGAATCTACCGGCGTGGCGCGTCCCCAGATGCCCCGCGCCGGGGTCTAGCGATCGGGGCCGGTGTCAGGCCGTTCGGAGTCGGGCGATACGTAAGGCAACGTGATCGGATATGCGAGGGTCAGTACTCGGGGGGGGGGGGGGCAGTCATTGGATTCTCAAGTTGATGCGGTGGTGTCGGCCGGCGCAGTCTGCGTGTTCCAGGAATACGCTTCCGGGGCGACGCAGACCCGGGCGCGATTGATGGAGTGCCTGGACTCCCTGCAGCCGGGCAACGTGCTGACGGTTGCCGACCTCACCAGGCTGGGCCGGAGGTACGGCGGACCTGGCCGACATAGTGACGGTGCTGGGCCAGCGGGGGATAGGGTTCCGTTCCCTAGCGGAGCCGTGGCTTAATACCACCAGCGCGCACGGCAAGCTCATCTTTGACATGTTCGCTTCCCTTGCAGGGTACGAACGTTCCCGGTTGTCCGAAAGGACAAAGGCCGGACTGGCTGCCGCGAAGGCCCGAGGCCGGCTGGGTGGCCGGCCGCGGACCATGACTGAGGGAAAGCTTGAAACGGCCCTGCAGCTACGCAGTGAGGGTCATACCCTGAAGGAGACCGCTCAGCGGCTCAGCGTCAGCGTCTAGTCACTGACCAGGGCATCGAGTCAACGCGCCGTCCGCAAGTCCAGTCTGCACGCTCTTGGCGGCCCTCTCCCTTGGCATAGCTTTTGGCGCATTCAGATTAGGGAGAGCATTCTGATCGTGCCAGTTTTCGAAGTCGGCTGCACAGAGTGTCCAAGCCGTCTGCACAGCCAGCCCGTTGGTCCGTGGGCTGTCTTGTATCGCTAGGGATTCGAGACACCGAGGTCATGAGACACATGCCTCGGTCCGGAGGTTAGTTTCGGTGCCTGGAAAGGGATCCTCTATCCGGACGAGTGCACATCGCCGCCTCGAACGTCGGGGCCCGAGCAGGCATCCCGACTACGGGTTGGCAGTCACCAATTTAGGCGGCACTTGAGGGAGTTGCTGACTTTCGTCGGGTGTGAAAGTAGTTCAGACGGGTCTAAGTCAGCTTGCGACGCGGTCGTCAGAACCCGCCGTACTTTCGGTGGGAACAGAGAGCCGGATGAGGTTGGCAATCTGTTGCAGGGTCGAACCGCCGGCGAGGAGACTTYGCACCTCGTCTTCGTAGCGACTGTCCGAGATCGCATACCGCAGCCCGATTACTCGCTCGTCGAAGCGGGTGAGCCTGCATTCTTTAATCGTCCATTTCCCTTTATCTGTGAACGAAGCGTACGTGAGATGGTCACGCAGGATGTGATCGGACCACTCGTCAAAGTGCGGATGGACGACAAGGAATGCATCCGACGTCGATGGATATGCGACGGCTGTAGGATCTACGAGAGTTTCTTTGTCGCGCTTACTTCCGTTGCATTCTTTGCAAGCGACTCCGAGGTTCACCTGCGTGAACAAGAACTCCGGGCGCTGCTTCTGCGACACGACGTGTTCGACGTCCCAATCGAGCCCGTGAGTTGACGGGTCTGGGAGACCGCAGTAGCAACAAAGGTGCCGTTGCTCCTTGATGTAGTACGCCTTGATCTCCAAGCGGACGGGGGTCACCTCTTCATCACTCCAGTATTTTGAGGCCTTGTCTGGCTCGGCGTCGTACCGCGCCACGAGTGCGGATGATGTTTCGCAGTACACTATTGGATTCAAAATCACGACACGCTCTTATCGGCGAGTTGAGTTCGGATGCGGACAAGGCTGTCGATGAGTACGCCGGCTGGATCGTCTGAGGGCAGTTCCGGTCGGGCCGTTTGCAGTTCGGCCATTTCTTCGTCGTACTTGGCCGTGGCGAGCTCACCGTCCTCGGCTCCCCGCAACGCCGCTACAAGGAGGTCTCGGAGGTGCAGACTATTTTTCGTTACGACCCCAAAGGTGCTAAAAAGCACTTCATCGACCGACCGACCGGACGAGGGTTCGCTCGAAGCTGCGGCGGGTCTTTCAAGATTGACAATATTTGTCAGCTCGTGACCCGCGCCAGCCACGAGTGTTGGTGAGTGCGTCGCGATTATGAAGTGGCAGCCTCGGAAAGCTGAGAATGCTTCCGTCAGTAGACCAAGGTACTCAGATTGCCATTGAGGATGGAGGCTGATCTCAGGCTCGTCGATGAGGATCAGGCTGCCATCCTCGATCGATGAAGCGATGCCGAGCAGCGTTGCGGCCAAGGACAATTCGCCGGAGCTGGCGTCGGTGATCTCAACACGGCGACCTGAAGTTTCTCGCCACAAAGTCACCTCCGACATCTGGACGATTCCTGCGCGCGTGAGCTGCCTCGCCATTCTTAGCTGGTCTTCACCCCCGGGGTTCGGCCTCCTAAAATCGGCCACCAATCGCACTTCGCGACCATCGCTGAACCCCCGCAACAAGTCAACAGATGCTGCGAGTTCCCGCGCGACTCGCGCGTCCCCAAAGAAGTATTTCGGGATAGCGTCTCGGGCCAGACCCATCCCTCGACTTTTCGCATCCTCAAGATACCGCTCGACCGCACGCGTCGAATCGGTCCCTGTTTCCCTCGCGAGGTCCCTTCCGCGATGCGTCCAGGTGTAGGTGACCTCCACGGTCGGGCTGTAGCCGAGATATCGGAAGACCTCAGAGACGCGTTGGCGACGGTATTGCTCCTCGTCGCTGACGTCGAACAGTTGCTCTAATGCCCTGTAGATGCCTGCGCGTGCGGACACTCGCCCTCTCGCATCTCGCAAACCCAGATATCGATAGCTCGACTGGGTTAAGTTGGGATCGAGAAATCGAGTATCTCGAGGCAAGTGGAACTTGTCGAAAGCGCTTGCCGTCGCGGCGACCACGGCGCCCGGGCGCGGCAACTTCTCCGCCTCTACCAACCTTCCATCGATGAAAGCGACCACTTTTCTGCCCTCCACTCGGAAAGCGCACTCCCGCTCCCCGAGTAGATACTCCACGGCGATCGGCTGCCTGTTGCGAATATGTCTGCCGTCTAGCGCATCGAAAGCCCCCGCGATCGCTGAAAGAAGGCGTGACTTCCCAGACCCGTTCCGACCCGTGACCAAAGTTGTCCAAGAGCCGACGCCTGCCCGCGGCGCGACGTCCACGTCGACTTCGACGTCCTCTTGATCCCACAACTCGGCGCGGAGTAGTCGAAAAGGTCGCGATGAGGTCATTGAAACTACTCCCTGACGTGGAAAAATATCGGATCGAACCTAACACATGCGTTCTGTGAGCTATTTGACCGGTTGCGCGCCGCCTGCGCTGAATTACAGCGCTCCGAGGCTTTCGCCGCCGCCCCGGCGTGTAATTCCGGACTGTTCTTGCGACCGATTCCATCGGGCCCGTGAGCCGGTCCATCACCCCGACACCTTGCCTGACCTGGGGTTCTGCAAGGAGGCTGCTCGAGGTGTCCCGTATATCACTCCCGCAAAATACCCGGTGAAGGTGCCCTAATCGCTACAAGCCATTTTTGTCTCGGAACCCCTGGGGAAACGAGACGTCTCACCCGACGAACGTGCGCCGACACGGCAGGTTCGTGGTGCCTGTGAATTCACGCGACTTCCTCAGCGCTCGGCGGTTCTCATAACTATGTCTCGAAACCTTCTGTTTGAATCGGCGTACTAATCATTAGTTATGAGACACGTGGGAGGCAGTCATGTCGAAACTTATTGGCTATGCACGGGTTTCGACGCGGCAGCAGTCCACAGACGGGCAACGGGCGGATCTGCTGGCCGCCGGCGTTCGACGCGATGACCTCTACGTCGACCAGGGTGTCTCCGGGGCGCGCGCGTCGCGGCCACAGTTCGATCGAGCACTCGACGCGCTCATGGAGGGTGACACCCTCGTCATCACGACTTGAACCGGCTCGGGCGCTCCACCCAAAACATGCTTGCCTTCGCCGACGAACTCCGCAGCAGGGGTGCCGGCCTGCGCGTCCTGAACTTGGGCGGAGGAGACGTCGACACAGCAACACGGATGGGCTCTGTGTTGTTCACGATCATGGCCGCCCTTGCGCAGATGGAACACGAGATCAAGCGTGAACGCGTTACGGACTCCATTAACAAGCCTAACAAGCGACGAGAGGCTGGCCTGGACCTTGGCGGCCGGCCCCGCCGGGTTCCTGATAGCCAGATTCGAAGTGCTGTTCAGTTGGTCAAAGGTGGAGAGCCCGCGGCGCAGGTTGCCAGGGACCTGGGAATGTCCCGAGCAACCTTCTATAGGCGATCACGAGCACTGGCTGATCAACAGGGCGCCGTTTAGCACCACTCGTCCGGCGACTAAATGCTGCTGTGTAGGCTGGTACGGACACCAAGTGTCCATACCCGCCTGCAAAACTCGCGTACCTTCAGGGCAGTGTGTGCAGACGACTTCGGAAAATGACAGATCGACCATCCGGGCGTCCCGACGTTCAGCTGGAAGGAAGTGGGACACCCGTGAATGGGCGATGTGTAGGCATTGTGGCGGGCAATGTCGTTCCTCCCAGTTATGGTCTAACTATGTTCAACACCACAGGGTTCCTCAGCAAGGACGTCACAGATCCGAAGACCTCGATTGGTCAATATGTCCGTGCCAATTTTCCCAATATGAAGCCGCTTCAGGCCGAATATAAGGCGCTTGCAGGCGATCTCGTCATCGACTCCATGGGGGCGAACGCCAGCAACGTCGGAACTGCTGTCGATTTGATCGTGCGTCTAATCCTTGAGCCTGACGAGACACCGATGTCTGCGCTCATCCTCTATCCGTTCCACGCGACCTACCACCAGGTTGTCCACGAACTGGCGAGCCTCGTCGGCCGGTCGGGCGATCGCGAGCTAGCCGCTCGGGCCGCCTGGGCTCTTGCTCTCTGCGTCAGTGCACACCGGGCAGGCGCTGCATGGGCTCCTCTTGTACCCGACCTGGTGCATAGCGGCGACTTCACCGTGGACGCGATGCTTCAGCAAGCAGATGATGCCGCTGTCTCTGAACTAGTCGCACTGAGGGAACTCTCCGAAGAACGCCTCATTCCGAACCTCACAGGTCCGTTTAGCCTTGGCCCTACCTTCGATCTCTCGAAACTTGGCTCTGCTCGACGCATCGCCGCGGAAGCTGACCTCATCGCGGATGGATTGCTAATCGACATAAAGACCACCCTTGCTCCCAAGAACAAGGTGGGACTCCGCCCAGACGTGCTGAAACCCAATAATGTGTATCAGCTTCTTGGCTACGCGCTGCTGGATTACTCAAACCAGTACAACATCGACCGGCTGGGCATCTTCTCGGCTCGCTATGGGATGCTGACCGAGTGGCCTCTTGAGGGAGTCACGTCGCTGATGTCTGGCGGGAAGTTCGATTTTCCTGCGGCTCGCCAGGAGGTCTGGGACATAATGCAGCAGGACGCCGCCTAACTTGACGGGATGCCTCATAACTTACGAGCGCCCAAAACCCAAGGAAGTGGGACACCCTGGTGCGGTAGCACCGCTGGGCTGGCTGTGACAGGTTTATATGGCCCCGGCAGGACGGTTATTTCCGGCCCCACTTCATGACTCGCCGGGCACCTGTGGCGGTTATTTGTGGCCCCACCTTCAACGTTGGATTCATCACTGGATGGATGCGGCGGAAGGCTGGTCTGGAT
>NZ_JBFRDC010000004.1:0-228451 GCF_052113385.1 Arthrobacter sp. YAF16
GCGTCACCGCACCATCCAACACCCGCGACGGATAATTCAACCGCCCCACCGCATTCTTCGCCTTCGACACCACCCACACACCACCATCGTTCAACTCCACCTCAGCAGTCTTAAACCCCGGATAGATGATGGCCCCCGTCACCAACACCGCAGCAGCAGCCACAAGGCCGGTTGCGGTCAGGTAGTTTTTGCGGTGTTTTGTCCGGGCTGCGGATGCGGTTTTGGTTCGGGCAGGGCGGACGCCGGGGCGTGTTTTTGCCCGCACGGTATCGAGGATGTTTTTCATTTCCTGCTGTCCCCCAGTGTCACGCCCGCTGGACGCAGTGAAGTGCCTTGGCGTGGTCGGATATCCACGACTATGACATATTGACCATCGAATAGAGAAACCTGCGCGCCGCTATTGCGGGCGTTCAGGGTCTTTGCCTGGCCGCCTAATCCAGGACCAGGCCCCTCCCGCTGCCCCGTTGCAGCTCCACGGGGTGGATTTCGCCGAAGCCGCGCACGTTCTCGGCGTCGCGGGGAAGCAGTACGAAGCGTTCGTCGTGTTCCAGCGCCGCCGCGGTCATGGAGTCCACCAGCACGGTGCCCGGATCGGCCAGCGCCGTGAGGCGGGCGGCCAGGTTCACGGTGGGCCCGTAGATGTCACCCAGCCGGGAGAGGATGCGGCCCCACACCATGGCCACGCGCGCCTGCGGCAGGATCTCGTCCTCGTTGAAGGCCTGCGAGAGGGCCAGCGAGATCTCGGCCCCGGCAGCAGGGGTTTCGGCAATGTAGAGGACTTCATCGCCGACCGTCTTCACGAGGCGTCCGCCGCCGACGGAAATGATTTCCGCGCACTTGTTCTCAAAGCGCTGCACCAGCTGGGCAAGCGTCTTTTCGTTCATCCGGCGGGACAGGCTGGTATAGGAGACCAGGTCCGCGAAGCCGACGGCGCGGGCGAGCGGCAGCGGGGCGTCGTCCTCGTCCCCTTCGCGGCCTTCCTCGCTTGAGGCCAGGCCGGCCTCGGCGCGCACGGCCAGGCGCTGCACCCCGGCGTTGAGCTGGCGGCGCCAGGAGTAGACCAGCATTTCCTCGAGTGCGTCCACGAGCGAGGGCAGTTCGCTGACCAACCGCTTGCGGGCCACGGCGTCGGTGACCCCCTGCTGGTGGACCATGTCCTCCACCAGGGCCTCGATCTGCCAGACCACCATGCGGTCCGTCATCTGGCCGATGGCGCGGGTGACGGAGATGGCCGCTTCCTCGGTGAGCTTGCCGGCGCGGACCAGGTCCACAATTGTGCTCAGCGCGGACTGGTCCCGTTCCGTGAACGCCACGTCGTCGTCGCCGAGGTTGGGGAACCCGAGGGCGCGCCAGAGTTTCCGGGCGGACAGCAGGGACAGCCCTGCACCGGCAGCCACCTCGCGGCGGCGCAGCTTGCGTTCGCCGCCCAGCAGCCGCTGCTCGAGGGCCTTGGTGGCGAGGCGTTCCGCGGACATGGTGCCGGTGGGAGGGGTGGCAGGCGGCTCTTCGGCGGCAGCCGGGCCGGCGGCGGCGGCGTCGTCGTCGGTATCAGCGTTGTCGTCGGTGGCGGGGTCAGCAGCACCGGTGGCGGGGTCAGCAGCACCGTCGGCGGGGTCAGTGGCGTCGGAGCCGGCGTCGGTGTCGAAGTCGGCCGGGTCATCCGCGTCGGAAGTTGCGAGGGAGTCCAGCACGGCGGCTTCGAGGGAGGACGCTTCGAGTACCGCTTCGGGCACGTCCGAGGGTTCGGCGGCCAGGAGTCCGGTGTCGGGGTGCACGTTCTCAGCGTTCATCTCTTCCACCTTCTCTCAAGTCCATGGGCCATTCGCCGGGATCGTGCATCGTGTCGTCGGCCTCAAGCAGTTCGTCCTCCGGAAGTTCGTCTAACGCGTCGAGAATGAAGTTCCGGAACGTCATGACTTCGGGGACGTCCGGAATCACCGTGCTGGAGGGGTACCCGGTATCCAAGGATATATTCCCCGAGCGCAGGGTCCGTTGGAGCAGCGTCTGTTCGATGAACACATTACGGACCGCGGCCAGCGGAACCTGCTGGTCGCGCCGCCGCAACATGCCGTATCGGGCAACCAGGCGCCGGCTGGTCAGGGTGTAGCGGCTGGCGTGCCAGGTCACCACCCTGGGGAGGCAGTAGCCCACCAGCACCCAGGCCGCCAGCGCCAGGCAGCCGCCGATCAGCCACGGCGTCCAGTCGGGAGTGACGAGCGGGACGAGTTTGGCCGGCCCGCCCTTCACAATCCAGGCGCAGGCATAGGCGGTGAGGGCGGAGACCAGGATGAACAGCAGGCCCGGGACGATCAGTGTCCGCGGCTGGGGGCGGGTAACGACAATCACTTGCTCGCCCGGGAGGAGCTCCTTACGCATAGCCGCTTTCGCCGCCGGCCTCGCCGGGAGGGGTCCAGGGACGCAGGTGCACGACGTCGCCGGCGGTCACCACGTGCTCGTGCCCGGCCGCATCGACCACCAGCAGGGATCCGTAGTCGTCCAGCCTGTTGGCGTGGCCGATGATCTCGTGGTCGCCGGGAAGCTGGGCCCGGACCTGCTTGCCGAGGGTGGTCAGCACGTGCTCCACCCGCTTGTGCAGCGAAGGACCGCCAGCCATTCCCGCGGCGGGGTCGCCGTCGGCGTTGCAGAAGCTGCGGTAGAGCGTGGCGAAGCGGGAGAGGTAGCTTTTCAGCAGTGCCGTCCGGTCCACCGTCGTCGGGTGTTCCAGCAGCACCGAGGTGGCCGTGGGCACCGGAAGTTCGGCCTCGGTGAGACTGACGTTCAGCCCGGTCCCGAGCACCACGGGGGGAACGGCGCCGTCGCCCATGGGGCCCAGCTGTGCGAGGATGCCGGCGATCTTCTGGCCGCGGACCAGGACGTCGTTGGGCCATTTGAGTTCGGCCGGGATGCCGGCGGTTTCCAGCAGGGCCTCCCGCAGCGCGAGCGCGGCAAGCAGCGAAAGCCAGGAGTAGCTCTGGGTGGGCAGCGGGCGGCCCTCGGCGTTGACCGGCCGGAGCACGATCGAGACCGAAACGGAACTGCGGGCCGGGGCTTCCCAGTGCCGGTCCAGGCGGCCGCGGGCGGCGCTCTGGTACTCAGCAGTGAGCACGGACAGGTCCGGCCAGGCACCGGGATCCACGCTCACGCCGCGCAGCAGGTCCGCGTTGGTGGAGCCGGTGGACTCCACTACGGTCAGTTGCGGGATGCCGTTGGCCGAGAGGAACGCGGCGTCGCTGAGGGCGCCCTGGTCCAGGGGTGGACGGTCCGGTGTCTCCTGCGCGGCTTGCATGCTTGAATCCTACCGAGTTACCGTTCCGCCGGCTGCGGCCCGGTCACCGCGGAACGTCCCCACGTTTGGACGCCGCCGCCGGCGCGTTGCACTGACACGCCGCGGCATTCCGGCGTCGAACCCGCAAAGGTGGGGAGTTTCGGCGGCCCGCACCGCCCCGGAACGGCGAAAAGCGGCCGGAAACTCAGAGGAAAATGTCAGGAACCAGCCGGTCTTCCGGCGCGCCCAGGCTGTACGGCGCGAAGTCCGTGACGCCGGCTGCGGCCAGCACCTCTTCGTCGGTGTAGAAATTTCCGCTCCAGCTGCCGGATGCCGGGATGGCATTGCTGGCGGTCAGCACGGCGTGGGCGGCGTCGGCCATGATCTGCGGGCCGCGCGCACCGCGGACGATCTGCTCGCCGCCGGGCATGTTGCGGATCGCGGCGGTGTCGATCAGGGTGCAGGGCCAGAGCGAGTTCACGCTGATGCCGTCCACCTTGAGTTCCTCGGCCAGGCCCAGCGTGGTCAGGCTCATGCCGTACTTGGCCATGGTGTAGGCAAGGTGCATGCCGGCCCACTTGGGGTCCAGGTTCAGCGGCGGCGAGAGCGTGAGGATCTGCCCGGCCGTGGATTCGCGGAGCGCCGGCAGGGCGAGCTTGCTGAGCAGGAAGGTGCCGCGGACGTTGATGTCCTGCATGAGGTCATAGCGCTTCATGTCCACGGCGTCGGTCTTGGAGAGGTCGATCGCCGAGGCATTGTTGACCACAATGTCGATCCCGCCGAAGCGTTCGACGGCGGCGGCAACCGCGCCGGCGACGTCGGCGTCGTTGCGCACATCGCCGACCAGCGGCAGCGCCTGTCCCCCGGCCTCCTCGATCTGCTCGGCGGCCGAGTAGACGGTGCCCTCGAGTTTGGCGTGCGGCTGGCCGGTCTTGGCCAGCAGCACGATATTGGCGCCGTCCCGGGCCGCACGGAGGGCGATCGCCAGGCCGATGCCGCGGCTGCCGCCGGACATCAGGATGGTGCGGCCCGCCAGGGTACCCGAGGCCTGGTACGGCTCCGGCTGGCGGGGTTCCGGGGAGACGGCCGAAGCGTCGTTGCTTGAAGTCATAGCCCCACCTTAGCCGATGTTACTCACCAGTAACATACCTTTTCGCGGGACGGTCATGACGTTCCCGCCCGGTTATTGCCCGCGCGGACGCGGAAATATGGCCCGCACCCGCGGAATTCCGGGGTCCAGCCCCGGTGCGGCCGGGGGCAACTGGGCTGGAGCGCAGCAGCCGGCGGTGAAGCTTGGGGTGAAAATTGTAGGTTTTCTACAGCGGCGCGGACGAATACCGTCACTAGACTTGCCAGCACGGCCATGTTTTTGTGTGGAATCCACTTAAGCGCCACCGCACAGGCCTGCGACAGCCGTAACGATGAACAGCAGCGAACAACAGAGCCGGAGACACTTGATGAGCCACGATCTGACCACGACCGCGGGAAAGATTGCCGATTTCCGCGACCGCCAGGCCCGTGCCGAGCAGCCCTCCGGCCCGGAAGCGATCGAGAAACAGCACGCGCGCGGCAAGAACACCGCCCGCGAGCGCATCGACCTGCTGCTCGACGCCGGGTCCTTCGTCGAGTTCGACGCCCTCGCCGTGCACCGCTCCACGGCGTTCGGCATGGAGAAGAAGAAGCCGCTGGGCGACGGCCTGGTCTCCGGTTACGGCACCGTGGACGGCCGGCCCGTGGCCGTCTACAGCCAGGACTTCTCCGTCTACGGCGGTTCACTGAGCCAGGTCAACGGCGAGAAGATCGTCAAGGTCCAGGAGTTCGCGCTGCGCAACGGCTGCCCCGTGGTCGGCATCCTCGACGGCGGCGGCGCCCGCATCCAGGAAGGCGTCGCCTCGCTGGCCATGTTCGCGGACATCTTCCGCAACAACGTCCACGCCTCCGGCGTCGTGCCGCAGATTTCGCTCATCATGGGCCCCTCCGCCGGCGGCGCGGCCTACTCCCCCGCCCTGACCGACTACGTCGTCATGGTGGACAAGACCTCGCACATGTTCATCACCGGCCCGGACGTGATCAAGACCGTCACCGGCGAAGACGTCGACATGGAGACCCTCGGCGGGGCGCGGCAGCACAACGCCAACACCGGCACCTCCACCTACCTCGCCGCCGACGAGGCGGACGCCGTCGAGTTCGTCCGCGAACTGCTGGACTTCCTGCCCTCAAACAACCTCGCCGAAGCCCCGGTGCTGGAGCACAGCCAGCAGCCGGAGCTCGACGACGACGACCTGGCCCTCGATGTGCTCATCCCGGACTCGGCCAACCAGCCGTACGACATGCGCAAGGTGATCGAACAGATCGTCGACGACGCGCATTTCCTGGAGATGCAGTCGCTCTACGCGCCGAACGTGATCATCGGCTACGGCCGGGTCGAGGGCCACACTGTGGGCATCGTGGCCAACCAGCCGATGCAGTTCGCCGGCACCCTGGACATCGCAGCCTCGGAGAAGGCCGCCCGCTTTGTCCGGCACTGCGACGCCTTCAACATCCCCATCATCACGCTGGTGGACGTGCCGGGCTTCCTGCCGGGCAAGGACCAGGAGTTCCAGGGCATCATCCGCCGCGGCGCGAAACTGCTCTACGCCTACGCCGAGGCCACCGTGCCGAAGCTGACCGTGATCACCCGCAAGGCCTACGGCGGCGCGTACATCGTGATGGGCTCCAAGAAGCTCGGCGCCGACCTCAACCTGGCCTGGCCCACCGCGCAGATCGGCGTGATGGGCGCCCAGGGCGCGGTCAACATCCTGTACCGCCGCGAGCTCGCCGCGGTTGCGGAGGCCGGCGGCGACGTCGAGGCCAAGCGCGCCGAGGTCATCCGGCAGTACGAGGAGGAGCTGCTCAACCCGTACCAGGCCGCCCAGCTGGGCTACGTGGACGCGGTGATCGCCCCGTCCGAGACGCGGCTGCAGATCATCAAGGGCCTGCGCGCGCTGCGGGACAAGCGTGCCAGCCTGCCCGCCAAGAAGCACGGGAACATCCCGCTGTGACGCCCTCGATCGAACCGGGCACCGAGCCGGAAGCCACCACGCCGGCGGCGCAGCCGGCGCTCGCCGTCGTGAAGGGCGAGCCGACGGCCGAAGAACTCGCGGCGCTGACCGCAGTCGTCCTTTCCCTGGGCAGCGGCGAGACGGCCGCTGCGGAGAAGCCGGGCGTGCGGCACTGGATCCGGCGGCAGCAGCTGCAACTGGCGCCGAAGCCGGGCCCGGGCTCGTGGAAGCGCAGCCGCGGCTAAGAAAAGTTCAGTAACCCTTTCATAACTGGCGCGGCCCGGCTAGTCTCGTTCGGGTGACTACCCAAACAACTCAGAACACCACGCCCGACAATCCGGTTCCGGCACGCCCGCAGACCGCGATCGACGCCGTCGCTGACGCCTTCACGGACACCCTGATCCGGCTCAACCCGAGCTTCGCCACCGAGCTGGGCCTGCCCGGCCACGAAACCGAGTACCCGGACTTCTCCCCCGCCGGCCATGAGGAGTTCGCTGCCGCGGCCCGCGAGGCCCTCGCCGCGCTGGACGGGCTGGAGCCCGCTGACGACGTCGACGCCGTCACCCTGGACGCGATGCGCGAGCGCCTCGGCCTGCAGCTGGAGATCCACGACTCCGGCTGGGACCTGGCCGAGCTGAACAACATCGCCTCCCCGGCCCAGGAGATCCGCGCGATCTTCGACCTGATGCCGATGGACACCGCCGCGCAGTGGGAGCACATCGCCGGCCGCGCGCACAATGTCCCCGCTGCCCTGGACGGTTACATCGTGTCGCTGCGCACGGCCCGGGACGCCGGCCGGGTCTCCGCCGCCCGCCAGGTCCGGATCGTGATCGAACAGACCACCAAGCACGCCGCGGACGACGGCTTCTTCGCCAAGCTGGCCGCCGAGGCAAAGACCGCCGAGGGTCCGCTGCCCGAAGACGTGCAGTCCAAGCTCGACGCCGGAGCTGCCGCCGCCCGCGCGGCCTATGCCCGGCTGGCCGGCTTCCTGGAATCCGAACTGCTGCCGGCCGCCCCGGAAAAGGACGCCGTGGGCCGCGAACGCTATGCCCTGGCCTCCCGCTCCTTCCTCGGCGCCACGGTGGACCTTGAGGAGACCTACGCCTGGGGTGTCCAGGAACTCGACCGCCTGATCGCCGAACAGGAGCGCGTGGCCAACGAGATCCGGCCCGGCGCCACGGTCGAAGAGGCCAAGGAAATCCTGAACAACGATCCGGCCCGCCGGCTCAAGGGCACCGACGCCCTCCGGGCCTGGATGCAGGAGCTCTCCGACAAGGCTGTGGCCGACCTCGCCGGCGTGCACTTCGACATCCCGGACGCCATGAAGACGCTCGAGTGCAAGATTGCCCCCACCCAGGAAGGCGGCATCTACTACACCGGCCCCTCGGACGACTTCAGCCGGCCGGGCCGGATGTGGTGGTCCGTGCCGCCGGGCGAGGACACCCTCACCACCTGGGCCGAGACCACCACGGTCTACCACGAGGGCGTGCCGGGCCACCACCTGCAGGTCGCCACGGCCACTTACCGGCGGGAGCTGCTGAACAAGTGGCGGCGCAACGTCTGCTGGACCTCCGGGCACGGGGAAGGCTGGGCACTGTACGCCGAGAAGCTGATGCAGGAGCTCGGCTATTTGAAGGATCCGGGCGACCACATGGGCATGCTGGACATGCAGCGCATGCGGGCGGCCCGGGTGGTGTTCGACATCGGCGTGCACCTGGAGTTGGAGGTGCCCGAGCGTTGGGGGTCGGGCACCTGGACTCCGGACACGGGGTACGAGTTCCTGAAGCAGAACCTTGCGATCAGCGAGGGCCAGCTGAAGTTCGAGTTCACCCGTTACCTCGGCTGGCCGGGGCAGGCGCCGTCGTACAAGGTGGGCCAGCGGCTCTGGGAGCAGATCCGCGCCGAGCTCGAATCCCGGCCGGGCTTCGACCTCAAGGCCTTCCACACCAAGGCGCTCAACATGGGCTCCGTGGGGTTGGACACGCTGAAGCGGGCGCTGCTGGGGTAGGCCGGGCCTGTTGCAGGCACCCTGCCTGGTGTCCCGGGGGAGCAGCCATCCTCTGCGTGCTCGCTCGTTCCTCGCTTAGACGCACGCTGCCGGATGCCTGCTCCCCCGGGCCTATGGAGAGACAATCGCCACACCTGGGGCCGGAATAACTTCACAAACGGGCAGTCTTCCGGCGTCTTTGCGGGGTTCTTGCGCGCGCCGTTCAATTCGGGGCGCGTAACATTTCTCAACGTTTGTTCGCCGTGTTATGCAGCCCGGTCCTAGCGTATTCAGGTGACCACTCAGACAAGCACCCCCGCAACCGCAGGCAAGCCCGGTTTCAAGCTGCCCAAATGGGCCGGCTCATTCGGCTTCCAAATCATCGCCGCCCTGATCGTGGGCCTGGGCCTTGGCCTGCTCGCGAAATACACAGGCAGCACCAAGGCCAACCCCAACGCCCTCGGCGCCACCCTGCAGACCATCGGCTCGAGCTACGTCTCGCTGCTGCAGACCGCCGTCGTGCCGCTCATCTTTACCGCGGTCGTCAGCTCCATCTCCAACCTGCGCGCCGTCTCCAACGCGGCCCGGCTGGCCTGGAACACGCTGCTCTGGTTCGCGATCACCTCGCTGATCGCGGTGCTGATCGGCATCGGCCTGGGCGTGCTGCTGCAGCCCGGCGCTGGCACCGGCATCACCAAGCAGGCCGAGTACGCCGGCAAGTCCGGTGACTGGTGGGCGTTCCTGACCGGGCTGTTCCCGAAGAACTTCCTGGGCCTCGGCGCGAGCACCACCGTCACGGACGGCGTCGCGACCACCGCCGTGAGCTTCAATGTCCTCCAGATCCTCGTGATCGCGATCGCCGTCGGCATCGCGGCCCTGAAGGTGGGCAAGGCCGCCGAGCCGTTCCTGAACCTCAACGCCTCCGCACTCGCCGTGATCCAGAAGGTCCTCTGGTGGATCATCCGGATCGCCCCGCTCGGCACCGTCGGCCTGATCGGCAACGCCGTGGCAGTCTACGGCTGGGACACCATCGGCTCGCTCGGCAAGTTCACCTTTGCCATCTACGTTGGCCTCGCCCTCGTGCTGTTCGTGGTGTACCCGGTCCTGGTCCGCAGCCACGGCCTGTCCATCAAGCAGTACTTCTCCGGCGTCTGGCCCGCGGTGCAGCTGGCCTTCGTTTCCCGCTCCTCCGTAGGGACCCTGCCGCTGACCCAGCGCGTGACCGAACGCTCCCTGGGCGTGCCCCGCGCCTACGCCTCCTTCGCCGTGCCGCTGGGCGCCACCACCAAGATGGACGGCTGCGCCGCGATCTACCCGGCTGTATCCGCGATCTTCGTGGCCCAGTTCTTCGGCATCCAGCTGGACTTCACCCAGTACCTGCTGATCGCCCTCGTCTCCGTGCTGGGCTCCGCCGCGACCGCCGGCACCACCGGCGCCGTCGTCATGCTGACCCTGACACTCTCCACGCTGGGACTGCCGCTGGCCGGCGTCGGCCTCCTGCTGGCGATCGACCCGATCCTGGACATGGGCCGCACCGCGGTCAACGTGGCAGGCCAGGCCCTGGTCCCCACCATCGTGGCCAAGCGCCAGGGCATCCTGGACGAGTCGCTCTACAACGCCCCGCGCAACGGTGACCCGTTCAGCGACGACGTCGTGGACGCCGATGTTGTGGACGCCTCCCGTGTGGACGCCGACGGCGGTGTCCCGGCTGCCGAGGGACGCGAACTGGCCGGCGCCAAGGCCTAAGCCCAGCGCCCAACGAAAGCAGTCCCCGGGGTTCTCCTCCCGGGGACTACTTTTTTATGGTCCTGGTGCTGCTGCGCCCTAGTGGCCGCCTCCGCCGATAACGCCCTTCTCGATGGCCTTGGTGACCGCGTCGGCCTCGGCCTGGGTCAGGGTGCCGTCGCTGACAGCCTTGTCCAGCCTGGTCTTTAGCGCCGCGGCGCGTTCCGCCTGTTCGGCGGTGCGGAGCTCCGTCAGGGCCGCCGTCACCTTGGCCTCGTCAATGCCCAACGAGGACGCGAGGGACTTGGCCAGCTCCGCCTCCATGGCCGCCCTGTCCGGCCGGGTACCTTCAGCCGGCCGGGCGGTCGGTTTGTGGGCGTCGCGGAAAGCTTTCAGCGCGTCGGTGACCTTGGCTTCGTCCACGCCGAGCTTGGCCGCGAGTTCGGATGCCCGCGCACCGCCGAAGCCTCCGCGTTCGCCGCGTTCACCGCCAGGGCCGTGCCCGCCGCGCATTCCCATGCCGTCACCCTTTGTGCTGCTTCCGTCCGGGGAAGCGGTGGAGCTGGGGGTGGGGGTCGGCGTCGTGGTGGCGGAGGCCATCCCAGCGACTCCGACGCCGGCGCCCAGCGCCAGGGCGGCGGCCGAAATGCCGAGCGTGATTCTCTTGGTACGTGACATGTGCGCTCTCCTGGATATGCCGTACAGCGACGGCTCTGCGGTCAGTGGTCTTTCGCAAGACGTGACTCCAGTGTGTGCCGCGGGCTTCGGCGGGAGCTGTCCAGAACCTTTCATCTTCCTGTGAATGCTTCCAGGCCGTGCCGTTCCCCAAAACCTTCCCTTGTCCCGGGGCGCAAAGTGGCTAGGCTCAGGTCATGCTGATCGTCACCTCGAACGACATCCCCGGCCACCGGATTGACGCCGTCTTCGGCGAAGTCATGGGACTGACCGTGCGGTCGCGGGACGTCGGCGCCCAGGTCGTGGCGGGATTACGTGCGCTGGCCGGCGGCGAGCTGCGCGAACTGACCCAGGTGCTTTACGAGAGCCGGCAGGAGGTCATGGCGCGGATGGTCGCGGAGGCCGCGCAGCGCGGTGCCAACGCGATCGTGGCGATGCGGTTCGACACGGCCCACATGGCCAACAACTGGACGGAGATCTGCGCCTACGGCACGGCGGTGTTTGCCATCCCGCTGGGCGCCGGCGAGCCCGGCGCAACGGGCCAGTCCGTCCAGCTGACGAGCTGAGCCCAGAAACTTGCCCTGAGTGCAAACATGCACATAGTGTAAGTGCATGCCCACTCCGCCCCTTTCCGACCCCGACGGCGGGGCGGCGCCGCCGTCGCGGCGCGAGCTGAACAAGGCCGCCACCCGGCAGGCCATTACGGATGCCGCGCTCGGCCTGCTCCGTTCCAGGGGCCCGGGCAACTTCACGGTGGAGGACATCGCCGAAACCGCCGGCATCTCCCGCCGGACCTTCTTCAACTACTTCAGCAGCACCGAAGTGGTCATCGCCTCGGTAACCCACGGGTTCCTGGACACCGCGCTCCAGCAGTTCCGGCTGCGCCCGGCCGACGAACCGATCCTGGAATCAGCGCAGGCGGCCCTGGTTGAACTCGCCGACCCGATGACCATTGCTCCGCTGGCTGAGCTCTACAGCCTGGGCCAGTCCAACCCGCAGCTCAACCGGTCCGAGCTGGAGGCCTGGGACCACTGCACCGCCGAGATCATCGATGCCGCCCGCGAACGCTTCGCCCGGGGCTCCGGCGTCGAAATCGACGAGCTGTACCTGCGCGCCCTCGCCGGCTCGGTCATCTACTGCGGCAAAGCCGCCATGGATGTTTGGTTCGCACGCTGCGGCGGCTCACTCACCCCCGATTCGCTCTCCACCCTGCGCCAACTCCTGATCGACTCCATGGGCCTGCTGGGCTCCGGATTTGCCTCCCCCGCAGCCGTCCCGGCCGCCACCCCACCCGCCGCCCCTTCCCCAGATCGGTCCTGACATGGCTCTTTTGCTCTATCGACTCGGCAAGTTCTCCTACCGCCACCGCTGGCTCGTCATCTCCCTCTGGCTTGCCGTCATGGTTGCCGTCGGCGGTGCCGCGGCGGCGCTTCACGGCACGCTGTCCAACAACTTCCAGATCCCGGGTACCGAAACCCAGCAGATGGCGGACAAGCTCAAAGAGGAACTCCCGTCCTCCTCGGGCGGCTCCGCGAGCATCGTTTTTGAAGCCAACGACGCGCAGTTCGGCCAGGCCGGCAAGGACGCGGTCTCCGCCGCGCTGACCAAGCTGAAGACCCTCCCCGACGTCCAGGGGACCGTGGATCCGTTCGCCACCCAGGCCCAGCTGGACAAGGCCGTCACGGACCTTGCTGCCGGAGAGCAGAAGGCCGCGGCGGGCAGGGCCCAGCTGGACAAGGCCGCTGCGGAGCTCGCCGCCGGCAAGGCCCAGCTGGCCGACGCCGAGCAGCAGATGGCCGCCGCCGGGCTGCCGCCCGCGGCCGTCGAGGCCCAGCTCGGCCAGCAGAAGGCCGCCCTCGCCGCCGGGCAGGCCAAGCTCGACGCCGGCACCAAGGAACTCGAGGCCGGCAACGCCAAGCTGGCGCTCGGCAAGCGCCAGCTTGAGGCCTCCAACGGCCTGCGCTTTGTCTCCGAGGACGGCAAGGCCGCCATCGCCCAGGTGCAGTTCAAGACCTCGATCAACGGCCTCAAGCCGGAGGTGCGGCAGGAAGTCCAGGACATCGTCAAGGAGGTCTCCGCCGCCAACGTGACCGCCCTGCCCAGCAAGGAAATCAGCGAGGACATCTCCGAGATTTTCGGCACCGCGGAGATCATCGGCATCGCCGTCGCCGCCTTGGTGCTCATCATCATGCTCGGCACCCTCGTCGCCGCCGGCCTTCCGCTGCTGATGGCTATCGTCGGCGTGGCCGTCGGCGTCGGCGGTACCTTCGCGCTCAGCGGCGCCGTCGACATGAGCTCCATTTCCCCGATGCTGGCGCTCATGCTCGGCCTGGCCGTCGGCATCGACTACTCCCTGTTCATCGTCAACCGGCACCGCGGCCAGCTGCTCAAGGGCATGGATCCCGAGGAGTCCGTGGCCCTGGCCACCGGTACCTCCGGCAACGCGGTGCTCTTCGCCGGCCTCACGGTGATCATTGCCCTCGCTGCCCTCGTGGTGCCGGGGCTGCCGTTCCTCGCCGTCATGGGTCTCTCCGCCGCCGCCACGGTGGCCGTCGCCGTCGTCGTCGCCCTGACTTTGACGCCGGCCGTCCTGTCCCTGGTGGGCCGCAAACTGATTTCCAAGCGGGCCTGGGCCAAGGCGGAGCGGCACAACGCCGCCCCGGGCCACGAGACCGAGGACCGTGCCAGGGATGAATACCGCAGCAGCCACGGCTGGGGCGGCGTCGTCACCCGGCACCCCTGGCTGGCCCTGGTGGCCGGCGTGCTCCTGCTGGGCGTGGTGGCTCTGCCCGCCAGCCAGCTCCGGCTCGCCCTGCCGGATGCCAGTTCGGAGCCGGTCGCCTCGCAGGCGTTCAAGGCCTATGACGTCACCAAGCGGAGCTTTGGCGAGGGCATGACCGGGCCGATCATCGTCGTCGGCGACTTCCCCGCGGGCCTCAGTGCCGCCGAGGCGCAGGCCAAGCAGTTCGACGTCGCGGACATCCTGCGCAAGACGGACAACGTTGCCGCCGCGGTGCCGCTGGCGCTGAGCGAGGACCGCCGCACCGCCGTCTTCCAGATCCTGCCGAAGGAGGGTCCGGCCAGCGCCAGCACCGTCGAGGTGGTCTCGGATCTGCGCGCCGAAAAGGGCCGGATCCAGGACGCCACCGGCGTCGGCATCGGCCTCACCGGCCAGACCGCCGGCAACGTCGACGTCTCCAGCAAGCTCGGCGCCGCGCTGCCGCCCTACCTGGCGATCGTCGTCGGGCTCTCGCTGATCCTGCTGCTGCTGGTGTTCCGGTCCATCGTGGTGCCGCTCCTGGCCACCGGCGGATTCCTGCTCTCGCTCGCGGCCGCGTTCGGCGGCGTCGTCGCGGTGTACCAGTGGGGCTGGCTGGGAACCGTGTTCGGCGTCGAGAACCCCGGCGCGGTGCTGAGCTTCCTGCCCATCATCCTGATCGGCGTGCTGTTCGGCCTGGCCATGGACTACCAGGTGTTCATCGCCTCCGGCATGCGCGAGTCCTACATGCACGGCGAAACGGCCAAGCACGCGGTCCGTTCCGGCTTCAGCCACGCGGCCGCCGTGGTTACCGCGGCCGCGATCATCATGGTCAGCGTGTTCTCCGGCTTCATCTTCTCGCACCTGAACATGGTGCGGCCGCTGGGCTTCGCGATGGCCTTCGGCGTGCTGGTGGACGCGTTCGTGGTGCGCATGACGATCGTCCCGGCCGTGATGTACCTGCTCGGCCGCAAGGCCTGGTGGCTCCCCCGCTGGCTGGACCGCATCCTGCCGGACGTCGACGTCGAGGGCGCCAAGCTGCACAAGCCGACGTCCGACGCCGATGCCGACACCGACGCTGCCGGCGCCGGCGAGCCCGAGGAAGTCGCCGCGCGCTAGCCGGCACCGACCAAAGCAACGCGGGGTCACTTCGCGCCTATAAATCCCCTCCGGATGGGCGCGAAGTGACCCCGCGTTGCTGTACCGCCCGTCAACTAGGCTGGAGCCGTGACCCGCCTCATTCTTGCCTCCCAGTCCCCCGCCCGCACCAAGCTGCTCAGCAACGCCGGCATCGCCCACGACGTCCTCGTCTCGGACGTCGACGAGGACGCCGTGCAGGCCCGCTACGGTGTGACCGACCCGCACGACACCGCCCTGCTGCTGGCGCGCGCCAAGGCCGAGGCCGTCGCCTCGCTGCCCGAGGCCGACGGCGCCCTGGTGATCGGCTGCGACTCGGTCTTCGAGTTCGAGGGCGAGGCCCACGGCAAGCCGTACACCGCCGACGTCGCCAGGGAACGGATGCTCCGGATGAGCGGCAGCATGGGCGTGCTGCACACCGGCCACTGGCTGGTCGACTGCCGCGACACGGACACGAAATCCTCGGACGACGACGACGACGACGACGCCGGCACCGGCACCGGCGCGACGCTGGGCGCTGTCTCCTCCGCGGAGGTGCACTTCATGGAGATGAGCGAGGACGAGATCGACACGTACATCGCCACCGGCGAGCCGCTGCAGTGCGCCGGCTCCTTCACGATCGACGGCTACGGCGGGGCCTTTATCCGCAAGGTCGACGGCGACCCGCACACCGTCGTCGGGCTCTCCATCTCCACCCTGCGCAGCCTGCTGGGCCAGGCCAAAGTGAATGTCACCGAACTCTGGACCGGAGGGGCCGCCGACCCCGCCGACATCCGCGCCGAGTGAACTCCGGGGCACCTCCGCGGTCCGTGCCGAGTGAGCCATTTCGCACCACCTTGTAGGAACCCCACAAAGGATCGGCCGTTTACGCGCGGGATCCGCAAGTAATATCGGCGGAACCCACAAAACCGCGCTAGGCTCCCTGAAGGAAAGAAGGAGACGCCTTGTCAGCAAATTCGGAGCAGTCCGCAACGTCAGTGCCCGCAGCCACCACGCCGGGCACCCACCGCCTGAGCAAGGTGCTGATCGCCAACCGCGGCGAAATCGCCGTGCGCATCATCCGCGCCGCACGCGATGAAGGCATCGCCTCCGTGGCCGTCTACGCGGATCCGGACCGCGATGCCCTGCACGTCAAGCTCGCCGACGAGGCTTACGCCCTGGGCGGCAACACCGCCGCCGAGTCCTACCTGGTGATGGACAAGCTGATCGAGGTGGCCCAGCGCTCCGGCGCCGACGCCATCCACCCCGGCTACGGCTTCCTCGCCGAGAACGCCGAGTTTGCCTCGAAGGTGATCGCCGCCGGCATCACCTGGATCGGGCCCTCCCCCGAGGCCATCTCCGCCCTCGGCGACAAGGTCCAAGCCCGCCACATCGCCGAGAAGGTCGGCGCCCCGCAGGTCCCCGGCACCGCCGATCCGGTGAATTCCGCCGAGGAAATCCTCGAATTCGTCGACAAGTTCGGCCTGCCGGTCGCCATCAAGGCAGCCTTCGGCGGCGGCGGACGCGGCATCAAGGTCGCCCGCACCCGCGAGGAGATCCCCGAGCTTTTCGAATCCGCCGTCCGCGAAGCCACCGCAGCGTTCGGCCGCGGCGAGTGCTTCATCGAGCGCTTCCTGGACGCCCCGCGCCACGTCGAGACCCAGTGCCTCGCCGACGCCCACGGCAACGTCGTCGTCGTGTCCACCCGCGACTGCTCTCTGCAGCGCCGCAACCAGAAACTGGTGGAAGAGGCACCCGCCCCGTTCCTCACCGAGGAGCAGAACCAGCGGCTCTACGACTCCTCCAAGGCCATCCTCAAGGAAGCCGGCTACCTCGGCGCCGGCACCTGCGAGTTCCTCGTCGGCCAGGACGGCACCATCTCCTTCCTCGAGGTCAACACCCGCCTCCAGGTGGAGCACTGCGTCTCCGAGGAGGTCACCGGGATCGACCTGGTCCGCGAGCAGTTCCGGCTGGCCCGCGGCGAGGAGCTCGGCTACGGTGACCCCGAGGTCCGCGGCCACTCGATCGAATTCCGCATCACCGGCGAGGACCCGGGCCGGAACTTCATGCCCGCCCCCGGCACCATCACCAAGCTGTTGAATCCCACCGGTCCCGGCGTTCGGATCGACTCCGGCGTGGAGCAGGGCGACGTCATCAGCGGCAACTTCGACTCGATGCTCTCCAAGCTGATCGTCACCGGTGCCACCCGTGCCCAGGCCCTGCAGCGCTCCCGCCGCGCCCTCGAGGAAATGGTGGTCGAGGGCATCCCCACCGTCATCCCGTTCGACCTCGCCGTCGTCAGCGACCCCGACTTCGCCCCCGCCGAAGGCCCGTTCAAGGTCCACACCCGCTGGATCGAGACCGCCTTCGTCAACGACATCCCCGCCTGGACTCCCACCGGCACCGCAGCTGAAGCAGCCGACGCCGGCGAACGCCAGCGCGTCGTCGTCGAGGTCGGCGGCAAGCGCCTCGAAGTGGTGCTCCCGGCGTCCCTCGGCTCCATCTCCGGCGGCGGTGGCGGCAAGCCGGCGAAAGCCAAGAAGCGCTCCCGGAGCGCCGGCACGGCGGCGCCGGCCGGCGGCAACGCCCTGACCTCCCCGATGCAGGGCACCATCGTGAAGGTGGCCGTCGCCGAGGGCGAGCGGGTTTCCGAAGGCGACCTCGTCGTCGTGCTCGAAGCCATGAAGATGGAACAGCCGCTTACCGCACACCGCGCCGGCATCGTGATCGGGCTCTCCGCATCGGCCGGCGAGACCGTCTCCGCGGGCGCCGTGATCGCCATGATCGAGGACGGCGAGCCGGCCGAATAGCGGCATCGCCGGCGGCGGGGGCAGACTTAGTTACGTGAAGCCATTTCTGCTCCTCGCCTCCCGCGCCGAGGACGCCGCCGCCGACGACGAATACCTCGCCTACCTGCGCTACACCGGGCTCGCCGAGACCGAGCTGCACCGGGTCCGCATGGAGGCAGCCCCGCTGCCCCGGCTGGAGCTCAGCGAGTACTCCGGCGTGATTGTGGGCGGCAGCCCGTTTACCTCCAGCGACCCCGCGGAGCATAAGAGCGACGTCCAGCACCGGGTGGAGCGCGAGCTGTTCGCCTTACTGGACCGGATCGTGGCCGAGGACTTCCCGTTCCTGGGCGCCTGCTACGGCGTCGGCACCCTGGGACTGCACCAGGGCGCCGTGATCGACCGGACCTACGGCGAGGGCCTGGGCGGCGTCACCGTCAGCATCACTTCCGCCGGGCAGCAGGACCCGCTTCTGCGCGGCCTGCCGGAGCGGTTCACGGCGTTCGTGGGCCACAAGGAGGCCTGCACTGTGCTGCCCGGCGGGGCCGTGCTGCTGGCCAGTTCCGAGACCTGCCCGGTGCAGATGTTCCGGATCCGCTCTAACCTTTACGCCACCCAGTTCCACCCCGAGCTCGACGCCGACGGCCTCACCACGCGGATCGACATCTACCGCCACGCCGGCTACTTCCCACCCGACTCCGCCGAGGAGCTGATGGCCCAGGCCCGGCATCACAACGTCACCGAGCCGATGGCCATCCTGCGCAACTTCGTCGAGCGCTACGCCCGGTAAGGGCCCCGCCGCAGGCCCGTCGCGGGGCCCCGTCGTCGCGCTCCTGCCCAGTTATTCAGCCGCCACCGCCCCGGGACACGGAAATGCCCGGCGTGTCCACAGAACACACCGGGCATTTCAGCCAATATCCGGGCTGGAGCGTCAGGCTACGTTGTTCTCGTAATCCAGGTCGCGGGTTTCCTTGCTCACAAACAGGGCGATCAGCGTCAGCACGGCCATGGCGGTAAGGTACACGCCCACCAGCACGGGGCTGCCCTTCGCCAGTTCCCAGAGCCAGACGGCGATGAACGGTGCCACAGCCGCGCCCAGGATGCTGGAGACGTTGTAGCTGATGGCCGAGCCGGTGTACCGGACGTTGGTCGGGAACAGCTCCGGCAGCAGCGCGCCCATCGGCCCGAACGTGAGGCCCATCAGGGAGAAGCCGATGATCAGCAGGGCCATGGTGCCGACGAAGCCGCCGCTGAAGAGCGGAACGAACAGCAGGCCGAAGACGAAGATGCCCGCGGTCACGGCAATCAGCATCTTGCGGCGGCCGTACTTTTCGGCCAGCGGACCGGAGACCAGGGTGAAGATGCCGAAGAACACGACGCCGGCAATGAGCATCCAGAGGAAGTCGTTGCGGGTGAAGCCCAGGCCCGGGACAAAGGCAGCGGCTGCTGCCTCGGTCATCGGCTTGCCGGCCTTCTCGGCGGCGGCCTTGGCGGCGTCCAGGCTGGATGCGCGGGTGCCGTAGGTCAGGGTGAACGTGGTCATCAGGTAGAAGAGCACGTAGGTGGCGAGCATGATGAACGTGCCCAGGATCAGCTGGCGCCAGCTGCTCTTGAAGACCCGGCCCAGCGGCAGCTTGGCGACCTCGTTGGATTCGATGACCTTGGTGAAGGCCGGGGTTTCGATCAGCTTGAGCCGGACGTACAGGCCGATGATGACCATGACGGCGCTGAGCAGGAACGGCACGCGCCAGCCCCACGCTTCGAAGGCCGCCGGGCTCAGGGTGTAGCTGAAGACCAGGAAGATCACGTTGGCGATGATGAAGCCGATCGGCGCGCCCAGCTGCGGGAACGTGCCGTAGATGGCGCGTTTGTTGGCCGGGGCGTTCTCGGTGGCCAGCAGGGCCGCGCCGCTCCATTCGCCGCCGAGGGCGAGGCCCTGGGCGAAGCGCATCACGACGAGCAGGGCCGGGGCCCAGAAGGTCCAGCCGGGAACGGTGGCCGTAGGAAGGCAGCCGATCAGGAACGTCGCGATGCCCATGGTGAGCAGCGAGGCGACCAGGGTGCCCTTGCGGCCGAACTTGTCACCGAAGTGGCCGAAGACGATCGAGCCGAGCGGGCGGGCGATGAAGGCAACGCCGAAGACGGCGAAAGAGCTCAGCAGCTGGGTGGTCTCGTTCTGGCCCGGGAAGAAGAGCTTCGGGAAGACCAGGACGGCGGCCGTGGCGTAGACGTAGAAGTCGTAGAACTCAACGGTGGTGCCGATCAAGCTGGCGACGATCACGCGGCCGCGCGAGTTCACCTGCTTGGCGGACCCATGCTCCGTCGAAGTGGCAGTGGATGACATGTAGTGACGCTTTCATGAAGACCGGATCGCCCTGCGGAGAGGCGTCCGGCTAAGGAATGGATATATGTCTGATATTAGTTCCTCGTGTCCACGCAATGGACAAATGTTCCACTATTTGGACAATTCGTGTCGTCCCACCTGTTGGTCGCCCCCGCTGCGGCGCCCACGCCGCCTCACGCCGTCACAAAGGAGCCGATAGGCAAACGTCACAGCACGTTAACAAAGCGCGAGCGTCCCGGAAATGCGGCGTCCCTAGTTTTGAGGGACAACCCCGAAGGAGGTCCCCGTGACTGCTGAACGCATTGCCGACGCCGCAACCGGCGTTTCCCCCAACCACGACGCCGATGCCGCACCCGCCGCCGAGCGCACCGCCGTCGCCGGCCCCGCGCTCGAGTACCGCCCGGGCCGCTGGATCGCCAACTGGGACGCCGAGAACAAGACCCAGTGGGAGTCCCTGGGCCGCGGCATCGCCCGGCGGAACCTGAACTGGTCCATCTTCGCCGAGTTCCTGGGCTTTGTGGTCTGGCAGCTCTGGTCGATAGTGGTGGTCCAGCTCCCCGGGGCCGGCTTCCGCTTCTCCACCAACGAAATCTTCTGGCTGATCTCGATGCCCAGCCTGGTGGGTGCGACGCTCCGGATCCCCTACACCTTCATGGTTCCCCGCTTCGGCGGCCGGAACTGGACCATCGTCTCGGCCATGCTGCTGCTGATCCCCTCGACCGGGCTGGCCCTGTGCGTCGGAAACCCCGGCACCCCGTTCGGCGTCATGCTGCTCGTGGCCGCCCTGGCCGGATTCGGCGGCGGCAACTTCGCCAGCTCGATGGCCAACATCACCTTCTTCTACCCGGCCCGCGAAAAGGGCTGGGCGCTGGGGCTGAACGCCGCCGGCGGGAACCTGGGCGCCGCCGTCGCCCAGCTCGCCGTGCCGGTCGCCATTACCGTGCTGGCCGCCGGGACCGTGAACCTGCCGGTGGCCGGGCTGATGTGGATCCCGTTGATCCTGCTCGCCGCCTTCGGCGCCTGGAAGTACATGGACAACCTGACCAGCGCCAAGGGCGACGTCGCCGGCTCGCTCGCCGCGGTCAAGGAACCGCACCTGTGGATCATGGCGCTGCTCTACATTGGCACCTTCGGCTCCTTCATCGGCTTCGCCGGCGTGTTCCCCAAACTCATCAAGGACTACTTCCCGGCCTTCTCCTCGATCGGCGTCGGGACCGTGGCCTTGTCCCTGGCGTTCCTCGGGCCGCTGGTCGGCTCGCTGGCCCGGCCCTACGGCGGCAGGATGGCGGACAGGCTGGGCGGCGCGCGGATGACCGTGACCGCGTTCGCCGCGATGGCCGTCATCACCCTGACCATGGTCTGGACCCTGCCGCTGGGCAACTTCTGGCTCTTCCTGGCCCTGTTCCTGGCGCTGTTCACCGCCAGCGGCTTCGGCAACGGGGCCACCTACCGGATGATCCCGGTGATCTTCGCCCTGCACAGCCGGGCAGCCCTGTCCGGGGCCAGCACCGTGGCCACCCAGCGGCTGGCGTCCTCCGCGCTGGGCCTGATCTCCGCGATCGGCGCCTACGGCGGCTTCGTCATCCCGCAGGTCCTGAACGCTTCCAACACCGCCAGCGGTTCCTACACCCCGGCCTTTTACGGCTTCGTCGCGGCCTACCTGGTGATGCTGGCCGTCTGCTGGACCTGCTACCTGCGCCCCGCCACCCGCCACGGAAAAGGACACGTCTAAATGAGCGACGGTGCCGCCACGCACTGCCCGTACTGTGCGCTCCAGTGCGCCATGACGCTGACCGTTCCGGAGGTGCAACCGGCGTCGGCAGTTCCGGCGGCTGCAGCTCCGGCACGGCCCGAGGCTCCGCTGGAGGTGGCCGGGCGGGACTTCCCCACCAACCGCGGCGGCCTGTGCCGCAAGGGCTGGACCTCGGCGTCGCTGCTGGAGCACCCGGGGCGCGTCACCGAGCCGCTGCTCCGGGGCCCCGACGGCGTGCACCGACCGGTCAGCTGGGACACGGCCCTGGAGCTCACCGCCGCCGCGGTCAAGAACACCCGCGCCGCGTACGGGCCGGACGCCGTCGGGGTGTTTGGCGGTGGCGGCCTGACCAACGAGAAGGCCTACCAGCTGGGCAAATTCGCCCGGCTGGCCCTGGGCACCTCGCGGATCGACTACAACGGCAGGTTCTGCATGTCCGCCGCCGCCGCGGCCGGGATGCGGGCCTTCGGCCTGGACCGGGGCCTGCCGTTCCCGCTGGCGGACCTGGGTTCCGCCAGCACCGTCCTGCTGCTGGGCTCCAATGTCGCCGAGACCATGCCGCCGTTCGTCCAGCACCTGCAAGGGGCCCGCGACGCCGGCGGGCTGATCGTCGTCGACCCCCGGCGCTCCGCCACCGCGGCATTCACTGCGGACGGCGGCGGCCTGCACCTGCAGCCCCTGCCGGGCACCGACCTGGCCCTGCTGCTGGGCCTGGCCCACGTGGTCATCCACGAGGACCTGACGGACGGCGCCTATATCGCGGAGCGGACCACCGGCTACCCGGCCCTGGTCCGCAGCGTCGGCCCCTACTGGCCGGAGCGCGTGCAGTCCCTCACCGGGGTCCCGGCCGGGCTGGTCCGCGACACCGCCCGGCGGCTGGCCGAAGGTGCACGGCAGGGCGGCAGTTACATCCTCACCGGCCGCGGCGTGGAGCAGCACGTGGACGGCACGGACACGGCCACCGCCGCCATCAACCTCGCCCTGCTGCTGGGCCTGCCGGGCTCGGCGCGCAGCGGCTACGGCACCCTCACCGGCCAGGGCAACGGCCAGGGCGGCCGCGAGCACGGCCAGAAGGCGGACCAGCTTCCCGGCTACCGCAAGATCACCGACCCCGCCGCCCGCGCCCACGTCGCCGGCGTATGGGGTGTCCCCGAATCCTCGATCCCCGGTCCCGGCGTCCCCGCCGTCGAGCTGCTCAAGTCCCTGGGGCGGCCCCACGGCGTCCGCTGCCTCTTCGTTCACGGCGCCAACGTGGCCGTCTCCGCCCCGGATGCGAACGCCGTGATCGCCGGGCTGCGCAGCCTGGACTTCCTGGTGGTCTGCGACTTCTTTATGTCCGAGACCGCGGCCGAGGCCGACCTGGTCCTGCCGGTGACCCAGTGGGCGGAGGAGGAAGGCACCCTGACCAACCTCGAGGGCCGGGTGCTGCGCCGCCGGCGGGCCATCACTCCCCCGCCCGGGGTGCGCAGCGAACTCTGGATCATGACCCGGCTGGCCGCGCTGTTGGACGCGCCCTCGGCCTTCAGCGAGGATCCGGAGACCGTGTTCGAGGAGCTCCGGCTCGCCTCCGCGGGCGGCCTGGCCGACTACTCCGGGATCGACTACGCCTTGCTGGACCGCGGCGAGGAAGCCTACTGGCCCTACCCGGCCGGGAGCTCCGGGACGCCGCGGCTGTTCCTGGACTCCTTCGCCCATCCGGACGGCCGGGCGGTGTTCACTCCGGTGGCGCCGCGCCGTCGAACGCTTCCGGTCGCGGCGGGCGGCGCTGACCCGGCGGGCACCCCAATGACCCTGATCACCGGGCGTCTGCTGGAGCACTACCAGTCCGGCGTCCAGACCCGCCGGGTGGCCGCCCTCGCCGCCGCACAGCCCGAGGCGCGGCTGCAGATCCACCCGGCCGCCGCCGCGGCGCAGGGCATCGCCGAGGGCGACGTCGTAGCTGTCGCCAACGGGCGCGGCGAGGTCCTCTGCCGGGCGGAGCTGAGCGCGGGGATCCGGCCGGAGACGGTGTTCCTGCCGTTCCACTTCCCAGGATGGGAGAGCGCGAACCGGCTCACCGAGGCCGCCACGGACCCGGTCTCCGGGATGCCGGAATTCAAGACCAGCAAGGTATGGCTGCGGCCGGCTGCGGCAGGCTCCCGGGTCGAAGCAGTGCAGGCCGAAGTCCTCCAGATGGACGGTGCATCATGACCGAACGGATTGTGGTGGTGGGCTTCGGCCCGGTGGCGGCGCGGCTGATCGACGAGTTGCTGCCCGCGGTGCGGGGAGGCCTGGTGGAACTGACGGTGGTCGGCGAGGAGGCGGAGGCGGCCTACAACCGGGTGCTGGTGGCCGACCTCGGCGTCGGCCGGACCACGGCAGGCGCCATGGCGCTGGCCGATGCTGCGGCGCTGGTTGCCGACGGCGTGGATGTCCGGCTGGGCACCCGGGTCCGCCGGGTCGACCGCGCCCGGCAGCGGGTCCTCCTCAGCGACGGCAGCTCCCCCGGCTACGACCGGCTTGTCTTCGCCACCGGTTCCCGTCCGGTAATCCCCAACCTCACCGGGTTGAACCCGGATCCGGCCGCCCCGGTGCTGCCCGCCGGCGTGACGGCGCTGCGGGACCTGGCGGATGCCTCGGCGCTGCAGGCGGCGGTAGCCGGCGGAAAGCGCGTGGTGGTCCTCGGCGGCGGCGTTCTTGGACTCGAGACGGCGCTGGCCGCAGCCGAGGAGGGCGCCGCCGTGACCGTGGTGCACAACGGCCCGCACCCCCTGGGGCGCAACATGGACCGCGGCGGCGGCGCCGTGCTGGCAGCTTCGCTGCGGAACTGCGGCGTGAAGGTGGCCGGCAACGCGCGCTCGGTCGCCGTTGAACACAACGCGCCCGACGGCGGCTTCTCCGCGCTACTGCTGGAGGACGGTGCCGCGATCGACGGCGAGCTGCTGGTGCTCTCCTGCGGCGTCCGGCCGCGGACCGAACTCGCCGAGGGCTGCGGACTGTCGACGGCTGCCGGCATCCTGGTGGACCACCGGCTGCGGGCGCACCACGAACCCCACATCTTCGCGATCGGCGACTGTGCCGAGGTCCGCTGCCCCGACCCGGACTGCCTGGACTGCCGGAGCGCCCGGGGCCCGTCCGGGCTGGTGGGACCGGGCTGGCGGCAGGCCGAATGGCTCGCCGAATACCTGACGCTGCTGGCCTCCGGCTCCCCGGCCGGGGCGGAAACCTTGCCGCCGCTGCCGGCGGAACAGCCGGGCGTGCTGGTGCTCAAGGCCCGCGGGCTGACCATGGCCGTGGCCGGGGATGTTTCCGCGGATCCGTGGGACGAGGAAGCCCTGACCGCGGGCGCCGTTGGCGGCCGGGCCCGGCTGCAGGTGGCCCAGTGGGCCGACCCGGAGCAGGGGCGCTACGTCAAGATCAGCACGCGCGCTGGTGTGCTTGAGGGCCTCGTGGCGGTGGGGATGCCGCGCACGGGGGCGGAGCTGGTGCAGCTCTTCGAGCGCGGCGCGGAGCTCCCCGCGGACCGGTCGCTGCTGCTGCGCCTGGACGGCCCGGACCAAGCTGCTCCTACTGCTACTGATCCGGACCGCACGGTGTGCCGGTGCGCCGGGGTGAGCGGGACTTCCATTGCCGCCGCGGTTTCCTCCGGTTGCGGGACGGTGGCCGAGGTCTCAGCCTCCACCCGCGCCGGCACCGGCTGCGGCGGCTGCCACGAGGACATCAAGGGGCTCATCGAGAAGCACTTCCAAGGCGCGGTGGCCTAGGGACCTGCCTTAGAACGGGTTCAGCAGCCGGTCCACGAACTGCCGGGTGCGCTCCTCGCGCGGGGCGCGCAGCACCGTGTCCGGGTGCCCACGTTCCACGACCACCCCGCCGTCCATGAAGATGACTTCGTCGGCAACCTCGCGGGCGAAGGCGAGCTCGTGGGTGACCACGACCATGGTCCAGCCCTCGTCCGCCAACTCCTTGATGACGGTCAGGACGTCACCCACCAACTCCGGGTCAAGCGCCGACGTCGGCTCGTCAAAAAGCAGCAGTTGCGGCCGCAGGGCCAGGGCGCGCACGATGCCGACCCGCTGCTGCTGGCCGCCGGAGAGCTCGAAGGGATAGCTGTTTTCCTTGTCGGCAAGCCCGACCCGGGCGAGCAGTTCCCGGGCCTCCTTGACGGCCTCGGCCTTGGGCCGCTTCTGCACCTGGACCGGGCCCTCGATGACGTTTTCCAGGGTGGTCTTGTGCGGGAACAGGTTGTAGTGCTGGAACACCATCGCGCTGCGGTCCCGCATGGCCGCCAGCTGCTTCTTGGACACCTGCGCCGAAAAGTCGACCGAGAGGTCGCCGTCGAACTCCACGACGCCGGCGTCGGGAACTTCGAGGCCGTTGAGGCACCGCAGGACCGTCGTCTTGCCGGACCCGGAGGGCCCGATCAGGGTGACCACTTCACCCCGGCGGACGTTCACGTCAATGGATTTGAGCACTTCGTGCTTTCCAAACGCCTTGCGGAGTCCGCGGACGGACAGGAGCGGGGTGGCGTCCGGTGCTGCGTCCGGGAGGCCACCGTCCGGGAGATCGGATTCAGTGGGCGACATAGCGGTCCAATCTCTTCTCGAGGACTGACTGGCCGGCGGCGAGGACCAGGCAGATGATCCAGTAGATGACGGCTGCTTCCAGGTACAGCAGCATGAATTCCTGGCTGAAGGCCGCCACCTGTTGCGCCTGGCGGAACAGCTCGGTCACCAGGATCAGCGAAGCCAGCGAGGTGTCCTTGACCAGGCTGATGAAGGTGTTAGACAACGGCGGGACCGAGACCCGCGCGGCCTGCGGCAGGATGATCCGCACCAGTGACTGGCGCCGCGACATGCCGATGGTGTGGCCGGCCTCCCACTGGCCCTTGGGAACGGACAGGATGGCCGCCCGAATGACTTCGGCGGCGTAGCCGCCCACGTTCAGCGAGAAGGCGATGATCGCGCTGGGCCATGGACTGATGGTGATGCCGATGGACGGCAGCCCGTAGAAGATGACAAACAGCTGAACCAACAGCGGCGTGCCTCGGATTACGGAGATATAGATCCGTGCGATCGCCGAGAGGACGGGATTGCGGCTGAGCCGCATCAGGGCGACCAGCAGGGCAAGCAGCAGGCCCAGGGCGAACGAGGCCAGCGCCACGGGAATGGTGCCGGTGATCGCCCCCATCAGGATCGGTCCCAGCGACCCCCAGACGAGATCCCAGTTGATCGTCATGATCGGGAGCCGCGTTCTTCGACGGTTTCCATCCGGCTACTTGGTGACGTCGGCGTTGAAGTACTTCTGCGAAATCTTCTTGAGGGTACCGTCGGCCTGCAGTTCGGTGAGGGCCTTGTCGACGGCGGCGGTCAGGCTGGTCGAGCCCTTGCGGAACGCGAAGGCGCTGAGTGACTTGTCCGTGGTCTCGGCGGCAATCTTGATGCTGTCATCGCGGGCCGTCTTCTGCTGGTCAAGGTATGTGAGCTTGTCGTTGATGGTGGCATCGACGCGGCCCTGCTTGAGCAGCGTGATGGCCTGTGCCCAGCCCTCGACCGCCTGCACGTTGGCTCCGCTCTGCTGTGCCAGCTTGTACCAGTTGCTCGTCAGCGACTGCGCCGTGGTCTTGCCCTTCAGGCTGTCGAAGGAGGTGATGTCCCCGTTGTCGGACTTGGTGACAATGACGCCGGTGCTGACGGTGTACGGCGTGGAGAAGTCGTATTTCGCCTTGCGTTCGTCCGTGATTGAGACCTGGTTGGCGACGACGTCGAACCGCTTGGCCTCGAGTCCGGCAAAGATGGCGTCGAACTGCGTCTCCTGGAAGGCCGGCTTGACGCCGAGCTTGCCGGCGACGGCGGTGATGATCTCCACGTCGTAGCCGGTCAGTTCGCCGCTGCCGTTGGCGTGGAAGGAGAAAGGCTTGTAGGTGCCCTCGGTGCCGACCCTGAGCACCCCGGCGCTCTTGACGTCGCTCAACGAGGTGTCCGGGCCGCCTGCCGGTGCGGAGCTGGCAGGCGTCGTGGACGCCGAACCGCATCCGGCCAGGGCGAGTCCTGCAGCTGCGATGAGGCCGATAACGGAAAGTCGTGTGCGCTTCATGGTGGTCCTTCGTCGAGGAGCCGGCAAGGGCTCGCCAGCTTGGCCGCGTGGCGGCATTCTTACTTGCGACGATAGCAAGACCGCTCCTCGATGGAAGACCCCAAATGACGGCGTATGACGGCCCGGCATGAGACAGGTTTGACGATTGCACTCGTTCGCCCCATCAGGCCTTTCTCCCCTTGGCCGCGCTTCCCCGCTGGGCTTCAATAAGCACAGGATCCCACCGCCCCTGGGAGGCACCCATGTCGGTCCCCATCATCCTGGCCGTGGCCGCCGTCGTCGTGGTCGCCGTCGTGCTCGGAGTTGTGCTCAACCGGCAGAAGGATCCGCAGCGGCGCGCGACCGCGCTGACCCGGACGGGCGCGGTGCTGATGACGGTCTTCACCGTGTTCGGCGCGGCATTCATCGGCGGCTACGCCCTGGAGGAACCGGGCGGGTCGTCCGGTCTGACGGTACTCCTGGCCTGGGCGGTTCCGATGCTGGTCCCAGCGGCCCTCGCCTGGTTCTGGCCGGCGGGGGCAGCTCCCCTGCTGGTGGCACTGACGGCGGCCTTCGTGGCGCTTTGCGTGTGGTTTGCCGTCGACTCGACCATGGCGCGCAGCTTCCAGGAAGTGAACGGACCGGTGCTGGCCGTCGGCGTCGTCGCCCTGGCGTTCCCGGCCGCCATCCTCGGGTTGAAGCGGACCGCCCTGGCGGGTTGGCTGCTGTTGGCCCTGGGTGCGCTGCCGCTGCTGATCACGGTGCTCGGCCGGTCGGGCCCGATCGCCTCGCTCGCGGCGGCAAGCGCGGTCCCGCTGATCACCGGTGCCGTCTACCTGCTGGCGGCCCGGATGGCCAGAGGCAGTTCGGCGTCGGGAAGCGTTCGGACCGCGGTCGTCTAGGCGCTGGCGGCGGGCAAGCCGGCCAGGAAGTCCTCCGCAAAGCGCCGGACGCCGTCCCACTCGGTATAGACGTAGTCGCGGGACATGTCCGTGTCCGGGGAACCCTGTCCGCTGACGATCCTCTTCATCATGTGCCGCTTGAAGAAGCCGTACTCGCTGTACAGCAGGGCCCCGCCGAACAAGCCGACGTGCGCCGGCCGCCACCCCGTTTCCTCCTCGAACTTCTCCACATAGCTTTCCGCCCGTTCCGCGTCCCCGACCACGGCGAGGCTGACCGAGAACAACGCCGAAGGCAAACGTTCCAGCGCGGCCTTGTTCGCGCGGACGAAGTCGGTGACGACCCCCTCGTGCTTGCCCATGTGGACCGAGGCGCCGACGATGACGGCGTCGTACTCATCCGGGAGGGCGTCGCCGGCGGTCTGCAAGTCGGCGGTCCGTGCCTCGTGGCCGTGCTCACGGATGACGTAGGCGATGTACTCGGCGATCCGGGCCGTCTGGCCCTCGACGGTCCCGAACGGAAGGTAAATGTTGGCCATGGTCCACTGTGCGAGCACCGTTTAGCGCCGGACTAGGGCCTAATGTCACCGAGGGTCTTGACGGCGGAGCCGGCACAGCATGTGATGGACGGGATCGGCCCGTACGCTTTCGGCCCGGCGGACGGCCGCACCAGACTGCCTCAGGCAGCCCCACGATGAAAGGACAGACATGTCCCTGCTCGACTCAGCCCTCTGGGAGGGCAAGATCTACCTCAACGGCTGGCGCACCGGCGGCGGTGGGACCGCCGACGCCGTCGAACCAGCCACCGGCGACACCCTGGGCAGCTACGGCGTTGCCTCCGTTGCGGATGTCCGGGAGGCCGCCACGGCCGCTGCCAAGGCACAGAAGGAATGGGCCGCCCGCAATCCCGAGGACCGCGCGGCCGTACTGCGCCGTGCCGGGCAGCTCTGGGAGGAGCACGGCGCGGAAATCCAGGACTGGATCGTGCGCGAATCCGGCGGCATCCCGCCCAAGGCCGGACTGGAAACGCACATCGCCGCCAACGAATGCTATGACGCCTCTGCACTGCCCGCACTCCCGGCCGGCGACGTGCTCACCTCCAACGAAAACCGTTGGTCCTTCGCCCGACGCCGGCCGGTGGGCGTGGTCTCGGTGATCGCACCGTTCAACTTCCCGCTGATCCTCTCGATCCGCGCCGTCGCCCCCGCCCTCGCCCTCGGCAACGCCGTGCTGCTCAAGCCGGACCCCCGCACCGCGGTCTGCGGCGGGGTGACGCTGATGCGGATCTTCGAGGAGGCCGGACTCCCGCAGGGACTGCTCTCGCTGCTGCCCGGCGGCGCGGACATCGGCGCCGCCGTCGTCGAAGCTCCCGAAGTCCGGGTGATCGCCTTTACCGGCTCGACGGCGGCCGGCCGCAAGATCGGCGAAACCGCCGGCCGGCTGCTCAAGCGTGCCCACCTCGAACTGGGCGGCAACAACGCGCTGATCGTGCTGCCCGGCGCCGACCTGGCGAAGGCGGCTTCGGCGGCGGCGTTCGGATCGTTCATGCACCAGGGCCAGATCTGCATGGCGGCCGGCCGGCACATAGTGCACGAGGACATTTACGAGGACTACGTCGCCGCCCTCGCCGAGAAGGCCGGCCACCTGCCGGTGGGGGATCCGAAGAGCGGCACCGTGGCACTGGGCCCGGTGATCGACGAACGCCAGCTGCACCGGGTTGACGGAATTGTCCAGGACGCGGTGCAGGCCGGCGCCCGGCTGGCTGCCGGCGGCACCCACGACGGCCGGTTCTACCAGCCCACCGTGCTGGTGGACCTGAAGGAGGACAGCCCGGCGTGGAAGGACGAGATCTTCGGCCCGGTGGCGCCGGTGATGAAGTTCTTCACCCTTGACGAGGCCGTGGCGCTGGCCAACGACAACGAATACGGCCTGTCGATCGGCATCCTGGGCGACGTCGGCATGGCCATGACCATCGCGGACCGGCTCGACTCCGGCAAGGTCCATATCAATGAGCAGACGGTCTCCGACGAGGCGAACTCCCCGTTCGGCGGAACGAAGAACTCCGGCAACGGTTCCCGGATCGGCGGCCACCACGCCAACATGGAGTCCTTCACGGAGATCCAGTGGCTCACGATGCGCCCGGACATCGCGCCGTACCCGTTCTGAGCGGCCGCCTGAGCGGAACAAAAAAGGGAGGGACCGGCGGGGATTTCCGCCGGTTCCTCCCTTTTCCGCCGGCGCGAGTCGGTAAGGTGCACCGTCCCTGGTGTCGACGTGGCCTACGGCCTGAGCGTTGCGGCTTCCGCCGTCTCGACCAGGGCCTCGAGCCAGTGTTGGTGCTGCCGTTCGATGCTCCGCTTCACTACCGGTCCGAGAAGCCGCGCGATGATTCCGCTTTGGACCTCTTCGGTCACAATGAGCGTGCCGCCGTCGGAGGTGGGCTGCAGATCCCAGCGGTGGTATCCGGAGGACCCGCGCCCGGCGCCCTCCCAGGCCAGCCGGCTGGACGGGGCGAACTCCCGGACTGTGCTCGCCACGCGGAGGCCGAAGGTGATCCAGGTGAAGGTCGATGCGCTGGTCAGCAGTTGCCCTCCGCCATCAATGCTTACGTCGCGGGCATTGCGGTACCACCGGGGCCACGCGGCCGCTTCGATGAGCACCTGCCAAAGCAGTTCGGCAGGCAGGTGGGTGCGGATCTCGTTGTAGGCGTAAACCCGCGCCGTCGAGGGGTCGAAGGGTGCGGGCCAACTGTCGGTGGGCTTCATTTCTTGCTCTTGAACTGCAGGCGGAGGTAGGCATCGAAAAGTCCCGAGCCCAGGAACCGCCGGGACTGGACGATGGCTTTGGCGGCCGGGGTGACGGTATAGCGGGGCCGGGGCCGGCGGGACGTCACTGCGTGCTCAACCGCGCTGGCGACGGCGTCGGGTTCGGCAGCGAGGACCGGCGAGGCGTAGGAGGTGGCCATTTGCTCGTCCGCGGCAGCCCGCAGGGCCGCGTACGGTCCTGCCGCTTTGCCGGAGGCGGCCAGGGTCCGGGAGGCGGTGGCACCAAAGCCGGTGCGGATCAGGCCCGGGGCGATCAGGGAGGTGTGGATGCCGAAGGGCGCGGTCTCGAAGCGGAGCGCGTCAGTGATGGCCTCCACGGCGTACTTAGTGGCGTGATAGTAGCCGCCGACGGGGAACGTGACCCGGCCTCCCATCGAACCGATGTTGACGATCCGCCCGGCCCCGGCGGCCCGCATCCCCGGCAGCACCAGCTGGATCATCCGGGAAAAGCCGAAAACGTTGGTCTCGAACTGACGCCTGACCGCATCCAGCTCGGCTTCCTCGATCGTCCCGTACTCGCCGTAACCGGCATTGTTGATGAGGACTCCGACGCTGCCGTGCTGTTCCTCGACGGCGCCAACGGCCGCGACCATCGATGCTTCGTCGGTGACGTCGAGCGCCAGGACTTTGGCTCCGGCACGCCCAAGATCGGCAATCGCCTCAGGCTGTCGCGCGGTGGCGTAGACGGTGAACCCGGGTTGGGCGAGCAGCCGTTCGGCTGTCGCGCGGCCAATGCCGGAGGAGGCTCCGGTGATCAGTACTGCTGTGGTCATGGTTGTTCCTTCGTAGGAGTGAGGCTGTTGAGACCGGTGACGAAGACTTCGACGCCCCGACGCAGGCGCTCGGGCAGGGCGGCTGGATTGGAAACGCCCGCCTCCAGGCCGCGGGTGAAGGCCAGCAGGATCTCGGCCGCTTCCGGGGCGTCCGCCGCCGGGTAAGAATCGTGAACTGTCCGCGTCAGCAGACCGAGCATTGCCTCGTCGTAGCGTCCAAGCACGTCCGAACTCAGGCGTGTGTCGACGCCAAGGAGTTCTGCCGCATGTGCCGGGCTGTCCCGCCAGATCTGCATCACCAGACCGAGCTTGGCCGACAGGATCCCTGCCAGCCGCGCCTCGGGGAGCCCTTCCATTTCCGCCGCATGTTCGGAGGCGGCGAGGGCACCGGCCAGCAGGCGCTCGACCAGCGCCCGGAACACGTCTTCCTTGTTGCGGAAGTACTGGTACAGGGCCGCCCGGGACATGCCGGCTTCCTCCGCCAGGTCGTGCATTGTGGTCCGGCGGGCACCGTGGCGGGTGAAGCACACGTAGGCCGCGTCGATGATGGCGTCTGGACGGCTATTCATTCTGACAATATATGCATGAAATGTCAGATTGTAAACCGGCACGGAAGATGGCTCCCCTGCTCAAACCAACACACCGGGCTTAAAGCCAAGCACCGGCGCCCTGGGGGGCGCCGGTGCTGACTTTTCGCGGCTGAAAGAAACTCTCGGCCAGCTACATGTGGACGTGCAACCGCCGTGCCGCTTCGGAGATGGAGCCGCTGAGCGACGGGTACACCGTGAAGGTGCTGGCGACGTCGTCGACGTGCAGTTTCTGCGTCACCGCGAGGGAGATCGCGAAGATCAGCTCGGAGGCGTTCGGCCCCACCACGACGCCGCCGATCACAGTGCCGGAGCCCTTGCGGGCGAAGATCTTGATGAAGCCGTCCTTGTGGTTGCGCATCTTGGCGCGCGCGTTGCTGCGCAGCGAGAGCTTGACGACGTCGCCCTGGTATTTGCCGGAGTCGATCTCCGCCTCGGAGACGCCGACGTTGGCGATCTCCGGGGAGGTGAAGATGTTCGAGGCCACTTGGTGCAGCTTGAGCGGGGTGACGCTGTCGCCGAGGAAGTGCGCGATCGCGATGCGTCCCTGCATGGCCGCGACCGAAGCGAGGGCCAGCACGCCGGTGCAGTCGCCCGCGGCGTAGATGTTCGGCGCGGTGGTGCGCGAGACGCCGTCGACCTTGATGTGGCCGCTCTCGGTCAGCGCGACGCCGGCCTCCTCCAGGCCGATCCCGGCGGTGTTCGGAATGGAGCCGACGGCCACCAGGCAGTGGCTGCCGGTGACCTTGGAACCGTCGCCGAGGGTGACCACGACGCCGCCCTCCGTGCGCTCCACGGTCTCTGCGCGGGCCCGGGACAACACCTTCACGCCGCGGCGTTCGAAGACGCCTTCCAGCACCTCGGCCGCGTCCGTGTCCGAGCCGGGCAGCACCCTGTCGCGGGAAGAAATCAGGGTGACCTTGGAGCCCAGGCCGTTGTACGCGGAGGCGAATTCGGCGCCGGTGACGCCCGAGCCCACCACGATCAGTTCCTCGGGCAGCTCGTCCATGTTGTAGATCTGTGCCCAGTTCAGGATGCGCTCGCCGTCCGGCCGGGCCGTGGGCAGTTCGCGCGGGTGGGCGCCTACGGCGAGCAGGATGGCGTCGGCCTCAATGGTCTCGGTGCCCTCGGAAGTGAGGACCTCGATCGTGTGGTTGTCCAGCATCTTGCCGGAGCCGAGCAGGATGCGGACGCCCTGGCCCTCCAGGCCCTTCTGGATGTCGGCGGACTGCTGCCGGGCGAGGCCCAGCAGGCGGTCGTTGATGTGCTTGAGGTCCGCACGCATCGTCGGGCTGCAGTCGCCGCCGTCGAGGTCGAACTTCACACCCAGCTCGCCGGCCTCCCCCACGCGGGTCATCAGGTCCGCCGTCGCGATCAAGGTCTTGGACGGCACGACGTCGGTCAGCACCGCCGATCCGCCGAGTCCGGCGCGCTCAATAATGGTGACCTGCGCTCCCAGCGATGCGGCGACCATGGCGGCTTCGTAGCCACCGGGCCCTCCGCCAAGAATTGCGATCCGGGGGGCACTGAAATCGGGATGCGTAGTCACAATCATCCATTGTCCATCATCCGGACCGGCGCCACCAATAAAGATGCTGTGCGGTGCGGCACGGGCACGGTAGCTTGTACCAGTGAGTAATACAGAATTCCTGAACACGGACCCCTTCGACGCCGCCCGCGCCGCCGCCGACTACATTGCCGAAGAGACCGGCGTCGACAGCCACGATGTCGCGCTGGTGCTTGGCTCGGGCTGGGGCGACGCTGCCGAACTGATCGGCGAGACCACCGCCACGCTCTCCGCGGACGAGGTCCCCGGCTTTTCCTCCCCCTCCGTGGTGGGCCACGTGGGCACCATCCGCTCGGTGCTGACCCGGGAAGGCAAGCGCGCCCTGGTCCTGGGCGCCCGCACGCACTACTACGAGGGCAAGGGCGTCCGCGCCGTCGTGCATGGCGTTCGCACCGCGGCCGCCGCCGGCTGCAAGACGCTGGTCCTCACCAACGGCTGCGGCGGATTGAACGAGAACTGGGCGCCGGGCACCCCCGTGCTGATCAGCGACCACATCAACCTCACCGCCACGTCCCCCCTCGAGGGCGCTACCTTCGTGGACCTCACCGACCTGTACTCCTCGCGGATCCGCGGCCTGGCCCGTGAGGTAGATCCCAGCTTGGACGAAGGCGTCTACGCGCAGTTCACCGGCCCGCACTACGAGACCCCGGCCGAGGTGCAGTACGCCAAGCGGATCGGCGCGTCCCTGGTGGGCATGTCCACCGCGCTGGAGGCCATCGCCGGCCGCCATGCGGGCATGGAGGTCTTCGGCATCTCGCTGGTCACCAACCTTGCCGCCGGCATCAGCCCGGTGCCGCTGAGCCATGAGGAGGTCCTTGAGGCCGGCCAGGCCGCGGGTCCGCGCATCTCCAAGCTGCTCGCGGAGATCATCGCCAAGCTCTAAGCCGGCCCCTGCAGGCCGGGCGCGGGCCGGGGCCCCTAAAGCCCCCAGCGCCCCTAGCCCAGGCCTGCGGTGAGACGGCGGACGGCCTTGTCGCGGCCGCCGGGAAGCCGACGCTCCATCGAGTCTGCGATCCCGGCGATGGTCTGCCGTGCCAGCGCCTGCCGCCAGGCCAGCTCCGCCTGCCGCATGGTCTGGGAGATCAGGCAGGTCCGAACGAAGTTCTCCTGCCGGTCAGCCTCCGGCATGTCGCCGAGGATGGCTTCACAGCGGAAGGCCGGCTCCTGCCCTTCCAGGGCCAGGACCACATCCAGCACGGTGATGTTCTCCGGCCTGCGCGCGAGGTGGAAGCCGCCGCGCGGGCCCGAGACCGAGGTCAGGATCCCGGCGCGGACCAGGGCCTGGAGCTGCTTGTTCAGGTACGCCGCGGGGAGCTTGTACAAGGCCGCAAGCCTGGCGCTGTTCACGGCCTCCCCCGGCGGCGTCCAGGCCATGTTGACGCACGAGTGCACGGCCCATTCCACCCCACGCCCCATTTTCATATTCCAGACGTTACGTGTCCGGAAAAATGCGTGTCAATGACCCGCCACTGCCTTCGCCGCGGTCTTGAGCCGATCCTTCGGAAGACCTGCGCCGAGCCGACCCTTCGCGGCAGCACCGGCCGGAAAACACTGCCGTGATGTGCCAGCCCGCGCGCCCCTGGCCGCCCGGGTGTGATGGAACTGTAAGCCCCGCCCGCGCTTGTCGGGGCGCGCCCGGCCCAGCTTTGACGCTAGTTTGGTACCCATGACGTCTTCCGATGCCGCACTGACCCGACTGTTGAGCGACGCCCGCACCTGGGCGGCCCAGGACCCGGATCCCGCGACCGCCGCCGCCCTGACCGAGCTGGTCCGCCTTACCGACGAGGGAGCAGCGGGAGCACGGCAGGAACTGGCGGACAGCTTCAGCGGCACGCTCCAGTTCGGCACCGCGGGCCTGCGGGCGGCCCTCGGCGCCGGGCCGAACCGGATGAACCGCGTCGTGGTGCGCCGCGCCGCCGCGGGCCTGGCGGCCTTCCTCGGCAGCGCTGTTGCGCAGGCCGCGCCGGGGACCCGGCCGCGCGCCGTCGTCGGCTACGACGCCCGCTACAACTCCGACATCTTCGCCGAAGAAACCGCCGCGATCTTCACCGCCGCCGGCATCGAGACGTTCCTGATGCCGGCGGCGCTGCCCACGCCGCTGCTCGCCTACGCGGTCCGCGCCCTGGACTGCGACGGCGGCGTGATGGTCACGGCAAGCCACAACCCGCCGCAGGACAACGGCTACAAGGTCTACCTTGGCCGCCACGCCGTCGAGGAGAGCGGACGCGGCGCCCAGATCGTGGCGCCCTACGATGCGCTGATCGCCGCGGAGATCGACGCCGTCGGCGCACTGGATTCGATTGCCCTGGCCGCCGGGGGCTGGACGGTGCTGGACCCCTCCATCGCCACCGACTACGAGGCCGCCGTCGCCGCCCTCGCCGTGCCGGAGCGCTTCCCGGCCCGCGAGCTGAAGATCGTCCTGACCCCCATGCACGGTGTGGGCGGCGAGACGGCCGTGGCGGTACTCAAAGCCGCGGGATTCACCGACGTCACGCTGGTGGCCGAGCAGGCCGAACCTGACCCCGATTTCCCCACCGTGAACTTCCCCAACCCCGAGGAGCCCGGCGCGCTGGACCTCGCGCTGGAAACCGCGGCCCGGGTGGACGCGGACATTGTGATCGCCAACGACCCCGACGCCGACCGCGCCGCGGTTGCCGCGAAGGACCCGGACACCGGCGCCTGGCGGATGCTGCGCGGGGACGAGGTGGGCGCCCTGCTGGGGGCACACGTCGTGGCCCGGCTGGCCACCGACGGGGCCGCAGGGGGTGCCGCTGCCGGCGTCTTCGCCAATTCGATCGTGTCATCCCGGCTGCTGGCCCGCATCGCCGCCGCCGCGGGCTACGCCCACGAGGAAACCCTCACCGGATTCAAGTGGATCGCCCGTGTGCCCGGCCTGCTCTACGGCTACGAGGAGGCGCTGGGCTACTGCGTCGCGCCGTCGCTGGTGCGGGACAAGGACGGCATTTCGGCCGCGGTGCTGATCGCCGAACTCGCCGCGGCCGCGAAGGCCGAGGGCAAGACCATCTTCGACACCCTGGACGAGCTGTACCTGGTGCACGGGCTGCACGCGAGCGACCAGCTCAGCATCCGGGTTGCGGACCTGGGCCTGCTGGACGCCATGATGAACCGGCTGCGGGTCAGCCCGCCGGACTCCTTCGGGGGCTCCGCCGTCGAGACCGCGGCGGACCTGGCCGAGGGCAGCGAACAGCTCCCGCCCACCGACGGACTGCTCTACCTGACGAAGGACGGCAGCCGCGTCATCATCCGCCCCAGCGGCACGGAACCGAAGCTCAAGTGCTACCTCGAGGTGATCCGCAGCGTCGGATCCGCCGCCGAATTGCCGCAGGCGCGCCTCGAAGCCCGTGCGGCCCTGGACGGCGTCCTGGCCGACGTGCGCGAGGCGCTCGGGCTCTAGAGCGCCACCTCGACGAAGCCGTCCGTCACCCGGACGGCGTACGTGCCCAGGCGCAGCTCGGGGGTGCCTAGGCACTCCCCTGTCCCGAGGTCGTAGACCTCCTTGTGCAGCGGCGAGGCCAGCGTGGGGCGCGCACCGCGGGAGCCGGTGATGCCGCGGGCCATGACATGGGCGCCGGTGGCAGGATCGGCGTGCTCGACGGCGAACACCTCACCGGCCGCGGTACGGATCAAGGCCACCTGGTGTCCGGCGATCAGCGCGGCCTCGCCCCAGCCGGGCTCCAGGTCTTCCACGGCGCACACCCGGTGCCAGCCGCTTTCGTCGGCGGTTCGCTCCACAAAGCTGCGGGCTGCGCTTTCCAGTACGGCAGTCATGTCGGCCCCTCTCAAAGTTTCCTGGCCACAGCTGCGGCCATGGCTCCACGCTAGGAGCGGGGTGTTTCAACGGCGTGCTGCCAATGTGTCCGGCCGGTAAAAGAGACCTCACGCAGCCCGAAACGCAGCCGTGATGCAGAAGTTAAGATCACGAAACAAAAGGGAAACTGAAGCGAAACTGCCGGTCCCTAGGCTGAACGGACCAGCCGATCGATGCCGCTGACAGCACGGGCCGATCGAAGCAGCTGGATCTAACCGTTGCAGAGCACCGCCTGCGGCCCAACGAAAGGCCACCCGTGACCGGACAGACCGCCAGCCCCGAAAACGAACGCTCCCGGACGGAATCCCGGCAGGTCCCCCGACGCGTCGTCGTCGCCGGCGGCGGACCCGCCGCGCACCGCTTCGCCGACGCCATGCACGCCCGCGGCCTCGACGGCTGGCAGGTCACCGTCCTCACCGAGGAAGCGCACCTCCCCTACGACCGCGTCGCGCTCAGCAAGGCGCTCACCGATGCGGACGTGGACCTCACCCTGGGCAGCGCCTCAATGTGGGACCACGACGCCCTCACGCTCAGGACCGGCGAGCGCGTCACCGGCATCGACACCGCCGCGAAAACCGTGGAAACCGCCGCGGGCACCGTCTACCCGTACGACGAACTGGTCGTCGCGACCGGCTCCGACGCCGCCCGCCTGCCCATCCCCGGCGCCGAACTCACCCACGTCTACCGCACCCTCGAGGACGTCCGGGCCATCAACCAGGCGATCGCCGAACTCACCGCCAAGCTGGGCCGGAAGGTCAACGCCGTCACGATCGGCGGCGGCCTGCTCGGCCTCGAATCCGCGGCCGGCACCGAACAGCTCGGCGCCGTGCCGATCGTCATCAACGGCTCCCCCTGGCTGATGAACACCCAGCTGGACGAGGGCGCCGGGCAGGCGCTCGGCCGACTGATCGAGGCCAAGGGCTTCACCGTCCACGGCGGCGTCTTCCCCGCCGAGGTCCTCTCCGACGACGACGGCCAGGTCACCGGCGTGCTGATGGCCGACGGCCGCACCGTGGAGGCCGACATTGTGATCGTCGCAATCGGCGTACGCCCCCGCGACGAACTGTTCCGGGCCGGCGAGGGCGCACAGCAGCAGTTCGAACTCGGCCCGCGCGGCGGCGTCGTGATCTCCGACGGCTGCCAGACCCAGGTGCCCGGCGTCTGGGCGATCGGCGAGGTCGCCAACTTCGGCGGCATGTGCCTGGGCCTGGTGGCCCCCGCCAACACCATGGCGGAGATCGTCGCGGACCGGCTGCACGGCGGGGGCGCGACCTTCCCGGGCTTCGACACCGCCACCAAGCTCAAGCTCTCCGGCGTCGACGTCGCCAGCTTCGGCGACGCCTTCGCCCGCACGGACCGCGCCCTCGAAATCGTCTACGCGGACCCGGCCCGCGGCGTGTACCAGAAGATCGTCACCACCGACGACGCCAAGACCCTGCTGGGCGGCATCTTCGTCGGCGACGCGACCCCGTACACCTCGCTGCGCCCCATGCTCGGCCGCGAACTGGCCGCCGAACCCGGCGCCTACCTCACCGCGGCCGGCGGCGGCGAAGCCTTGGAGGCCTGCCTCCCGGACGACGCCATCCTGTGCTCCTGCAACAACGTGGCCGCCGGAGCCATCCGCGACGCCATCAATGGCTGCGGCGCCTGCGAGGGCAACGCCCCGGTCCAGGACCTCGGCGACCTCAAGGGCTGCACCCGTGCCGGCACCCAGTGCGGCTCCTGCGTGCCGATGCTGAAGAAGCTGCTCGAAGGCGAACTGGCCAAGTCCGGCGTCGCCGTCTCCAAGGCCCTCTGCGAACACTTCGAACTCTCCCGGCAGGAACTCTTCGACGCCATCAAGGTCCTGGAACTGGCCTCCTTCGAGGACATCCTGGCCCGCTACGGCACCGGCACCGGCTGCGACATCTGCAAGCCCACCATCGCCAACATCCTCGCCAGCCAGCACAGCGCCTACGTGCTCGACGCCGGCCGCGGGACCCTGCAGGACACCAACGACCGCGCCCTGGCCAACATGCAAAAGGATGGCAGCTACTCGGTGGTTCCCCGGATCGCGGGCGGCGAGATCACCCCGAAGAAGCTCGGCGTGATCGCCGCCGTCGCCGAGAAGTACGGCCTCTACACCAAGATCACCGGCGGCCAGCGGATCGACATGTTCGGCGCCCGGCTGGAACAGCTCCCGGACATCTGGAAGGAACTCGTGGACGCGGGTTTCGAGTCCGGCCAGGCCTACGGCAAGTCGCTGCGCACCGTGAAGTCCTGCGTCGGGTCCACTTGGTGCCGCTTCGGCGTCCAGGACGCCGTCGCCCTCGCGATCACGCTGGAGCTGCGCTACCGCGGACTGCGCAGCCCGCACAAGCTGAAGATGGGCGTCTCCGGCTGCGCCCGCGAATGCGCCGAGGCCCGCGGCAAGGACGTCGGCGTGATCGCCACGGACAAGGGCTGGAACCTCTACGTGGGCGGCAACGGCGGCTTCCAGCCGGCGCACGCCCAGCTCCTCGCGCAGGACCTGGACGAGGAGACCCTGCTGAAGTACATCGACCGCTACCTGATGTACTACATCCGCACCGCGGACCGGCTGCAGCGCACCGCGCGCTGGCAGGAAGAGCTCGACGGCGGCCTGAAGCACGTCGAGGACGTGGTGGTGCGCGACTCGCTCGGCATCGCCGCGGACCTTGAGGCAGCCATGGCCAAGCACGTGGACACCTACCAGGACGAGTGGGCCGAGACGCTCAAGGACCCTGAACGGCTGCGCCGCTTCCGCTCCTTCGTCAACGCCCCGGACCAAAAGGACGACTCGATCTCCTTCGTCCCGGAGCGCGGCCAGATGCGCCCCGCCACCGCGGAGGAGAAGGCGCAGGCCGGGCAGCAGCCGGTGCTGATCGCCGCCAGCATCCCGGTCCGTCCCGCCGACGCCGACAGCGGCCCCGCAACTGCCGGCCCCGCCGTCTCGTCTGCCCCTACCGAAAGCCAGGCCTAACATGCAGCTCAGCATCGATCTCAGCGGCCGCGAAGTCCTCGTCACCGGCGCGGACACCGCCGCCCGCCAGGCCGTCCGGCGCTACCAGGCGGCCGGGGCCGTGGTGTCCCGGCTCAGCCGCCCGGACGGCGGAGCGCACGACGGCGCGCTGCCGGAGCGTCCCTTCCTGGTCGCCGCGGTCGACGACGGCCAGCCGGGCTGGGCGGCCCTGCTGGAGCGCTGCCACGAGACCGGCATCCCGGTCGCGGCAGAGCCCGCCGCCGGCCCCGCCGGCCATGTCACCCTGGTGGGCGGCGGACCCGGGACCACTGAATTGCTGACCGTGGCGGCCGTCCAGGCGCTGCGGGGCGCCGACGTCGTGTTCTATGACCGGCTCGCCCCCTACCAGGAACTGCCCGCACTGACGACGGCGGAGCTCGTGGATGTGGGCAAGCGGCCCGGCCACCACCCCGTCAGCCAGTCCGGTATTGAGGAGCTCATGGTCGACGCAGCCCTGGCCGGGAAGAACGTGGTCCGGCTCAAGGGCGGGGACCCGTACGTCTTCGGCCGGGGCGGCGAGGAAGTGGCCGCCTGCGTGAAGGCGGGCGTGCCCGTGCGGGTGGTCTCCGGGGTCACCAGCGCCATCTCCGTCCCCGCCGCGGCCGGGATCCCGGTCACGCACCGCGAGGTCAGCCACATGTTCACCGTGGTTTCCGGCCACGCCCCGCTGACCGAGAAGGAACACACGCACTTGGCCGGGCTGGGCGGCACCATCGTGGTGCTGATGGGCATTGGCACCCTGCACCAGCTGGCCGCGGGACTGCGGCGCGCCGGGATGCGCGCGGACATGCCGATGGCCGTCGTCGAACGCGGCTACCGCCCGGGCCAGCGGACCACCATCGCCGAACTGGGCAGCATTACGACGGCGGCCGCGGACTGCAGCAACCCCGCCGTGCTGGTGATCGGCGAGGTGGTGAGGGTGGCCGAGGCCAACCGCGGCTGTGCCGAAGCCGAAGCCGAACTGGACCGCCTCGCCGCGTCCCTGATGGGAGCGTGAGCGCCGTGAGCGCGCTGGAGGCCATTGCCGCCGCCGGCCCGGGAGCGCAGGCCGCCGGAGCACCCTCGCCCGGGGCAACCGCCACAGAGGAAGCGCCGGAGAAGGCTGAGCTGCCGCTGGAGGGCTTCAGGATCGGGGTCACCTCGCACCGCCGTTCCCAGGACCTGATCGAGGCCCTGGAACGGCGCGGCGCGGAGGTGCTGCACGCCCCGGCGCTGAAGATCGCCCCGGTCCAGGAAGACCTGCGGCTGATCGAGGATACCCGCGCCATCATCGAGGCCCGGCCGGAGCTCTGCATCGCCACCACCGCCTACGGCATGCGCCGCTGGTGCGAGGCGGCGGACACCTTCGGCATCGGCGAACAGCTGCTGGAAACCCTCGGCGCCACCCGGATGTTCGTCCGCGGCCCCAAGGCCCGCGGCGCCGTCCGCGCGGCCGGCCTGGCCGACGTCGGGATCAGCAGCGACGAGACCACCTCCACCCTGGTGGACATGCTGCTGGCCGAGGGGGTGCGGGGCAAGACCGTCGCCGTGCAGCTGCACGGCTACACCGATGTCCGGCAGCTGGAGCGGCTGCGGATGTCCGGCGCCAACGTCATGACCGTCACTCCGTACCGCTGGGTCAAGCCCGACGGCGCGGACCGGCTGCCGAAACTGATCGAGGCGGCGTGCGGCGGCAACCTGGACGTGCTGACCTTCACAAGCGCCCCCGCCGTCGATGCGCTGTGGAGCACGGCGCACGAGATGGGCCTCTACAAACAGCTTGTGGAGAGCCTGAAGACCACGGTGGCCACCGCCGTCGTCGGACCCATCACCGCCCAGCCGCTGCTCGACGCCGGGGTGCAGCCGCTGATCCCGGAACGGTTTCGGATGGGCGCCCTGATCCGGCTGGTCGTGGAACACCTGGCCCTGAACCATGTACGGCGGCTGGATACCGCCTCGGGCGCGGTGGAGCTGCGCGGCAGGTCGCTGCGGATCGACGGCGAGGCCGTGGAGCTGGCCCCGGCGCCGCTCTTGTTGCTGCGGGCGCTGCTGGGTGCCGGTGGGGCCGTGCTGTCCCGCGACGCGCTCTCCGAACTGCTGGAGCTGCGCGGATCGGTCCACGCCCTGGACATGACCGTCAGCAGGCTCCGCTCCGCGCTGCCGGACGGCAGCCTGGTGGAGACGGTGGTCAAGCGCGGCTACCGGATCCGGGTGTGACCCACGGCATTACCAGCTGGTAACAACTGGCGAACGAAGCGCGAAAATACTGCAACACCGCGGAAACCTCCACGAAAAGCCGGCCCCCTACGCTGGGGAACATCAAGAACACGGGCCACATCCGGCCCACCAGCGAAAGGGCCAGCACATGTCCGTTACGGAAGCCTCCGCCATCTCCACCGTGTCCGCCACCGCCCAGACCCGGCCGCGGATCGTCGTCGCCGGGGCCGGCCCGGCCGCCCAGGCGCTGGTCCGCCAGCTCACGCGCACCCCTTTCGCCGGCGGCATCACCGTGCTCAGCAACCGCGACGATGCCCCGGAGGAGCTGCTGGAACTCGCCGCCCTGCCCCAGGTCTCGGTCCGCTTCGGGCAGCCTGCCAGCTTCATCGACGCGACGGAGCGGCGGGTCACCACCGCGGACGGCCTCGAGTTCAGCTACGACCAGCTGGTAATCGCCACCGGTTCGACGCCGGCCCTCGCGCCGATCGAGGGTGCGGGCCGCTGCCTCAGCTACTCCACGATTGATGACGCCACCCGCCTGGGCGACGCCGTCAAGGACGTCACCCGGGTCCTGGGCCGCAGGCCGCTGGGCATCCTGGTGGGCACCGGCACCGCCGCGGGCCAGGCCGAGGCGGTGCTCCGGGCGCGCGGCGTCCGGCCCGTCCGCACCACGCTGCGCCCGTCCGCCGTCGTCCCCACCCTCGCCGGCTCCGCGCTGCCCGCCGCCGGGATCGTGTTCGACGACGGCTCCAGCATGAGCGGGGACCTCGTAGTCCTCGCCGAAGAGCGCGTTTCCCGCGACAGCCTCGCCCGCACCGCCGGCCTGGCCACCGCGCCGCAGGGCGGCATCGTGGTGGGCACGGACTACCGCACCTCCGTGCCGGGGATCTGGGCCATCGGCGACGCGGCGGCGTACGACGGCGTACGGCTGGGCCTGCTGGTCGCCGCCGGTTCCGCCGCCGGCGTCTGCGCCGCGGCGCTGCTTCAGGCGTCCCTCTCAGAGCCCCTCGCGCAGGCGGCGTAGGCCCGACGCCGGCCGGGTGGCGTTATGGCAAGATGGTGCACTGAGAAGCCACGACACACGCCGTGTCAGCACGCCGGACCGGGCATGAACCAGGTCCGCCAGGAAAGGGACCATCATGAGCAACGAAGCCAACACGGCCACCGACGCCGCCGGCACCGACAACCAGGGCGCTGCGGGCAACATTGCCTCGTACATCGACCACACCCTGCTCAAGCCGGAGGCCAGTGAGGCCGAGGTCCTGAAGGTCTGCGCCGAGGCGGCCGAGTACCACTTCAAGTCCGTCTGCGTGAACCCCATCTGGGTCAAGACCGTCAAGACCGCGCTCAGGGGTTCCGGCGTGCTGAGCTGCTCCGTGATCGGCTTCCCGCTGGGCGCCACCCCCAGCGACGTCAAGGCCTTCGAAGCCCGCGGCGCGGTGCTCGACGGCGCCGACGAGATCGACATGGTGATCAACATCGCCGCGGCACGGGCAAACGACAAAGGCGCCCTGGTGGATGACATCCGCGCCGTCGCCGAGGCCGTCCACTCCGGCGGCGCCATCCTGAAGGTCATCATCGAGACCGCACTGCTCGACGACGCCCAGAAGGTCCTCGCCTGCGAGGCCGCCGTCGAGGCCGGCGCGGACTTCGTGAAGACCTCCACCGGATTCAACGGCGGCGGAGCCACGGCCGAGGACGTCGCCCTGATGCGCCGCACCGTGGGTCCGGGGCTCGGTGTCAAGGCCTCGGGCGGCGTGCGTTCGCTCGCCGACGCGCAGGCTATGATTGCTGCAGGTGCAACACGTATTGGCGCCAGCTCCGGCATCGCGATCGTCAAGGGCGAACAGGGTTCGTCCGCGTACTGACCGTGCACCGGTCACAGCCGCTGCCGCCACAGTTTTTGAGCCCCGCGGGGCCGAGGAGGAACGAATGTCCAGCAACACCACCAAGACCCAGCGCGGCGAAAACAGCCTGGCATCCAGCGTCGTGCTGTTTGTCCTGATGATGGCCCTGTTCTTCGGCGCCCTGTATTCGCTGTCCTTCCTCAGCCTGGGCAACCCCTGGCCGATGGCCGCCTGCCTCATCCTGTTCGCCCTGGCGTTCTGGATCCCGCAGACCATCACGGGCCGCTCCGACTCCGCAGGCGAGAGCTAACCACGTTTCGAACTGAAGCCCCGGTTTTCCGGGGCTTCAGTTGTTTAAGCGGCCGGTCCGGACAAGCGCGGCGGATGCGGGCTAAGGCACCCGGGATCCGGGCCGCGCACGTCCGGAACCGCAGCGGAAAAGCGCGGCGGCCCTAGCCGCCGACGACGGCCAGCAGGCGGCTGACCAGCGCGGTCCCCAGCGCGAGGGCGGCCGGGAAGTGCCCCTTGGCCAGGGCAAGCACGGCGGAGAACATCCCGACCATGGCGTACGCGCTGACCGGGATCAGCACGAACCATTCGCGCCGCGAGCCGGCCCGGCCCAGCAGCGGGATGGAAAATGCCCCGTTGGCCTTCCAGACGTCCTTGACCAGCGGCAGCCTGCGCAGGAACTTCGGCGGCTTGACCACCAGCGGCCAGAGCAGCGGCACTCCCCCGGTGGTGATCATGTCGCCCACGATGTGCACCAGGACGCCGGTGAGCATCGACACCGGCAGCCAGGACCACTGGTGCGGCGCGAACCAGGTCACCAGGCCCGCCATGGTCAGGGCGAAGATCCAGTTGCTGATCCAGCCGTACTTGGGAAACAGCTTCAGCGCCTTTGCGGCAATGTTGATCATGAACATGCACAGCAGCCCTGCGCCCACGGAGAGCAGCCCCCAGTCCGTCTGCAGCTGGGCCTGCCCGGCCATGGCCGCGAGCAGCACGAAGAACGCGGCGCCGAGGACCGAGTGGGTGCCCTGGCGGTGGCCGCCGGAGGCATTCTCGATCCCCACGGCGATCATGTTCGAGAGCGGCGGCAGGGCATGCGCCACCGTGCTGGAGCGGTGGTCCCAGTCGCAGACCAGCGCAGTCCCGGCCGTTGCCATCCCGCCGATCACGATGCCGGTTGCATCCAGCGGATACCAGCCCAGCGCGTAGGGCCCGGTCGAGGCAATAGCCACCCACGCCGCGGCCCCGGACGCGGCGTGGTGTCCTCCCATCACGGTTTAGCCCACCGAGAGCGGGACGTCGGAGAAGATCGCCTCGATCACGCCGTTGGCCCAGGCCAGGATCTCGGCATCCTGCAAGTCGCGGCCGCCGATCCGGGCCGTCTTGGGCTTGGGGATCAGCACCGCGTCCAAAGCCGGTTTCGCCTGCGAGCCGGGGTACATCCGGGCCAGCCGCATCAGCTTGGACTCCGGCAGCTGGGCCGGCGAGAACTTGATGAAGTTGCCCTGCAGGGCGACGTCAGTGAGGCCGGCCTCGCGCGCCCCGACCCGGAAACGGGCCACCGCGATGAGGTTCTTCGCCGGCAGCGGCAGCTCCCCGTAGCGGTCCACGAGCTCGGCCTCGACCTCCTCGATCGCCTCATTGCTCAGTGCCGCGGCCAGCTTCCGGTAGGCCTCGAGGCGCAACCGCTCACCGGGTACGTAGTCGTGCGGCAGGTGCGCGTTGACCGGCAGCTCGATCTTCATCTCCGCGGCCTTCTCCTCGGCCTCGCCCCGGTAGTCCGCCACGGCCTCGCCGACCAGCCGGATGTAGAGGTCGAAGCCGACGCCCTGGATGTGGCCGGACTGCTCGCCGCCGAGCAGGTTGCCGGCGCCGCGGATCTCGAGGTCCTTCATGGCCAGCTGCATGCCGGCGCCGAGTTCGTTGTGCGTCGCTACGGCCTTGAGCCGTTCCAGCGCCACCTCGCCCAGCGGCTTTTCGGAGGGGTAGAGGAAGTAGGCGTAGGCCCGTTCCCGGCCGCGGCCCACGCGCCCGCGCAGCTGGTGCAGCTGGGAGAGCCCGTACTTGTCCGCGCCGTCGACAATCAGGGTGTTGGCGTTGGAGATGTCCAGCCCGGTCTCGATGATGGTGGTGCAGACCAGGACGTCGAAGCGCTTCTCCCAGAAGTCCACGATGATCTGTTCCAGCCGGCTTTCGGACATCTTGCCGTGCGCCACCTCGACGCGGGCTTCCGGGACCAGTTCGCGGATCTTTGCGGCCGTGCGTTCGATCGTGGAAACCCGGTTATGCACGAAGAAGACCTGTCCTTCGCGCATCAGCTCGCGGCGGATCGCGGCCGACGTCTGCTTGTCCGTGTAAGGGCCGACGTAGGTGAGCACGGGGTGCCGCTCCTCCGGCGGGGTCGCCAGCGTGGACGTTTCGCGGATGCCGGTCAGCGACATCTCCAGGGTGCGCGGGATGGGGGTGGCGCTCATGGCCAGGACGTCCACGTTGGTGCGCATCTTCTTCAGCGCTTCCTTGTGTTCGACGCCGAAGCGCTGCTCCTCGTCCACGATCACGAGCCCCAGGTCCTTGAACGCGAAGTCCTTGGACAGCAGCCGGTGCGTGCCAATCACGACGTCCACCGAGCCGTTCTTCACTCCCTCGGCCGTTTCCTTGGCCTCCTTGGCGCCCTGGAAGCGGGACAGCGGCTTGACCCGCAGCGGGAAGCCGGAGAAGCGCTCGGTGAAGGTCTCGTAGTGCTGCTGCGCCAGCAGCGTGGTGGGCACCAGCACGGCCACCTGCTTGCCGTCCTGGACTGCCTTGAACGCCGCCCGGACGGCAATCTCGGTCTTGCCGTAGCCGACGTCGCCGGAGACCAGGCGGTCCATCGGGATCTCCCGTTCCATGTCCGCCTTGACCTCGTTGATGGTGGTCAGCTGATCCGGGGTCTCCACGTAGGGGAAGGCCTCCTCGAGTTCGCGCTGCCACGGGGTGTCGGGGCCGAAGGCGTGGCCGCGGGAGGCCATCCGGGCCGAGTACAGCCGGATCAGTTCGCCGGCGATCTCCTTGACGGCCTTGCGCGCCTTGGACTTGGTGCTGGCCCAGTCCGAGCCGCCCATCTTGCTCAGCACCGGGGTGTCGCCGCCGACGTAGCGGGTGACCTGGTCCAGCTGGTCGGTGGGGACGAAGAGCCGGTCACCCGGGGCACCGCGCTTGGAAGGCGCGTATTCGAGCACCAGGTATTCGCGCACGCCGTCTCCCCCGCCCGCGACCTTGCGCTGGATCAGCTCCACGAACCGGCCGATGCCGTGCTGTTCGTGCACCACGAAGTCGCCGGCCAGCAGTTGCAGCGGGTCCACGGCGTTGCGCCGCTTGGACGGCATCCGGCGCATGTCCTTGGTGGACCCGGCGGAGGTGCGGCCCAGCAGGTCGGCCTCGGTCAGCAGGGCCACCTTGAGCCGGTCAAGGACGAAACCGCGGCCGACGGCGGCGGTGGTCACCTCGATCAGGCCGGGCTGCGGGTCGGCGTCGAGGGTTTCCACCCGGGCGCACGGGATGTCGTTGTCGTGGAACAGTTCGGCGAGGCGCTGCGCCGGGCCGGGGCCCTCGGTGGCGACGACGATCCGCCACTGGTCCCGCACGTGCGAACCGATGAAGTCCATCATCTCGGCCACGTCGCCCTGGTAGCCGCGGGGTTCGCGGGCGTGCAGGTTCAGCACGTCGATCTCCGGCAGCAGTTCCTCGTCGCTGGCGAGCGAGGTGATGGACCACCAGGAGACTCCGTGCGCGAGGGCTGTGCTGCGGGTCTCGCCCAGCGAGCGGAAGCTCGCCGAGTGCAGGGCCTCCGAGGCCGCGGAGCTCAAATCCAGCGGGGCGGTCCCGCCGTCGGAGGCCGTGGACCAGGCTGCCTCGAGGAACTCCTCGTTGGTGGCGGCGAGGTCGTGGGCGCGGGTGCGGACCTTTTCGGGTTCAATCACCACCGAGATGGAGCCCTCCGGGAACTGGTCCAGGAAGGGCACCATGGAATCGACCAGCACCGGGGCCAGGGATTCCATTCCCTCGACGGCGATGCCGCCGGCGATCTTTTCCAGCATGTCCGCCGCGGCCGGCAGCTGGGACTTCAGCGTCGCGGCCCGGGACATCACCGAGGGCGTGATCAGGATTTCGCGGCAGGGCGGGGCGTGCAGTTCGGTGGGGTGGTGCACGCCCGGCGCGGTTAGCGAGCGCTGGTCGGCGACGGCGAACCAGCGCATCTGCTCGACCTCGTCGCCGAAGAATTCCACCCGGATCGGGTGGTCCTCGGTGGGCGGGAAAACGTCCAGCATGCCGCCGCGGACCGCGAATTCACCGCGCCGGGTGACCATGTCCACCCGGGCGTAGGCGGCGTCGGCGAGGTTCTTCACGACGTCGCCGAACGGGACCTCCTGGCCGAGCTTGAGGGTCACCGGGACCAGCTCGCCGAGCCCGGCCACGATCGGCTGCACCACGGCCCGGACCGGGGCGACGACGACGCGCAGGGCGCCCCCGGCCTCGGGGTGCGCGAGGCGGCGGAGCACGGAGAGCCGGCGGCCGACGGTGTCCGAGCGTGGCGAGAGCCGCTCGTGCGGCAGGGTCTCCCAGCTGGGGAATTCCGCGACCGTGCCGGCCGGCAGGAAGGCGCCCAGCGCGGCGGCAAGGTCTTCGGCCTCGCGGCCGGTGGCGGTGACGGCCAGCACCACCGGGGCGGCGGCGCCGTCGGCAGCCCCGCCGTCGGACGCGAGGCCGTCGGCCATCTCCGCGAGCAGCGCAGCGCGCAGCCCGGCGGGGGCGCTGATCTGGTAGTCCTCGCTGCGGGCCGTGAACGGCCGGGACGCTTCGGCCTGCACCCGGGCAAAGGACGTGTCCTCGGCGAGGACACGCCGCAGACCGGTGAGAGAAGGGCCGTTGAGGCTCATGGCGGGAACTCCTGGGGTGATCACGGGCATGCAGGCAACACGAATACCCGAAATTCGCAAGAATCCCGGGTACTTCCAGCCTACCGCGACCCGGAGGCGGGCCGGCACCCGGGACTAAGCTGGCAGGACGGGGATCCGGCCGTCCAGGCTGCAGTCCAGCGCGGCCGGCGCTCCGAATGGCTTATATCCGCAATGATGAAGGAGCCACCCATGAACGGCACCCCCAACGCCACGAACCCGAAGACCGTGCTCGTGACCGGCGCCACCGGTTACATCGGCGGCCGGCTGGTCCCCCGGCTGCTTGAGGCCGGCCACCGGGTGAAGGTCCTGGTCCGCACCCCGGCCAAAATCGCCGGCGTCCCCTGGCTGGACCAGGTCGAGGTGGTCCAGAGCAGCCTCGACGACGGCGCGGCGCTGCAGGAGGCGCTGGCCGGCGTCGACGTGCTCTACTACCTGGTCCACTCGATGGCCGGCGGCGCCGGGTTCGAGGCGAAGGAAAAGGCGATGGCCGAGACGGCGGCGCAGGCGGCCGCGGGGGCCGGCGTGGACCGGATCGTCTACCTCGGCGGGCTGCACCCCTCCGGCGCCGAGCTCTCCACCCACATGCGCTCCCGCGAGGCCGTGGGCAAGGTCTTCCTCGACGGCCCGGTGGACGCGGTCGTGTTCCAGGCCGGCGTGGTGATCGGCTCCGGCTCGGCCTCCTTCGAAATGATCCGGCACCTGTCCGAGACCCTGCCGGTGATGCCCGCCCCCAGCTGGGTACGGAACAAGATCGAGGCCATCGCGGTGCGGGACGTTCTGTACTTCCTTGTCGGTGCGGCGTCGCTGGAGGGCAAGATCAACCGCACCTTCGACATCGGCTCACGGCAGGTGCTCAGCTACGCCGGGATGATGCAGGAGTACGCGGCGGAGGCCGGACTCCCGCACCGGGTGGTGCTTGCCCTTCCCATCCCCGCGCCCAAGCTCGCGGGCATGTGGGTCGCGCTGACCACGCCGATCCCGCTGTCCATGTCGCTGCCCCTGGTGGAGTCGCTGCAGCACGACGCCGTCTCCCGGGAGCATGACATCGACTCCTACATCCCGCTGCCGGAGGGCGGCCTCACTCCCTACCGGCGGGCCGTCGCCCTGGCGCTGGGCAAGGAACGGGACGGCCAGGTGGAGACCACCTGGGCCAGCGCCGGAGCCGACGCCGATCCGCTGCCGAGCGATCCGGAGTGGGCCGGCCACCGCGTCTACCTCGACGAGCGCAGCTACTCCAGTGCGGTGGACCCGAAACACGTCTGGACCATCATCGAAGGCATCGGCGGCCGCAACGGCTGGTATTCGCTGCCGCTGGCCTGGAGCGTACGCGGATGGCTGGACAAGCTCACCGGCGGCGCGGGCCTGGCGCGCGGCCGGAGGCACCCGCACCTGCTGGCCGAAGGCGAGGTGGTGGACTGGTGGCGGGTCGAGCGGATCGACCGCGGCCGGCTGCTCCGGCTGCGGGCCGAGATGCGGGCACCCGGCCGGGCCTGGCTGGAACTTTCGGTCGAACCCGAGGGCACCGGCAGCCGCTACCGGCAACGGGCCATCTTCTTCCCGAAGGGCCTCAGCGGCAAGCTCTACTGGCTCGCGGTCCTGCCGTTCCACAGCCTCATTTTCCCCGCGATGTCGCGGAATATCGCGGCAGCGGCGCAGCGCCTCGCAGAGACGGAGCCAGCCGCCGAATCGGAACCGGCGGGGCCCACCGCGTAGGATGTTGGGAGCCCGAAACGTCCAGCCCCACCCCATGGAGGACCCCCAATGGCCCTGAGTGCATCCACCACCCTTCCGCACAGCGTTGAGAGCGTCACGGCAGTTTTCGTCAACGAGGACTTCCTGCGCCACACCAGCGAACTCGTCGGCGGAACCCTTGAATCGTTTACCGTCGACGGCGACCCCTCCGGCGCCTTCAACACCACGACGGTCCGCACCATCCCCACGACCCGGATGCCGGACCTGGCCCGTAAGTTCGTCGGTGAGAGCCTGAAGGTGACGCAGCTGGAGAGCTGGGGCGCCCCGGAGGCCGACGGTTCGCGGCAGAGCAACATCTCGCTGAAGGTCGCCGGCGCCCCGCTGGACGTCAACGCCGTGCAGCGCCTCGTGGCCGACGGCGGCAGCACCCGGATCGAGCTGGAGGGAACGGTCACCTCGTCCGTGCCGCTGCTGGGCGGGAAGATCGCCGACGCGGCCGAGCCGATGGTCGGCAAGGCCCTCAACATCCAGTCCACGCAGGCCCAGGCCTGGCTCGAAAGCCACTAGGCGATGGAGCTGCCCGGTGCCCTGGCCGCCGTCCTGATCGTGGCCGGCGTCTGGTCCCTGGCCGTCTGGCCCCAGTTCCTGCGCCGGGTCATGAAGGACCCGCGGGCGCGCGACGCCGGCGGCAAGGCCACCCGCTTCCTCACCGTCCACGTCGTGCTGGTCAGCATTTCGATGCTGCTCGGCGCGGCGACGGCGGCGATCGGGATCACGGGCCTGCTGAACTGACCGGCTCTCCCCCGGCCAACTGGCTCGCAGTTGTTGACGTTATGACTCTTCAAAACGACAACAACTGCGAGCCAGTTGGGTTAACCCCGCTGCGGCGGCGGGGCTAGACTCAGGAAAATGCCTGTCCACTGCCGAAGGGGGATGCCTTGCGGCCCCAGCGCGTGGCCACGTGGGGACTCATCGCCTACGTCGCGGTGCTGGCTGCCGTCGCCCTGTGGCCGCAGCCGGTGGACCGCCCGGTCGCCGGGCTGCTGCGCGCGGCGTTGAGGTGGCTGCACGGCCGAGGCATTCCCGGCTGGGTCGACTACGGCTTTGTGGAGTCCGCCGCCAATGTGCTGCTCTTCGTTCCGCTGGGCGCCCTCGTGGCCTTGATCATCGGCCGTGGCTACTGGTGGGTCGGCGCGGCCGCCGGGCTCCTGATCTCGTGCGCCATCGAACTTGCACAGTTGCTCTTCCTGCCCGGACGCTATCCCACGATGGCCGATGTCCTGGCCAACACCCTGGGGGCCGTCCTCGGCGCCCTGCTCACATTGCTGGTCCGGCGGCGCCGCTGGGCCCCTTGAGGCCCCTGCGGTCCTGGCCGCTTGGGTCCTAAGAGGTACGGACCTAGGAGGTACGGTTCTGGGCCGCGACCGCCTGGCCGAGGGCGTCCTCGGCAGCGACCCAGGAGAGCATCGCGCACTTGACCCGAGCGGCGTAGCGGGACACACCTTCAAAGGCCGCCGCGTCGCCCAGGATCTCCGGGTCGGCGGGCACCTTGCCGCGGGAGCGCAGCACCTCGCGGAAGCTGTCGATCACGCTGCGCAGCTCGTCCGGATCCAGTCCCTCGGCGAGGTCGGTCAGCACGGAGGCCGACGCCATCGAGATCGAACAGCCCTCGCCGTCCCAGCGCAGCTCGCTGACCTTTCCGCCTGCCACCGACACCCGCAGCGTGATTTCGTCGCCGCAGACCGGGTTGAGCTGGTGCGACTGGCCGCTGCTGGCCCCTTCGGGCACTCCGGCACCGGCCAGGCCGCTGCCGTGGCGTGCTTTGGAGTGCTCCAGGATGATCTGTTGGTACAGCTGGTCAAGACTCATGCAGTGCCGTCCTCAGGCTTGAAAGTATCCGCGGACCCCGGCGACGGCGTCGAGGAACGCGTCGACGTCGTCCGTGGTGTTGTACAGGTAGGTGCTGGCCCTCGTGCTCGCGGTGAGTCCGAGCCGGCGGTGCAGCGGCTGGGCGCAGTGGTGGCCCACGCGGACGGCGATCCCGCGGCTGTCCAGGAACTGCCCGACGTCGTGCGCGTGCACTCCGGCGACGTCGAACGCGGCCAGGCCGATCCGTTCCTCCCCCGCCGCCGGGCCCAGCACGCGGATCCCGGGGATGGCCGCGAGGCCTGCCACGAGCCGCTGGCCCAGTTCCGTTTCCCAGGCGTGGATCCGGGCCAGGCCGGTTTCGCTGAGGTAGTTGGCGGCGGCGGCGAGCGCCACGGCCTGGGAGATCTTCTGGGTGCCGGCCTCGAAGCGCTGCGGGCTGGGCAGGAAACCGGCGCGCTCCATCGTGACAGTGGTGATCATGGAGCCGCCGGTCAGGAAGGGAGGCATGGCATTGAGCAGTTCCGAGCGCCCGTAGAGTCCGCCGATTCCGGTGGGGCCGAGCATCTTGTGCCCCGAGAAAACGGCGAAGTCCACGTCCAGGGCCTTGACGTCGAGGGGCAGGTGCGGGGCGGACTGGCAGGCGTCCAGCACGACGAGGGCACCGACGGCGCGGGCCAGCGGGACCAGCGTGGACACCGGGTTGATGGTCCCCAGGACGTTGGAGGCGTGAGTGAAGGCCAGCACGCGGGTGCGGCCGCCGATCAGGCGCGCGGCGGCGTCGAGGTCCAGGGCGCCGGCATCGTCGACCGGGATGAACTTCAGTACGGCGCCGGTCCGGTCCGCCAGCTGCTGCCAGGGAATCAGGTTGGCGTGGTGCTCCATCTCGGTGACCACGATCTCGTCGCCGGCGGCCAGCGCGAAGCGGGCAGCTTCCGCCGGGGCGCCGGGCAGGGAGGCGTTCAGGAAGGAGTAGCTGAGCAGGTTCAGGCCCTCGGTGGCGTTGGACGTCCAGATCAGTTCGTCCGGGTCCGCGCCGATGAAGCCCGCCACGGTCTCCCGGGCGTCCTCGAAGGCCTCGGTGGCCTCCACCGCGAGGTAGTGCGCGCCGCGGTGCACCGCGGAGTTCCGCTGTTCGTAGAACTCCTGCTCCGCTTCCAGCACGCTGAGCGGATTCTGTGACGTGGCACCGGAATCCAGGTAGACGAGCGGGTGCCCGTTGACGGACCGGTGCAGGATCGGGAAGTCGTTGCGGATCCGCAGGACCTCCTCGTTGCCCAGCGCCGTGGCTGAGCGGAGGAGATGGGCTGGTGTGGCAACCATGGGCAGTAACTCCTGGATCGGCTTTCGCTGGGCGTAGCGGGGGCGCCCGGCCGGGCTGGTCCTATTACGTCACGCAGATTAGACCTAATTATCCCACGTTCCGGCGGCGCCCGGTTTCGGCCCGGCCGTTGTGTCGGGCCAAGCGGGCCACAGGGACATCCGTACCGCTGGCGGCTCGCCGGATTGTGCTCCGCGGTGAAGCCGGCACATGTCCCGAAACGGTTCCGGAACGTCAAATGCCCCGCCGGGTGCCGTGGCACCCTGGCGGGGCTTTGATCCGAACCGTTGCCTCGCCTACTGGGGCGGGCGCAGTGTCCGTTGCCGCGTCTACGGCAGTTCCCCCGACTTTCCGTGCTGCAGACCGTAAAAAGGGAGCCGGCGGCGGCTGGGGGGAGAGCCTCGGTCTCAGAAGGCTCTGACGCCGCCGGCTCCGTCTTTGGGGTACGGCTGCCGCCTGCGGCACCGTACCGTTCCAATGAAGGAGTTCGGGTGTGGGAGGTGTCTACGCAGCCAGCGTTTCCGGTGGCTGCTGCGGTTGCCCGCGTTCCAATACCGCCCTCTAAATACTAATTTTAGGACTTTTTGAGTCGTTCCCGGGACTGACTTAAGTCAATCGCGGGGGCCGGATCTGCACACGAGTAGGATTTACCCGACTTCTCCCTCTTTCCTGGCTGCGGAACTACTTGGCCATACTCGTCCGGCGTTCGTGTCACTCGCTCGATACGCAGGCCACCGGGGGACGCCTGTAGCTGCGGGACTGGGCGCCCTCGATGCCTTGGTTACTGTCGGTCTGGAGGCTAGGGCAAATCAAGATCCTTTTGGATTTCGACGAGTTCGCCGCGGCGACTGACGCCGAGCTTCCCGAAGATCCGGTACAGGTGTCCCTCGACGGTCCGCTGGGAAACGGTGAGTTTGGCGGCAATTTCCGCGTTCGTGTCCCCGGCCGTCACCAGCTTCAGGATCTCGGATTCGCGGGCGGTCAACTCGGCACGGTGTTCACCTTGGGCGTTGCTCAATGGACCGGACATGCCGGCCGCGACCATCCGGCGGTGCACCTTGCGCTGCACGGCTGTGAGCTTCCATTTTTCCGGGTCGTTCTCCAGTAGTCGTGCGGCCTGCTGCGCGGCTTCGAGCGCCAGCAGCAGGTGCCCCGCGTTCACGGCCTGGTCGCTGAGCGCCGTGAGCGCCGTCGAATCCGCGGCCGTGACGGCGAGCGCGTAGGCCCGCAGCAGGCGCGCCTCCGGCACGTCGACGGCGCCGCTGCTGGCCGCCAGCGCCGCGGCGGCTGCAGTGTCCCCACCGCGGAGGGCCAACCGGCGGATGTCGGTCTCGACGGCTCTGAGCCCCTGCTGCTGCGCCTCGTCCGCGAGCCGGCCCAGCTCGCGGCGCGCGTCGTCCGCGTCCCCGCCGGAGGCCTGATCGGCGGCGGTACAGTAAGCCTCTGCGAGGAGCCGCAGTGTCTCCGGCGCCCGGTAGGCGGCACTGCGGAAGGCTTGCGCCTGCTCTGCCGCCTCGCCTGGATGCCCGACGGCGGAGGCGGCGTAGGCTGTCACCGCACGGGCGAAGGCGGACAGTTCCCAGGGGTCGGCGATCAGGAGTTCTTCGACGCCGAGCAGCAGCTCCGCCAGGCTTTCCGGGACCCGCCCCTGCCGCAGCCGGGAGTAGCCGCGCATCACGTGCAGCAGTCCGCCGCTGTACACCAGCCGCGGGGCCAGGTTCGAGGAATAGTCGTCCAGGACCGAAGCGAGTTCCTCCCACTCCCCGGCCCGGACCAGGCTCAGGCAGTACCGCGCCAGGACGTCCTCGTGGACGAGGGGAAGCACCAGGCCGTCCTCCTGCACGTCGCGCCAGGCCTCCCGGCCGAGACCCAGTCCCTCCAGCACCCGGCCTTGCGCGGTCCAGACCTCGGCCAGGCGCGACATCGCCGGGATACGGATTTCCGCGTTGGCGTCGGCGGCGGTGATCAGCTCCCGAAGCCTCTCCTGAAGCTCCGTGGTCCTGCCCTCCCAGTCCTCCAGCAAGAGTGCGGTGGCGAGGCCCACGCTTGCCTCCGCCCAGGCCGGCTCATCCGGGATGCCGGGAATCGGTTCCCCGGCGCCAGCCTCACGCGGCACATCGACGCCTGCCACCAAGTTCCCGAGCCGGGCAGCCAGGAGTGCGGCGAGATAGGACGCGCGGCCGTACCGCCACGGCTGCGCGGCCTCGAGAAAGTCGGCCGCCTCCCCGTGGCGGCCGAGGATATAGCTGGAATAGGCCAGCTGGATCCTGGCCTCCGACATGAACCGGTCCTCCTGGATCGCCCCGGCGGCCCGGATCGCCGTCGCGGCGTCCAGGCCCGCGTTGGCGGCCGTGGCAGCCGCGAGCAGCTCCGGGGACGCTGGTTCCGCGCCGGAATCCAGCGACCAGCGCACCTGGTTCAGGAATGCGTCCGGGTGCACGGCGCCCACCCAGGGAAGGGCCAGGAGGCTGGACCTGAGGCTGACACTCCGGCCCGCAGGGACGCGGCGGCGGATGATTTCGCCGATGAGCGGGCTGGCCGGCCTGACGATGCGGTCCAGGTCCCGCGAGACCGTGATGATTCCGGCCATTTCAAGGGCGTCGACGGCACGGGGGCTGCTGAACCGGAGAATCTGGCCCAGCGACAGGGGCCCGGCCAGGGCGACGATGGCGGCGGCGGTTTTTTCCTCCGCTGACATGGAACGGAGCTGGTGGTCCACCAGATCCGCTGCCGGGACATCGCCGAGGTCCGGCGGGGCCAGGAGGAACCACGTTCCGCGGCGCTTTCCGATCGCGCCCGTGTCCCGTGCATGGTCTATCAGCGACATCAGCATGAACGGATTGCCCGCGGTCATTTTGGCGAACAGTTCGCTCACCCACGGAGACACGTCCGCCCGCAGCACCTGTTCGCAGAGTTGGTGCACCTCACCCCGGCTCAGGGCGGCCAGGTCAAACTTCGAGATGAGGCCGTCGCCCCAGAGCGCCAGGAACTCCTCGGGGACCAGCGGACCAGGCCGACAGGCGGCGAGCAGCCGCGCCGCGCCGGTGGCGACCGCCTGCGCGATCAGCTGGATAGTCCCCCGGTCCAGGTGTTGGGCGTCGTCGATCACGAACAGCGCGAGGGCCGGCTCGGATCTGAGGCTGGCAGTCACCGCCCCCAGCACGGCCGCATAGGAATCGAGATCGTGGTCCGGCAGGCCCGCCAGGTAGGGCGTCAGCGCTCCGAAGCGGACCGCTGCGAGCGCCGGTGTGGCGGCGAGGCGGATCACCGCTCCCTGTGGCCGAAGCTCCGCCAGCACGGCCTTGATGACGACAGTTTTCCCGGACCCCGCTCCCCCGACAATCAAGGCCCCGGCCCTGCCCTCCTCGCGCAGGCAGTGGATCACGTCCCGGACGACGCCGAATCGGCCGATCAGGGTGGCCGCATCAGTCAGGCCTTCCACAGCGGGCCCCTCGCACCGTCGTCGACCGAGCCCCGCGTGCCGGGTCTGCCCCTGCGCCGGTCAGCCGATGCGGGCGCTGGCCGCCGGTGCCGAGATGACATCCTTCAGCTCCGATCGGCTCGCGACATGGAGTTTTGAGTACACCTGGTAAAGGTGGCCTTCCACCGTCCGGACCGAAACGTGCATCTGTTCCGCGATCTTGCGGTTGGATGTTCCGGCCGCCGCCCGGACAGCCACTTCGCACTCGCGGGCCGTCAGCGTGGAGGTGGTCAGCGAATGCAGGCCGTTTCCGGGGCTTCCGAACCTGTCATCGAGGGACTGTTCCGTGCGCTGCGAGATGCGGAGCGCGATCCGGTTCCCGGCTTCATTGGCGCAGTAGACCGCCCGCCGGGCCACGTCGCGGGCAAAGAGCGCGTTCCCGGCGGCATCGGCATCCTTGGCCACAGCCAGCAGCTGCTCGCTGGCGCCGTCCTTCACTCCCTCTGCCAGGCGCAGGCACAGCTGGGCGAACTGCCCGGTGACCTGGGCGGCGAGGCCGGCAAGCTTCTGGCAAAGCTGGCGGTCCCCGAGCCGTGCCGCCGCGGACAGGAAGAGCAGCCCGGTGGCCGGCGAGCCGGCGTCCGCCTCGCTCGCCGCCTCGGCGAGGAGGGTGCGGATGGCAGCTGCGCGTTGGCCGAGTTCAGCCAGCGCGCAAAGCTCAAAGTAGCGCGTCACCCGGCCAACCAGCCAGGAACCGTGGCGTTGCGGCTGCGCCACTTCGGCGAGCAGCAGGCTGGCTTTTTCCTCGTCGCCGGCGAGCCCTGCCGCATAAGCACATGCGGCCGTGGCCAGGCCGGACAACCCGTCGGGATCCTGGGTCCGGAGCTGCCACATCCCGGCCTCCAGCCAGGGAATGGCGCTCTCAAGGCGCCCGGCATGAAGATCGATGACACCCTGGCCGATTTCGAACATCCCCCCGAGGCGGGCGTGCGGCTCGGCCGTGCCGGTCGCGGTCGCAATGAAGGCAGACGCCTCCCGGAACTTCGCGGAAAGGAGCAGGAGCAGCAGGAAGCGTCCCCTGATGTCGCGCACGGTGGTGTCTGCCAGCGGGACGGTCGCGGCCGCCGCCATAATCTGCTTGCCCAGCGCCATGGCGCCGAGGACATTTCCGCTGACGGCCATGGTCTCGCAGAGCAGGCTCGCGGTGAGAATGCCTGTTTCGCTGCCCAGTTCGGGGTCAAGATCGGCACGGACTGCCAGAACGTCGTCATAGCGGCCCTCGAAGGCGGCAAGTTTGACTTCGGCGAGGCGCAGCTGCCCGCGGGCCCATTCCAGTTCGGCCGGATCTTGCGCGGGCTGCCCGTAAAGGCGCTCGCGGACCATCCGCAACCTGGCCGGGGCTTCGGCTGCGGTGGCCGCGCTCCGGTGGTCCAGCTCGGCCCGAAGGAGCTGCAGGGCGACCCACTCGGTCAGCGGGTACTCCTCGGCGGCAGAATCATCGAGTCCGTGGAGGATCCGCCGCGCGGACTCGTTGTTGTTGAACGAGATATGGGCCTTCACCGTTTCGACGACCGCCCCGGCGAGCGCCCCGCAACCATCGATTTCGTGGATGAACCTCAGCGCCGAAGTGGGATCCGAGGCGTTGTTGGCCTGGCGTGCGGCCGCCACGGCGGTTTCCGCGCTGATCCGCTCCCCGCAGTCGAGCGCCCAGGCGAGGTCCGTGGCTCCGCCGGCTTTGGCCTGTTCGGTGTCCGACAGCACGGCCGTGAGCCGGCGCCGGAGTTCCGCGCTGCGGCCCGGAGGGACCACGCTGGCGACGATTGACGCGGTGACCGCGTTGGCGACACTGACCATCGGCGGGTGGTCGTGGCTGACCTGGATCAGGGCGCGCTCCTGCAGGTTGTCCATGTCCTGCGGATTGAAGATCCTCATGAGCGTCTGCAGCGGGACGGCGCCGGCGAGCGCCAACAGTTCGAAGACGTCGCGCTGGCCCGGGCTGAGCCGGTTCAGCCGGGCCTTGACGACGTCCCGCACCTCACCGGTCAGCGCGATTGGGCGTCCGTCCAGGATCCACGAGCCGTCCTGCCGGACGACGGTGCCGAGCTTGATCTGCTCCCGGGCCAGCGAATGCAGGAAGAGCGCGTTCCCTCCGCTGGCAGTCCAGAGCGCCCGGGCGGCGGAATGCGAGAAGTGTCCCCCATACTCCTGGTTGAGCGTGGCCGAGGTCTCGGCGAAGTCGAAGGGTTCCAGGTCCACGCGGCGGAGCAGGTCGTCCTTCCAGAGCCCCATGATGTCCCCGCCAACATGGTGCAGGTCCACGCTGGCGGCGAGCAGCGTCACGTGCCCTCCGGCGCTGAGCTGGGCCACCATCATGCAGGACAGGTCATCCAGGTCGTGGGCGTTGTCCACGAACAGGACGACGCCGCGGCCCTGGGCTTTGGTCTGCAGCAAGTGGGTGAGTCCGCGCAGCACCATGAGGGGGTGTTCCAGGTGCGAGGCATCGAGGTCATTGAGGAGTACGCTCAGGGCGCCGTAGGGCAGCTTTGAGGCTATGGAACTCCCGCGGACCTGGACAACCAGGTAGTCATCGCCGAGCTGTTCGAGGGCGCGCTGGGCGATGAAGGACTTCCCGGCCCCGTGTTCGCCCACGAGCACGACGCCGCAGCCTGCTCCTGAGGTCAGGGTTTCGACGATCTCCGAAACAGTCTGTTGTCGGGTGAAGGGCTTATCCTGCCGTCCCTGGGTTGGCCGGTGTATTGCTAAGAGCGCGTCCGTTTTACCGCTGCCAGCAGGCACGCCGGCTTCTTGCTGAAACATGGGAGAGACCTTCGCAATCAATGTTTAACCAGTGATATCTCCACGGTATGGACTACCCCGGGCAAAGGCATCCGTAGGTAGTACTCGATTGCGGTGCGGGTATCGATCCCGGGTCTACGTGGCTGTACTCGGAAACCCCGAGGCGCCCCCGGGCCGCAAACCAAGTAGTCGCCGGCGGTCTACGAGTGCCGCCGGTGTGGTGCGCTCCGGCGAAGCAGGAAACACCTACTCCCCGGCCACCCTTCGAAGTTCGTCGCGTCCGCTGATGTTCAACTTGGCGTAGCTGCGGTACAGGTGGCCCTCAACGGTCCGGACCGAGACCTGCAGTTCCGCGGCGATCTGACGGTCGCTCAGGCCGCGGACGGCCAGCGCCACGATGTCGCGTTCCCGGCGGGTCAGCAGTCCGAGCGTGTCGTCCGGCCCGGCGGGTTCCTGCCCCGGCAGGCTCTCGGCACGATCGCGGCAGCGCTGCTGCTGCGACACTGCCATCCGCTCCCGCAGCGTGTCGCCGGCGGCGTGGTAGGCGCTCGCGGCGGCGCCGTACGCCAGGCCCGCGAAGCCCCAAAGTTCGGCTTCCTCGCAGCTCTTGGCGGCGTCAATCAGCTGCGCGGGCTGCTCCGTGCCGAGCGCCTCGGCGTAGCCGCAGACGGCCGCGGCCCGGCGGCCCTCCAGTACCGGCTTGAGCTCCCGCAGGCGCACGGCGGCATCCGTATCGCCGAGGGCCAGCCGGAAGGCCAGGGCGTCGAACTCCAGTCCCGCGGTGTCGCCGGCGCCGTCGGGCCTGCCCAGTTTTTCCAGCTCCTCCGCCGCGCGACGGTGGCCGCCCAGCCTGGCTTTGCCGTACACCACTGCCATCTCGGAGAGCGTCCGCAGGTACCTGGAGACAGCCGGCCGGGCGGATTCGTAGTCCGCCAGCAACCCTGCGGCTTTCTCCGTGGCGCCGATCTCGGCGGCGGCGGCGAAGGCCATGGCCGCCGTCAGGGAAAACAGTTGCTGGGGATCCGCGACCCGCAGGGCCTCAAGCGCCGCACGCAGCGTCCGTTTGGCCTCCGCCGCCTTGCCTTGGTAGAGCAGGATGATGCCGGTGGCCGCGTGCACCCCGCCGCCGAACGAGATCAGGCTTGGTCCAAAGGCCGCCACGAACCCTCCAAGCAGGCTTTCCGCCGCGGTCCAGTCCCCTGCGTGGATAGCCGCTGTGACGGCGCGGACCACCAGGAAGTCGGAGAGGAAATACAGTTCGCCGTGGTCGGCCCCGGCTGCTTCCAAGGCTGCCGTGGCCGCCGCGAAGGCGCTGTCAGGTTTGCCCTGAACCAGCAGCTGCTCCGACTGGAGCGCCAGGCTGAAGGCCCTGTCAAGATTGTTGGCGGCTGGCGGCCGGTCATCGTCGCCGCCGGAAACACTGCCGCCGGTTTCACGGTCCGGGGCTCCGGCAGCCGCCGCGCTCTCGCCGTAGCCCGCGAGTGCCAGGACCATGCTGCGGATGGTCCGCACCCGGTCGCGGGTGGCGGTAAGGATGCTGTCGGCGTCGCCGGGGTTCTCCGCGGCGAGTCGCTCGCCGGCGCGCAGCAGTGCGTCAGCGCGCTTAATGATGTCGGCCGGGGAATGGCCCAGCGCGGAGAGGACCGCCGCCCACAGCAGGGACCCGGTGAGCAGGCTCGTCACCGTGCGTCCCTTGGCGAAATCCGCCTCCAGGATGTCCCGGGCAGAGGCATGGTTGGAGGTGTTGTAGTGCGTGCGTGCTATCACCGACCGCGCCGCGATCTGCAGCTCCGGGTCCTTGACCTGGGACGCGGCCTTGCGGGCGAGGTCGTCCTCGAAGAGCCTGCTGGCGAGCACCGCGGCCCGGAGCAGCTGCCGGTCCTCGACCTCGACGCCGCATTCCATCGACCAGCTCACGTGCCGGAGGAGGCCCTCGGCCGACGCCGGTTCCCGGTCCATCAGCCGCAGCAGGCTCTGCCGGAGCTGGAGGCTGCGTGCCGGGGAGATCAGGTTCCGGAGAGTGTCGCCGTAGACCGAATGCCACAGCCGCAGTTCAGGCTGGGGGGCGTCCGAAACCCGGACCAGCTCCTCTTCGATCAGCCCCGCCACGGTGGCTTCGTCCACCAAGGCTTCAATCAGCGTCCGGGACACCGGCTCGGCCAGCGCCACAAGGTTCAGGGCCTTGCGTTCGTCGGCCGAGCGCCGGAGCAGTTGGCGCCGGACGACGTCGGTCAGCCGTTCGCCGTGGCTGTTCAGCGGGCGGGTGAGCAGCCACACCCCGTTGCGCTGGAGCAGCGAACCGTCGTTTTTTGCGTCGTCGACCAGGCAGCTGAGCAGCAGCGGGTTGCCGGCGGACGCCTCCCAGAGCACCTCGGCGACGCTGGGCAGGACCTGGGGACCCAGCTGGTGCACCAGGATTTCGGTCGTTTGCTCCCGGGTGAGCGGACGCAGGTCGTGACGTTCGGCAATGCCCTCGAACCAAAGCTGGAGGAGCGGCTCCGGCAGTCCCGGGCGGGCCGCCGCGCTGACGAGCAGTTTTGCCCAGCCGGCGGCGGCGAGTTCCACGAGGACACCGGCCGTCGCCTCATCCAGGTCATGGGCGTCGTCGACAATCAGCAGGAGAGGTTTCTGGGTCGCCCGCCGCTGCCCCTCGAGGTAGCTCCAGAAGATCCGCAAAACGGCCAGCTGGGAGGTGGCGTCCTCGACGGGCAAGTCGACGATGAACGGCGCCAGGACGCCGTACGGCACGTGGCTCAGGGCCGGGCTGCCGTGCAGGCGCACCGGCGTCACCTCGCCGCTGAGTTTGGCCGCGACGGCCTCCATCACCGTTGACTTGCCGATCCCGTGGTCCCCGAGCAGCAGCACGGCGACCCGCGTGCCGCCCTGGAGTGCCTCCACCGCGGAGCTTACGTCCTCCGAGCGCCCCGTCAGGACGCGGTTCTCCTCCTCCACAGGCGTTTCCGCCCGGGCCCTAGATGAGTCCAAGCAGATCACTCCGCGAGGACACCCCGAGTTTCGTGAATACCTGGTACAAGTGCCCCTCCACCGTTCGAACCGAAATACCCACTTCCAGGGCAATGTCCTTGTTGGAAACTCCATTCCCGGCGAGGGCCGCAATTTGCCGCTCCCGCTCCGTCAGCAGGGGCCCCTTGGTCCGGGGAACGATTGGCAGCGCCGGCACCGATTCGGACAGGACCTCCAGCATGTTGTGCGCAGCAGTCGCGGTCCCCGCCAGCCCGGCCGCCTTGGCAAAGTCGAACGCGAGCGCCGCGCACCTGGCCTGGACGGCGTCGAGCTCCAGCGCGGCCGCCTGTCCGGCGGCCTCGAGCATCACGACGGCGTCCTTCTTCCGGCTTCCGACCGCCACCACCCGGGACAGCTCCGCGAGCGGGCCCTGCCGGAGCGCTGCGATGTCTTCCATGAACTGGAAGTCCTTGACGCTGCCGTTGACCGTGGCGCCCAGCATGCAGATCCCGGCCAGGGTGTAGCGGCCGTTGCGGAAGTGCCGCTCGGCGGCGTGAACCAGCCGGTCTTTCGCTTCGGGGTCGCCCAGCCACCGGGAGGCCATATCCATGCAGAACTCGGTCGAACTGCTGACCACGAAGCGTGCCGGCCCGTCGGCGGAGCGTGCGCGGTCCAGGTAGACGGTGGCCTGCACTGAATTGCCCGTCTGCGCGTACGCAAAGGCCGTTGCGGCGTAGGCCTGCCGCAGCGCATGCAGGCTGGTCCTGACTTCAAGCTGGGCGATCGCGGCCAGCAGCGGGTCAAGGGCCAGGTAGCCCCGGCCCGCGTACACATAGGCGAGCCCGACGGCGAGGTCGGTGGCGGCGCTGCCGGAATGCAGGCCGTGCCCGGCACGCCCGCTGGCGTCCTTGAGCATGTCGATGCTTTGGCGCCACTGGCCCGAGAGCAGCAGGACGTTGAAGGCCCGCCAGGCGAAGTTCTCGCGGATCCGCGGGACGTTGGACCAGTCGCCCAGCTTCCCGCCGATCTCGCGCATCAGCTGGCGGGCCTCGAGTTCCTTGCCCGTCACGCAGAGGGCTTCCATCAGGATGATCGAGGTCCGGAGCCGGTGCACCGGGTCCAGCGCGTCGGCGTCGGCGGCCGTGGCGGCGGCGCGGAGCCGGTCCATCATCGGCTCGTAGTCGCCGATAAAGGACAGGTAATTGAACTCGCACAGGTCCAGGCACAGGCCGGCGCGGGCCAGTGCTTCAGCGCCGGCCGGCGGGTCGCCCTGCCGGAATTCCTGCAGCCGCAGCCGGGCCTGCCGGATAAGCTCCGGCACCTTCCCGCTGCGGTCCTCCAGCCACGCCATGCAATCGGCCTTGGCCGCAACCAGCTCGGCGAAGGTCTCCGGCTCCAGCCCGTTGATCTGTGCCTCGGAAATGTCGTCGAGCGCGGACATCGCTTGCAGGGGAAGCCCCAGCTGCAGGTATGCGGCGGCCTTCTGCAGTTGCCCGGCGGGCCATTCGCCGTCGCCGGAGCTGATGCTGCCGGCGCACTTGAGCGCGAACTTCGGGTCGAAGAGGCGGACAGCGGCCTGGGCTGCCGCCAGCGCGTGGGCCGGCGCCAGCTCGGCGTGGCAGTCGTGCGTCCAGGCCGCGTAGGCCAGCAGGTCCTCGACGGTCAGTTCCGCCAGTTCATGTTCCTGGTGGCCGGGAACCTTGTCGCGCAGCTCCAGCCGGCGCTCGACACTCAGCCAGTTCCGGACGATGTCGCCCAGGTACCGGTCCCCGAGCGTTACGAGGTGCTGGTCGGTGCGGTCGACGACGATCTGCCCGGCATCCTCCATGTCAGCGATGAGTCCCGGGCCGTACATCCGGGCAAGCCGGGACAGGGACATGCAGCGTGCGCAGGAAAGCACCTCGATCACTTCCCGCGCCTCCGGCGATTCCCTGGCGTACCGGGCCCTGACGATGTCCTCCAGCGCCGTCTTCCCGTCCAGCACGACCTCGTCCACCAGCGTCCACACGGAGCCGGACAGCACCAGATTGCCGCGTTCGATCTGCTCCGACACGACGGCCTGCAGGAGCGTGGGGCTGCCGCCGACGAGTTCGTGCATCTGGCTTGCCAGGGCGGTTGAGACCCGGTGCCCGAGCGCGGCCTGGAGCACTTCCCGGGTTTCGATCTCGGTCATGGTGTCGAGCCGGACCTCGGCGAGCTGTCCGGAGGTGATGAGCCAGTAGAAGTCGGGCGGCAGGTCGGTGGCGCGCTGTGCGGTGGCGACGAGCCTGGCCGTTCCGGTTTGCAGCAGGTTCAGCAGCACCCCGGTGCTTTGTTCGTCGAGGGAGCCCGCATTGTCCAGCAGGATCACGCACTTTCGGCCGGCGGCGTCGTTGCGGATCAGCGAGGTGATGCCGTGCAGGATCGCGGTGGGCGATCCGAGGGCGCTTTGCGGGAGCCGGGCCAGGGTGAATGCGAGGCATCCGTAGGGCGTGGCGGAGCCGGACCCGGAACTTCGGAGCTGGAGTGTAAAGACGTCCGGACCGAAGCCGGCGAGGGCACTGCGTCCGACGAGGGATTTGCCGACTCCCCGGTCCCCCGTGATGACCACACCCATGCTGTCGGGCGCGGTCAGGGCGGCCCGCACGCGGTCGGCATCGGCGCCGCGTGCCAGACCGGACCACGCGTGTCTATTCACCGGCCCCGCGGCCTCTCGAACTTCGGCCGGTGCCAATGCAGTGGAAACATTCCCCCAGCCCAGTGAATCCCTCGACATCTAGTTTCCTTCGTACCGCTGTGCGGACGGCAAACCTGAAACCGTCCGCCTAGAAGTAGCGTAACCCTATCCCCCGACAAGTAGACAGATCATAACGGCAAGCCGGGACGCTTGGAAAGGAAGACCGGCCCTTGAGACGGGGCGGGTGTCACTGGGCTCCCGCCGCCTCGGCAGGGCGAGGGCGGCTACTCGGCTTTCGCGGGGTGGAACTTTTGTTGGGCAGACTGGAGTCCGTCACGGACCAGTGCCTCCACCGCGTCGGCAGCCGCGTCGATCAGGAACGGGAGTTCCTTCTTCTCCGGCGCGGCGAAGTCCCGCAGCACGAAATCGGCGGTGTCCATCCGGCCGGGCGGCCGGCCCACGCCCACGCGGACCCGCAGGTAGTCCTTCGTGGCCAGCGCCTTGGAGATATCGCGCAGCCCGTTGTGGCCGCCCTCGCCGCCGCCGATCTTGAGCTTGACGGTGTTGAAAGGAATGTCAATCTCGTCGTGGACGGCAATGACGCGGGCGGGCTCGATGTCGTAGAACTTCGCCAGCGCGGAGACCGGCCCGCCGGAGACATTCATGTAGCTCAGGGGCTTGGCGAGCACCACGCGGGGACCGCCGATACCGAGCCGGCCCTCGAGGACCTGGGCGCGGGATTTGTGCGACTTGAAGCCGCCGCCGACCCGGTGCGCGAGTTCATCGAGCACCATCTGACCCACGTTATGCCGGTTGTGGGCGTATTCGGCACCCGGGTTGCCGAGGCCTACGATCAGCCAGCTGTCAGTCATGGATCAATCCTTCTTGGGGCGTCGGGCCAGGTGCGGCGGGGGGCGGAGACGACGGCGGCCGGGCCCCGTCGGGACCCGGCCACCTGAGAATGCGCCGGAATTACTCGGCGGCAGCCTCGGAGGACTCTGCGGCTTCGGCGGCCGGAGCAGCCTCTTCCGTGGTCTCTTCTTCCTCGACGATTTCGACGGCTTCGGAGATGTTGACAACCAGGGCGTCCGCGTCTGCCAGCAGGAGGGTGCCCTTCGGCAGCACGAGGCCGGACGCGTGGATGTGCTCGCCGGCGCCGCGGCCTTCGATGCTGACCTCGACGGCGGTCGGCAGGTGGGTTGCCTCGGCCTCGAGCGAGACGGTGGTCATCTCGAGGTTGTGGACGTTGCCCGGGGCAACGTCGCCGGTGACGTGAACGGGGACGTCAACGGTGACCTTCTCGCCCTTGCGGACGGTCAGCAGGTCGAGGTGCTCGATGATCTGCTTGATCGGGTTGCGCTGGATGTCCTTGACCAGGGCGAGGTGCTCTTCGCCGTTGATGTCCAGGGACAGCAGGGCGTTGGCGGTGCGGACGGCCAGGGTGGTGGCCTTGGCCGGCAGGGTGATGTGGATCGGCTCTGCGCCGTGGCCGTAGATGACGGCCGGGATCAGGTTGGCCATGCGGGCGCGGCGGGCGAAGCCCTTGCCGAATTCGGTGCGGACTTCTGCTGCGAGCTTCTGCTCAGACATGGATATCTCCTCTGGGACGAACGGTGTTCAGCAAGGGCGGAGGTCTGTCAGCGACCTTCAACGCCGGGCGGCCGGGCCGCCCTTCAGAAGGGAGATTCAGACCCAGTCGATTACGGAGACCAGCAGTACAGCCAACCGCGCACATTTTCCGTGCAAGCGGTTTACCGGTGCTCTCCCTCGCCAAGGTATCGGAACGAGTTTAGCAGTGCCGGGCCCCGTTTAGCGAAAACGGGGCCCGGCACCGGGTACCGGGTGCCCGGACGGGCACGCGGCTGGGTGTTGCTGCTTAGCCGCTAGGCGTTGCCGTCGAAGAGGCTCGTGACGGAACCATCGTCGAACACTTCGCGGATCGCGCGGGCGATCAGCGGAGCGATGGACAGCACGGTGAGCTGCGGGAAGTGCTTGCTCGGGGAGATCGGCAGGGTGTTGGTGACCACGACTTCACGGGCGCCGGATTCGGCGAGGCGCTGCGACGCCGGGTCGGAGAACACAGCGTGGGTCGCGGCGATGATGACATCCTTGGCGCCGGCGTTCTTGAGCACCTGGACGGCGCCGGAGATGGTTCCGCCGGTGTCGATCATGTCGTCGATCAGCACGCAGGTGCGGCCCTCGATCTGGCCCACGACGGTCTTGGAGACCGCCTGGTTGGGCACGGTCAGGTCACGGCTCTTGTGCACGAAGGCCAGCGGCGCGCCGCCGAGGCGTTCGGCCCACTGCTCGGCCACGCGGACGCGCCCGGTGTCCGGGGACACGACGGTGATCTTGTCCGAGCCGACGCGGGTGCGGATGTAGTCCGCGAGGAGCGGGATAGCCATCAGGTGGTCCACGGGGCCGTCGAAGAAGCCCTGGATCTGCGAGGTGTGCAGGTCCACGCTCATGATGCGGTCGGCGCCGGCGGTCTTGTACAGGTCCGCGACCAGACGGGCGGAGATCGGCTCGCGGCCGCGGCCCTTCTTGTCCTGGCGGGCGTACGGGTAGAACGGCGAGACCACGGTGATGCGCTTGGCGGAGGCCCGCTTGAGCGAATCGATCATGATCAGCTGTTCCATGAGCCAGTTGTTCAGCGGTGCCGGGTGCGCCTGGATGACAAAGGCGTCGGTGCCGCGGACGCTTTCGCCGGCCCGGACGTAGATCTCGCCGTTGGCGAAGTCGTAGGCGTCCAGGGGCAGCAGTTCGGTGCCCAGCTCCTTGGCGATCTCGCGCGCCAGCTCCGGGTGTGCCCGCCCGGCGGCGAGCACCAGCTTCTTCTCCCCGTGTGCCGTAATTTCGCTCATGTTTGCTAGCCCTCTTCTGTCGATGCCGGAGTACTGGAAGATGATGAGGTGGCGCCGGCGGCTTCCGCCAGCGCGGCGGAGATGGAGCCCGGGCGGTGCGAGAGGACCCAGCCTTCGGAGTTCCGCTGCTTGGCGATGGTCAAGGCCAGGGCTCCGGCGGGGACGTCGCTGCGGATCACGGCGCCCGCTCCGCTGTACGCACCGTCGCCCACCTGGACCGGAGCCACGAACACCGTGTTGGATCCGGTGCGGACACCGGAGCCGATGACCGTGCGGTGCTTCTTCTCGCCGTCGTAGTTGGCCGTGATGTTGCCGCAGCCGATGTTGGTGTCCTCGCCGATCTCCGCGTCGCCGGCGTAGCCGAGGTGGGAGAGTTTCGAGCCGCGGCCGATGGTGACGTTCTTGGTCTCGTAGAACGCGCCGATCTTGCCGGTCTCGCCCAGGACGGTGCCGGGGCGCAGGTAGGTGAAGGGGCCGACGCTGGCGTTGGCGCCGATGGTGGAGCCGGCCCCGTGGGTGCGGACCACCTTGGCGCCTTCGCCGATCCGCACGTCGGTCAGCGTGGTGTCCGGGCCGACGACGGCGTCGCGCGCCACGGTGGTGGAGCCGTGCAGCTGGGTGTTGGGCAGCAGGCGGACATCCTCGTCGAGGGTCACGGTGGCGTCGATCCAAGTGGTGGCCGGGTCGACGACGGTGACACCGGCGCGCATCCAGGCCTCGACGATGCGCCGGTTGTGTTCGGCGCCGAGGGCGGAGAGCTGAACGCGGTCGTTCGCGCCTTCGACCTGCCAGCGGTCCTCGGTCACGACGGCGGCGACCCGTCCCCCGGCGGCGCGGGCCAGGGAGAGGACATCGGTGAGGTACTTCTCGCCCTGGACGTTGTCCGTGGTGACGTGGACCAGGGCGTCCCGCAGCACGCCGGCGTCGAAAGCGTAGATGCCGGAGTTGACTTCGCGGATTTCGCGTTCGACGTCGCTGGCGTCCTTGTGTTCGCGGATGCCGGTCACGGTGCGGTCCACGCCGCGGAGGATGCGGCCGTAGCCGGTGGCATCGTCCAGGACGGCGGTGAGGACGGTGACGGCGTTGCCGTCCGCCTCGTGCACGGCGACCAGTTCGGAAAGCAGTTCGCCGGTGAGCAGGGGGACGTCGCCGTAGGTGACGACGACGGTTCCGCTCAGCCGGGCTTCGGGGTGGAGCGCGTCGAGGGCCTCGAGGGCGGCTTCGACGGCACGGCCGGTGCCGGGGACGTCGTCCTGGTCGACGATCAAGGCCTGCGGGTCGATTTCGGCGATGTGCGCGGCGACCTGGTCGCGTTCGTGGCGGACCACGAGGGCCAGCTCGCGGGGCCGGATGGCGCGGGCGGCGTTGAGGGCGTGGCCGACGAGGGAGCGACCGCCAATCTCGTGGAGGATCTTGGGGGTACGGGATTTCATCCGGGTACCGGCGCCTGCAGCTAGGACGATGACGGCGGCGGGGCCGGTGTTCTCGGGGCTCACGTACGGGCTCTCCTTGCTCAGTGGCCTGACTCAGTGCCGCTGTTCGGTCGATCTCGGTTGACCCGGGGCGACAGCCAGGTGGTCCACCTTGTTGCCGGCTCCGCGCGGCCGTGCCGGACCGCAATCCGGTCGCGGCATGCTCTTCATCCTACTGGACTTCCGCCGGCCCCCGCCCGCCCGGACCGGTTCCTCCGGCTGCGGGCGCCCACGACAGTTCCGCCCATAGGACTCGAACCTATACTCCACGGCTCCAAAGGCCGGGGTGCTGCCATTACACCAGAGCGGACCATGCCACGGCAGCGAGCCGGTGGCACAAGAGACAATTCTGCCACGAAGGATGTTGCTCGTGCGACACAACGCCCGGGGATGGGCACCGCTGTAAGGCATGATGGTGCTGTGAGCAACAGCGCAGGCGTGTCCGGAGGGGCGGACCACCGCACCGGCAGGCCGGTGCGGGCCTCCGGCTACATCCCCAGGTCGCGAATGACCGGGCCCCAGCGGCGCACCCAGCTGATCGGCATCGGCCGGGGACTCTTCGCCCTCCGCGGCCTCGACGGCACCACCCTCGAAGAGATTGCCGCCGCAGCCGGCGTTTCGAAGCCGGTGATTTACGAACACTTCGGCTCCAAGGAAGGCCTCTACACCCAGGTGGTGGAGCACGAATTCCGGATCCTGCTCGGCTCCATCAATGACGCGCTCTCCGAGGAGGCCAAGCCCCGCGTCCTGGTGGAGCGGGCCGCCCTGGCGCTGCTGGGCTACATCGAGGACCGGACCGACGGCTTCCGCATCCTGATGCGCGACGCCCCGCCGTCACAGCCCGAAGGCGCGTTCTCCACCCTGCTCTCGCAGGTGGCGGCACGGGTCGAGTACATCCTGGCCGACGAGTTCGCCCACCGTGGCTTCAGCGCAGCCGACGGAGCCATGTACGCCCAGATGCTGGTCGGCATGGTCGCGATGACCGGGCAGTGGTGGCAGGACAGCCGGACCCCGGACAAACGCGAAGTCGCCGCGCACCTGGTCAACCTCGCCTGGAACGGCCTCACCGGCCTGCAAAAGGACCCGGGACTCCGCAGCGAGGACTGAGCAACCCCGCCCAATGGTTGGTTGCCCAGCGGTCACTTACGCGGCGCAGCGGCCCTGAGCCCGGAACGGGAGCCACAAGCAATCCTCCGTGTGCCCACCCGCGGGACATGCCCGTCCCTGCTCGCGGGCCGAGGGACATGCCCGGCGGCCCCGCTTCACGCCCACCCGAGGGACATGCCCGTCCCTGCTCGCGGACAATGGACATATCACCAATATGCCCATTCCCGGGGCCGAACGACGGACATGTCCGTGAGTCCTGCAGGGTTGGAGCGGGCATGCCCATTCCCGGGCCCGAACGACGGACATGTCCGTGAGTCCTGCAGGGTTGGAGCGGGCATGCCCATTCCCGGGCCCGAACGACGGACATGTCCGTGAGTCCTGCAGGGCTGCAGCGGGCATGCCCATTCCTGACCCTGCACACGGAACATGTCCGGAGAAGACTCCGCCTTGGGCTTTACTCGCCGAGGACCTCGAGGGCTTCGAGCCATTCGAGTTCGAGGGCCTCGCGTTCGGCGGAGAGCTGCTGCAGCTTCGCGTTCAGGCCAGCCAGCTCGTCGAACTTGGAGGCGTCACCGGCGCCGGCGGTCATCTGGGCGTGGATCTTGTCTTCCTGCTGCTTGAGTTTGCCCAGCTGCCGGTCGATCCGGTTCTTGGCCTTGCGGGCGTCGCGCTTTTCGGCTTCGGACGGTCCGGTGGCAGCCGGGGCCGCAGCGGCGCTGGAGGAGGTGACCGGGTTGCCGCCGCCGGTGATGGTGGAGCCTGCCAGCGCAGCCTCGCGCAGTTCCAAGTACTGGTCCACGCCGCGCGGCAGGGCGCGGATCTTGCCGTCACCGAGCAGGGCCATCTGGTGGTCCGTGACGCGTTCCAGCAGATAGCGGTCGTGGCTGACCACCACGAGCGTGCCCGGCCAGCCGTCCAGCACGTCCTCGACGGCGGCGAGGGTGTCCGTGTCGAGGTCGTTGGTGGGCTCATCAAGCATCAGGACGTTCGGCTCCCCCACCAGCAGGCGCAGGAGCTGGAGGCGGCGGCGTTCGCCACCGGAGAGGTCCTTGACCGGGGTCCACTGCTTCTCGTTCGTGAAGCCGAGCTGCTCCACGAGCTGCCCGGCGGTGAACTCCTTGCCGCCGACGTTGAACGATCGCTTCTCGCGCTCGATCACTTCGATGACGCGCAGGTCCTTGACGTCGTCGAGCTCCTTGACCTCCTGGGTCAGGACCGCGGTGACCACGGTCTTGCCGCGCTTGACCTTCCCGGAGGTGGGCTGGATTTCGCCGTTGAGGAGCTTCAGCAGGGTGGTTTTGCCGGCACCGTTGACCCCCACGAGTCCCAGCCGCTCGCCCGGCGCGAGCCGCAGCGTGATGTTGTCGAAGAGCTTCTGCCCGGGCTCGCCGCCGAGGAAGTCGAGGGAGACGTTCTCGAGGTCCAGGACGTCCTTGCCGAGCCGGGCGGTGGCCATCTTGCTCAGGGCCGTCGAGTCGCGTGGCTCCGGGACATCCGCAATCAGGGCGTTGGCTGCCTCGATCCGGAACTTGGGCTTCGCGGTGCGGGCGGGGGCGCCGCGCCGGAGCCAGGCTAGTTCCTTCTTGACGAGCTGCTGGCGTTTGCCCTCCGTCACGGAGGCAGCCCGGTCACGCTCGGCGCGGGCCAGCACGTAGGCGGCGTAACCGCCGTCGAACGGGTCCATGATGCCGTCGTGGATTTCCCAGGTCTTGTTGCAGACTTCGTCGAGGAACCAGCGGTCGTGGGTGACCACGAGGAACGCACCCTGGTTGGGCCGCCAGCGGGTCTTCAGGTGCCGTGACAGCCACGCGACGCCCTCGACGTCGAGGTGGTTGGTGGGCTCGTCGAGCATGATGACATCGTGGTCCTCGATCAGCAGCTTGGCCAGCGCCACACGGCGCTTCTGCCCGCCGGAGAGCGCGTGCACGTTGGCGTGCCAGTCGACGTCGGACACGAGTCCGCCCATGATTTCGCGGATCTGCGGGTTGCGGGCCCATTCGTAGTCGGCCTGGTCCCCGACGATCGCGGCGCCGACGGTGAGGTCGCCGTCGAGCACGTCGCTCTGGTCCAGGTAGCCGATGTTGACCTCGCTGCGCTTGGTCACCCGGCCGGAGTCGGGGGTGGCACGCATGGCCAGCAGCCGCATCAACGTCGACTTGCCGTCGCCGTTGCGGCCCACCATGCCGATCCGGTCGCCCTCTTCAAGGCCGAGGGTGATGCCATCGAGGACGGTACGGGTTGCGTACGAGACCGTGAGGTTCTCGCCGCCGAGCAGGTGTGCCACTGGGAACTGCTTTCCTAGATGAAATGGTCGAGCTAAAGACGCTGCTTAGCTGACGCAGCTCTGACGTATATGACGTATATACGGTCAAAGCTACTAAAGGAGCGTATCGGAAATGATCCGGGCGCCGTGCACCGGGCCGTGGACCGCCAGGGCGTCGAGGCCGTGGTGGCGCAGGTCTTCGGCGAGTCCCTCGGCCGCGGCCGGGCTGTGCGCCAGCAGCGCCACCGTGGGGCCGGAGCCGGAGACGATTCCCGCGATCGCGCCGCAGGATTCGCCCAGCCCCAGGACGTCGCGGAGCCCGGGTGCCAGCTCGATCGAGGCGCGCTGCAGATCGTTGACCAAGACCCGGCTGAGCGCATCGGCGTCGCCGCTGCGGAGCGCGGCGAGGACGCGGGGATCGACGGCGGTGGGCTCCTCGACTTCCACCCCTTCGTCCGCGCGCAGCCGGTCCAGGGTTTTATAGACCGCGGGGGTAGGCAGACCGAAATCCGCGGTGACGAGCACCCAGTCCGTCTGAGCCTTCACCAGCGCCGGGGAGAGCTCGTCGCCCAGGCCCAGTCCGACGGCAGTCCCTCCCAGCAGGGAGAACGGCACGTCGGCCCCCAGCTCGGCAGCGAGGTGGGCCAGTTCGTCCCGGGAGAGCCCGCTGTTCCACAGCGCGTCGCAGGCCAGCAGGGTGGCCGCGGCGTCGGCCGAGCCGCCGCCCATGCCCCCGGCGACCGGAACCCGCTTGATGATTTCGAGGTGCACGCCGGTGGAGTGCTCCGAGACATCGGCCATGATGGCCGCGGCCTTGTACGCAAGGTTGCGTTCGTCGAGCGGGATGTCGACGCCGTCCAGGTCAAGGGTGCTGGCCGGGCTGATGCTGACCGTTATCTCGCCGGTGTCCGTGCTGGTGGCGGCGACCTCTTCATACAGGGATACGGCAAGGTAGACGCTTGCCACCGAGTGGTAGCCGTCCGGGCGTAGCGGTCCGACATCCAGTGAGACGTTCACCTTGCCGGGTGCCTTGACCCGGACAGTCCTGGCGGCAAAGCGCCCTCTCACTGCGTTCATGGCTCCACGCTATGGCATGGCAGGCTGAGGCTCCAAGCAGAACCGTCGGCCGTGGCGCTCAGGTGCCGGGCCGGGCGTGTGCTTCGGCGATGCGGGCGAAGGCGGTGATATCGAGCACTTCGCCCCGGGCGGTGGGGTCGACGCCGGCGGCCCGGAGACAGCGTTCGGCTTCGGCGGCGCTTCCGGCCCAGCCCGCCAGAGCGGCCCGGAGGGTCTTGCGCCGCTGGGCGAAGGCCGCATCGATGACGGCGAAGACCTCTTCCCGGGTGGCGGAGGTTGCCGGCGGGTCCCGCCGGGTGAAGGCGACGAGCCCGGAATGGATCTTGGGCGCCGGCCAGAAGACGTTCATCCCGATCACACCGGCCTTGCGCATGCCGCTGTACCAGGCTGCCTTGACCGAGGGGACGCCGTAGGTCTTGGAACCCGGGCCGGCGGCGAGCCGGTCGGCCACCTCGTCCTGGACCATGACCAGGCCGTGCCGCAGGCTCGGGAAATGCTGCAGCAGGTGCAGCACGACGGGGACGGCCACGTTGTAGGGAAGATTGGCGACCAGCGCCGTGGGCTGCACCGGCAGCTCGGTCACCTTCATCGCGTCGGCGAGGACCAGGTGGAAATTTTCGACGGCGCCGGGGCGCCAGCGTGCCACGGTGTCGGGCAGTTTGGCGGCGAGGACCGGGTCGATTTCGACGGCGACGACCGAGGTGGCGGCGTCCAGCAGGCCCAAGGTCAGCGAGCCGAGGCCCGGGCCGACTTCCAGCACGGTCTCGTCCGCGCTGATCTCCGCCGCGGCGACGATGCGCCGGATGGTGTTGCCGTCGATGACGAAGTTCTGGCCCAAGGTCTTGGTGGGACGGACCCCGATTTCCTCGGCCAGCCTGCGGATGTCGGAGGCGCCCAGGAGCTGCGCTGGGGCACCGGCGGTCGCCGCGGAGCGCTCGACGGGGGCGGAGGGGGTCGGTTCAGTCACCTAGGTATCCTATCCCGCGGCGGCAACGGCGAAGGCCGGTCCCGGGATCCGGGACCGGCCTTCGAAGGTGCGCCGCGGCGGTGGTCAGCCGATGCGGCAACCGTGGTTGCCTGACCGGCCACGCGGGCCGGAATGGGGTGTCAGCTGGAGGCCGCCCAGCCGCAGCCCCACGGGGACAGTCCGCGCTCAGCGTAGACGCGGTTGGCAATGGCAATCTGCTGGGCCTTGCTGGCCTGGCTGGCGTTGGGGGCATACGCGCCGCCGCCGGCACCGAGCCAGGTCTGGACGTCGAACTGGAGCCCGCCGTAGTAGCCGTTGCCGGAGTTGATGGACCAGTTGCCGCCGGACTCGCACTGCGCGATCTTGTCCCACATGCCCACGTTCATCATCGCCGGGGCCGCGGCGCCGGTGTTTGCGGCGGCCGGGGCGGCAGCCTCCACCTTGGGCTTCTCCTTGGTGCCGATGCTGACCTTTTCGGTGACCGGCTCGCGCGTGACCTTCTGGGCCACGAGCGTCCGGGAGGCGATACGGCCGTCCACGAGGACCAGCTTGAAGCTCTTGCTCATGCTGCCGGCCACACCGGCCTGGATGACCTTCTGCTCGCCCTTCGGCAGCGCCGCGTCCTCGGCGGTCAGCGTCTCGAAGGGTACGGCTTCGGTGGTGGCCGCGGTCTTGGACGTGTCAACGCGGGAGACCTTGACCACCATGTTGTTGACGACCGGCGCGTTTCCGGGCTGCGAGGTGCGGTCGCTGGCGCCGAGCTTGACGCCGGCGTCGGCGAGGACGCCGCCGACGGTCGCCGCCGTCGTCATGGTCTTGGTGGCCTTGCCGTCGGCCACGAGGGTCACGGCCTTCGGCGTGGAGATACTGACGAAGGAACCGGAAACGGCCAGCTGCGCGTCCTTCGGAACGGAGATCTTCGAGGCGGAGGCGACGCCGAGTTCCGTCACGAGCCCTTCGACGGTGGGCGCGGTGGTGGTGATGGTCCGCTCGGCGCCGTCCACGCTGACCTTCACGGCCTTGGCGAGGTTGACGTTGATGACGGATCCGTCCTGCACATGGGATTCAGCCGAAGGCGACACCTTGTCGGCGGCCTGCAGCTCGACCTTGGCGCCGCGGACCACTTGACCGACGGTGCCGCCGAAGGTCTGCACGGAGCTCACTCGTCCGTCGACGTTGAGGGTGACCGTCTTGTTGTTGCCAACGAAGGCGACCAGGCCGAGCACGAGTGCCACGAGCACCACGAGTTGCGCGCCGACCTTGACGAAGCTGAACTTGCCGTCCGATGTGAAGAACTTGACCACGATTGCCCATATCTTTTGGACCATCCGGGCACGGGGAAAAGCGCACACGTTTCCCCGGCGCAAACACCCCCAAGGGCAGCTCCGGAGCAGCTCCGGATATTTGCGGAAAACGCGGGCACCGCCACACTCCCAAACGAGAGCGCACACGTGGATCCTTTGCCACAATGCGCGCCCTGAGGTAGTGAAATTCTCCGAAGGCCTTCCCCGACCCCGGCTAATAGTTGTCCACTGTAACCGTAGCGTTATAAACCAACCAAGATTTTGTGCATACCCGGTATGTTGCCAGAGTGACGGCGGGTGCTGCCTTTAGTCCCAGGATCCGTATGCCTGCAGGGTATTTTCGGCCAACCGCGTGCACAGCGCGGAGAGCTCGCGGCCTGTCAATTCCGCCATCGCCCGAACCGTGTAAGGAATCATGTAGCTGGCGTTCGGCCTCCCCCGGTGCGGGTGCGGAGTGAGGAACGGGGCGTCGGTTTCGACAAGGATGCGTCCGGGCTCGGCGATGGCCAGGGCCGCGCGCAGGTTCGCCGCGTTCTTGAAGGTCACCGTCCCGGCGAACGACATGTACCAGCCCTCGGCGTTGCAGGTCCGGGCGAGCTCCTCGCCGCCGGAGAAGCAGTGGAAAACCACCCGTTCCGGAGCGCCCTCCTCCCGGAGCACCTGTACGACGTCGTCATGGGCGTCGCGGTCGTGGATCTGCAGAGTCAGGCCAAGCCGCTTGGCGATATCGATGTGGCGGCGGAAGGAGTACCGCTGCTGGGCGAGCCCCTCCCCCTCGGTGCGGAAGAAATCAAGGCCGGTCTCGCCGATGGCACGGATCCGCGGGTGGGAGGCCAGCGCCTCGATTTCCGCCAGCGCCTCCTCCAGTTCGCCGCGGGCCGCGTAGGCCGGGGCGTCGTTGGGGTGCAGCGCGACGGCGCCAAGCAGCCGCGAGTCCTCCTCCACCGCCTGCACGGTGAAGCGGGATGACTCAAGGTCGCAGCCCACCTGCACGGCGCCCCGGACCCCCACGGCCTCGGCGGCGTCGAGGGCATCTTTGATGCTGACTGCCGGGCCCCCGTTGGCAAAATCGGCATCCGGGAAGTCCAGGTGGGTGTGGTTGTCCATCACCGGGACGGGCAGCGGTTCCGGCGCCGGCGGATACGGCTTCCGGCCGGACGGGGCAGTTCCGGACGGGCCGGCGCCGCGTCCGTCGCTGCCGGTCTCGCGGAAGGGTGCGGGGATCAGCGGATTGCACATCCTTCCAGCCTAGCTGCGGGCCGGGCGGAGAATTACCCGGAACTCTCTGTCTGCTTTGTCAGTTGTGTTAGTACGCTGATACCAAGACAGGCGTGCAGCAGTGGGGGCCCGGCCTTCCCGCCGCTCCGCCCGGACCGCACCAGGGCTGAAAGGCTGCCGATGGACTACCACCGACGTACCTCCGTTGACGAAGCGCTGCCGGAGCCGCAGGGCCTCCCGGCGCGAGCCGGCGTTACGCCGGCGCCGATGGAGGCCGCGGCATTCCACGCCGCCAGCGAGCGCATCCTGCGGGCCATCAACACGGTGATCGACGGCAAGGCCGAAGCCGCCAAGCTGGCGCTGACTGTGCTCCTCGCCCAGGGCCACCTGCTCCTCGAGGACGTTCCCGGCGTGGGCAAGACGCTGCTGGCCAAGACCCTCGCCCGGACCATCGACTGTTCCGTCAGCCGGATCCAGTTCACCCCGGATCTGCTGCCCTCCGATGTCACGGGCGTGTCCATCTATAACCAGGCCTCCCGGATGTTCGAGTTCCGCCCCGGCGCGGTGTTCGCCAATATCGTGATCGGCGACGAGATCAACCGCGCCTCCGCCAAGACCCAGTCCGCGCTGTTGGAGTGCATGGAGGAGCACCAGGTCACGGTGGACGGGAAATCCTACAAACTGGACGAACCCTTCATGGTGGTGGCGACGCAGAACCCGATCGAGATGGAAGGCACCTATCCGCTGCCGGAAGCGCAGCGCGACCGCTTCATGGCCCGAATCTCGATGGGCTATCCGGACCGCGACGCCGAGATGGAGATGCTGGAGACCCACCAGGCTACGTCCCCGCTGACCAAGGTGACGGCCGTGGTAACCGCGGACGAGGTGGCGTCAATGATCGCCACCGTCCAGCAGGTCTATGTATCCCGCCCGATCAAGGAATACACGGTGGCCCTGGGCCGCGCCACGAGGGAGAGCGCCATGCTCCGGCTTGGCGCGAGCCCCCGGTCCATGCTGCAGCTGCTGCGTGCTGCGAAGGCCACCGCCGCACTGGAGGGCCGGGACTTCGTGCTGCCCGACGACGTCGTGAGCGTGGCGGAATCGGTGCTGGCCCACCGGATCATCCTGGACCGCAAGGCCGCCAGCACCGGAGAGACGCCGCAGAGCGTCATCCGGTCCATCCTCGCGCGGGTGCCGGTCGGGCAGGAAACGGCGCCAGCGCAGGCCCGGACCCGCACCGACGGCGACGGCGGCCGTTCCGCCGCGCGGCCGTCGGCCCTCCCCACCGGCCGCTAGGGGGCTGAGGCGGCCGTGGCGGTGCTGGACCGGTTCCCTAGGCACATCTTCAGCTCGCGCGGCTGGGGCCTGTTGGGAGCGGGCGTCCTGTCCCTGCTGGCCGCTCAAATACTGGGCCGCCGCGACCTGCTGGCGCTGGCGCTCCTGTTGCTGGTCCTCCCGCTGCTGTCCCTTGCCGGCACGCGCGTGCTGAAACCCCGGTTCCGGGTCTACCGCGAGTTCAACCCATCCCCGGTGGAAACCTCCGCGACGACCACCGTCCGGCTGGCGGTGGCCCGCGCCGGTCCGGGCAACGGCCTGGCCCTGATGGAGGAGCAGCTGCCGTCCCGGTTCGGGCAGTCCCCGGTGTTCCGCTTCCCGGCGCGGACCGCCGTCGCGGGAACCAGCCGCTACGAATACCAGCTTCGGAGCGCGAAACGCGGCCAGTTCCTGATCGGGCCGGTCACGGCCGAATTCAGCGACCCTTTCGGGCTCTCCGTGCACCGCCACGCGATCGACGCCGGCGACGTCCTCACGGTGACCCCCGCCGCCGTCGAGCTCCCCGCGACCGGGCTCGCGGGCGCACGCGGCCACGACGGCGTCACCGCGACGCGGATCCGCGCGAACCCCAGCGACGACGACGTCATGACCCGCGAGTACCGGCACGGCGATCCGATGCGACGCGTGCACTGGGCGGCGACCGCCCGGCACGGCTCCCTCATGGTGCGGCAGGAGGAATCGGTCACGACTCCGGAAGCCACGATCATCCTGGACCAGCGCTTCCAGGCCTACGCGCAGGGCGCAGGCTATGTTTCCGGCGGCGCGGCCGCGGACGGGCATGAACTGGTCACCAGCGACGCCTTCGAATGGGCCGTCACGGCCGCGATGTCCATCAGCACCCACCTTGGCGAGCGCAACTACGCGCTGCGCTGCCTGGACCCGGCCGGGGATCCAGCCTTCCTGAATTCGCCGTCGGCGCCGGAGCCGGAGGCCGACGAGTACGCCGGGACCGGTGGCCTGCAGTCCATTGCGGAGAGCCTGGCCGCCATCGCGCTCAGCGGTCCGCGCCACGGCGCAGCCGACGCCGGGCCGCAGCCTTTCGACGACCGGCTGATGGACAAGCTCTCCGCGCACCGCCTGCGGGGGCCGATCCTGGCGATCCTGGGCCGTCTCTCGCCGGCGGAGGCGCGCGCGCTGGCCCCGGCGGCGGGGTTCGGCGCGAATGCCTTCGCCCTCCTGGTCACGGACCGCGCGGCTGACACCGGGCCGGTCCTGGAGATCCTGCGCCGCGGCGGCTGGCGCGCCGTCGCCGTCTCCGCGGCTACCCCGCTGCCGGCCGCCTGGTCCGCCTTCGACCAGGACGGCGCCGCCGGGCTTCCGCCGGCCGCAGGATCAGCGGCGGCCGACGGAGCCCGGCCCGTCGCGGGAGGCCGGCGATGACCCTGACCCCGCAGCGCAACAGGGTCCCGGGACCGTCCGCGGCCGAGCCCGGACGGCCCTCCGTCCCGGTGCCGGGCGCGGCCGCCGGGCCGAAGGGTGCCGGTGTCGAGCCCTGGGCAATGGGGCTCGCCGTCGCGGTGGCCGTCGCCGGCGCGGCGCTGGGGCTCAACGGCGTGCTGCGCGGCTGGGCCTGGTACCCGGCGGTGCTCACCACGGTTTTCACCGTCGCGCTGGCGATGGCGGGGCTCCGGGCCCTGCGGCTGCACGGCGTCCTGGTCGGCGCGGGAGGCTTCGTGGTGCTGGCCCTGGTCCTCACCTTCACCTTCTTCCGCCAGCACAGCATCGCCGGATTCATTCCGTCCGGCGACACCATGGCCCAGCTGCAGCGGTACCTGCGGCGGGCCAGCGAGACCGTGCTCGCCGAGAGCTCACCGGTGGCGCCCAACGCCGGCATCGTCCTGCTGATCTGCGGGGTGCTCGGCCTGGTGGTGGTCCTGGTCGACGCCCTCGCCGTCCCGCTCGCGCTGCCGGCGACCAGCGGGCTCGGGATCCTGGCCATCCTGGTGGTTCCGGCCATGGTGAAACCGCAGAGCGTCGGCTGGCTGGGCTTCACCGGCGCCGCGGCGGGCTACCTCATGATCTTGGCCAGCAGCCACTGGTTCCACCCCAACTCCCGGACCCGGGCGGACACGGCGCGCAATCCCGGCCAGCTCAAACGCGCTTCCCTGACCGGGGCGGTGGCGCTGGTCCTGACGCTGCTGTTCCAGCTGGCCATCCCGGGCTTCGACCAGGGCATCTTTCCGCAGGGATCCCGGCTGAATCCCTGGGGATCCGCGAGCGGATTGAACCCTATGATCAGCCTCGGCAACAGCCTGCGCAGCCCCACCGGCGACGGACGGATTACCTACGCCACCAACGCCTCGCAGGCGCCGTACCTGCGCTCCGTCACCGTGGACAGCTTCGACGGCGATGCGTGGGCGCCGGACGACCGTGACGCCAGCCGGCAGCCGGGCACCGGAAGAATGGACCCGGGGCCCGCCCCCAGCGTGGAAGAACAGGTCCGGGTGGTCACGGCCGTCAACACGGGCCAGTTCACGAGCCCGTACCTGCCCGCCCCCTACGCGCCCGAGTCGGTGAACGGCCTGACCGGCCGGTGGAGCTGGGATCCGGCCACGCTGAGCATCAAGGGCCTGGACACCAACTCGCGCAACCAGCAGTACGTTGTGGCGTCGGTGGCGCCGAAGCTCACCCGGGCCGTGCTGGCTGACTCCCCGGACAGGGCGCAGGCGGTGCCGGACACCTTCACCCGGGTCCCCGCCAACGTCCCCCAGATCGTGCGGCAGACCGCGGACACGGTCACGGCGGGAAGCCGCGGCAACTACGCCAAGGCCATGGCGATCCAGCAGTACCTGCGTTCCGCGGAGTTCAGCTACTCGCTCCAGTCCCCCGTCCAGGGTGGCTACGACGGCAACGGGTTGTCCGTGCTGGCGGACTTCCTGGCCCAGAAGAGCGGCTACTGCATCCACTTCTCCTCGGCGATGGCCGTGATGGCGCGGCTGGAGGGGATCCCGAGCCGGGTCGCCGTCGGCTACGCTCCCGGACGCGCCACCGGGTCCACCGTGACGATCCCGGGCCTGGGGGCGCTGCCCGAGTATGAGGTGGACGCCCGTGACGCGCATGCCTGGCCCGAACTGTACTTCCAGGGCGTCGGCTGGGTGGCCTTCGAGCCGACGCCCTCGCGCGGCGTGGTGCCGGGCTACGCCACCGAGCCGGCGGCGCGCAGCGGCGCCAGCACCAACGAGAACAACGATGGCCTGATCCCCGAGGATGACCTCAAACCCACGGCGGCCCCTGCGCCCGCACCGTTGCCGTTGCCCGCAACCGCGGGCGGGGACGGGTCCGGCAGCAGCTTGGTCCCCCTGTTGTACGGCTCCGGCGGGCTGCTGCTGGTGCTCCTGCTGCTGTCGGCCCCGGCGCTGGCGCGCGGCGGCGTCCGGCGGCGGCGGCTCAAGGCCTCCGGCTTGTCGGGGGCAGCCGCCCCGGCCTGGGCGGAGCTGCGGGACCTGGCCACGGACTTCGGGATCCCGCCGCGCAGCAGCGAAACGCCGCGGCATTTTTCCGCCCGGCTGCGCGGTTCAGCGGCGCTCGGCGAGCCGGGCGGCGTGGACGCCCCGGCCCACGCTGCCGTGGCCTCCCTGAGCGCCGACTTTGAACGGCAGCGCTACGGCCGCCCCGGCCCGGACTCCCCGGCGGGCAACTCCCGGCCGGACTCCCGGCCGGACTCCCTGCCGGGCTCCCTGCCGGACTCTCCCGCGGACAGGGTCGAACAGGTCCGGGACGCATTGCGCGCCCACGCTTCGTGGTGGACCCGTTGGCGCGCCATCTGGCTGCCGCCGTCGCTCACGGCCGGCTGGCGGCGCCGGGCATGGACACCGCTGCGGGCCGTTTCGGTCCCGGCCAGGGCAGCCGGACGCGGCGCCGCGGAATCCTGGTCCAGGGTCCGCGACGCCGCCCGCAGGCTTCGCCGAAGCTAGCCGGCGTAGGGGTCGGCGATGCCGATGTACTGCGTGTAGAGGTATTCCTCGATGCCTTCGAGGCCGCCCTCGCGGCCCAGGCCGGACTGCTTGACTCCGCCGAACGGTGCTGCCGCGTTGGACACGACGCCGGCGTTCAGGCCCAGCATGCCGGTTTCGAGGCGTTCGCCCATCCGGATGCCCCGGTTGAGGTCCTTGGTGAAGACGTACGCCACCAGGCCGTATTCGGTGTTGTTCGCGAGCCGGACGGCCTCGTCCTCGGTGTCGAAGGTGATGATCGGGGCGACGGGTCCGAAGATCTCCTCGGACAGGATCCGGGTGCCCTCGGTGACGCCCTTGAGGATCGTGGGCTGGTAGAAGTAGCCCGGACCCTCGACGGCGGCGCCGCCCAGCACTGTCACAGCGCCGGCGTTCACCGCGTCCGTGACGAGCTCGTGGACCTTGTCGCGGCTCTTCGCGTCGATCAGCGGGCCGACCTTGGAGTCCGCCTCGGTGCCCCGGGCCGTGGTCATGTCCTTCATCTTCGCGGCGAACTTCTCCGCGAACTCGTCGGCCACGGACTCGTGCACGATGAAGCGGTTCGCCGCGGTGCAGGCCTCGCCCATGTTCCGCAGCTTCGCCAGCATTGCTCCGGCTACCGCGGCGTCGACGTCGGCGTCCTCAAACACCACGAACGGGGCGTTGCCGCCGAGTTCCATCGAGGTCCGCAGCACCGTCTCGGAGGCGTCCGCGAGCAGCCGGCGGCCCACCTCGGTGGAGCCGGTGAAGGAAAGCTTACGGAGCCGGGAATCCTTGATCAGCGGGCCGGTCGTGGCGCCCGCGGTGGAGGTCGGGATCACGTTCAGCACGCCCGCGGGCAGGCCGGCTTCCAGCATGACGGCAGCAAAGAGCTGCGAGGTCAGCGGCGTGAGGTTCGCGGACTTGAGCACCATGGTGCAGCCGGCGGCGACGGCCGGGGCGATCTTGCGGGTGGCCATGGCCAGCGGGAAGTTCCACGGCGTGATCAGCAGGCACGGCCCCACCGGCTTCTTGGTCACCAGGAGCCGGGACTTGCCGTCCGGGGAAACCGAGTAGCGGCCAAACGCGCGGACGGCTTCCTCGGAGAACCAGCGCAGGAACTCGGCGCCGTACGTGACTTCGCCGCGGGCTTCGGCCAGCGGCTTGCCCATCTCCAGGGTCATCAGCAGCGCGAAGTCCTCGGCCCGTTCGGTGACGAGCTCGAAGGCGCGGCGCAGGATCTCACCGCGCTCCCGCGGCGGGACCTTGGCCCAGGACTCCTGCGCGGCGGCGGCCGCGTCCAGGGCGGCGGCGCCGTCCTCGGGACCGGCGTCGGCCAGGCTCAACAGCACCTTGCCGGTGGCGGGATCCTCGACGTCGAACGTCTTGCCGGACGCGGCCGGACGCCACTGTCCGTCAATCAGCAGGCCTGTCGGCACGGACGCCAGCAGTGCGGCCTCGCGCTCCGCGGTAACGGTGGGCTGGGCAGTTACAGTCACAATGACTCCCTCGTCAGCAATGGGTTCGGAAAATTTTCTGATCAGCCCCGCACCGGCTTGCGCCGCGGGCCTGGACTACTGCCACGGTACTGCCGGGCTCTCCGGGGTGTCTACGCATCTGCGCACTAGACCAAGCCGGATCTGCTGTGCAGCTGCACAACGGCGGCGCGGCCCCGCAGCCCGCGGCCGGAGCCCCGCGTCAGCGCGCGGCGAGAACGGCGGAATAGAGTTCGCGTTTGCTGACCCTGGCGTCATCGGCCACCGCGGCGACGGCCTCCTTCAGCCTGATGCCCTGGGCGATCAGCGCGTTCACGGCCGCGACCTGGTCCTCCGGCTTACCCGGCTCCCGCTCGGGCGCACCGCCCACGACGACGGCGATCTCGCCACGGACCTCGTTGGTTTCGGCCCAGCGGAGCAGTTCGCGCAGGGTCCCGCGGATGACCTCTTCGTAGGTTTTGGTGAGTTCCCGGCAGACGGCCGCGCGGCGGTCGGCGCCGAAGCGTTCGTGCAAGGCCCGGAGCATGGGCTCCAGCCGGTGCGGCGCCTCGAAGAACACCATGGTGCGACGCTCGGCGTCGAGGTCCGCGAGCCGCGAGGTCCGTTCGCCGGCCTTCCGCGGCAGGAAGCCCTCGAAACAAAAGCGGTCCGTCGGCAGCCCGGACAGGGCGAGCGCGGTCAGTACGGCGGACGGGCCCGGAACGGCGGTGACGGTGAGCCCGGCGGCGACGGCGCCTTCGACCAGGCGGAAGCCGGGGTCCGAGACCGAGGGCATGCCGGCGTCGGTCACCATGACCAGGGTCTTGCCGGAGCGGACCTGGTCCAGGAGTTCGCCGGTCTTGGCTGCCTCGTTGTGCTCGTGGTAGCTGATCACCCGGCCCGCCACGGTGATGCCGAGGCTTTGAACCAGCCGGTGCAGCCGCCGGGTGTCCTCGGCGGCGACGATGTCCGCCGTTTCCAGCAGCCCGATCAGCCGGGCGGAGGCGTCGCCGACGTTGCCGATCGGGGTGGCGGCAAGCACGATCCGGCCCGGTCCGGCGGCCGTCCCCGCTGCCGGAACGGCGTCGGCGGAGGCGGGTGCCGGGGAATTGCCTTGGGAGGTGCTTTGTTCGGGATCCACCCCATAAGCCTACTGCCGGCGGGCGCGCGGGACCGACGATCACGGCCGCGAAAGGTAGCATGGCAACGTGACGCAGACCCCCATGCGGCCTGCCGAGGCCGGTTCAGCCGAGGCCGTGCCCGCCGACGGCAGCCCGGACAGCACCCGCCACCACGCCCGGAAGCCGGACCTGCCGGGCACCGGACGCAACCTCGAGGGGCACCGCTGGATCAGCCGTCCCGGCAAGGCATTCGACGCCGAGGACCTGACAGAGCGGCTGATCGGCAACATCCGCAGCTGGCGCGACTATCCGCCCTCGCTGCGCCTGTGGTTCTGGCTCATCCCGGCCCTCACCGCGGTGCTCGGCGGAATCCTGCGCTTCGTCCGGCTGGACACCCCGCACAACCTGGTGTTCGACGAAACCTACTACGTCAAGGACGGCTACTCCCTCCTGGTCAGCGGCTACGAGCGCGCCTGGCCGGACAAGGCCAACGACTCCTTCATCGCGGGCAACCCCGGGGTACTGCTGGACAGCCCCGAGTACGTGGTCCACCCGCCGGTGGGCAAGTGGATGATCGCCGCCGGGATGTGGCTCTTCGGCCCGGAAAACCCGTTCGGGTGGCGCTTCGGGGCCGCCCTGACCGGCACCCTTTCGATCTTCCTGCTCGCCTTGATTGCGCAGAAGCTTTTCCGCTCGCTCACCCTGGGCGCCGTGGCCGGGGTGCTGCTGGCGGTGGACGGCCACCACCTGGTGATGTCCCGCACCTCGCTGCTGGACATTTTCCTGATGTTCTGGATCCTCGCGGCCTTTGGCGCGCTGTTGATGGACCGCGACGACGGCCGACGCCGGCTCGCGAAGCGGCTCGGCAGACAAGCCGCGGCCTCCGCCGAGGAGCGCCCCTCCCGGCTGCAGCTTGCGGCCGGGCCGTGGCTGGGGATCCGCTGGTGGCGGCTGGCCGCCGGTGTCTGCCTCGGTCTCGCGGTCGGCACCAAATGGTCAGCTCTGTTCTTCCTGGCCGGCTTCGGGCTGATGACGGTCCTGTGGGACCTCAGCGCGCGCCGGATCGCCGGCGTGCTTGGCTGGATCACGGGCGGCATCCTCAAGGACGGCATCGGCGCCTTCCTGAGCATCGTCCCGGTCGCGGCACTGGTCTATACGGCCACCTGGGCCGGCTGGTTCCGCTCCAGCAACGCCTATTTCCGGCACTGGGCCGAAACCAACCCCTCGGCCCAGTGGGGCTGGCTGCCCGATTCACTCCGTTCGTTGGCCCACTACCACCTCGAGGCCTACAAGTTCCATCAGGGCCTGAGCGCGGACCACCCCTACGAGGCGAGTGCCTGGAGCTGGCTGGTCCTGGGCCGGCCTACGTCGTTCTTCTATGAGTCGTCCAAGCAGGGAACGGCCGGCTGCGAGCTGCCCAGTTGCACCTCGGCCATCCTCTCGGTCGGCAACCCGCTGATCTGGTGGAGCGCGGCGGTCTGCCTCGGCATCTTGCTCTTCTGGTGGGCGGGCCGGCGCGACTGGCGCGCCGGGGCCATCCTGGCCGCCGTGGGCGCCGGCTACCTGCCGTGGTTCATGTACCCGGAACGCACCATGTTCTTCTTCTATGCGGTGTCCTTCGAGCCGTTCCTGGTGCTGGCCCTGGTGTACTGCCTGGGGCTGGTCCTGGGCCGGCGCACCGACCCGCTCTGGCGGCGCCGCTCCGGCCTCCTACTCGTCGCGCTGTTTGTCGTCGCGGCCGTGCTGCTCTCGGCGTTCTTTTACCCGGTGTGGACCGCGGAGCTGATTACGTACCAGGACTGGCGCCTGCGGATGTGGATGCCGTCCTGGATCTAGGGCAGGATTACTAGCGGAGCCCGCGTCCGCGGGGCCGCGGACCGGAACGGGAGACACGGGTTGTGAGAGAAGCTAGCACCGGACTGCTCGTCGAGCTGGATCCGGAAAGCAATGTCACGGACCTGCTGCTGGAGCAGCACGCCAAGGATCCGGTGCATGCGCTCTATGCCCGCAAGGGCCCCGCCGGCTGGACAGACATTCCGGCCCAGCAGTTCCTGGACCAGGTCACGGCCCTGGCCAAGGGGCTGATCGCCGGCGGACTTACCCCGGGCGAGACGGTCGCGGTCATGTCCGCCACCCGGTACGAATGGACCGTGGTGGACTTCGCCATCTGGTTCGCCGGCGGCGTCACCGTCCCCATCTATGAGACCTCCTCCGCCAGCCAGGTCGAGTGGATCCTGCACGACTCCGGCGCCCGCCGCGTCGTCGTCGAAAACGCGGCGAAGGCCACGCTGGTACAGGGCGTGCTGGACGGCTCGGAGCTGCTGGCGGGCCGGGTGCTCGGCGTGGTCCGGATGGACTACGCCGGCGCGGCGCCGAACCTCGCCAGCCTGGCTGCCGCCGGCACCGGCGTCAGCGACGCAGAGCTGGAGCGGCAGCGCTCGGCGGCCGGCCTCGCCGATGTGGCCTCCCTGGTCTACACTTCCGGCACCACGGGCCGGCCCAAGGGCTGCGAAATCACGCACGGCAACTTTGCCCTCGTCGCGAAGAACATCGTCCTGTTCCTGCCGGAGATCCTGCTGCAGCCCCCCACCCGGACGCTGATGTTCCTCCCGCTGGCCCACGTCCTGGCCCGCGCCGTGCAGGTGATCTGCCTCAGTGCCGGGACCACGCTGGGCCACACCTCCAATGCCAAGGAACTGCTGGAGGACCTCGGCACGTTCCAGCCGACCTTCCTGCTCGTGGTGCCCCGGATCTTTGAGAAGGTCTATGCCGGCGCCGCGCACAAAGCGGCGCTGGCCGGCAAGGACCGCCTCTTCGAGGCGGCCGCCGCCGTCGCCGTCGACTACTCAAAGGCGCTCGACGCCGCCGCCCGCGGTGAGGGCGCGGGGCCCGGCTGGCTCCTACGCGCCAAGCACGGCGTCTTCGACCGGGTGCTGTACCCGAAACTGCGGCAGGCGTTCGGCGGCCGCCTCGGCTACACCGTCTCCGGGGCCAGCCCGCTCAGTTCCCACGATGCGCACTTCTTCCGCGGCGCCGGCGTCCCCGTTCTCGAAGGCTACGGCCTGACCGAAACGACGGCGCCGTGCACGGCCAACACCCCGACGCGCACCAAAGTGGGGACCGTGGGCATCCCGGTGCCCGGCACCACCATCAGGATCGCCGACGACGGCGAGATCCTGGTCAAGGGCATCGGTGTCTTCAAGGGGTACCACGCCAACGAGGCGGCCAACGCCGAAGCGTTCGTCGACGGGTTTTTCCGCACCGGCGACCTCGGCTCCCTGGACGCCGACGGTTTCCTGACCATCACGGGGCGGAAGAAGGACCTGCTGGTCACCGCGGGCGGAAAGAACGTGGCACCCGGACCGCTGGAGGAAAAGATCCGCGAGCACCAGCTGGTGGCGCAGGCAGTGGTGGTCGGTGACGGGCGGCCGTTTGTGTCAGCCCTGGTCAACCTGGACCCGGAGGGCCTGGAGAACTGGTGTGCCGCGCAGCGCATCCCCGTCATGGGCGCCACGGAGGCGGCGGCCAACGACCAGGTCCGGGCCGCCATCCAGGCCGCCGTCGACGACGCCAACGCCTTGGTGTCCAAGGCGGAGTCGATCCGCACCTTCGTGGTGCTGGACGCCGATTTCACGGTCGAGTCCGGGCACCTCACGCCGTCACTGAAGCTCAAGCGCTCCGCCGTTGTGCGTGATTTCCAGGCCCACATCGACCGGATCTACGGCTAGGGACGCGGCGCCCGGCAGCGGCGCACGCAAAAGCGGCCGGCACTCTCGTGCCGGCCGCTTTTTGTCTCTCCGGGTCTGTGGGTCTCCGGGTCTCCAGGCTTAGGAGGCGCCCTCGCGGCGAGCGGCTGCCGCTTCGTTGCTGGCGGCGTCGGTTCCGGCGTCTGCGTCGCGGCCGGCCGGGCCGTCGACGGCGCCGTTCCGGCTGCGCTTGAAGCGGCGGCCCTTGAGCTCGGCCGGGTCCGCGGCGACGTCCCCGGCGTCCTCGGCGGCGGAGGCATTCCGGACCCGGGGTGGCAGTCCGCGGCGTTTGCGGGTCGGCCAGGTGAGGATCAGCGTGAGCAGGGCTGCGAGCAGGACGAGGGCACCGATCACGATCCCGGCGTCAACCCAGAATTGGCCCGGGAACAGCCGGATCAGGGTGTCCTGAAGGGAGAAGGTCCAGGTGCCGTTGGCGAAGAAGACGCGGTGGAACTCGGTGAAGAACTGCTCCCAGCCCAGCACCGCGAGTACGCCCAGGCCGACGATGATCACGAGCGTGACGATGGAACCTGCGAACAGGCCGGGGCGTACTCCCCCGGTGCTGCGCCGGCGCAGGTACAGGATGGCAACCAGGCTGAGCACCACCAGCAAGGCACCGGCTCCGAAGGCGGAGAGGATGACAAGCTTGACGTCGGCCATGTGGCTGACTTCGCCGTCCTTGAAAAGCGGCTCGCCGGAGCGGTTCACGAGCTCGCCGAGGTAGCGCGGGCCGGACCAGTTGCTCAGGTAGTCGACAGCGTAGGAGCCGTACGTCATCCGGTCGTCGGTGTTGAAGCCGTAGCCGTCCCCCGGGAAGCCCGGGCGGTTGTATTCCACCCAGAGGAACAGCGGGCTGGTCACGGCGCGGACGGCCAGGACCAGCAGGATCACCGGGTAGCAGACCGCGAGCAGGACCTGCATCACCCGGGGGGCGACCGGCTTGGCGTTGGCGGCATGTTCGCGCTCGGCGTTGCGGCGTTCCACCTCTTCGCGCGGCGGCCGGACCTGCAGGGCCGAGGTGGGCAGCGACTCGTTGAATTCTTCGGTCCCGGCAGCGCCGGCCGCGGCGTCGTCGGCTGCCTTCCGTTCGGCGCGCCGGCCCTGGCGTTCACCGGCGGCCGGGGTTCCGGCCGGATCGACCGGAACCGGCGCCGCGGCCGTGCGCTCAGCGTCCGGCGCCGCGGCGGTGGGCTCAGCGTCCGGCGCCGCGGCGGTCCGCTCGGTCTCGGGAGCTCCGGAGGCTGCGTCGGACCGCTTGCCCGCGCCGGCCGGCTTCATCCACTCGAAGGCAGGCTCGCCGGCGTCGTCGGCAGAATCCAGGTGCGGATCCTGCCGATTCGGAGGGGTGGGACTTTTTTCGGTCACTGCAGCTTCGCTTCCGTAGGGTTCCGCGCCGCCGGGCCTTGGGCCGGCGGCGCCACATATCTGACACCGAGCCTACCGTCAGGGCCTCAGCCCCGGCGAGGTGCCACCCCGTGGCCGGGCGGATTCAGGCGGAAATTTCGGCGTAACCGGCGTCCCCGCTGCCGAGGTCACCGGTGGCGCCGGAACGGTGCGCACGCCCGCCAAACACCAGCACGTACGCCCAGTAAGCGGCCAGGACGGCGGCGCCGATGGTGATCTTGGCCCACACCGGCAGATCGCTCGGCGTCACATAGCCTTCAACCACGCCCGAGACCAGCAGCACCAGGACGAGGCCGAGGGCCACGGTGATGAGCGAGCGGCCCTCGGCGGCGAGCGCCTGCGAGCGGCGGCGTGGCCCGGGCGCCACCACTGCCCAGAAGATCCGCAGCCCTGCCGCGCAGGCCACGAAGACCGCCGTCAGTTCCATCAGCCCGTGCGGGAGGATGTAGCTGAAGAACACGTCGAGCTTGCCGGCGCCGGCGAAGACCCCGGCGGCGACACCGACACCCTGGGCATTGCCGATCAGGATCATCGGGACCCAGAACCCGGTGATGCCCAGCGCCACGGCCTGAGCGGCGATCCAGGCGTTGTTGGTCCAGACCAGGCCGGCGAAGGACGCGGCGGGATTCTCCGAGTAGTAGTTGATGAAGTCCTGCTCCACGTAGCGGCGGACCTCGGCATCCGAGCCCAGGGCGCGCAGGGCCTCCGGGGAGTTGCCGATCCAGAGCGCATAGGCGGCGGCGATCAGGCAGAACGCGAGCCCGCACCAGGCGGTCAGCCAGCGGATCCGGTAGAGGGCGGCGGGCAGTGCGACGACGAAGAACTGGGCGAGGTCCTCCATGAAGTTGGATCTCGCGCCGGTGAAGCGGGTGCGGGCCTGAGCAAGGCTGGCGGACAGCGCGGCGGACAGCCCGCTCTCGGGGGCCACGGACCGCAGCAGCGAAAGGTCGGCCGATGCGCCCTGGTAGAGCCGCAACAGCTCGTCGGCGTCGGTCCCGCTGAGCCTGCGCTGGTGCGCCAGCGCGTGCAGCCGCGCCCATTTGTCCCCGTTCACCAGGGAGAACGCCTCGATGTCCACGGCACCACCCTAGCGCCCGCGAACGGGCAGTTGCGGCCCCACCACGGCGCGAACGGGCAGTTCCGGCCCCGGTTGCCCCGGAAAACGTGGCGGCAAAGGTCTGTCCGCGCTCAGGACCGGCACCTGACGATGGTTAGACTGTGCCTGACTGGCAGACGAGCGGGGGTCCGGGTTGAGTTCCATCATCACAGGCGAGGGCGTCGTCCTGGAGTTGCGGCCGGCGTCGTTCGCCGCCCGGGCGCTGGGCCTGCTGCTGGACGTCCTGGCACACACCGCCGTGCTCTGGGGCCTGCTGGTGGTAGTCGGCGCCGCCGCCCCCGAGCTGGATCGTGCCGCCATGGGCGCCCTGGTCACCGTCGTCGTCGTCTTCTGCTTCGTGGTGCTGCCCGTCACGGTGGAAACCCTCAGCCGCGGCCTGTCGCTGGGGAAGCTGGCAACCGGCCTGCGGATCGTGCGCGACGACGGCGGCGCGATCCGTTTCCGGCATGCCCTGATCCGGGGCCTGATAGGTTTCCTCGAGATTTACACGACGCTGGGCGGACTGGCGATCGCCGTCGCGCTCTTCAACGGGAAGTCCAAGCGGCTCGGTGACCTGGTGGCCGGCACCTATGCGTTGCGACGGCGGGTGCAGGCCGAAGCTCCCGTGCTGCACAGCGTGCCGTTCCACCTCCAGCCCTGGGTGTCGCTCGCGGACATTGGCCGGATTCCGGACGCCGCGGCCCGCCGCGCCTCGCTCTTCATCCGCCAGGCCCACCGCATGTCCCCCGGCTCCCGGGTGGCGATGGCGCAGTCGCTGGCCACCGAGCTAGCGGCGCACGTTGCTCCCCCGCCGCCGGCCGGAACCGGGCCGGAGGAATACCTGGCCGCGGTGCTGGGCGAGCGGAGCCGCCGCGAGCTGGACCGCCTGCGGCTCACCCGGGAACGCAACGCGCGCCTCGGCGCACGGCTTGGGCGGCTGCCGCACCAGCGGGCCCGCTGACCTCGTCCGGCCGCGGGGCTCGGCGTTTGCCGGCCGCGCGGGCTCAGCGCTTGCCGTACTGGGCCCAGGGGATGTTCCAGTCACCGAAGCCTTCCAGCGGCTCCACCGGCGCCGCCCCCGTGTTCAGGGTCTGCACCACGTCGCCGGTCCTCATGTTGTTGAAGAACCACTGGGCGTCCGCCGGGAGCAGTCCAACACAACCGTGAGAGACGTTGAACCGGCCCACCGCGCCCCACGCGGACTCCAGTGCCTGGTGGACGTAGACGCCCGACGTCGTCAGCCGGTTGGCGTACTCGACGGTAAGCGGCGGGTAGTAGCCTTTGTCGCCGGGCTTGAGGCCGATGCTGCCGGCGTTGAATTTGGAGCGGCGTTCCTGCTCCATGATGACGGCGTAACCGGAGGGTGATAGCCAGTCCTCGCCGCCCAGGGTGACCGGTGCGGTCTTGACCAGCCGGCCGTCGAAGTAGACCTTCATCGTCTTCGTGACGTCGTCCACGACGGCGAGCCGCTGCGGCCCCACCTTGTAGGACACCGGGACGTTCGAGTTGCCGACCATGCCGTTGCCGAAGTCGACGCCGAACAGCTTCAGGTCCACGGTGATCCGGCTGTTGGCGGCCCAGAAGCGCTCCGGCCGGATCCGGACGCGCCGGTCCGAGTACCAGCGCCAGGCGACGGCCTGACCGGAGGAGACGGTGACCTTCACGGCCTTCTCCATGGCCGCCTTGTTGATGACCGGCTCGCTGAACACGATCTCAATGGGCTGCCCGGCGCCAATGGTGCTGTCGCCCCGCGGATAGACCGCGGCGTCGGCTTCGTTGGCCGTGGCGACGGTCGAGAAGCTTTGGACCTTCTTCGTCTCCCGGCCGGCCAGGTCCACGATCGTGAAGCTGTAGTGGTACCGGGTGTCGAACTCCAGGGGGTCCCCGGCGGTCCAGATGGAGCCGTCCGCGCTGGTGGTGCCGGGGACCGGGGCGCCGCCGGGTTCGGGCCGCAGCACCACGTCCTTGACTACGCCGTTGACGGCTTTGACCGACGGCAGGGCGGCCGGGTTGACGTCCCGGGCGCCGTCGGTCGGCGTTACCCCGAGTTCAACGGCCTTCACGACAGGCGCAACCAGGCCCGAGACGTTGCGCATCGGCGACCCCGCTTCCGAGGGCAGGTCGCTGTCCGCCCAGACCGGGCCGGTGGCGACGCCAATTCCGCCGGCACAGATGGCGAGGCAGATGCCGGCTACTGCCAGCATCTTGCCGGTACTTCGACCGCTCTTGCCTTGCCTTACCGTCTTGGCCATCCCGCATCCCCCAACTGCAATTCCCCCATTGTGCAAATCCCCCGGCGCCTTGCCAGGCGCCCCGGCTCAGTTCGCGTACTTCGCCCAGGGGATGTTCCAGTCCCCGAAGCCGTCGTCGTACGCCGCATAGTCGCCGTCGGTGTTGACCACCTGGACCACGTCCCCGGTCGTCATGTTGTCGAAGACCCACTTGGCACCGGCCGGTCCCAGGCCGACGCAGCCGTGTGAGAGGTTCACCTTGCCGATGTAGGGCATCGCGGAGGCCGTGGCCTGGTGGATGAACTCGCCGCTGGGGGTCAGTCGTGTGGCGTAATTGACGTCGAGCTGCCCGTAGTAGGCCGGGTCGCCCGGTTTGAGGCCGATGGTGCGGGCGTCCATGTGCTCCACCCGGTATTTCTCCATCAGCACCAGGTAGCCGCGCGCCGACGGGAACCGGGTGTCCCCCATGGTCGCGGGCCACCGCCCGACTTGCCGGTCGTTGATCGAGGCCGTGAAGGTGTGCGCCTTGGCATCCGCCACGGCGACCTTCTTGTCGCCAATGTGGACCGTGACCAACTTATTGAAGTTGCCGACCTGGCCCTTGCCCAGATTGACGCCAAAGAGCTTGATGTCCATGGTGATGGTGCTGTTGGCCGCCCAAAAATTCTGCGGCCGGTACCGGACCATGGTGTTGCTGAACCAGTGGAAGTCCCCGACCTGGCCCGAGGTGGAGCTGATCTTGATTGCCTTTTCGACGGCGGCGCGGTTCAGTACCGGCTCGCTGAAGGTGAGCTGGAGCGGCTGCGCGACCCCGACCTTCATGCCGTCCAGCGGATAGATGGCAGCGTCCGCCTCGTTGGCGGTGGTCACCGTGGTGAAGCTGCGGGTGTTCTCGGTTGATCGTCCCGCGCCGTCAACCACTGAGTAGCTGTAGCTGTAGCGGGTGTTGAATTCCAGCGGCCCGGTGGCGGCCCAGCTGGATCCGTCGGCGCTGAGCTTCCCGTCCACGGACTGGCCCGTCTCGCTTGTCAGGGCCGCCCGCTCAATCCGGCCGTTGCCCACCTTCAGGGTGACCGGGGCGGCCGGGTTGACCTGGACGGCGGCGTCGGCGGGCGCGGCGGCGAGCTGGAGCGGGGGCACCACCGGGAAGGCCAGGCCTTGGGTCGATCGCTCCGGCGATCCTGCTTCGGAGGCAAAGGAGGCGTGCGCCAGGGGTCCTGCCGCGGCGAAGACTCCGCCGCCGGCTGCCAGGGCGCATACGGCTGCCAGCACGGCGGCTTTCCGGCCGGTGCTCCAGCTTTTCGGGGCGATCACAATACTCGGGTCCTTCCAGACGTTACCTTGAAAGCATATGTGAATTTCTGGTGCGGCCCGCCGTTGCCAGCGCCACGATACGGTCACAAAAGGGGCCCCGGACGCTAAGTCCAGGGCCCCTTTTGCTCGCAGTGTCGCGCTTAGTAGCGGTAGTGCTCCGGCTTGTACGGGCCGGCGACGTCGAGGTCCAGGTAGGCAGCCTGTTCCTTGGTCAGCTCGGTCAGTTGCACGCCGAGGGCGCCAAGGTGCAGCCGGGCCACCTTCTCGTCGAGGATCTTCGGCAGCACGTAAACCTGCTTTTCGTACTCGCGCTCACCTTCCGGCTGGCCCGCCTTGGTGAACAGTTCGATCTGCGCGATGGTCTGGTTGGCGAAGGAGTTGCTCATCACGAAGGAGGGGTGCCCAGTCGCGTTGCCGAGGTTCAGCAGCCGGCCCTCGGACAGGACGATGATGGAGCGCTCTTCCGCGGTCCCGGCATCGAAGACCCACTCGTGCACCTGCGGCTTGATCTCGACCTTCTTGATGCCGGGGATCCGGGCGAGCCCGGCCATGTCAATCTCGTTGTCGAAGTGGCCGATGTTGCCCACGATCGCCTTGTCGCGCATCCCGGCCATGTGCTCGGCCATGATGACGTCCTTGTTGCCCGTGGTGGTGATGAAGATGTGGCCTTCAGCCAGCACGCTCTCGAGCGTGGCCACCTGGTAGCCGTCCATCGCCGCCTGCAGCGCGCAGATCGGGTCGATTTCGGTGACGATCACGCGCGAGCCCTGGCCCCGGAACGCCTCCGCGGCGCCCTTGCCGACGTCGCCGTACCCGCATACGACGGCGACCTTGCCGCCCATCAGCACATCGGTGGCGCGGTTGATGCCGTCCGGCAGCGAGTGGCGGATGCCGTACTTGTTGTCGAACTTGCTCTTGGTGACGGAGTCGTTGACGTTGATCGCCGGGAACAACAGCTTGCCCTGCTCGGCGAGCTGGTAGAGACGGTGGACGCCTGTGGTGGTCTCCTCGGTTACGCCGAGCAGGCGCGAGCCGATCCGGGTCCACTTCTGCGGGTCCTTCTGCAGCGAGGCGCGCAGCACCTCGAGGAAGACGCGGCCCTCCTCGGACTCATCGTCGCCTGCCGCCGGCACGGCGCCCAGGGCCTCGAATTCCGCGCCCTTGTGCACCAGCATGGTGGCGTCGCCGCCGTCGTCGAGGATCATGTTCGGGCCCAGGTCCGGGTTGCTGTCCGCACCGGGCCAGGTCAGGATCTGCTCGGCCGTCCACCAGTATTCCTCGAGCGTCTCGCCCTTCCAGGCGAACACCGGAACGCCCTGCGGGTCCTCGACGGTGCCCTGGCCGACCACGACGGCGGCTGCGGCCTCATTCTGGGTGGAGAAGATGTTGCAGGAAGCCCAGCGGACCTCGGCGCCGAGGGCGGTGAGGGTCTCGATCAGCACGGCCGTCTGCACCGTCATGTGCAGGGAGCCGGCGATCCGGGCACCCTTGAGTGGCTGGCTCGCGCCGAACTCCTCGCGCAGGGACATCAGCCCGGGCATCTCGTGCTCTGCGAGGCGGATCTGGTGCCGGCCGGCCTCGGCCAGCGAAATGTCGGCAATTTTATAGTCGAAAGTCATGGGGATCCTTTGGGGTAGCCGGAATATAGCTGAAGGGACTGCAAGTGGTTCGGCGCCGGGGCGCCCTCCGATGGGTCGGCTGCGCTTGTTCCGTCCGCCGCCCGCACCGGAGGGCGGGGCTACTCTGCGGCGTGGCGGGGCGCGCCGTCGTGACGGCCGCCGTCGTGCTGATCGGAGGAGGCGGCGGTGGCCGCGGCCAGCAGCTCCGGCGGCAGCAGCAGCGGGATGCCGTCCTCGATCGTGTAGCGCAGCTTCTGCCCGTTCGAGTCGGGCGACGCGGCGACGAGCTCTTCGCCCTCCTGCACCAGGGCTGAGCCGGTCACGGGGCAGCGCAGGACAGACAACAGTTCGGGACTGATCAGTGGCATGGTGAAGGCTCCCTGGGGGCGACGCCGCTGGCGCCGGTGGCGTACGGAAATTTCAGTTCCCAGCCTACCGCCAGTTCGCGGCTCAGGAGGGTTCGCGCAGGACGCGCAGGTGCCCGCGGCGCGTACCGTCGGCGGCGGCCGGGGCTTCGAGGGCCGGATGCGCGGCACGCTGGCCCTGGGCGGGCTCTGCGGCTGCGGGCCGGGCTGCGGCCTCGCGGACCGCATGGGCAAGGGCCAGCAGGTCATCGGGCCCGGGACCGGCCGGAGTGGCCGGCATCGCGAGCCTCAGGACTTCCCAGCCCCGCGGCACGGTCAGGGTGCCGGCGTGTTGTTCGCAAAGGTCGTAGCAGTGCGGCTCGGCGTAGGTGGCCAGCGGGCCGAGCACCGCGGTGGAGTCGGCATACACGTACGTCAAAGTAGCCACCGCCGAATTGCGGCAGGCTGACCTTGAACACTGACGAATTGCACCCACGACATCACAGACTACTCCCCCACCTGCCCGCTCCCGCGCATTGAAACGCCCGTCCGGCCCCGGGACGCTGCGCCCAGGGCGGCCGACGGCGTCGGGCGGGCTCCGACGGCGGGTCGCGGCGGCCGCCATATCGCAGAAATCAGGCGCCGGGTTTAGAGTCAAGATATGCAGTCATCGCACCATGATCCCGGCTTTACGGTCCGGTTGGCTGACCCCGGCGACGGCGGCGCCGCCAAGGGGAAGAGCTTCCGGCAACGCCGCAGGAACCGGCACGGCCGCGGCCTGCGCGGCGAGCTGATGCTCCCGACGCTGCCCGGCTACCGGACACGTTCGGACCGCTTCGATGACTTTGTCCTGGATTCGGCCCAGCGCCTGCACGATATCTGGGGCAAGCCGCTGGACGGGGTCCGTTTTGCGGTCGAGGAAATCCCGCCCGGACTCGAGAAACTCGTAGCCGACGGCACCCCGGCGCCGATGGGCTCCTACACACCGGCGACGGCGGAGGAGGGCCCCGTGATCACACTTTACCGGAGGGTTGTCGAGCAGGCCTGCGGCAGCCGCGACGAACTCCAGGACCTCGTGCATGACGTGGTGGTGGAGCGTACCGCGGAGATGCTCGGCGTCCCGCCCGAGTCGCTGGACCCGGTGTACCGCCGCCGCTATTAGGCCGCCGTTGCTGGGCGCCGGCCGTCGCGGTTAATACCCGAGGGTGACCGGGATCTGTTCCTGGCCGGCCGCCCCGGGGAGAACCGGGATGCTGGCGATGTCGGACCTGCCGCCCTGCTGCAGCATGACGGCCCCGTAGGCCGCATCCCCCGCCGCCGAGACCAGGTACCCCACCAGCGGCGAGCCACCCACGTCCCCGGGAATTCTGACGGAGGCGGTGGTTCCGCCGGCAATGTCCATTGTGGCCGCGGCCCGGACCTTGCCGTCGGCAGTGATCGGCGTGTACGAGATCTTGGCGCGGCCTTCCGGCGCGCCGAACATCAGGAACCGCTCGCCCGTCCGGGGCACCGGAACGACGTGCTGGCTTCCGAGCCTCGCCGAAGACGGCGCCCAGGCCAAATCGGCGGCTTCCTCGGCCTTGAGCCCACGGGTGACCCGGGCCGCGGCGGCGAAGGAAACGTCCGAGCTGGCCGCCACCGTGTAGTGCCCCGCCGGGACGCCCGCGAGGGAGACCTCGGTGACGGCGCCCGACTTGGCGGTGACTACGCCGCCGCCGGGCAGGGCCTTTTGGCCGTCGCGCCCGAATAGTTTCACTTCCACCACGGCGTCCGCGGCGCCGGGGACGGTGATCTGCAGGGCAGGTTTGGCGTCGGCAAAGCCGGTTTTGGCGGCCAGCGCCGCCAGGGCGTCCGGGTTCTGGATATCAATGCCGGAGATGACCTGGCGGGTCGCGGGGGCCGTTCCCGGCGAAATGAAATCCACCCCGCCGGGGGTCAGCCCGCGCAGCACGCTTTGCTGGATGACGGCTGCGACGGGGCCGCCGGTGCTGCGCACCCGCACGCTCAGCTGGTCCTGCCCGGGCGCCAGGCCGGCCAGGATGATGGACCGGGTGCTGCCCGGCGCGACCAGCAGCCCGCGGCTGCCGGGGGCCTGGATGGGGCCTTTGGCGCCGAAGAGATCCAGGCTGACGGTAGCCGGCGTCCCGGAGGCGTTGCTGAGGTTCAGCACGGCGGTCCGGCCGAGGGCGGTGTTCGCCCCGACCAGCCACAGGTCGTTGGCCGGACGCTGGCAGGCGGCGGCAGCCGTGCCGCGCAGATCCCCGTCCGTGGCCGTGTAGCTCATCACGGCCCCGGCAGAGGGCTGCTGGTTTCCCTGGGCATCCGCGCTGAGCACACTGACGGCGTCGACAGCGCGCTGCGGCACCACGCCGGCCCGCAGCGCCGAAGGGGCGCCCGGGGCGGGGCTTGCGGCCGGCCCCGCGGTGGCAGGGGTGGCCTTGGCAAGTTCCACCAGCCGGCTGCCGGCCAGCGCGGCGAGCCGGCTTCCGGGAAGTGCGCCGGTGCTGGAACTGATGACGACGGCGCTGACCGCGCTCTTGGCGGTCGCCGATTCCGGGCTGAACTGCGGGTCGGTGCCGACGGGCGTGCCTTCGAGCAGCCGTGCAGGTCCGGGGCAGATGCCCACGCTGCTGCCGGCCGGAACCGCGGACAGCGGCGCCTCCAGCGGCCGGCTGCCGGTGACCTGCGGGGTGAGTGCGGCTGCCGCGACCAGCCCGCCGCCGGCGGCGACGAGCACTGCGGCGGAGAGAACTCCGCCGACGGCCCCCGAGAGGCTCTTCAGCCGGGCCAACGCGGTAACCCCGGTGTGGGCCGTGTCCGGCTGGGCGCCGCGTGCGCTTCTGTCCCGCCGGCTCTCAACCGCCGGTGTCTGGGGCTGCTTGGCCGGTTCGGGCCGTTCCGGAGGCGTTGGGGCCCCATGGTTGTCATGCATGCTGATGTTCCTTACGCAGGGAGCCTTCGTCCCTGGAGAGCCCGGTGTTCGGGCGGCGGGCAGGCATCGGAATGGCCAGCAGGATTGTCAGGCCGATCACGACGGCCTGGACGATTCCGGTCCAGAGGGCCCACGGGTTTTCGTAGCGGATGCTGAGCTGGCCGCCCTGGGCCGGCAGGGTAAACGCCTGCGCCCAGTCGGCGGTGGTGGCGGTCAGGCGCCGGCCATCGAGCCAGGCGCTCCAGCCCGGATCGGCGCGGTCGGCGAGGACCACCAGCCGGCCTTCGGGCCCGGCAGGCACGGCCGCGTCGGCGGCGACCACCCCGGCGGGCAGCAGCCCGACGGTGGTGCCGGCAGCGTTGACGACGCGCACGCGGTGCGCGACGTCGGCGGCCTTGGCAGCCGTCTCGTTCAGCGGGCTGATCCGCCACAACCAGCCGACGTCGGTCTGGCCGACGGCCACGAGGCCGGGAACGGCGTCCATCCGGCTGGCCGTCAGTTCCGCCGAGCTGTCGCTGGCCTCCAGGACCACGAACCCGACGCCGAGCTGCTCGAGCTGCCAGCGGGGGTCCACGCCCTGGCCGGCGGCAATCGTGGCGACCACGCTGCGCAGGGAAGCCGCGACGGCGTCGTCGTCCCGGACCGTTTCCTTGCCCGGCTCGCCCATCACCTGACGGGCGGAGGCCACGGCGGACAGCTCGTCCAGCCTGGTACCGTCGCCCCGCATGAGCGCGGCCGCGAACGTTCCGTCCTCCTTGGCGGAGAGGACCAGGGTCCGGGTCTGTTCCGGTCCCTCGCCGCGGTCGATGGCCGTCGCCGGGAGCGTGCGGGCCTTGCTGGCCTGGACCAGCTGGCGGGTGCCGAGCGCACCATTGCCATGGTCAGCGTTGGTGTCCGCATCCGCCCCCGCGATGCTGCCGGCGGCGGCATCTGACGCGTCCCCGCCCGGGGCGGCCGCGGCGGCCGGAGGCGGGTCGGACTGCAGCACGTTGTGCGCGGCCCACGCGGCGAGCCCGGCCAGGGGCCCGGCGAGCAGGAGCACCGTTGCGGTGACGGCGGTGCCCCGGATGAGGATTTTGCGAACCAAAAACGCCCGGCCCGGTGCGGCCGTAGCGGTCGCGTCTGCGGCGTCGAGGACGGCTTCGGCGCCGAGCAGCGCCGCCCCCAGCAGCGCGAACGCCGCCGCCGATACCGTCGGCCCGGTGAAAGGGGAGACCAGAACGTCGGCGCTGGCGCCGGTGGCGACGTGCCCGGCCAGCCAGCCGCCCGCCAGCATCAGCACGGCGGCGGCCCAGAAACTGCGGGCCAGCCGCGGCCGCCGGCCCGTGCCGCGCCGGCCCGGGAGGAACAGCGCGGTGAGGGCCAGCAGCAGGAGGGGCAGGCCGAGCAGCAGTGCCAGCAGCAGCGCCCACGGCACGGCCCCCGGCCCGAAGACCGTCAGTCCGGCCAGGCCGGCGCCGGACTCGAACCGCAGCGGCTGCCCCAGCGCCTGCTGCCAGAGCGGCGCGGCATCGAAGCCCAGCGGTAGGCCCGGGTCGGCCAGCAGGGCCCGCGGCCGGTCCAGGGCAGAGAGGGCAAAGGGAAGGAACAGGGCAAGGCTGGGAAGCAGCGACCACCAGACGGTCCGCCCACGGCCTCGCAGCAGCACGCCGCACAGTATGACGACGGTGAAGGAGGGCAGCAGCAGCGACGGCGCCGCCGCGGTAACGACTGCCAGCGCCAGTCCCGCCGCGGCCGCCGCGGTCCAGGACGGCGTGCCGTTGATTCCGGGCTTGACGGGAGGCGCCTCGGTGAAGCGCCGCTCGCCCGGCGCGGGGACGGCGTAGCGTCCGCGGCCCGGGACGGAGCCGGTGGCGCGGAGCAGGGCCATGACTAGCAACGGCATCATCACGTGCGCAATGAGCGCGCCGAGGCGGCCCTGGTTGAGTGCCACCTGGAGGGCGGGAGCGCCGGCCCAGATGAGCGCGGCAACAAGACGCAGCCTGCGCCGGCGCGTCAGGGCGCCGGCGGCGAACCAGGCCCCCAGCGCGGACAACGGCATGGCCAGCACCAGCAGCCAGGCCACGGCGCCGTTGGTGTTGCCGGCGCCAAGGACGCCCAGCCCCCAGAGCACGTAGCCGAACGGGTCGCCGTGGCCCGGCAGGCCGGCACCGAGGGCAATCCACCAGCCAGAGGCATGGTTCCAGATGTCGCCGAGGCGGGCCGAGACCGGGATCAGCGCCCCGCCGGTGACTGCGTCGGCGCGGAACAGGCTCAGCAGGCCGATCAGGGAGGCTGCGGCGGTGAGCAGCAGCGCCAGCAGGGCGCCGTTTCCCGCCCAGCCGCGCCCGGTGATGTCCAGGGCGGCGAAGTCGTCGGCGGAATCACCGCTGGGCTGTTCGGCCAGCGGGTCGTGCCTGGACGACGCGTCGGTATCGTCGGATCCGAGCGCCTCCATCAGCGAACGCCGGTGCGCCCAGACCTCGCGCCGCGGCGTCTGCAGCCCCTTGATGACGGAGCGGCGGATGCGCCGTGTGCGGGCCGCGTTGCGCCGGCCGCGGTACACGGCCGCGGGCCTCCCGAGGGCGCCAAGGGTTGCCAGCAGCTGGGAGAATCCGTGGCCGGGGTCCTTGACGGCGATGCTGAGGACAAGTTTGAAGAGGCTGCCCAGCAGGGCGCCGACGGCGTGCAGCGGAACCTTCCAGGCCGAGGCGTGCTTGAGCCGCAGGTGGACCTGGGCCTTGCGGGCCGCCGTCGCGTTGCCCTGGGCGTGCGGCCGGTGCGACACGTGGAAGATCCGGGCGCTCGGGACCACCACTACGCGGTGGCCGGCGAGCCGGTTGCGCCAGCAGAAGTCGACGTCGTCGCCGCTGCCCGGAAGGGCAGGATCGAAGCCGCGGAGCTCCTCCCAGACGTCGCGGCGCACCAGCATGCCGGCCGAGTTGACGGCGAAGGTGTCGCTGCGGCCGTCGTACTGGCCCTGGTCGAGTTCGTCGGCTTCGATGAGCGTCAGGCGCTCGGCCCAGCGGCTGGTGGAAAGTCCGACGTCGATCAGCCGTCGGCCGGCGTGCCAGTCCAGCTGCTTGCAGCCGGCCACGGTGACCGATGGCGCCCGCTCCACGGCGTGCAGGAGCTCGGCGAGGGCCTCGGGAGCCGGCGCGGCGTCGTCGTGCAGCAACCAGATCCATTCGGAGGCGGCGTGCCCGGCGTCCCCGCGCCAGGGCGCGAGCGCCTTCAGTCCGGCCTGGACGGCACCGCCCATACCGGTCCTGGCCTGGTCGAAGACGGTGACGCTGGCTTTGCCGAGCGCCTGCTCAAGCAGTGCCGCCGAGTGGTCGCGTGATCCGGTGTCGATCCCGATGGCTGCATCCGCTGGACGGGTCTGCGCCGCCAATGCCGCCAGGGTCCTGGGGAGATAGTCACCGCCGTTGTGGGCTACCACAACGGCGGTGACTCGTACTTCTTGAAGAATTAGACTGCCCGCTTCCTAAGCCGGCGGCGTTCCCGCTCGGAGAGGCCGCCCCAGATGCCGAAGCGCTCGTCGTTGGACAAGGCGTACTCCAGGCACTGTGAGCGTACATTGCATGCACCGCACACCTTCTTGGCGTCGCGGGTGGAGCCCCCCTTTTCAGGGAAGAAGGCCTCCGGGTCGGTCTGCGCGCAGAGTGCGTCTGTCTGCCATCCGAGCTCGCCTTCGTCATCGAAGTCCTGCCGGGACGGCAACCCGATCCACACCGGCTGGGCGGTGGTTCCGGAGTGCAGGGTCTGCAGTTCCATTGGCGGGTCGAGCGGATCATTGTCCTGCTCCGGATTCCCCGCCAGAAGTGCTTCATGGGCTGCGAGGAAGGCCGTGGCCTGGTCCTGCAGCGAATCCTGGGTGTGTTCGTTGTACCGCTCCGCGGCGTCCGGATCGGCCGGGTCGACGTACCAGTCACTCGGCACCCCGCGTGAACGGTATTTTGCCGTCGCCTGGCCGGCGACAACTTCATCTTCATGGATACGCTCTGCAAGCCCCATTGGCGTTCCCTCTCTGATTTTGCAGCCTTTGCCTGACCCTCGGACACTCGGTTGTGTGCCGCCTGATGCGCATTGGCTTTCGATACCTAATTACACGCGTGTAAGTATCCGGGAGTCAAGCCGCAGCGGAGATAATAATCAATTCCCGTCAGAATGCCGGGGCACGCCACGCCCGGGAGTTTTCGCGCTCCGTCCGCCCGCTGGCAAGGAATTGACAGCCTGCTGACCACTTTCTTGTGCTTTTTCTGCGATTCTCCTGCGTTCACGCTGATTTTCCGGCGCCGCCCTCCACCGCCCTGCCACCCTCCGGGACGGGTCACCGTTCCGGCTGTGACCGAGATCACGCCCGCGCCGCCGTGGCAAGATGAGGGCATGAGCATCCCGGCAATCGAACTGATGAAAGCCCTGCGATCCGGCCAGTCGACCTCGCCCCGGTTGACTTGGTACGGGCCCGACGCCGAACGCGTGGAACTCTCCGGCCGGGTGCTGGACAACTGGGTGGCCAAGACCAGCAATCTCTTGCAGGACGAGCTGGACGCTGAGCCGGGAACGCGGTTGAGACTGGATCTGCCGGCGCACTGGAAATCCGTGGTGCTCGCGCTGGCCGCCTGGCAGCTCGGCATGGAAGTGGTGCTCGACGCCGTGGAAGCCGAGCTGCTCGCCACCGCGGAGCCGGGGCCGGCGGCCGCGGAAGGTGCGTTCGACGCCGTCGTGGCGGTCGCGCTGCCGGCGCTGGCGATGCGCTGGCTGGGCGAGTTGCCTTCCGGCGTCGTGGACTACGCCGCCGAGGTGCGCTCCCATGGCGACTTCTTCATGCCGCACGTGGACCCGGAAGCCGGCCGCCGGGCCGTGCAGGGTGCTGCGGGCGGGGCGTACAGCCACGCCGAGCTGCTGCAGGGTTTTGCCGCCCCGGCGAAGGGCCCGGCGGCGGAGTCCGCGGAGGGCGGGGAGCGGTTGCTGGTCCGGGCCGCCGAGGGCCTCGAATCGGTCCTGGCGCAGTCCCTCGGGGCGTGGCAGCGCGATGGTTCCGTGGTGCTGGTGCACCCGGACGTTGCGGTGACCGACCGGCTGCTCAGTGACGAGCGCGTCAGCCGGAGCTGACCCGGGCCGGCCTTGTCAGCGGCGGGACCGGATCAGCGATGGTCGGGTTCGACTCCGGGAACGTCCGGGTCCTGGAGGCCCTGCCCGGGAACTCTGACGGTGTCCTGGCCGTGCGGGTGCCGTTCGATGATTTCGTGGTCGTGCGAGAACTCCGGCTCGTCGTCGAGTTCCTTGTTGAAAACCAGGAAGCGGTAGGCGAAGAACCGCACCACCGTGGCGACGAGGATGCCGACGATGCCGGCGGAGAAAAGCATGTTCTTGTCCGTGATGCCCATGCCGTACTTGGCGAGGGCGGTGAGGCCGGTGGAGATGCCGATGCCAATGCCGTTGATGAGGACGAACATGGCGAATTCACGCAGCACGTTTTCCTGGCGCCGGTGGCGGAAGGTCCAGAAGCGGTTCGCGATCCAGGAGAAGATCGTGGCGACGGTTGCACCGACGAAGCGGGCCTTCGCCTCGCTGTCGGACATGGCGCCGTGCATCAGGTAGTACGTCAGGCCGTTGTCGATGATGAAGGCGACACCGCCGACGGCGCCGAACTTGGCCACTTCGCGCCAGAAGAGCGAGGCAAGCCCACGCGCACGATCTGCAAGTGTGTTAATCATGACCCTCCATGGCCGTTTGAATCTGGTGGAATCTGGCGGCCACATGGCCAACGGCCCATTTTAGCGCCGTTTCCCGGGTGTGCGCCCCCAGCCGGCCCCAATCCGCGGCGGCGCCCGGCAAACCGCGCCGAAAATGCCGCTGTTTAGAGGGCTGTTTGGGCGGCCCGGGCGTGCGAAGGCCGGTTCCGCGCAGGTGTTCGGTAGGCTGGGAGATGTGACTTTTCCTGTAATCGGTGTGGTTGGCGGCGGCCAGCTTGCCCGCATGATGGCCCCTGCCGCGACCGCCCTCGGCTTCGAACTCCGTGTCCTCGCCGAGGCTGAGGACGTTTCCGCCGTCGCGGCCGTGGCCAAGGCTCCGGTCGGCGACTACACGGACCTTGACCACCTGCTGGAGTTCTCCCGTGGCCTGGACGTGCTGACCTTTGACCATGAGCATGTCCCCACCGGGCACCTGCGCGCCCTGATCGAGGCCGGCGTCAACGTCCACCCGGGCCCGGATGCCCTCGTCAACGCCCAGGACAAGCTGGTGATGCGCGCAGCGATCGACCGGCTGGAGCTTCCCAACCCGCGCTGGGCCGCCGTGGCGGACGTGCAGGATCTGGTTGCCTTCGGGGACGACGCCGGCTGGCCGGTGGTGCTCAAGACGCCGCGGGGCGGCTACGACGGCAAGGGCGTCCGGATCGTCGCCTCCGCCGACGATGCCGCGGACGCGGCCGACTGGTTCGAGGCGATGAGCCCGCTGCTGGCCGAGGCTAAGGTGGAGTTCAGCCGTGAACTCTCGGCCATGGTTGCGCGGACGCCCGACGGCGAATCCCGGGCCTGGCCAGTGGTCCACACCGTCCAGGTCGACGGTGTCTGCGACGAAGTCATCGCCCCCGCCCTGGACATCCCGCTGGAGGTCGCCGCCGCGGCCGAGGACGCCGCCGTCCGGATCGCCAACGAGCTCGGCGTCACCGGCGTCATGGCCGTGGAGATGTTCGAAACCCCCGGGGTCGGCGCCGGCTTCCTGATCAATGAACTCGCCATGCGTCCGCACAACACCGGCCACTGGACGCAGGACGGCTCGGTCACGAGCCAGTTCGAACAGCACCTGCGCGCCATCCTGAACCTGCCGCTGGGAGCCACCGACCTGCTGGGACCTGTGGTGGTCATGAAGAATTTCCTCGGCGGCGCGAACCAGAACCTGTTCTCCGCCTACCCCGCGGCCCTCGCCAGTGAGCCGGCCGCCAAAGTCCACTGCTACGGCAAGGCCGTGCGGCCTGGCCGCAAAATCGGGCACGTCAATCTGGTCGGGGCCTCTGCCGCCGACGTCGACTCCGTCCGGCAGCGGGCCGCGACCGTCGCCAACATCATCCGGGACGGACGGGCGCATGCCGCCGCCCCGGGGAACCCCGAGGAGAACGCGTGAACGCCAGCACCGAAGCCCAAGACTCCGTTTCCCGGAACTCCGGCAACGGGGCCGCCCCGATTGTGGGCCTCGTGATGGGGTCCGACTCCGACTGGCCCGTGATGGAGGCCGCCGCCGAGGCGCTGGCCGAATTCGGTATCCCCTTCGAAGCTGACGTCGTCTCCGCCCACCGCATGCCCACCGAGATGATCCGCTACGGGCAGACCGCGCATGAACGCGGCCTGCGCGTGATCATCGCCGGCGCCGGCGGCGCAGCACACCTCCCCGGCATGCTCGCCTCCGTGACTCCCCTGCCCGTGGTTGGCGTGCCCGTGCCGCTGAAGACCCTGGACGGGATGGACTCGCTGCTGTCCATCGTTCAGATGCCCGCCGGTGTGCCGGTGGCCACGGTCTCGATCGCCGGCGCCCGCAACGCCGGGTTGCTCGCGGTCCGGATGCTGGCCTCGGGCACGGACGCCCTCGCGGACCAGCTGCGGTCCGAACTGGTGCAGTTTGCCCAGGAACTCAACGACGCCGCCACCCGGAAGGGTGCGAACCTGCGCAGCAAGGTGGCCGAAGTCTTCTCGGACGAAAACAGCGTCACGCGGGGCGGCCGGTAGGGGTCCAGCACATGAGCAAAGGTTTCGCCGCTGCGCAGGAAAAGTCGCAGCCGCCACGGAGCGCCCTGACGGACCCGGTCCGCTACCCCTCCGGAGCGGCGTCGCCGGTCCTGGCCAAGCGCGCCTTCCTGCTGATCCTGATGACGCTGCTGGTCCCCGGCAGCGCCCAGACCGTCGCGGGCAACCGCCGGCTGGGGCGGTTCGCGCTCCGCGTCACCCTGACCGCATGGGTCCTGGTCATCGCGGCCCTGGTCCTGCTGGTGGTGTCCCGCCCGACGCTGATCAACTTCATCGCCAATCCCGCCACCTCGCTGGTGCTGGTCATCGTGCTTGCGCTGCTCGCCCTCGGCTGGGCGGCCCTGTTCCTGAATACGCTGCGCCTGGTCCGCCCGGTGCTGCTTGAGACCGGGACGCGCACCGCCGTCGTCGCCACCTTGGTGCTGGCCATGCTGCTCAGCAGCGGCAGCCTGGGCTACGCGGCGTACCTGCTGAACGTCGGCCGGGACGCCATCGGCACGATCTTCGCCGACGGCCCGGCCATGGAGCCGTCCGAGGGCCGCTACAACTTCCTGATGATGGGCGGCGACGCCGGGGCGGACCGCACCGGCCGCCGCCCGGACAGCCTGTCCGTGATCAGCGTGGACGCCAAGACCGGCAAGGCGGCGATCATCTCCATCCCCCGCAACCTCCAGAACGCGCAGTTCAGCGAGGGCTCCCCGATGCGGAAGATCTACCCGGACGGCTACGACTGCGGCAATGAGTGCCTCATCAACGCCATCAACACCGAGGTCACCAACAAGTACAAGGATCTTTACCCCGGCGTGCAGGACCCGGGCGCCCAAGCCACCCTCGAGGCGGTTTCCGGCACCCTCGGCATCAAGGTCCAGGCCTATGTGCTGGTGGACATGGACGGCTTCGCCAAACTCATCGACGCCATGGGCGGCATCCGGATCAAGGCCGGCGGGTGGGTCCCGATCAGCGGCCCCACCATCGACGAAGCCAACGGAATCCACGGCATGCCGCTGGGCTGGATCCCGGCCGGCGACAACAAGCTCGACGGCTATCACGCCCTCTGGTACGGCCGCTCCCGTGAATTCGTCGACGATTACGCCCGGATCGCCCGCCAGCAGTGCGTCCAGCAGGCGATGCTCAAGCAGATGGATCCCGCGACGCTGCTCGCGAAATTCGAGGGGATCGTCAAGGCCGGCACCAAGGTGGTCGACTCCAACATTTCCGCCAGCCAGCTCGGCAGCTTCGTGGACCTCGCGATGAAGTCCAAGGGCCAGCCCGTAAGCCGGCTGACGATCGGGCCGCCGGACTTCGACGCCTCCTTCTCCACGGTGCCGGACTTCAACAAGATCCACCAGGCGGTGGACAAGTTGCTCGGCCCCGCTCCCGCGGCCGGGGCAGCCGACGACTCCATCCGCCAGCCGGCCCTGGTGCCCGGACCGCTCTCCGCGGCCGGAGCACTCTCCGCCACCGAGCCTTCGCCGTCGCCGTCGTCGTCGGACTTCACCCCCGTGACCACCACGCCGGAGGGCGAGCCGATTACGGAGAAAATGCTCAACGACTTCAAACGCAACGGCGATGAGCAGTCCATCCGCAACCTGGTGGCCACCAACGGCCAGTGCGCGCCACTCTAGGTCCGGACGGTTGTTCCGTCCCTCCAGCAGGTTCCAGCCACCAGCTCGCCATGAGCAGATAGGTATTCCGTGTACGAACTTGAGAACGTCCTCCGGCCCTACGCCTGGGGGTCGACCACCGCGATCGCCGGTCTGCTCGGCCGGCCGGCCTCCGGCGGCCCGGAGGCCGAGCTCTGGATCGGCGCCCACCCGGACTCCCCGTCGCTGGCAGTCACCGCAGCAGCCGCCGACGGCGACGGCGGCCGGCTGGCCCTGGACGAGCTGATCGCCAGCGACCCGGAGCACCATCTGGGCGGCGACAGCGTGGCCCGCTTCGGTCCCCGGCTGCCGTTCCTGCTCAAGGTTCTTGCCGCCGAACGCCCGCTGTCCCTGCAGGTGCATCCGACGCTGGAGCAGGCGCGGGCCGGGTTCGCCCGCGAGGAGGCTGCCGGCGTCGACCGGGCCGCCACGGAGCGGAACTACAAGGACGACAACCACAAGCCGGAGATGATTTTCGCCCTGACGCCGTTCGAGGCCCTCTGCGGGTTCCGGCCGGCGGCAGAGTCGCGGGCCGTGTTCCTGCACCTGGTGCAGTGCCTTGAGGTCGCGGGCCTGGACGTCCCGGCCCTGCTCCCCCGGCTGCTTGAAGACCTGGCCCGGTCCGACGAACCGGCGGCCCTTAGGGCAGCCTTCGAGCGGCTGATCGCCGGCGGCGAGGACGTCGCCGCCGCGACGGCCGCCGTCGTCGCCGCGCTGGTCTCCGGCGCGCCCATGGCATCGCACGGGGCGGAGCTGACCACGGTGGTGAACCTCAACCAGGACTACCCCGGGGATCCCGGCGTGCTGATCTCGCTGCTGCTGAACCGGATTTCCCTCGCCCCCGGCGAGGCCGTGTACCTGCCCGCCGGCAATGTGCACGCGTACCTGCACGGGCTCGGCATCGAGGTGATGGCGTCCTCGGACAACGTGCTGCGCGGCGGGCTGACACCGAAATTCGTGGACGTGCCGGAACTGCTGAAGACGATCGCCTTCGAGGCCGTCGGCGTGCCGGCGCTCAGCGCGGAGACGACGATGCTCGGCCAGGAGATCTATCGGCCGCCGTTCCAGGAATTCGCGCTGCAGCGGGTGGAACTGCGCCCCGGCGCGGAACCCGTGCCGCTGGCGCAGGCCGGCGCCGCGGTCATCATCGTGGTGTCCGGCGCAATCCTGCTGGACTCCCCCAAGGGCGATCTGCAGCTGGAGCGGGGCGCTTCGGCATTCCTCCCGGCCGCCGAGGCGCCGGTCAACGTGCACTCCGTCGCGGGTGCCACCGGGCCCGCCGTGGCCTTTGCCGTCTCTACCGGAATGAAGGCCTGAACCGTGGATTACTTCCTGCAGGGCCCGCACTGGGCCGACGTCCAGCGCGCCCTGGGCCGCACCGTGCACGAGCAGGCCGGGGAGGGCTGGCGTTTCCTCGCCGTCGAGGAACGCAACCCTGCCGGGAAGGTGCTGTACGTGCCGTACGGGCCGCTGGCGGAGTCCCTAGCCGCCTTCGACGCCGCGCTGGAGTCCCTGACGGCGCTGGCGCAACGGTGCGGGGCGGTGTGCATCCGGCTGGAACCGGTCAGCGCCGGGTTCGCGGCCGCCGACGCCGGCACCGTGCTGCGCAGCCGCGGCCTGCGGCCCGCGCCGGCGAACCTGCAGCCCGAACTGAGCTGGATCGTGGACCTGGACCGCGACTTCAAGGGCGTCCTGGCGGACATGAAGCCGGTCAACCGCAACCTGTACCGCAACGTCCATAAGAAGGGTGTGACCTTCCGGTCCAGCCAGGATCCCGCGGAAATTTCCGTGCTGCTGGAGTTCCTGCACCTGACCGCGGCACGCAACGGCTTCAAGCCGCAAAGTGACGAGTACCTGACCCAGGTTGCACGTTCGCTGATGCCGGCCGGCGCCGCCACGCTCTTCATCGCCGAACTCGAGGGCAAGCCGATCGCTGCGGCCCTGGCCTACGACTCCGCGGACACCCGCACCTATGCGCACGCCGCCCTGGATGACACGCACCGGAAGCTCAGCGCGGGTATCCCGCTGCTGGTCACGCTGATGGCCGATGCCAAGGACAAGGGCCTGGCGCACGTGGACCTCTGGGGCGTGGCCCCCGCGGACCAGCCCGACCATAAGTGGGCCGGATTCACGGCGTTCAAGAAATCCTTTGGCGGCCGTGAAATTTCGTACCCCGGAACCTGGGACCTGCCGGTGAAGAAGGTCCGCTACGGCGCGTACCAGCTCGCCCGCAAGGCCGCCCAGCTCCTCAAGGGCCTGCGCGCCAGGCTCGGTAAGTAGCGCTAGCTTCCGGCCGAAACCGCGCGTTTCTGCGCCTCGTAGGCGCTGGCGACCATCTCCTCGACAGAGTGGCGCATCTTCCAGTCAAGGTCTCGGCCGGCCAGGGTCCCGTCGGCGACGATCCGGTCGGGATCCCCGGGCCGGCGCGGCCCGATCTCCGGCTCGAAGTCGATGCCGGTCACTTGAGCCATGGCCGTCATGATCTGCCGGACCGACAGGCCGTCGCCGGATCCGAGGTTGTAGACACGCTCCAGTGTCCGGCCCGCAGCGAGGGCCTGGGCCGCGGCCACGTGGGACGACGCGAGGTCGGCGACGTGGACGTAGTCGCGCACGCAGGTGCCGTCCTCGGTGTTGTAGTCGGTGCCGTAGATCTTCGGGGTCTTCCCCGACGTCAGTGCCCGCAGCACGATCGGGAAAAGGTTGTGCGGGCTCGTGTCGTAAAGCTCGGGCGATCCGGAGCCGACGACGTTGAAGTAACGCAGCGAGGTGTGCTGCAGTCCCCGGGCCCGTCCCTGGTCCCGGATGAGCCACTCGCCGATGAGCTTGCTCTCGCCGTACGGGGATTCCGGCCGGGTGGGCGTGTCCTCGGTGACGATGTCCCCGGACGGGGTGCCGTACGTGGCTGCGGAGGAAGAGAACACCAGTTTGTCGACTCCGGCGAGCTCCATCGCCTTGAGCAGTTCCGCCGTTCCGGTGACGTTTTGCTCATATGTGAGCAGCGGCTCCTGCACGGAGACACCGGCGTACTTGAAGCCGGCGAGGTGGATCACCCCTGTCACGCCGTGGTCGAGCATGGTGCGGGCCATCAGCTCGGCATCGAGGATGTTCCCGTGCACAAAGGGCACGTCGTCCGGGACGAATTCCCGGTGCCCGCTGGACAGTGAATCCACCACCACCGATGGCATCGACGCCGCGCGCAAAGCCGCGACCACATGGGAACCGATATATCCTGCGCCGCCAGTAACAAGCCAAGTCATGGCTCCACCCTATCCAATGCCGGCGAAAGCCCGGCAAGCCGACGTCGGGCTGCCGCACAAATAAGAGATCCCGGGACGCAGGGCGCGTCCCGGGATCTCTTGAGTGCCCCTGGTGCTAGCTCTTGCGGGCGTAGCCTTCCCACTTGCTGGCCTGGTGCTCGCCGTCCACGAAGCGGATGGTGCCCGACTTGGAGCGCATCACGATGGACTGGGTGAGGACCTTGTCCTTGGAGTAGCGGACACCCTTGAGCAGGTCGCCGTCGGTGATTCCGGTAGCCGCGAAGTAGCAGTTGTCGCTCGAGACCAGGTCGTTGGTGGAGAGCACCCGGTCCAGGTCATGTCCGGCGTCGATGGCCTTTTGCTTCTCTTCGTCGCTGGTGGGCCAGAGCCGGCCCTGGATGACGCCGCCCAGGGACTTGATGGCGCAGGCGGCGACGATCCCTTCCGGCGTTCCGCCGATGCCCATCAGGGCGTCGACGCCGGTACCGGCACGGGCCGCGGCGATGGCGCCGGCGACGTCGCCGTCCATGATGAACTTCGTGCGGGCGCCGGCCTCGCGGATTTCCTCGACCAGCGGGCGGTGCCGGTCCCGGTCCAGGATCATCACGTTGAGCTGGTTGACCTTGACGCCCTTGGCCTTGGCGATCAAGTGCAGGTTCTGCTTCACCGGCAGGCGCAGGTCCACCATGTCGGCGGCTTCCGGACCGGTGACGAGCTTCTCCATGTAGAACACGGCGGAGGGGTCGAACATGGAGCCGCGCTCGGCCACGGCCAGGACGGCCAGGGCGTTGTTGATGCCGAGGGCGGTCAGCCGGGTTCCGTCGATCGGGTCGACGGCGACGTCGCACTCGGGGCCGGTGCCGTCGCCGACACGCTCGCCGTTGAACAGCATCGGGGCTTCGTCTTTTTCGCCCTCACCGATGACCACGACGCCGTTGAAGTGGACGGTCTGCAGGAAGGAGCGCATGGCGTCGACGGCGGCGCCGTCGGCCTTGTTCTTGTCGCCAAAACCGACCCAGTGGCCGCCGGCGATGGCCGCGGCCTCCGTGACGCGGACCAGCTCCAAGGCAAGGTTGCGGTCAGGCTCGTCGATGCCGACGGCGAGCGACGGGGAAAGCGTGGAGTACTTCTGGGTCATGGACGCTGGTGACACGTGAACCTCTTCTTCGAGTGGCGATCATTGAACCCGCGGCATCCGGTCTCCGGCCACCGCGGTGATTCGTCTGGTACTGATCATAGTCGCGGCGGCCTCCATCGGTCATGGAATGACCAAACCGTGAACCTGCCCGGATTCGGCAGGCGCCCTCCCGCCGAATGTGAGATCGGTCCGGAATGGGCGACTATAGAGGGGTGAATGAATTGCAGGACACGTCGCCCGAGGCCCCCGGATCGCCCTCCGTTGGTGCAACGCCGGACGGCGAAAGCGCCGCCGGCGAACAGCCCGTCAAGCCCGTCATCCGCGCCGCAGCGGCAAAGCGGGCCAACGCCTCGGTGATCGGTATGATCATCGCGCTGGCCCTGAGCATTGGCGCGTTCCTGCCGGTGGTCTTGATGAACCCTTCGCCTAAGAGCGATGGGTACCGTCCGGACATCAACGTCAGCGCCATCGCGCAAAACGCCGAGGGTGTGGCGGGATTCACACCGGTAACCCCGGAAACCGGCGACACATTCCGCTCGAACTACGCCCGCTGGGAGTCCGGTTCCGGCAGTGGCGTGGCCACCTGGGAGGTCGGCTACCTGACGCCCAAGGAGTCCTTCATCGGGCTGGTTCAGACCCGGCAGGCCAACCCGACCTGGCTGCTTCAGCAGACGAAAAACGCGCCGGTGACCGGGACGCGGACCGCCGGCGGCCGCGACTGGCAGCTGCGCGACACCGGCAAGGGGGAGAAATCCATGGTGCTCGATTACCGCGGGACCACAGTGATCCTGACCGGGCCCGCGCAGCTGGAAGAATTCTCGGTGCTCGCCGCGGCGGTCGTTAAGTCGCTGGAAGGTAACCCGGCAGCCACGGTTTCCCCCTCAGCCACCCCGGCGTCGTAAGGTAGGGCCGTGGCTACTTATCTGACTCCCGCCCTCGCCTGGCGCCGCCTGCGCGAAGGCAATGACCGTTTCGTCGCCGGCGAATCCTCGCACCCGAACCAGGACGCCTCGCGGCGGTCCTCCCTGGTGGAGAACCAGCATCCGTTCGCCGTCATCTTCGGCTGCGCCGACTCGCGCCTGGCCGCCGAAATCATCTTCGACCTGGGCCTCGGCGACGCGTTCGTCGTCCGGACCGCGGGCCAGGTGATCGACGACGCCGTGCTCGGCTCGCTCGAATACAGCATCAGCGTGCTCGGTGTGCCGCTGATCGTGGTCCTTGGCCACGACAGCTGCGGTGCCGTCATCGCCACCAAGGACGCCGTGGAGACCGGCCAGATGCCGGTTGGTTTCATGCGGAGCCTGGTCGAACGGATCACGCCGTCGGTGCTGACCTCGCTGCGCAACGACCAGCACGAGGTCAACGACATGGTGGTGGAGAACGTCAAGCAGACCTCGCAGCGCCTGGTGGACAGTTCCCGGGTGATTTCCGACGCCGTCGGAAGCGGCCGTGCCGCCGTGATCGGGCTTGCGTACAGCCTCGCCGAGGGCCGGGCAGACCTCGTCTCCGGGATCGGTGAGCTCTAGGGGCCTCGTTTCAGTGCCGGTTCATGGTTTTCGGTGCGACGCTTGGGCGGAATAAGCTAGGCCCATGACTTCCACAGCAGACTTGAACACTGAAGAATTCCGCATTGAACACGACACGATGGGCGAAGTCCGCGTTCCCGTGAACGCCCTGTACCGGGCACAGACGCAGCGCGCGGTCGAGAACTTCCCGATCTCCGGCAAGACCTTGGAGCGCGCCCACATCGAGGCCCTCGCCCGTGTCAAGAAGGCTGCAGCCCAGGCGAACGCAGAGCTGGGAGTGCTCGACGGCGAGCTTGCCCAGGCGATTGCGGACGCCGCCGATGAGGTTGCCGCCGGCAAGTACGACGGCGACTTCCCGATCGACGTCTTCCAGACCGGTTCCGGAACCTCCTCGAACATGAACACCAACGAGGTCATCGCCGAGCTCGCGTCCCGCGCGCTCAAGGCAGCCGGCAGCGACAAGGTGGTTCACCCGAACGACCACGTCAACGCCTCGCAGTCCTCCAACGATGTCTTCCCGACCTCGGTCCACGTGGCTGCCACCTCGGCGCTGATCAACGACCTGATCCCGGCGCTGGGCTACCTCGCCGACTCGCTGGACCGCAAGGCCATCGAGTTCAAGGACGTGGTGAAGTCCGGCCGCACGCACCTCATGGACGCTACCCCCGTCACCCTCGGCCAGGAGTTCGGCGGCTACGCCGCGCAGGTCCGCTACGGCATCGAACGCATCAACGCCTCCCTCCCCCGCGTCGCCGAGGTCCCGCTGGGCGGCACCGCCGTCGGCACCGGCATCAACACCCCGGCAGGCTTCCCGGAGCGCGTCATCGAACTCCTCGCCGCCGACACCGGACTGCCGCTGACCGAGGCCCGCGACCACTTCGAGGCCCAGGCAAACCGCGACGGCCTGATCGAAGCGTCCAGCCAGCTGCGCAACATCGCGATCTCCTTCATGAAGATCAACAACGACCTCCGCTGGATGGGCTCCGGCCCCAACACCGGCCTCGGCGAAATCGCAATCCCGGACCTGCAGCCCGGCTCCTCGATCATGCCCGGCAAGGTCAACCCGGTCATCTGCGAGGCCTCCATCATGGTCTGCGCCCAGGTCATCGGCAATGACACCGCCATCGCCTGGTCCGGCACCAACGGCGCCTTCGAACTGAACGTCGGCATCCCCGTGATGGCCGCCAACCTGCTCGAATCCGTGCGCCTGCTGGCCAACACCAGCCGCGTCATGGCGGACAAGATGATCGATGGCATCACCGCCAACGTGGAGCGCGCCCGCTTCCTCGCCGAAGCCTCGCCGTCCATCGTCACGCCGCTGAACAAGTTCATCGGCTACGAGAACGCCGCCAAGATCGCCAAGAAGGCAGTCGCCGAGGGCCTGACCATCCGCGAGACCGTCGTGGCCATGGGCTTCCTGGAGCGCGGCGAGCTGACCGAAGAGCAGCTCGACACCGCCCTGGACGTCATGTCCATGACGCGTCCGCCGCACAAGGCCTAGTCGCCAGGCTCCGCGGCCCGTAGCGTCCGACGGCGGCCGGCACCTTCCCAGCGGAAGGCGCCGGCCGCCGTCGTGCGTTTAGCCGGCACGGCGCTCATCCGAAAGGCGGGCGGTGCTACTCCAGCGGCACCTCTCCTCCCGCGGCGCGGCGTTCCTCCGCGGTGTAGGCAGAGTAGGCAGCGGCTTCGTCCAGGCTGGCACCCGCCATGCGGGCTTCCCGGAGCCGCCGGGTCTTGGCGGACTGGCCGGAGAAGGCGGCGTCCACGTTGCCGGCCGCGTACGTCAGGGCATCCTCGGCCCGGATGCCCAGCCCGTGCGCCGTCAGGACGGCGTCCTGGTTGGCCCCAAGGTAGGTGAACTGCCAGCCCCACTGGTGCTGCTGACGTTCGACCAGGGCCTTGACCATGGCACCGCTGGCCTCGCGTGAGGCATTTTCGTGGCCGTCGGTGAGCACCGCCACGAGCACGGTGCCCGGGCGCTCCGGTTCGGGCAGCGCCGCCAGCTCAGCGCCGGCCTCCCCGATCAGCCGGACCATGGCGTCGTGCAGGGCCGTAGTGCCGCGCGGCTGGAGCACCAGCGGCGGAACGTCCCGGATGTCCACCGCGGCGTAGACCCGCTCGTAGACGTCGTCGAACTGCGCTAGCGAAAGCTTGCATCGGCCCGCCACCGCCTGCTGCTCGCGGACGAAAGCCGCGAAGCCTCCCACGGTGTCATCGGCGATGGAGCTCATGGAACCGGAGCGGTCCAGGAGGACATAAACGTGCGTCAGTGCTGAATCTGTCATGCTTCCCCATTTCCGGCCCGGGCGTGCCCGGGCCACTGTCGCCAGCTGGGAGAGCTGGATGGAAGCAGGCTATGGCCGGGCTGTGACAATCATGTCCGCGGTCCGGCCGGGCGGACCGGCCTACGTCAGCTCCGGAAGTGCGCCGCGCCGTCCGGATCCCGGGCTTGTTCGATCGATTCCAGATGCCCGGGCATCAGCTCGGGGAATTCTTCGGGCCGGAACCAGCCCACGGCGAGGGATTCGTCGTCGTTGACGCGCGCCTCCCCGGAGACATAACGGCAGCGGAACACGAGCGTCAGGAAGTGGCAGACGTCGCCATTCGGGTAGGTGGTGGGACCAACGGCGTCCACCGAGACCAGCCTTTCGGCAACGGCCACCACGCCGGTTTCCTCCAGGACTTCGCGCAGCAGGCCCGGCGCGGGCTCCTCGCCCGGTTCCAGGATCCCGGTGATCAGGCCCCACCGGCCGTTGTCGGCGCGCTGGCCGAGCAGGACCCGGCCGGCGTCGTCGAAGACCACGGCGCAGGCGCCGGGAATCCAGAGGGGTTCCTGGCCGATCTTCTCACGCAGTTTCAGGATGAATTCAGGGGTGGCCATCCCGCCAGCCTAACCTCCGGGCAACAGCATCGCGGCCGCAGTCCCGGCCAGCATGAAGGGGCCGAACGGAATGTCCGACTTCAGCGTTCCGCGCCGCGAAACGAGCAACGCCATACTCCAGAGTCCGCCGAACAGGAACGCCGCAAACGTTCCGGCAAAGACCTGCCCCCAGCCGAGGAACCCGAGGTACATGCCCAGTACGCCGGCGAGCTTGACGTCGCCAAAGCCCATCCCCGCCGGATAGACGGCCCGCAGGATGAAGTAGAACAGCCAGAGGACGGCCCCGCCGGCCACGACCCGGAGCCCCGGCACGCCGAACAGCCCGGCCCCGCCGTCCTGCGCTGACGCTAACGCTGCGGTCGGGACCCCCGCCACCGCCTGCGCCGCGGCAGCGCCGACCAGGAGCACGCCCGCGACCGCGTAGGAGGGAAAGATGATCCGGTTGGGCAGCAAGTGGTGCCGCACGTCGATGACCGTCAGCCGGGCAGCCATGACGGCGAAGTACGCGCACGCCAGCAGCGCCAGCCAGAAGGCCAGCGGGGCGGCTCCCCCAAGTTCGCCGAGTCGATGGATCACCCTCGGATGCTACTGGATTTTGCCGTGTCCGTGCCGCTCCCCGCCAGGGTCGGCGTGTGACTGGCGGCCACCGCGCCCCGCCGTTAGGCTTCCGGGATGACCGCGCCCGACTCCTACTGGCCCCCGTTCGCCCTCTCGCTGGCCACGCCCCGCCTCACGCTCCGGCCCATCCGCGACGAGGACATCCCGGCCGCGGTGCAGGCAGCCCTGAGCGGCGTCCACGAACCAGGCCGCAGCCCGTTCAGCCGGCCTTGGGCGGAAATGCCGGCCCGGGAGCTCGGCCCGAACATGGCGCAGTGGTACTGGCGCTGCCGCGGGAATATGTCCCCGCAGGAATGGACCCTGCTGCTAGGCGTCTGGCACGACGGCGAGTTCGTCGGCTGCCAGGACGTCGAAGCCAAGGACTTCGCCACCCTGAAGACGGTCAGCACCGGCTCCTGGCTCCGACAAAGCGTCCAGGGCCGCGGACTGGGCAAGGAAATGCGGGCCGCCGTCGCCCTCTACGCCTTTGACTGGCTCGGCGCCGAAGTCGCCGAATCCGAGGCGGCGGCCTGGAACCAGCGGTCGCTCGGCGTCTCCCGCTCCCTCGGCTACGAGCTCAACGGCATCACCCGCGCCAACTGGGGCGGCGAACTCCAGGACTCCCAACGGGTCCGCCTCACCCCCGCCACCTTCAAACGCCCCGACTGGACCCTGGAAGTCCAAGGCCACGACCCCACCGCGAAGTTCCTGGGCATCGGATAACCCGAGGCGAATTTGCGGCCCCGCGCAGATGGGAAGCTCGCCAGCCGCGCCGCGGGCCTTTCGCGTAGTCGCGCATCGCGGCACATCGGCCCCCCAGAGGTCGCCCGCGACCGTCGGGGCCGATGGGACGTGTCTAAGCGACGGCGAAAGGGCCGTGGCGGGCGAACCCGACCACGGCCCCAAACCCAGGCGAGCTGAAATCGACAGAGCTAGATCTCCGCCCCCTCGAGCATGTCCGTCACCAACGCAGCGATCGGCGAGCGCTCGGAACGGGTGAGGGTGATGTGGCCGAAGAGCGGGTGGCCCTTGAGGGTTTCGACGACGGCTGCCACGCCGTCGTGCCGTCCCACCCGGAGGTTGTCGCGCTGGGCGACGTCGTGGGTCAGCACGATTTTGGAGTTCTGGCCGATCCGGCTCATCACGGTGAGCAGGACGTTCTTCTCGAGGGATTGCGCCTCGTCCACGATCACGAACGCGTCGTGGAGTGAACGCCCGCGGATGTGCGTGAGCGGCATGACTTCGAGCATGCCGCGGTCCATGACCTCCTCCACCACTTCCTCGCTGACCAACGCGCCCAGGGTGTCGAAGACGGCCTGCGCCCAGGGGTTCATCTTCTCGGACTCGGAGCCGGGCAGGTAGCCGAGTTCCTGGCCGCCGACGGCGTAGAGCGGCCGGAACACGATTACCTTGCGGTGCTCCCGCCGTTCCAGGACGGCTTCCAGGCCGGCGCACAGGGCCAGCGCGGACTTGCCGGTGCCGGCCCGCCCGCCGAGGGACACGATGCCCACGGACGGGTCCATCAGCAGGTCGATCGCGAGCCGCTGCTCGGCCGAGCGTCCGTGCAGGCCAAAGACGTCCCGGTCCCCCTTGACCAGGCGGACCTGCTTGTCGGCTCCGACCCGGCCCAGGGCGGAGCCGCGGTTGGAGAGAAGCACCAGGCCGGTGTTCACCGGAAGTTCGGCCGCGGCCGGGATGAAGACCGGTTCGTGGCCGTAGAGCGTGGCCAGCTCGTCCTCGGCGGCGTCGATCTCGGCGATGCCGGTCCAGCCGGAGTCCTTGACGAGCTCATTGCGGTATTCGTCGGCGAGCAGCCCCATGGCGGAGGCCTTGACCCGCATCGGCAGGTCCTTGGACACCACGGTCACGTCGCGGCCCTCGTTGGCGAGGCTCTTGGCGACGGCGAGGATCCGGCTGTCGTTGTCGCCGCCGCGGAATCCGGCCGGGAGCACCTCGGCAGAGATGTGGTTCATCTCGACCATCAGGGTGCCGCCGTCGTTGCCCAGCGGGATCGCGCGGTCCAGGCCGCCGTGCTCCACCCGGAGGTCGTCGAGCAGGCGCAGCGCCTTGCGGGCGAAGTAGCCCAGTTCCGGGTCGTGCCGCTTGCCTTCAAGCTCGGTGATGACAACGATCGGCAGGATCACCTCATGCTCGGCGAAGCGCAGCAGCGCCCGCGGGTCCGAAAGCAGCACGGAGGTGTCGATCACGTAGCTTCGGGCGGCCTCCCGGCTTGCTGTTCCTTCCCCGGAAACAGCAAGACCGGCCGCAGCGTCGGAATGCGCTGCGCCGGTCTTGGAAGTGGCTCGCTTGGCGCGAGAGGCAGCTTTCTTGCCCTGGTCGGAAATGACGCCGGGCAGTTCTGCAGAAATAGCCACATCGACTCCAGCCCCGGGCCGCTGGCCCGGAATTGTTATTGGTGAGGCGGCTCGGCCTCGAGGCCGGACGCGGCCTCCCATACATCCGGTGCGAACTTCCGCTCCATGTACTGGCCTCCCCGATCAGCCGGCGGTTTGCCCGCTGATGGGATTAACGTACGTCCATGGCCCGCGCATTGCCGATCTATTTTTCGGCGATTCTTGAATACATCAGGTGAAGCCCGGATGAACCGTGTCAGGAACCGAAGCGGCGCTGCCGGCCGGCGTAGTCGCGCAGCGCGCGGAGGAAGTCCACCTTGCGGAACGCCGGCCACAGGGCCTCGCAGAAGTAGAACTCGCTGTAGGCGCTTTGCCACATCAGGAAGCCGGACAGCCGCTGCTCCCCGGAGGTGCGGATCACGAGGTCGGGGTCGGGCTGGCCGCGGGTGTAGAGGAAACGCGAGATGTCGTCGACGCTGAGTTCGTCGGCCAGCTTGCCGATGTCGGCGCCGCGGGCGACGGCGTCGTGCAGCAGTTCGCGGACGGCGTCGACGATCTCCCGGCGGCCGCCGTAGCCGACGGCGACATTGACGTGGATCTTTTCGTGCACGGGGGTGCGGGCCGTGAGCTTGTTGAGCCGCTCGGCGAGGTAGTCCGGCAGCAGTTCCGGGGCGCCCATGGCGTGCACCGAGATGTCGGCGTCTTCGTCGAGGCGGTCCAGGGTGTTGGCGATGATGCCCATCAGCAGGTCCAGCTCTTCGCCGGAGCGGTTCATGTTGTCCGTGGAGAGCATGTAGAGCGTGACGACTTTGATCCCCAGCTCCTGGCACCAGCCGAGGAATTCGTGGATCTTGTCCGCGCCGGCCTGGTGGCCCTGGCTGGTGGGGGCGTTGAACTGCCGGGCCCAGCGCCTGTTGCCGTCGACCATGACGCCGATGTGCTTGGGGACGCGCTCCGGGTCAAGGGAGCGCTGGAGGCTGCGCTCGTAGAAGCCATACAGGAACCCGGGCAGTTCCATCCGGAGATTCACCTGGCTTCCTTGAGGTCTGACGTCAGTGCATTCCTAGGCTACCCGCCGGAGGGCAGGTACCGCGCACACCGCGGTCGCGATTTTCCTCCGCGGACCTTGTTACCCGCGGGTAACTTACCGGACCGTAGGTTATTATTGCGGCATGGAGAGCACCAGTCCGGAGCCCGGATCCGAGCGGTCCGCGCACAGCGAAAACAGCCCCAAGGGCCGGGAAAGCAGCCCGGTGGACGACGCCGCCGTCAGGATCGCCGAGCTCCTGATGATCAAGCCGAAATGGCGCGGCTGGATCCACACCGTCACGGCGCCACTGGCCTTTGCTGCAGGCCTGGTGCTGGTACTTCTGGCCCCGACCGCCGAGCTGAAGACCGCCTCGGCGGTCTATGCCTTCACAGGGGTGCTGCTCTTCGGCGTCAGCGCTGTCTACCACCGCGGGAACTGGTCCCCCGGGGTCAAAATCGTGCTGAAGCGGCTGGACCACACGAACATCATGCTGGTGATCGCCGGCAGCTACACACCGCTGGCTTGGGCGCTCCTGGACCGGCCCAAGGCCGTGCTGCTGCTGTGGGTAATTTGGTCCGGCGCGGTGCTCGGGGTGCTCTTCCGCTTGTTCTGGACCCACGCCCCGCGCTGGCTCTACGTGCCGATCTACATCGCCCTGGGTTGCGGGGCCTTGTTCTACCTGCCCGATTTCTTCGCCGCCAGCGCCCCTGCCGCCGTGCTGATCTGCGTGGGCGGAGCCCTCTACATTGCCGGCGCCGTGTTCTACGCGCTGAAGAAGCCGAATTTCAGCTACGAGCACTTCGGCTTCCACGAGCTATTCCATGCCTTCACGGTCTTTGCCTTCGCCGCGCACTACATCGCGATCGCGATCGCCGTCCTGGGCTGACCGCTGAGCCCGGCCGGGCCGCCGGCCCGCCGGCCGGACTGGATTCTCCCCACCTTTGAATTCCAGACGCCGGGAATCGCCGGGGTTCCGGCCCGACACACCGGGCGCCCACTCCAAAGTTGGGGAAATCCAGCGCCGGCGCCACCCTCAGCCCGGCCGGCCCGCGGCAATCAACTCCGGGAGCTGGCGCATGTCGTGGAAGACCGTGGTGCCGGGGCCGGCGAGCCATTCCGCGGGGGTCACTCCGCCCGCATAGGCGAACGCGTGCATCCCCGCGGCCCGCGCCGCCTGCACCCCGTAGGCACTGTCTTCGACGACGGCGCAGCGCTCCGGCGCGGTCCGGAGCACCCCGGCCGCATGCAGGAAAAGATCCGGGGCCGGCTTGCCGTTGGCCACCTCCGTGGCACTGAAGATCCGGCCGGCAAAACGGTCTAGCAGCCCGGTCCGGCCCAGTGTCCGCCGCATCTTCGCGTGGCTGCCGCTGGAGGCAACACAGTGCGGAAGCCGGAGCCGGTCCAGGGCCTCCTCCACGCCGTCGACGGTGGTGAGCTCGCGTTCGAAGGCATCGTGGTACCACGTCTGGTAGGTCCTGTCCCAGCCTTCGGCCAGTTCGATGCCCAGTTCCCGTTCGACGGTGGCGATGAAGTTGGCCTCGCTCCGGCCGACGAAGCGCCGCACGATTTCCTCGATCTCCAGCTCCCAGCCAAGGTCGGCCAGGACCCGCTGGTCCACCTGGACCGAGATCACCTCCGAGTCCACCAGGACGCCGTCGCAGTCAAATACCACCAGGTCAAAGGGAGCCGGGTCCCCCAGGGCAAAAGTCATTCCGCCATGGTAGCCAGCCGGGCACGGAGCGCGGCGACAGAACCCGCCGGAAGGTCGCAGACCATGCCGCGGCACAGGTAGACCTGCGGCGACCCGCCCGGCCCCGCAGTGCGGCCGCGGAGCAGGGGGACCTGGCCGCCCCCGGCGTCCCCTGCCGGGTCCTGGAGCGCAATCACCAGTCCCGGGCTGGGCGAGAGCAGCAGCGCGCGGTGCAGCGCCGTCCGCTCCGGCGTGCCGGCCCCGACTACGGCGGCTTCCACCGGGCCCGCCAGCGCGGCCTGCGCCGTGGCCAGCAGCCACCCGGCCACCCGGGGTGCGTTGGTGGCTAGCGGCGGCAGCAGGGACAGGATGTTTCCGGCCATGGCGCGGCGCTCCGAGCATCCGGACAGCGCGGCAGAGGACAGCAGGACCCCGGCAAATGCGGCCGCACCGCTGGGGGTGGCGTTGTCGAAGGGATCCATTCCGGCCCGGCCCCCCTGGGCGTTGAGGACCTGTGCTGATTCCCCGGCGGCGTCTCGCAGCGCCCCACCGGCCGCGAACCGGGTGCAGGCGGACGCCAGGATGGCCTCGGCCAGGGCATACCATCGCGTCCGCCCGGAGACGGCGTAAAGCGCGAACAGGCCCTCCACGCAAAAGGCGTAGTCCTCCAGCAGGCCGCCGATCCCGCGGGCAGACCCGTCGTGGGACACCCGGAGCAGCCGGCCGGGCTCCCCGCCCTGACCCGGGGTCCAGTGCACCCGTTCCAGGTAGCCGGCGATCCGCTCGGCCGCGCCAAGCAATTCGGGGCGGCCCAGCACGGCACTGGCCTCGGCCAACGCCGCGAGGGCCAGCCCGTTCCAGCCGGCCACCACCTTGTCATCCCGGGCAGGCTGCGGCCGCGCCGCGCGGGCCAGCCGCAGCACGGGCCGGACCCGCTGCCACAACGCGCCTTCCGGGCCGTCCAGCGCGTGGCCGGGATGCAGCGGCGACCCGGCTTCGGACACGGTGCCGGCATCGGAGACATGCATCAGCCGGGCCACGGCGGCGCCGTCCGCGGGCCCCAGCAGCTCCGCCAGTTCTCCGGGGGTCCACAGATAGCTGGCGCCCTCGGAGTGCACCCCGTCCACCACGGTGTCCGCATCGAGGGACGACGCAAGCGCCGCCGGGCCTTCGGCGCCGCCTTGGCTAGCTTGCGCCGCCGCACCGGCCAGGCCCAGCGAGTCGAGCATCCAGTCCGCGGTGCTGCCCGCGACGGCGGCGGCCTCCGCGGCCGGGTACCCGTCCGTGCCGCCGAGACGGGCCCAGTGGACGTAGACGCGAAGTAACTGGGCGTTGTCGTAGAGCATCTTCTCGAAGTGCGGCACGGACCAGTCGCGCGTCACGGAGTAGCGGGCAAAGCCGCCGTCGAGCTGGTCGAACAGTGCCGAACGCGCCATGGCGGCGAGCGTGCGGCCCGCCACGTCCCGGGCCGCCTCCGCAGTGTCGGAGGCCGTGGCTGCGTGCCGGATCAGGAACTCCAGGACGGCCGACGGCGGGAATTTGGGCGCGGCGCCAAAGCCTCCCGCGGCATCTTCGGAGCGGGCCAGGGCGCGCACCGCCGCGGAAAGCAGGGCCGGGTCGAGGACGGCCGCGGGCGCGTCCAAGCGGACGGCGGACGCGGACTGCGCGGCGGCGATGCCGCGCGCCAGCGTGGCGGCGTTCTGCTCGACGGCGTCGCGGCGTTCCAGCCAGGCCTCGCGGACGGCTTCCAGCACCTGGCGGAAGGAGGGCCTGCCGGGCATCGGCCGCGGCGGGTAGTAGGTGCCGGCGTGGAAGGCCCGGCCGTCAGGCAGCAGGAAGACTGACATCGGCCAGCCGCCCTCGCCGCTGATGGCCTGCGTGGCGGCCATGTAGACGGCGTCGACGTCGGGGCGTTCCTCCCGGTCCACCTTCACGGGGACGAAGTTGGCGTTCAGGAAGTCGGCGGTGTCCTGGTCTTCGAAGGACTCGCCGGCCATGACATGGCACCAGTGGCAGGCGGCGTAGCCGATCGACAGGAACACCGGAACGTCCCGGGCCGCGGCGAACGCGAACGCTTCGTCGCCGAAGGGTTGCCAGTGCACGGGGTTGCCGGCGTGCTGGCGGAGATAGGCGGAGGGTTCCCCGCCCAGGGCGTTGGCCGCCCAGGGTGAGGCATCGGAGGCGCCGCGGTCAGCGGTTCCCGGACCCTGCATCACCGTTGGCTTCCGGCCGGATGTCCGCGCCGTCGCCGGTTTGCGGGTATCCCCCCAGGCTGCCGCCCCCGGGCTGCCCGGCCTGGACCTGTCCGGCTTCCTCGGCGGCGGCCCACTCTTCCTCCACCTGCGCCCGGTAACGGACCCGACGGATCCGGCGCACCATGTCCACAATCAGCAGCGCCGTTAGCACCACGATGAACGCGGTCAGCAGGAAACCCAGCAGGCCCGGGGTGACCTGGTCCTGGTCGAGTCCCGGGCGCAGCGACGGCGTCGGTGTCGGTGCCGGGGAAGCCGCCAGGGCGATGAACAAGGAATGCACGGTGGGAACCTTCTGTGGGGAACGTCTTTTGCGGGTCTTCCGGTACCACTCTTCTACGCGGCATAGAAGTCCCTGCTGGAACTATCTTAGCCCGGCAAAGAAGTCCGTCTCGGGCACGTCGGTGGGGACCCGGGACTGGATCAGCGAGTAGTCCTCCCACGGCCAGGTCTGCCGCTGCATTGCCGGCGTCACCGCGAAGAAGAAGCCCTCCGGATCGATCTGGGTGCGGTGCGAGCGCAGGGCGTCGTCGCGGGCCTCGAAGAAGTCCCCGCACTCGATCTGGGTGGTGGTGGGGTGCGTGGGCGCGGGCGGGGTGTGCCCTTCCGCGTCCGCCTCAAGCCAGGCCGCGAGCCGCTCGGCGTACGGCGACTGCAGGCCGGCTTCCTCGAGAGCGTAGTGCAGGGCGCGGAAGCGTTCGGGACTGAACGCACGGTCGTAGTAGAGCTTGCTGGGTGCCCAGGCTTCGCCGGTTCCGGGGTAGCGTGCCGGGTCGCCGGCGGCTTCGAAGGCCTCGACGGCGACCCGGTGCGCCATGATGTGGTCCGGGTGCGGATAGCCGCCGTTCTCGTCGTAGCTGAGGATGACCTGCGGCTTGAAGTGGCGGACCAGCCGGACCAGCGGGGCGGCGGCCCGCTCCAGCGGCAGCGTGGCGAACGAGCCGACCGGAAGCGGAGGCAGCGGGTCGCCTTCGGGCAGGCCGGAGTCGACGAAGCCCAGCCAGCGCTGGCGGATTCCGAGGACCTTGGCCGCGTTGTCCATCTCCAGCCGGCGGGCGCCCGCCATGTCCCGTTTGGGGTGCGGCGCACTCTCCATCGCCGGGTTCTGGATGTCGCCGCGGGAGCCGTCGGTGCAGGTGGCCACCATGACTTCGACGCCGGAGGCGGCGTACATGGCCATCGTCGCGGCGCCCTTGCTGGACTCGTCGTCGGGGTGCGCGTGGACGGCGAGCAGCCGAAGCTTGGCTGACGGGCTGGGGGACGCTGTCATCGTTGGACGGCTCCTCTTTCTTCTGCGGGGTCGGTGCTGCGCGGGCGGAACGGCGGTGCGGAAATTCCCCTGCCCGATCCACACTAAACTGGACTGGTGACTTCCGAGGAGCAGCCTGCCGCGCCCGCGCCGGCACCTACCAGCCTAGCCAATCGCTACGGCGGCCAAAAGCGCACACTGGGCGGCAGGACCAAGCGCAACATCCTGATCGCTGCCCTCGCGGCCGGAATCGGCTTCATGGCGTGGGTTTCGACGTCGGCCTCCACCGAATCCGTCAGCTTCAAGGACATCGGCTACAGCACGCCCGACGCCACCGTGGCCGAGGCGGATTTCCAGGTCACCAAGAATCCGGCCACGGCCGCCAAGTGCGCCGTCAAGGCCCTGGATGCCAAGTTCGCCGTCATCGGCTGGAAGGTCGTCGACGTCGGTCCCAACGCCGTCGATGCCGGCGCCGACGGCGGCCGCACCACCGTGCACCGGGTGACCATCCGCACCGAATCGCAGGCCGTGTCCGCCGTCGTGGACAACTGCTGGATTCCGGACGCCTCGAAGTAGCCGCATCCCGAAGGAATCGGGCCCGGAACCCGGGCCCGGGCAGGGCTCAAGGCGCAACACAGTGTGATCTGCGCCGCAGCGGTTCTTGGGTTTATCCACAGCATTGACTACAATGGATCAATACCCCTGCCCCGCTGAGCTGGTTACTGAGATCCATAAGTGGCCACCGTGGCGGGGTCTTTGCTTGTTTGACCAGCTTGTTTGACCATCAAAAGGAGAAGTCCGTGTCGACCACCAACAGCGCAACTGCAGCTTGGCTTACCCAGGAAGCTTTTGACCGCCTGAAGGCAGAGCTGGACCACCTCTCCGGCGCCGGGCGTGCAGACATCGTTCAGAAGATCGAAGCCGCCCGCCAGGAAGGCGACCTCAAGGAGAACGGCGGCTACCACGCGGCCAAGGAAGAGCAGGGCAAGATCGAGGCCCGCATCCGCCAGCTGACCGTGCTGCTCCGCGATGCGCACGTGGGCGAGGCCGCTGCCGACGACGGCATTGTCGAGGCCGGCATGATCGTCGTGGCGAAGATCGCCGGGGACGAAGAGACCTTCCTGCTGGGCTCCCGCGAGATCGCCGGCGACTCCGAGCTGGACGTCTTCAGCGAGAAGTCCCCGCTGGGTTCCGCCATCGTCGGCCACAAGGAAGGCGATAAGCTCAGCTACACCGCCCCGAACGGCAAGGACATCACGGTGGAGATCATCTCCGCCAAGCCGTACGTCGGCTAACAGCACCAGTGCTCGACGCCGGCCCTCCCCTGCAACGGGAGGGCCGGCGTCGCCGTTTAATTACCGTATCGGCTCTAACTACCGGCGCCGGCTCAGCAGCAGGGCCGCGACGACGCCGCCGGCGGCCCCGCCCAGGTGCGCCTGCCAGGAGACGTAGCCCGCCACGATGGGCAGCATGCCGAAGAGGATGCCGCCGTAGGCCAAGAAGAGCACCAGCGAGAGCAGGATCTGGCCCCAGTGGCGGTTGAAGAAGCCCCGTACCAGCAGGAATGCGAAGAGCCCGAAGACCAGCCCGGACGCTCCCACCGTGATGTTGAACCCGCCGATCAGCCACACCGCCGCTCCCGAGCCGAGCCAGCTGGAGGCCAGCGCCGTGGCGAAGACCCGCACGCCGGACAGGAACACCAGGAACCCGAAAATGATCAGCGGCAGGGTGTTGGAGAGCAGGTGGGCCAGGTTGGCGTGCAGCAGCGGGAAGGTCAGGATGTCCAGCAGCCCGTCGGCGGAGCGCGGGCGCAGTCCGAAGGTGGCGTTCAGCGAATGCATCGTCAGGGAGTTGACGATCTCGATCGCGTAGAGCAACAGCACGAAGGAGCCCACCACCAGCAGGCCCAGCCGGGCCCGGGCAGCGGGGGTATCCCGCCGCTCGGCCTTGGACGCTTCTAGCACGGCGGCCGCCTAGTGCACCACGATCGGCTGGAATCCTTCGGCCCGGAGCGCGCCGAGGACCTGCTCGCAGTGCTCGTGGCCCTTGGTTTCCAGGTTGACGGTGATGGAGACGTCGCCCATGCTGATCGAGCCGCCCACCCGGGTGTGGTCCAGCCCGGTCACGTTCGCGTCGTTTTCGGCGATGATCCGGGCGATGGTCGCGAGCGAGCCGGGCCGGTCGTCCAGCATCATCCGCACGGTCATGTAGCGGCCGGCGGCGGAGAGGCCGCGCTGGATGACTTTGAGCATGAGCATCGGATCGATGTTGCCGCCGGAGAGCACGACGGCGGTGGTCCCGGGGTTTTCGATCTTGCCTTCCATCAGGGCGGCCACGCCCACGGCGCCGGCCGGTTCGACCACCATCTTGGCCCGTTCCAGCAGGAAGATCAGCGCCCGGGCCAGCGCGTCCTCGCTGACGGTGACGACGTCGTCGACGAGCTCGCGGATGATGCTGAAGGGCAGCTGCCCCGGCCGGCCGACGGCGATGCCGTCCGCCATGGTGGAGACGCGCTTGAGCGGGACGAGGGCGTCGGCGGCGAGTGAGGGCGGGTAGGCGGCGGCGTTTTCGGCCTGCACGCCAATGATCCGGATCTCCCGGCCGAGTTCCTTGGCCCTTGCCTTCACGGCCACCGCGACGCCCGCCAGCAGGCCGCCGCCGCCGACGCCCATCAGGATGGTGTCCACGTTCGGGATCTGCTCGAGGATTTCCAGTCCCACGGTGCCCTGGCCGGCCACGACGTCGACGTCGTCGAAGGGGTGGACAAAGACGGCGCCCGATTCGTCCGCGTAGCGCTTGGCCTCGGCCAGCGCCTCGTCGACGTTGTGGCCGTGCAGCACCACCTCGGCGCCGTGGCTGCGCGTCGCGGCAAGCTTGGGCAGGGCGACGCCGAGCGGCATGTAGATGCGGGCCTTGATGCCGAGGGACTTCGCCGCGACGGCCACGCCCTGGGCGTGGTTGCCGGCCGATGCCGCGACGACGCCGCGTTTCTTCTCCTCCGCGGAGAGCTTGGCCATCCGGACGTAGGCGCCGCGCACCTTGAAGGAACCGGCGCGCTGCAGGTTCTCGCACTTGAAGTAGACGTCGCCGCCGGCGATGCTGCCCAGCGCCCGGGAGGACTCCACCGGGGTCCGCGTAATAATCCCGTCGAGCAGCTTCTGCGCCTCCAGGACATCGTCCAACGTGACGGGCAGGCTCTCGAGGGTATTCACGAACTAGTCTCCTTTAGGGGTTCCGGCGTCGGCGCCAGGGCGGTGGACCTCCCTGAAGCCCGGGTCCTGGCCGGCGCCGGCAAGGGCAGGGGCTCCCTGCGGGCTTGCGGCTGCCAGCTCCCCATCATGTTCCCACGTTCTGGCCGCAATGTACCGAATGGCCGAGTTTGCTACGGCGAGGATCGGCACGGAGAACAGGGCGCCCGGGATGCCGGCGAGGTAGGAACCCGCGGCGACGGACAGGATGACGGCGACCGGGTGGAGCGAGACGGCCTTGCCCATGACCAGGGGCTGCAGGATATGGCCTTCCAGCTGCTGGACCAGCAGCACAATACCGACCATGATGAGGGCGTTGACCAGGCCGTTGGCCACAAGGGCCAGCAGCACGGCTACTGCGCCGGTGACGAGTGCGCCGACCAGCGGGATGAACGAACCGATGAACACCAGCACGCCAAGCGGCAGGGCCAGCGGGACGCCGATGATCGCTGCTCCGACACCGATCCCCAAGGCATCCACGAAGGCCACGAACATCTGGATCCGGGTGTAGCTGACCATTGAGGTCCAGCCGCGCCGGCCGGCGCCGTTAACGGCCGGACGGGCCTTCCGCGGCATCAGCCGGACCAGGAACCCCCAGATCCGTTCGCCTTCGAGCAGGAAGAAGATCGTGACGAACAAGGCAATCAGGAGCCCGGCGGCGAAATGCCCGGCGGTGCTGCCGAAGGTCAGCGCGCCGCTGAGGATGCTGCTGCTGTTCTTCTGCAGCGCGTCGGCTCCTTCCTTGACGTAGGTGTCGATCTGGGCGGCAGTCAGGTGCAGCGGGCCGTCGGCCAGCCAGGTCTGGACCTGTTGCAGGCCCGTAAGCGCCTGGCTCCAGAGCTCGCCGAAGCCGGCGGTGAGCTGGCGGCCGACGAGGGCGAGCGCGCCGGCGATAACCCCGATGAAGCCGAGCAGGGTGATGGCGACGGCGGCGCCGTTGGGCACCCGGCGCCTGCGCAGCCAGCGGGTGACCGGGCTGAGCAGTCCGGCCAGCAGGGCGGCGACCATCACCGGGATGATGAGGAAGCTGATTTTGCTGAGCAGCCAGACGAGCACGCCGGTGACAAGCAGGATCAGGCCGATCCGCCACGCCCACGACGCCGCAATCCGCACGCCGTAGGGGATGTCCTCGTCCAGTTCCCGGTCGCTGCGGGCCCGCGGTGCCGTCGGGGCAGCGCCCGGCACCGGGCCGGCAGGCACTCCGGCAGCTACGCCGGCGGCGGGGCCGGCAGGAGGGGCGGAAAGGCCGGGCGCGGCATATCCGGGGAGCTCGGAGTCGGGTCGTTGGGTGGCGTCCTCAGCTGGCGTCATAGCCCCATAATTCCCTAGTGCGGCGCGCAAAGGAAACGGCGCGGAACGAGCCGGGGTATCCGGGCAAGGGTACGGGCAGCGGGGCTTTGGCCGGCTAGCTGCCGAGGGAGGCAGTAATTCCCCAGCTCATCGTGAAGGACTCCCCCGCAGGCAGCCAGCCCAGGCCGTCGCCGCTGTTGAAGGCGTTGGCCGGTCCGGTCATGGGCTCAAGCGCCACGGCCGTGGTCCGGCCCGGGAACTTGCCGGTGACGAAGACGTGGACGTAGCGGCAGTGCTCGTCCTGCCAGAGGCTTACGCTGCGGCCGTCGGCGGCGCGCAGTGTGCTGCGTGCCAGGCCGCCGTCGAAGTCCAGGTCCGTGTACGCGCAGTCCAGGTCGAGGTCCCCGGCGAGCCGGCCCGCCCGGAGGTCGAAGTCGCCGGCGACCGGCTCGGTGCTGCGCGGAATCAGGCGCTCGTCGGTCACCAGCCGGGTGCGGCCGCTGACGGTCACGGTGAGTTCTTCGCTCGGCACCTCCCCCAGCCGCAGGTACGGGTGCGCGCCGAGGACGAAGGGGGCCGGCTCCTGCGAATCGTTGATCAGCGTCTGGCGGACGGTGAGCCCCAGGTCCTCCTCCAGTTCGTAGCGCACCCGGTGCCGCAGCAGGAACGGGTAGCCGTGCTGCGGAAACACAGCCGCCTCAAGGGTCACGGAGAATTCCGATTCCTCCACCAACTCGTAGGAGGCGTTCCGCAGCAGCCCGTGGCTGGCATTGTTTCTGGCCACCTCGGTGATATCGAGCTGCTGTTTCTTCCCGTTGAGGTACCAGATGCCGTCTTCCACGCGGTTTGCCCACGGCGCCAGCGTGATCCCGGTGGCGCCGGGCGGGATGTCGGCGTCGCCGTAGCTCTCGGTCAGTTGGGTGCCCGCACGGCTGTAGAGCCGCAGGCCGGCCGCGAGTTCGGTCACCACGGCCAGGGCGTCGCCCCGGCGCAGTTCGTATTGCCTGCCGCTCGCGTAGCGCCGGGTGGAGGTGCCCGGTCCGCCTGCGGCGGAAATTGCGGCAGCGGAAACTGCGGCGACGGAAGGGTCTGGGGAGGCCGGGGAAGCAGGGAGGTCCATGGGCACCACGGTACCGAACCGTGTGCCCGCCCGTACACGGCGGGGCTTTGCCGGAAAGTCGTGAAGTCTGATCGAATGATGGAATGCGCGCCAACAGCATCACCCAAGGCACCCTCGCCGACGGCCGGGAGCTCTATTACTTCGATGATGCCGCCGGGGAGGCAGCCGCCGATTCAGGCACGCGGCGGCGTCGGCCGCAGGCCCACGACGACCGCCGGGAGCTGGACGGACGGGCCGCCGCCGGCGAGCTGCGCTTCGACGCGCTGACCGGCGAATGGGTGGCGATCGCCGCGCACCGCCAGTCCCGGACGCACCTTCCGCCGGCCGATGAGTGCCCGCTGTGTCCGAGCACCTCGGCCAACCCCTCGGAAATCCCGGCGCCGGACTACGACGTCGCGGTCTTCGAAAACCGCTTCCCCTCGCTGGGCCCCGACCTCGGCCAGCTCCCGGCGCAGCCGGCATGGGAAACCAGCGTGCCGGCGTACGGGCGCTGCGAGGTGGTCTCCTTCACCCCGGACCATACCGGTTCCTTCGGCGGCCTCGGCGAGGTTCGTGCCCGTACCGTGGTGGAGGCCTGGGCCGTCCGCACTGCGGCGCTCAGCGCGCTGCCCGGGATCCGGCAGGTGTTCCCGTTCGAGAACCGCGGCGCGGAAATCGGTGTCACGCTGCACCACCCGCACGGCCAGATCTACGCCTACCCCTACCTGCCGCCGCGCGCGGCCGTGCTGGCCGCCGCCGCGCGGAAACATTACGACGACGCCGGGGGCCGGGACACGCTCACCGGATCGCTGCTGCGCGCCGAGCGCACGGACGGCAGCCGGATGGTCCTCGAGGGCCGGCATTTCAGCGCCTACGTGCCCTTCGCCGCCCGCTGGCCGCTGGAAGTCCACCTCGTCCCGCATCGGCAGGTCCCCGACCTCGCCGCCCTCGACGGCGACGAGAGGGACGAACTCGCACAGCTGTACCTGGACCTACTGCGGCGCCTGGATGCCCTCTACCCCACCCCCACCCCGTACATCGCCGCGTGGCAGCAGGCGCCGCTGGACAGTTTGCTACGCCCCGCCGGCTACCTGCACCTGCAACTGACCTCGCCCCGCCGCGCCGCGGACAAGCTCAAGTACCTGGCCGGCTCGGAGGCAGCGATGGGGGCATTCATCAACGACACCACGCCGGAGGCCGTCGCGGCCCGGCTGCGCGACGCAGCCGCCAAGGGTTACCCAGTCCCCACGGAAAGCAGCACCCTATGAACCCCCCGCCGGGCACCAAGGAACTTCGGTCGCGGTTCAAGGAGGTCTTCGGGGCCGCCCCGGACGGCGTTTGGCAGGCCCCGGGGCGGGTCAACCTGATCGGCGAACACACGGATTACAACGAGGGGTTCGTGCTGCCGTTCGCCATCGACCGGACCGCCCGGGTGGCCGTCCGGCTCCGGCCCGACTCCACGCTGCGGATGCTGTCCACGTTCGGAAACCAAGGGCTGACGACGGCGGACGCTTGCGTCCTGGACCCCGCCACGGCCAGGGGCTGGACCAAGTATCCGCTCGGCGTGCTCTGGGCCCTCGAGCAGCGCGGTATCGCCGTCCCCGGACTGGACCTGCTGCTGGACTCCGACGTGCCGCGGGGAGCCGGGCTGTCCTCCTCGCATGCCATCGAATGCGCCATCATCCTGGCCGTCAACGAGCTGACCGGCGCAGGGCTCAGCGTGGAGGACATGGTCCTGGCCACCCAGCGCGCGGAGAACGACTTTGTCGGAGCCCCCACCGGGATCATGGACCAGTCGGCCTCGCTCCGGGGCGCCGCGGGCCGGGCCGTGTTCCTCGACTGCCGGGACCAGAGCGTCCGGCTGGTGCCGTTCGACGCCGAGGCAGCCGGCCTGGTGCTGCTGGTGATCGACACGAAGGTCTCGCACTCGCATGCCGGCGGTGGCTACGCGGCCCGGCGCGCGTCCTGCGAGCTGGCCGCCGATGTGCTCGGCGTCCGGGCGCTGCGCGACGTCGGGGTCAGGGATCTCGAGGAGGCTGCCGGGCTGCTGGACACGGAAACGTTCCACCGGGTCCGCCACGTCGTCACCGAGAACGACCGCGTGCTGCAGACCGTGGAACTCCTCGAGGGCGACGGGCCGCAGGCCATCGGCGCGCTGCTGGACGCCTCGCACGCCTCGATGCGGGACGATTTCGAAATTTCCTGCCCCGAATTGGACCTCGCGGTGGACACAGCCCGCGCCGGCGGCGCCATCGGCGCCCGGATGACCGGCGGCGGCTTCGGCGGCGCCGCGATCGCCCTTACCCCGGCAGGCGCGGAGCAGCGGGTGCGTTCCGACGTCGGGCGGGCCTTCGCGCGCGCCGGCTACGCCGCCCCGGAGGTCTTCCGCGTCCGCCCCGCGGCGGGAGCCCGCAGGCTGGACTGAAGCCGGCCTGAGGCTGGCCCGAGGGGAAGGCATGAAGCGGGCCCCGCCATCCGGCGGGGCCCGCTTCATAAGTCGTGCTGTTGTGCGGCTGCCGGCTAGTCGTCGCCGCGCAGGATGGCCAGCAGGCGGATGATCTCGACGTAGAGCCAGACGAGGGTGACCGTGAGGCCGAACGCCGCGGTCCAGGAGAAGCGCTGCGGGGCGCCACTGCGGACGCCGGCTTCGATGCTGGTGAAGTCCATGATCAGGGAGAACGCGGCGAGGCCGATCGCGAGCAGGCCGATGAAGACACCCAGCGGGATCCCGAAGAGCTCCACCTGGGTACGCAGGCCGAACGGGGTCTGCACGGCGCCGGTCCACATCATGACCATGTTGACGAGCGCGAAGACGGCGTAGCCGATCATCGCGATCATGAAGAAGCGCATGGCCCGGGGCGTCGCGCGGACCTTGCCACTCTTGAACAACACCAGGGTCACGGCGAAGACGGAGAGCGTCCCGATCACGGCCTGGAGGCCGACGCCGGGGAACATCCCGTCGAGGATCCGGGTCAGGCCGCCGAGGAACAGGCCCTCAAGGGCTGCGTAGGCCAGGATCAGCGCCGGCGAGGGCTGCTTCTTGAAGGTGTTGACGAGGGCCAGGACAAAGCCGCCCAGCGCGCCGACAATCATCAGCATCGAGGCGAGGCCCTGCGCCACCACGAGGGTGACGGCCGCGCCGGCGATCACGGCGGCGAGGCAGGCCGCCGTCTTCATGATGACGTCATCGAAGGTCATGCGGCCGCTGTCGGCCGGTCCGGCCGCCGGGCGGTTGTACATGTCCTGCAGCTGGTCGCTGCTCATCGCCTGCTGCGACGGGTTCCAGCCGGCCTGGGCCTGGCCGAACTGGCCCTGGCCATACGGGTTCTGGCCGTACTGGTTCTGGCCGTAGCTCTGCCCGTACGGCGCTTGCGGGGCAGGCGGTGCCTGGGTGGCTCCACGGAAGTTCTTTCCGTTGAAGATCGGGTTTCCGCCAAGTGCCATTGCTGGTGTCCTCCAAATTAAGGGGGTAGGTGATGATCGGTGGTGAGGATCGTTATGACTCACGCTACCAATTCCCACGCCCGGCAGGCAGGGATAGTTCCCTTCGGGTTCCCGCCGCAACAAAACCGTGATCTGGGGCGGCCCGCCCCCGCCCTGCTTCCGCCCCGGTGAAGCGCTTCTTCGCGAATGTTTAGGAATCCTCGGGAACAACAAAAGTTTTCTTTAGCTCGGCTAAATCCCGCTTGGGCGCCGGCTTCACGGTTGTTACGCGATCGCGACGTTCTGCCTGCTCGCAGCGGCATTAGTTACCCCGCCCGGCCTGTAACATTGGCCCAACAGGGTGACGAACATCACAAGCAAGAACCGCTCCATCGCATCGAAGTATCCGTTCTACCCTCGTCCCCTGACCGTTCGCAGCGGTTGCAATGGCGCAACCCAGACCACCCCCATGTGGAGGTTTTCAATTTGAGAAGCACACCGAGAGGCCTGTCGCAGCGACGGCGCGGCAGAATGCTGAAAGCTGTGGGGGCCCTTTTCGCCGCCGTGGCCGCCCTTCTGCTCGTCGTCGCCCCGGCATCCCAGGCCGCGACCCCCTCGCCGACACCATCCCCGTCGAGCACCTCGTTCCAAAACAGCATCAGCGGCTTCCTCCGCGGTGATGACCGCGCCCCGCTCGCTGGTGTCAGCATCACCGCTAAGAGCGGCGACTTTACCGGAACAACCAAATCGGGTCCCAACGGTTCCTGGACCATCGGCGTCCCCACCCAGGGGACCTACGAGGTCGAACTGGACGTGAAAACCCTGCCCCAGGGCATCAAGCTCGCCGAGGGCCAGGAAAACCCCCGCAAGGTCAGCTTCAGCCAGACATCCAATCTTTCGGTGATCTTCGCCTTCGGCAAGGGCATCGTGGTCCAGCAGGAAGACTTCGGCCAGAACCTGCTTAACCGCCTGGTGGCGGGCCTGAGCTTCGGCCTGCTGCTCGCCCTCGCGTCGGTGGGGTTGTCGCTGATCTTCGGTACCACCGGCCTGACCAACTTCGCCCACGGCGAGATGGTCACGCTTGGCGCCGTCCTCGTCTTCGGCTTCAACGCCATGAACCTGCCGTTTTGGCTTTCCATCATCCTCGCCCTCCTCGGCGGCGGGCTCTTCGGCTACGTCCAAGACGCCGGGCTGTGGAAGCCGCTGCGGCGCCGCGGCACCGGCCTGGTCCCGATGATGATCGTCAGCATCGGCCTCGCCCTGGCCGTCCGCTACGTGATCCAGTTCTACTTCGGCGGCGCCACCCAGCAGCTGCCCTTCGCCCAGAGCGCGGAAATCCAGATCGGGCCGGTCTCCATCTCGCCCAACAACCTCTGGTCCCTGCTCATCAGCGTCGTGGTCATCGCCGTCCTCGGCGTCGTACTGCTCAAGACCCGGCTGGGCAAAGCAACCCGCGCGGTCGCCGACAACCCGGCACTGGCCGCGGCCTCCGGCATCGACGTCGACGCGGTTATCCGGATCGTCTGGGTCACCGGCGGCATGCTCGCCTCGCTCGGCGGCATTCTCTGGGCGTACTACCGTCCCGGCGTCACTTTCGATATGGGTTCGCAGATCCTGCTGCTCATCTTCGCCGGCGTGACCCTCGGCGGCCTCGGCACCGTCTGGGGCGCCCTGTTCGGATCCATCATCGTCGGCATCTTCGTGGAGCTGACCACCGTCTTCGGCCTCGCCGCCGACCTCAAGTACGTGGGAGCACTGTTCATCATGATCGTTGTCCTCTTGTTCCGGCCTCAGGGCATCCTGGGCCGCCGCGAGCGCGTGGGTTAGGAGACAGACATGGACTTCGGATTCATTCTTTCCAGCGCTGCCGGTGAGCTGTTCAGCCCGACGACGGCGGCGTACGCGCTTGCCGCGCTCGGCCTGGCGGTCCACTTCGGCTACTCGGGCCTGCTGAACTTCGGCCAGGCCGGCTTCATGGCGGTGGGAGCCTACGGCTTCGCCATCTCCACCCTGACGTTCCACGTGCCGTTCTTCGTGGGCCTGCTGATCGCCGTCGTCTGCTCGGCGATCTTCGCCTTGCTGCTCGGCATCCCCACACTCCGGCTGCGGGCCGACTACCTCGCCATCGTGACGATCGCGGCCGCGGAAATCGTCCGCTACATCGTCACCACGAACCAGCTCACCTCGGTGACCGGTTCCGCCAACGGCCTGGCCGCCTTCGAAGGCGACTTCTACGCCATGAACCCGTTCCCCGAAGGGTCCTACTTTGGGATGAACAACCGCGACTTCTTCATCCGCGTCGTCGGCTGGGCCTTGGTGATCGTCTGCTGCCTGCTGGTCTGGCTGCTGATGCGCAGCCCCTGGGGCCGCGTCCTCAAGGGCATCCGTGAAGACGAGAATGCGGTCCGCTCGCTTGGCAAGAACGTCTACTCCTACAAGATGCAGGCCCTCGTCATCGGCGGCGTGCTCGGAGCCCTCGCGGGCATGGTCTTCACCCTCCCCCGCGGTGCGGTGCAGCCGGCCAACTACGGCACCGAGCTGACCTTCTTCCTCTACACCTGCCTGCTGCTCGGCGGTCTCGGCACCGTGCTGGGACCCGTCGTCGGGGCGATGATCTTCTGGGTCGTGCTGTCGCTCACCCAGGGCGTGCTGTACGGCTTGATCGAATCGGGCGCGGTCACGTGGCTGAACACGGTCCAGGCCGGCCAGCTGCGTTACATCCTGGTCGGCATCGCGCTGATGCTGCTGATGATCTTCAGGCCTCAGGGCGTCTTCGGCAATAAGAAGGAGCTGGCGTTCGCATGAGCATGCACAGCGAAGAACCAAAGCCCGGCCTCGGGTCCACCGAGACCGCGGAGGGCATCGACTACATGACGGACACGCGTCCGATTGCGGCCGGCGAGATTGCTCCCGGCTGCAAGAAGCGCGACCCGATTGTGGTGGCGGAAAATGTCACCCGCAGCTTCGGCGGCATCAACGCCGTCGACGTCGAATACCTCGAGATCCCGCGGCACAAGATCACGGCCCTGATCGGCCCCAACGGTGCCGGCAAGACCACCCTGTTCAACCTGTTGACGGGCTTCGATACGCCGAACACGGGCAAATGGCAGTTCGAAGGAAACAGCCTGGCCGGCGTCTCCTCCTACAAGGTGGCCCGCATGGGCATGGTCCGCACCTTCCAGCTGACCAAGGTCATGGGCAAGCTCACCGTCATGGAAAACATGCGGCTGGGCGCTTCACACCAATCCGGTGAGAAGCTCTCCAAGGCCCTGTTCAAGGGGATCTGGGGCGGCCAGGAAAAGAAGATCACCGAAGAAGCCAACGTGCTGCTGGAGAAGTTCAAGCTCGACGCCAAGAAGGACGACTACGCGGCGTCCCTCTCCGGCGGCCAGCGCAAGCTCCTCGAAATGGCCCGTTCGCTGATGGTTCGTCCGAAGCTCGTGATGCTGGACGAACCGATGGCAGGCGTCAACCCGGCGCTCACCCAGTCCCTGCTGGACCACATCAAGAACCTCAAGGCCGAGGGCATGACCGTGTTGTTTGTCGAGCACGACATGCACATGGTCCGCCACATCGCCGACTGGGTGGTGGTGATGGCCGAGGGGAAGATCGTGGCCGAGGGGCCGCCCGCTGAGGTCATGAAGAACCCGGCCGTGATTGACGCCTACCTGGGCGCCCACCACGACGTGGATCTTGGCGATTCGGAAGGCATCAAGGTGCTCGCAGCCGAACTCGAGGCGGACGAGGAATCAATCGTCGGCACCGAGAACGCGGGCATCATCTCCGCCGACGTGCTCGTGACGGAGGCGCCCGGGCACGACACCGCCAACGGTGCGGCGCACGGCCGGCGAAGTGCCGAGGAACCGGGCCTCGGCGAGCCGAACCGGACAGAGCCGAACCGCGTTGAGCCGAACCGGACAGAGAAGGACACAGAATGAGCGCCACGAGTGCGGCCACCGCCGCGAAGAACGCATACGAGGGCGATTCGGTCGTCAAGGTCACCGACCTGGTGGCCGGTTACATCCCGGGCGTCAACATCCTCAACGGCTGCAGCATCGAGGCCCGCAAGGGTGAGTTGATTGGCATCATCGGTCCCAACGGCGCCGGCAAGTCGACCCTGCTGAAGGCCATGTTCGGCCTCGTCAAGGTCCACTCCGGCTCCGTGGTGGTCCGCGGCCAGGACATCACCGGGCTGAAGGCCAACAAGCTGGTCAGCCGGGGCGTTGGGTTTGTCCCGCAGACTAACAACGTGTTCGCGGCCCTGACCATCGAAGAGAACCTCCAGATGGGCATGTTCCAGCGCCCTAAGGACTTCGCCAAGCGGTTCGACTTCGTCGCGGAGCTGTTCCCGGAGCTGGCCAAGCGCCGGGCCCAGCGCGCCGGCTCGCTCTCCGGCGGTGAGCGCCAGATGGTCGCCATGGGACGGGCCCTGATGATGGACCCGGCCGTGCTGCTGCTCGACGAGCCCTCGGCAGGCCTCTCCCCCGTCAAGCAGGACGAAACCTTCCTGCGGGTGCACGAGATCAACCGGGCCGGCGTCTCCGTGATCATGGTGGAGCAGAACGCGCGCCGCTGCCTGCAGATCTGCGACCGCGGCTACGTCCTGGACCAGGGCAAGGACGCGTACACGGGAACCGGCCGGGAACTCATGAAGGATCCCAAGGTCATCCAGCTGTACCTGGGCACCTTGGCGGACACGGTCGACTAGTCCGGCCATCGCTGTCCAGAAGGGCCGTCACCAGCCGGTGGCGGCCCTTCTGCATGCCCGGCGCGTGTCCGGTTCCCGTGGGTGCCGTCCCGGGCGCCCAGGGTCCCCGCAGGGCTCCGGCGACAGCCACTTGCTCGGCGCCTGCCCCCGTCACCCTCTGCGTGACTCTCGCCGAACGCTCTGCGGCACCCAAGCCAGGTTTCCGCGGCGGTTCCGGACAGACGCAGCCCGGATCCGAGCAGCCTTTGTCCGATTCCGTAGCCTCCATCCGTTGCTTTAGCCCCGGCGGCCACAGCGCGCCGTCGGAACCCCTCCCCGGCTATGCGACGGCGTCACGCGCAGCAGAGTCTTGGGCCTCCACCCGGCGGGTTGGGCTGGTTCTGCGGGGTCGAACTGAACGGGGCGGCCCGAAGGACTGACCTGCGTGACGCCTAGGCCCGGTCGCGTCCTTCGCCCCCGCTCCCCTCCCTGCTTCCGGCACGCAAGAGACCCCCGTCCGGAGGGGACGGGGGTCTCTTGTTTGTCTTGGAGAGCGGCTTTACAGCTTGCCGAATTCTTCCTTGACGGGCTTGTAGCTGTTGTCATCCTGGAACTCGTAGATGCCGATGTAGGCTTCCGTCGGGTCACCGGCGTCGGAGAACGTTACGGGGCCGGACTGGCCGTCGTAGTCGATGTCCTTGCCGTTACGGAGCAGGGTGACGCAGGAGGCGAAGTTGTTGCACTTCTCGCCGCCTTCAGAGACCGCCTTGAGCTGCTTGGCGATATCCACGCCCTTGGTGCTCTTGGCGGCTTCAGAAGCCAGTGCGATCAGGTTCACGGCGTCGTAGGACTCGCCTGCGTAGCTGTAGTCCTTGAGCGCCGGATCGATGGCGAGGAGCTTCTTCTTGAAGTCATCCTTGGCGAAGGTGCCCGGGATGGTGCCCTGGGCGCCCTTCAGGGTGCCTGCCTTGAAATCCTTGCTGTAGTCGGACATGTTGCCGTCCACCATGAAGATCTGGGTGGGCTTGATGCCCTTGCCCGTCATCAGCGGGACGATGCTCTTGGCCTGGTCGAAGGTGATCAGGGCGATGGCATCCGGCTTGGCCGCGAGGACCTTGTCCACCTGGCTGCTGAACTGGGAATCGCCTTCGTTGAAGAGCTCTTCCGCCACAACCTTGCCGCCGGCAGATTCAACGGCCGACTTGACGTTCTTTGCCAGACCCGTGCCGTAAGCGTCGTTCAATACGATCATGCCAACGGTCTGGGCGCCACAGGTGGCCATGTAGTTGCCGAGGACCTTGCCCTGCAGGACGTCCGACGGAGCGGTGCGCCAGTAGAGGCCCTTGTCGTCCCACGTGGTGAAGTCCGGCGAGGTGTTGGCCGGCGAGAACTGGATGACTCCGGCGCCGGTGATCTGGTTGATCACGGTCTTGGAAACACCCGAGGAGGCGGCACCGACAATGGCGCTGACACCCTGGCCCAGCAACGCGGTGGTGGACTGGGTGGCGATGTCCGTCTTGGTGTCGCCCGAGTCGCGGTGGATGACCTGGACCGGCTTGCCGAGGACGCCGCCGGCGTCGTTGATTTCCTTGATGCCAAGGTTCACGCCTGCGATTTCGGGCGGGCCGAGGAAGGCAAGGGAACCGGTGGTCGGCAGGAGCGAGCCGATCTTGAGCGGGGTATCCGTGGTGGTCGAGGACGCGGGCACGGAGCCTGCCGCGCTGGCCGAGCTGGTGGAGCCTCCGGTTGCGCTCGGGGCCGGGCAAGCGATGCCGGCGGCCTGGGCGGATGCCGAGCCGCTTGACGCCGGCGCGGTGGACGTACCGCCACAAGCCGTAGCCAGAAGGGCGACGCCGAGGCTAAGCACTGTGAGCTTAGCGATGCGCGGCGCCACCTGGGGGAGTGAAGTCATAGAGAAATCTCCTCGATCTAAAGGTGCGAACGGCCTTTGATGCGAAAGATCAGGTGTTCCTGATTTAGATTCAAGCTAATGCAATTTCCGCCCGAAAATAAGTGACTACGGTCACATCCTTATAACACTCGTTGCATAGAGGAAATCAGCGTACGGGAAAAGCGCGGTGATTGGCTTGGGGGCGGCCCGGGAGGCCACGCCAGGGCCCACCACCCCCGGCGCCCCAAGGCGCCTGCCGGGGCCGCGAGCAGCAATTGTGGCGCGCAGTGCGGCAATTATGAAGTGCCCCAGGTGGGACTCGAACCCACAACACGCGGATTTTAAGTCCGCTGCCTCTGCCAATTGGGCTACTGGGGCGCCCGGTCAATGGTATCCCGGCCACGGCTCCCTACGACGCCGCCGGCACCCCGTCGAAGGGCTCGGCGTAGCGGAACGTCCCGCTGACCCCGCCGGGCCAAAGCGCCAGCGGCAGCAGCTGGAAATGGTCGCCCCAGGACGGATCCGGCGCCTGCACGCCGAGCGAGGTGGAAGGCACGAAGCCAAACCTGGCGTAATACTCCGGGCTGCCGAGCAACGCAATGCCCCGCTCCCCCGCGGCATTCGCACGGTCGATGGTTTCCTTCATCAGCGCCGATCCGATTCCGTGCCGCTGCAGCCGCGGCACCACCCCGATCGGGCCCAGCCCCAGCAGCTCCAGCTCCCCCGCCCTGCCCCGGGTGCTGATGACATGGCCCACGATCTCACCATCCAGCTCGGCGACAATGCTGAAATCCGGCAGGTACTCCCCGCAATCGAAGAGCCGCCGCAGCAGGTCCACTTCCTCCGGCTCCCCTTCAACCGGCAGGCCCGTGACCGGCGAGATGGAGAAGGCCGCTGCGGTGAGGGCCAGGAGCGCCGGCCGGTCCTCGGGCTGTTCGCCGCGCAGGACCAGCTTCGGCACCGGCAACTGCCCGCCGCCGTTCGCGCTGCGGCTGTCCGCGGAGAGCTCGTGGAGCACCTCGAGGGCGCGTTCGGCATCGGCCACCGGAACGAGCAGGTGGTCGTGGTGGAATCCGGCCAGCACGTTGCAGCTGATCTTGGCCTCGGTCAGGGCGGCACTGACGGCAGCAGTAAGTCCGATCGCTTCGAGCGAGGAATGCACCTGCAGGGTGATCCAGGCCGCCACGAAGTCGTACTTGAGGCCCAGGGCATCGGCGTCGGCCCGCGGCAGCACCACGGTCAAACCCTCGGCCTCCCGGACCGCGGCCGCAATGTGGCCGGCCAGCGGTTTGCCGTGCGGCCACAGCGCATAGACGTACTCGCCCTCGCGCACCACCGGCCGCATGGTCGCCAGCAAGGTGTTCAGGTCCTTCTCAGCGGGAGTCATGGGCCCAGTCTAGGCAGGTCGGCCCGTCCCACGGCCAATCCGACCGGCAATCCAGGCGGTGCCGGCGGCGGCACCAACGACGACGGCGGCCGCTCCCCCGAAGGGGAACGGCCGCCGTCGTCGGCTTGCTGCCGGCTACTTGGAGTTGGCCGGGGCAGCTTCCTTCGCAGGCGCTTCGGCCGGCTTATCGGCGGCCGGAGCCGGAGCAGCCGCCGGCTTCGGAGCCGGCGTCGCCGCGGCCACGAAGGCCCCGCGCGGGTTGTCCAGGTCCATCAGTTGTGTGGTGTCGCGGCCCAGGAAGAGCTGCCAGAACCAACCGGAGATCACGCGGATCTTGCGCTCGACCGTCGGCATGGCCAGGCCGTGGTAGCCGCGGTGTGCGAGCCAGGCCAGCGGGCCCTTGAGGCCGATGCGGCCGACGAGGTTGATGTTGGCAACGCCCTTCCATTCGCCGAAGCCGGCGACGGCGCCCAGGTTCTTGTGCTTGTAGTCCTTGAGCTCCTTGTCCCAGCGGGAGGCCCACAGGTTCTTGGCAAGCCGCTTGGCCTGGCGCAGCGCGTGCTGGGCGTTCGGGACGCAGGTGCCGTCCGGCAGGCCGCTGCCGGTGAGGTCCGGCACGGCCGCGATGTCGCCGGCGGCCCAGGCATTTTCGATGATGCCTTCGTCGCCGGAGACGCGCAGGTCCGGGAGAACACGGACACGGCCGCGGGGTTCCAGCGGGAAGTCGGTGGAGCGGACCATCGGGTTGGCCTGCACGCCGGCAGTCCAAACCAGGGTGTCGGATTCGAATTCCTGGGCAGGGGTCTTGTCCGGCAGGTTGATGAGCTTCAGGGAGCCCTCGGCGTTGTCCAGCGAGGTGTTGAGCAGCACCTCGATGCCGCGGCTGCGCAGGTGCTCGACGACCCACTCGGCCTGCTTGGCCGTGACCTCGGGCATGATGCGGCCCATGGCCTCGACCAGGACGAAGCGAACTTCCTCCTGCTTGATGCGCGGGTTCTTCTTGACCGCGGCGCGGGCCAGGTCTTCCATTTCGGTGATGCACTCGATGCCGGCGAAGCCGCCACCGACGACGACGAACGTCAGGGCGCGGGCGCGCTCGGCCGGGTCGGTCATCAGCGAGCCGGTTTCGATGCGCTCCAGGACACCGTTGCGCAGGGCGACGGCTTCCTCGATCGTCTTCAGGCCGATGCCCTTGTCCGCGAGGCCCTTGATCGGGAACGTGCGGGTGATCGCGCCGGCGGCCAGCACGACGTCGAAGTAGGGGATCTCGAAGTTCTCGCCGCCGTCAGCCGGCGCCACCACGGCCGTACGGTTGGCGTGGTCGATCGAGGTGACGCGGCCCTGGATCAGTTCGGTCTGCTTGAGGTGCTTGCGGTGCGAGACGACGGCGTGACGCGCCTCGATGTTTCCGCCGGCCACTTCCGGCAGGAAGGGCTGGTAAGTCATGTAGGGCAGCGGATCAACGACGGTGACGATGCCACCGGCATTCGCGATCTTTTTCTGCAGTTTGAGGGCTACGTACAGGCCGACGTACCCGCCGCCGACGACGAGTACCCTGGGACGGTCCTGGAGCTGAGGGGTGGATGCCATGGATCAAGAATACCGTAGTTTGTGAAAAACTTCACTAACTACTGCGGGGCCTGGTCTTGCACCGAATCCGGCACCGCTGCCCCCGGGTCGCGGGGGCCCGCGGCGGTGCCTGGATCGGTGCCCGGCACGGGTGCGGTGCCGGGCCCGCGGAGGGCACGGCGCAGCTGGATGGCGGCCCCGGCGATGATGCAGACGAAGAGCCCGCCGAAGCCGAGGACCACCATTGCCGGGACGGCGCTGTCGGCCGGCGACGGGGCCTCCGCGACGGGAAGGGTGGCTTCGGGCAGGGTCGGCGCCGCACTCGAGGGGCTGGGTTCGGCTGCCGGGGCGGGACTCACCGGGTTTCCCCGCCGGTGCACACGGATCCAATCGGAGATCGAACCCAGCGGATTGAGGGTGGTTTCCGGCACATCGGCCTTCAGTGCAGCCTCGGCGTTCAGCACGCCGAAGCCGTACAGCGGGTCCTTGCCCGGCAGCCCGGCATCCTTCGCGGTGCTGACAATCCGGTTAATAACCTGGCTGGCGGACATCTCCGGCCATTTCGAGCGGATCAGGGCAGCGACGCCGGCAACGATCGGGGTTGCGCCCGAAGTGCCCGCCCACTCGGCGTAGCCGCCGCCGGGCAGGCCGCCGACCAGGTCCTCGGCCGGTGCCGCCACGCCGATGCTGATGCCCTGGGACGAGGAGTCAATGCTGGCGACGCCCTTGCGGTTCAGGCCGGCCACCGTCAGCACGCCGGGGATCGTCGCCGGGGCGCCCACCTGGATGTTGCCGCCCACCCGGTTGCCGGCGGCGGCGACAATGACGACGTCCTTCTGCTCGGCGTAAAGGAACGCCGCGTCCCAGCTTTGCGGCCACTCCGGGGAGGTGCTGCCGAGCGAGATGTTGATGACCCGGGCGCCATTGTCGACGGCCCAGCGGACCGCGGCGGGGATCTGGTCCTGGTCGCTCTTTCCGCCCGGGTTAGCGGATCCGAGCCAGGTGGAGACGGAGAGGATCTCGGCTTCGGGGGCGACGCCGACGATCCCGTCGGGGCCTACTCCGGCTGTGGCTGAGGGCCGGGCGGTGGATTTTGTCGACTTTGCCGGTTGGTGTCCGCGGCCGGCGAGCATGGTCGCCACCAGGGTGCCGTGCTCGGGTTTGGCGCCGATGCTTTTCCTGCCGTCCGCGGCTCCCGCCCCGGACACGTCCGTGCCCCCGGTCAGCACGCCCTTGAGGTCCGGATGTTTGCCGTCCACGCCGCTGTCGATGACGGCGATCTTAACGTTGGCGCCCTTCGAGACGGCCCAGGCCTTCTTGATGCCGGACTCGGCGAGCCAGTACTCCTTGTCCCGGGTGCTGTCCGCGTGTGCAGCGGGGGCAGCCGACAGCGCTCCCGCGACGCTGCCGCCGGCAAGAGCCAGGGCCATCAACGCGGAGGCGGTCCGGCGGCGCCGGGCTGTTGCTCTGGTCATTCGGGTCCAATCGGCGGTGTGGCTGCGGCCGCGACCGTTCCGGGCGCGCGGCAGGGGTGGCGGCTGCTCCTGCCGGCGCTGCCGGACAGGGCCGGGAGTGGGTTGGTGCCGGCGCGGAGCTAGCTGATGCTCAGGGCAATACCGTCCAGAATATCGTGTTCGCTCGTCACGGCCGACGTGATGCGGCCCTCTGTGACGTCCGCCATGCGTTCGAGCACGCGCCGCCAGACAAGGCCGCCGGCGCCGATCACGTCCACCCGGCCCGGGTGCATGTAGGGCAGGGCGGCGCGGGCGTCCCGCGTCATTTCGAGCAGCGAGGTGCAGGCCTCCCGGGCAGTGTCCAGGCCAAGTTCGGTGCCGTGGATGGCGGCCGGCGAGTACTCGGTGAGCTTCAAGGCGTGGGCGGTGATTGTGGTCACTGACCCCGCGACGCCGACCACGGCGGTGGCGCGCTCCAGCGGCACCGTCAGCGCCGCGTGGCTGATGGCGGCGTCGACGTCGGCTTCCGCCGCGGCGATCTGTTCCGCCGTGGGCGGGTCGTCCTGCAAGTGCCGTTCGGTCATCCGGACGCAGCCCACATCGACCGATTTGGCGGCGATGACGCCGTCGGCGTCGCCCAGCACGAACTCCGTGCTGCCGCCGCCCAGGTCCACCACCAGCACCGGGTCCTTGCCCCGCGAGGGCAGCACGCTGCTGGCGCCGGCGAAGGACAGGGCGGCTTCTTCGTCGCCGCTGATCACCTCCGGTTCGACGCCGAGCAGTTCCCGGACCCCGTCGATGAAGACCTGGCGGTTCCGGGCGTCCCGGGTTGCGGATGTTGCCACGAAACGGACCTTCCCGGCGCCGTGGCGGCGGATCAGCTCGGCGTAGTCACGGGTGGCCTCGAGGGTGCGGTCCAGCGCGTCCTGGGCGAATTCGCCGGTGGCGTCGACGCCTTGGCCGAGCCTGACGACGCGCATCTCGCGCACGACGTCGGTCAGCTTCGGCAGGGTATCGCCGCCCGCGGCGACATCTGCGATGAGCAGGCGGATGGAGTTGGTGCCGCAGTCGATCGCGGCCACGCGGCTCACTGCCCGGCTCCGGCGGCGATATCGGCGCCGTTCTCGTCATGCCCGGTTCGGGACTTCCGCACCGGGGCCGGCCGGCCGACGATTTCGGGCAGACCCTGCGGACCGTGCCGGCTCAGGTCCTGGGAAGGGGCCTCTCCGCCGGTGTCCCACGCGCCGTCGCAGTAGCAACGGTCCGGGGTCCACCACTCGCTGATGCCGGCTACGGCCTCGTCGCCGAGCGGGTTGACTCCGGGACCGGCAGCGAGCGAGTGGCCCACCAGGACATGCAGGCACTTCACGCGGGTGGGCATGCCGCCTGCGGAGATCCCGTCGATCTCCGGGACGGCCCCGATGCCGGACCGGGCGCCGATCTCGGCGCGGGACTGCAGGTACGCCTCATGCGCGGCACGGTAGTCCGCCGCCAGCGCCTCGTCGGCACCGAGCCGTTCGTTCATCTCATTCATCAACCCGGCCGCCTCCAGCCTGGACACGGCCGAGGTGATGACCGGATGGGTCAGGTAGAAGGTGGTGGGGAACGGCGTCCCGTTGCTCAGCCGCGGCGAGGTGGCCGCCACCAGCGGGTTGCCGCAGACGCAGCGGGCAGGGATCTCGACGACGTCGCGCACCGGCCGCCCCAATTGCCGGCTGAGCACGTCAAGGTCGCGGGCCGACGGCTGGCGGGAATCCCCCGTCGCCGGGGTCCCTTCCATGGGGGTCGCGTCGATGGGGTTCCCGGTCCGGGGATCGTCCGCTCGGTTCTCGTCCACTGGCGCGGCACCTTCCTGCCCTGTTGGAATTACCGGGTTGCGGTAATCCGGCGGCGGGCGCCGCTCCTAGTCTGTTGCCGACCGCCTGATGGAGTCCCAAAGGGAATCCACCCACGGCAGATTGGCCGGGTCTGTGGCTGTTCCTGCTGCGGCGCCGGAACCGGACGTTGCGGCAGGAAGATCGCTGCCGTAAACCCAGTAGCCGGTTTCGCCGGGCATAACCATGTTAATGCGGTCACGGGCTTGTTGTTTCACGTAGTTCGGGTCCTGCCAGCGCGAGACCTCACGTTTGAGGTCCGTCTGCTTCGCCTGCTGGGCCGAAATTTCGGCCTCCAGGTCAGCTATTTCGGCGCGCTTTTCAAGGAAGATCCTGACCGTGGGCGCCAGCATGATCGTGATGGCGATCATCACGACGCCGAGTGCCAGCAGTCGTCCGGAGAAGGCCTTGGCCGGGACGGGATCGAGCCCGTCGGTTTGCCCGGGCTGTCCGGACTTCGTGCCGGCTCCGCTGCCCGCAGCCGGCGTGGCTGGCCCGGTCTCGCGTGCGCCGGTCTTCGCAGCGCCGGTCTTTGCAGCTCCGGTCCGGGCGGGCGCAGCGGTTCCGCCGACGGGGCCGGGTTTGCCGGTTCCCGGCGCTTCAGACGCCGGCCGTCCGGCGTCGTGGCCGGCTGGCCGGCCGGCGGGTTCGATGCCGTGCCGCGGGCTGCCGAAATCAGCCCTGATGACGTCGCCGCCGTCGGCTTCCCCCCGGCCGGAGGCCGGAGACTTCGGGGCCGCAGCAGCGGCCCGGGGAACCTTGGGACGGCGGGTTGCCATGTCACTCCTTCAAACAGGCCAATCGAACCGGCCAAAACAGGCCGCCAAAAAAGAACGGGCCAAAACAGAACCGGTGGCCATGGTCTTTCCACCATAGCCACCGGTACCTGATTCTTGCGGGTACTAGCCCTTGAAACGCGGGAAGGCGCTGCGTCCGGCGTAGCGTGCGGCGTCGTCGAGTTCCTCTTCGATGCGCAGCAGCTGGTTGTACTTGGCGACGCGCTCGGAGCGGGCCGGGGCACCGGTCTTGATCTGGCCCGCGTTGGTGGCAACGGCGATGTCAGCGATGGTGGTGTCCTCGGTTTCGCCGGAGCGGTGCGAGGTGATGGTCGTGTAACCCGCGCGCTGGGCGAGGGATACGGCGTCGAGCGTCTCGGTCAGCGAACCGATCTGGTTGACCTTGACCAGCAGCGAGTTGGCGGTCTTCGAATCGATGCCGGTCTGGAGGCGCTCCGGGTTCGTGACGAACAGGTCATCGCCCACGATCTGGACCTTGTCGCCGATCGAGTCGGTGAGGGCCTTCCAGCCTTCCCAGTCGTTCTCGTCCAGCGGGTCCTCGATGGAGACCAGCGGGTAGTCCGCCACCAGCTCGGCGTAATAGGCGCTCATCTCGGCGGAGCTGAGGGCCTTGCCTTCGAACTGGTACGCGCCGTCCTTGAAGAACTCGGAGGAGGCGACGTCGAGGGCCAGCGCGATGTCCTTGCCCGGGGTGTAGCCGGCGTTCTTAATGGCTTCCTGGATCAGGTCCAGGGCCGCGCGGTTAGACGGCAGGTTCGGGGCGAAGCCGCCCTCGTCACCCAGGCCGGTGGCCAGGCCCTTGGACTGCAGCACCGCCTTGAGCGCGTGGTAAACCTCGACGCCCCAGCGCAGGCCCTCGGAGAAGGTCTCGGCGCCGAGCGGGACAACCATGAACTCCTGGATGTCGACGTCGGAGTCGGCGTGCGAGCCGCCGTTGAGGATGTTCATCAGCGGCACCGGCAGGACGTGCGCGTTGGGCCCGCCCAGGTACTTGTAAAGCGGCAGGTCGGCCGAGGCGGCCGCGGCGTTGGCAACGGCGAGGGACACGCCCAGGATCGCGTTGGCACCGAGCTTGCCCTTGTTGGCCGTGCCGTCCAGGTCGATCATGGCCTGGTCGATGCTGCGCTGGTCGGTCGCGTCGAAGCCGATGAGGGCCGGGGCGATCTGGTCGATGACGGCGTCGACGGCCTTCTGGACGCCCTTGCCGAGGTAACGGCCCTTGTCGCCGTCGCGGAGTTCCACGGCCTCGTGTTCGCCGGTGGAGGCGCCGGAGGGAACTGCTGCGCGGCCGATCTGGCCGTCGGAGAGCAGGACTTCAACTTCTACGGTCGGGTTGCCGCGGGAATCGAGGATCTCGCGGGCGTGGATGGCATCGATAAGCGCCATGAATATGCTCCTTTGGGTGAAGCGATCTGCTGGGAATCTGACTGCTGGAAATCTAGCGGTGGATCAAGCTGGAAACCGACGTCCTCGTCGCCCCTAGCCTAGTCGAGAGTGGGATAAGTTACGGAAAGCTATCCAGTCCCCGGACTCGGTGCTCCCGCGCCGGTGCCGCCGGGCTCGCTGCCGGGCTGGCTCTCCTGGAAATGGCGGTTGACCGCGCGCAGGGCGCGTTCGGCGTCCAGGCCGTTGCGCCGGGCGGCCGCGACAATGCCGAACAGCAGCTCGCCTAGCTCCCGCTCGGTCGCCGGGGCGGGTGGTCCCGCGGCGGGTGCGGAGGCGGCGGCCTCCAAGGCGGGGGCCTCCATCGCGGGCGCCGGCTCCAACGCAGTCGGCAGTCCGGCCCGTTCGGCCCGGTCCTGGAGCTTCTGCGCCCGGGCCAGCGCCGGCAGCGCGGCCGGGACGCCGTCGAAGGCGTGGCCCCGGCCGGGCTTTTCGGTTTTCTTGACCGCATCCCACTTCAGCACGATCTCCTGGACCGTGGCCGGGAAGGAGTCCTGCAGGGAGCCGTCGGCGCGGAAGACGTGCGGATTGCGCCGGACCATCTTGTCCCGCAGGCCGCGGGCGACGTCGTCGAAGTCGAAGGCGCCGCGCTCCTCGGCGAGCCGGGCATGCAGCACCACCTGCAGCAGGACATCGCCTAGTTCCGCCCGCAGCTCGGCGTCGCCGCCGTCTGACTCGATGGTTTCAGCCACCTCATAGGCCTCCTCGAGGAGGTATTCCACGAGGGATTCGTGGCTGAGGGCGCCCATCCAGGGGCAGTGGACGCGCAGCTCGGCGATGGTTCGCAACAAATCCCTGAGCGGCGCGTCCACCGGGTTGGAGTCCTTAGCCAAGGTCGGCGTAGGCCTCGTTGATGTATTCGACCAGGGCTTCCTTCTCCTCCAGCGGCAGGAACGCGGCTTCGGCTGCGTTCAGGGTCAGCTCGAGCAGGTCGTCCAGGTCGTAGTCGAACGTCTCCACGAGCAGTTCGAACTCGTCGGTGAGGGTCACGCCGCTCATCAGCCGGTTGTCCGTGTTGATCGTGACGTTGAAGCCCAGCTGGTAGAGCATGTCCACCGGGTGGCTTTCGATGCCCTCGCCGAAGCCGGCAATGGCGCCGGTCTGCAGGTTGGAGGACGGGCAGATCTCCAGTGCGATGCCGCGGTCCCGGACCCAGCTGGCGAGCTCGCCGAGGGTTACCAGGCCGATGTTGTCGTCGACCTCGTCGCTGTCGGCGTTGATATCGGAGACATCGTCGGCGTCGGCGGCGTCGGCCTCTTCGAACTCGACGGTGACGTCCTCGGCGATCCGAACGCCGTGGCCCAGGCGCAGGGCCCGGCCGTCAACGAGTGCGGATTGGATACTCTCCAGGCCGGCGGCCTCGCCGGCGTGGATCGTGGCCGGGAAGTTGTGCTGGGCAAGGTAGGTGAAGGCGTCCTTGAAGCGGGAAGGCAGGAAGCCGTCCTCGGCGCCGGCGATGTCGAAGCCGACTGCACCCTTGTAGCGGTGCCGGACGGCCAGTTCGGCGATTTCCTGGCCGCGGTCGGCGTGGCGCATGGCGGTGATCAGCTGGCCGACCTGGATCTCGCGGCCGGTCTCGGCGACGGCGTCGACGCCTGCATCGAGGCCCGCCTGGACGGCCTCAACGACGTCGTCCAGCGACAGGCCCTGCTGCAGGTGCTGTTCCGGGGCCCAGCGCACTTCGCCGTACACGACGCCGTCGTCCGCGAGGTCTTCAACGAACTCCTTGGCGACGCGGAACAGGCCTTCCTTGGTCTGCATGACGGCGATGGTGTGGTCGAACGTCTCGAGGTAGCGGACCAGCGAACCGGAGTCGGCGGATTCGCGGAACCACTCCCCCAGCGCGACCGGGTCGGTGGAGGGCAGCGTGTGGCCGACCGCTTCGGCAAGTTCAATGATGGTGGCCGGACGCAGTCCGCCGTCCAGGTGGTCGTGAAGGGAAACCTTGGGAAGGCCCTTCAGGTCGAATTCGAGGTCAGGGGCAGCGTCAAGAATAGTCTCAGTCACGTTCCAACCATAGGGTCGGACGGCTCCCCGCGCTACTTGCGGGAAGCGTCGGTCTCCTTCGACCAGGCGGTCAGCGCCGGCTCGGACCCGGAAGCCGCGGCATCGTCCGCCGCGTCGGCCTCCGCGGCTTCCGGCTCGTCGTGCCGGCCCAGGCGCTTGTGCCACCAGCGCAGCAGGTGGTCAACGGCCACGCCGAGGACAATAGCGAAGACGACGGCGATCCCGGCGCTCAGGAGCGGGTTGTGGTGCAGCCAGGGGAAGGAACTGGCCAGAATGCCGATCCCGAGCGAGTAGATCACCCAGGTGACGCAGGCGAAGGCGTCCAGGAGGAAGAACCTGCGGTGCGGGAACCCGGTGGTGCCGGCGACGTAGTTGACGGCCACGCGGCCCCACGGGATGTACCGGGCGGTGAAGATCAGCACCGCGCCGCGCTTTTCCAGTTCGTAGCGGGCCCAGGCGAAGACCCGCTGGACCTTGGGCTTGCGCATCCAGCGGAACCGTTCGATGCCGATTTTGCGCCCCAGCAGGTAGGCCATGTTGTCGCCGGCGATGGCGCCGATGAGCGCCGTGAGGCCGAGAATCCACAGATTGGGCTGTCCGCTGTGCCGGGAGTACGCGGCGAGGGCGACAATCAGGGTCTCGCTGGGGACCACCATGGCGAAGCCGTCGACGAAGAAGAACACCAGCAGGAGGGGGTAGATCCACCACTGGCCTGCTGCATGGAGCACTGCCTCATTAATGAACTCCACGCGGGCTGTGCTCCTAGAAAACTGAAGGGGTGGGACGTACCCGGGACGGACATGAGATACAGCTGGGCGCACACGGCACGGACGTGACGTGAATCGCACCTAAGTGTCCCACGGGCCGGGCGTCCTGCGCTACGCACCGCAGCGATGTTTCCGGCCGTGGCGCGGGCGTTCCCGGCACGGTCCTAGCCGTCGGCCGGCGGCGCGGGCCGGTCCGGGTCGTCCGGGACCAGCTCCCCCGGCGCACGGCCGCGAAGCCTGCTCAGGGTGAGGTCGACGGCGATGCCGAGGATGATCGCGCAGATGATCGCGATGGTGGCGCCGAGCAGGTGGTTGTCTTCGAACCATTGCCCGAAGAAAAGGCCGATTCCCACCGAATAGCCGGACCACAGCATCGCGGAAAGCACCGTCAGGGCGAGAAAACGGGATTGCGCATAGTTGGTGGCGCCGGCGGTCAGGTTGACGGCCACCCGGCCGATCGGGACAAACCGGGCGACCATGATCAGCGACGCGGGCCGCTTCCGGAGCTCGCCGCCGGCCCAGAGGAAGGCCCGCTGCGCCCGGTATCCGCGCATCCACGCCCAGCGTCCGGTCCCGGTGGCCCGCCCGATCAGGTAGGCGATGTTGTCCCCGGAGAACGCCCCGGCGGCTGCCACGGCCACCAGCAGAAGCGGGTTGGGCACCTCGGCCGCCGCGGCGACGGCGGCCAGGCCCACCACCACCGATTCGCTGGGAACCGGGGGAAAGAACCCGTCGATCAGGCAGCACGCGAACACGAGGAACAGGACCCAGGGTTGGCCTGCGGCGGCCAGGATGAAGTCGTTGATTGCCTGCACGGTTTCCTAACGCACGGCGGTGCCCGGTTTCTCCCGGAATACTGTGGTGCCAGTGTACTGCCGGACCCGGCGCCGTTGCCCTATCACTTGGGGCTGCCAACCCCCGGGGTTGGGGACCAGGAGTGATAGGGCAAGGCGGCAGCCGGAGCCTCAGGCGATGCGGTCGATGATGAGTTGCTGGGCCGGGCGGGAGCCCTCGGGGGCGATCACGGCGGCGTGCTCGAGCGCTTCCTTGGCACGTTCGAACTTCTCCGGGGTGTCCGTCAGCAGGGTCATCAGCGGCTCGCCGGCGCGGACCGTGGCGCCCGGCTTGGCGTGCATCCGCACCCCGGCGCCGGCCTGGACCTGGTCCTCCTTGCGGGCGCGGCCGGCGCCGAGGCGCCAGGCTGCGACGCCAACGGCCATGGCGTCGAGTTCCACCAGCACGCCGTCGGCCGGCGCGTAGATAGTCTCGGATTCCTTGGCCACCGGCAGTTTGGCGCGCGGATCGCCGCCCTGGGCCTCGATCATCCGGTTCCAGACGTCCATGGCGCGGCCGTCCCGGAGCGCGGCGCGCGGATCGGCGTCGTGGACGCCGGCGCAGGCCAGCATCTCCTCGGCCAGCCGGACGGTGAGTTCGACGACGTCTTCGGGGCCTCCGCCGTCGAGGATCTCCACGGATTCCTCGACCTCGATCGCGTTGCCCGCGGTGAGGCCCAGGGGCGTGTTCATATTGGTCAGCAGCGCCACCGTGTTGACCCCGGCGTCCTTGCCCAGCGCCACCATGGTCTCGGCCAGCTCGCGGGCACGCGCCTCGTCCTTCATGAACGCGCCGCTGCCCACCTTGACGTCCAGGACCAGCGATCCGGTGCCTTCGGCGATCTTCTTGCTCATGATCGAGGAGGCGATCAGCGGGATGGCCTCGACCGTGCCGGTGACGTCACGCAGGGCGTAGAGCTTCTTGTCCGCCGGGGCCAGGCCGGCGCCGGCGGCGCAGATGACGGCCCCCACGTCCTGCAGCTGGGCCAGCATCTCCTCGTTGCTCAGCGCCGCGCGCCAGCCGGGGATGGACTCGAGCTTGTCCAGGGTGCCGCCGGTGTGGCCGAGGCCGCGGCCGGAGAGCTGCGGAACGGCGACACCGAACACGGCCACGAGGGGTGCCAGCGGAAGGGTGATCTTGTCCCCCACCCCGCCGGTGGAGTGCTTGTCAGAGGTGGCTTTCACGCCGCCGTCGGGCCGGCGCAGACTGGAGAAGTCCATCCGCTCGCCGGAGGCGATCATCGCCGCGGTCCAGCGGGAAATCTCCGCGCGGTCCATTCCGTTGAGCAGGATGGCCATGTTCAGCGCGGCCATCTGCTCATCGGCGATGGCGCCGCGTGTGTAGGCGTCGATCGTCCAGTCGATCTGGGCGGCGCTGAGCACGCCCTTGTCGCGCTTGATGCGGATGATGTCGACGGCGTCGAAGGCTTCAGTGCCGCTGGCAGTGGTGCTGGTGGTCTGTGTCACCGGGTTTCCTCCAGGTGTTGGGGGCCAAATGCGTCGGGAAGCACCTGGTCCATCGTCTTGATGCCCTGTGTGGTCATGAGTTCCATGTCCGGGGCCCGGAATTCGTAGAGCAGCTGCCGGCAGCGCCCGCACGGCATCAGCACGTTGCCGTCCGCGTCCACGCAGTAGAAGGCGCGCAGCAGGCCGCCGCCGCTCATGTGCAGGTTGCCGACCAGCGTGCACTCGGCGCACAGCGTGAGCCCGTAGCTGGCGTTTTCGACGTTGCAGCCGCTGACGATCCGGCCGTCCGCGGTGAGGGCCGCTGCCCCCACCGCGAACTTCGAATACGGCGCATAGGCGTTCTTCATCGCCGCGACCGCGGCGGCCTCGAGGGCTGCCCAGTCCACGCCGGCGGCCGGGACCGCTGCCGGGCTGCCGTTCCCGCTAATGTGATCAGCCATGGTCAGCCCTTCACGTACGGGATGCCGCTGGCCGCCGGCGGCCGGGAGCGTCCGACGAGCCCGGCCACGGCGAGCACCGTCACGAGGTACGGCAGCATCGCCATGAACTGGCTCGGAACCGGGGTGCCGATGATCGTCACGATGCTTTGCAGGTTGTCGGCGAAGCCGAACAGCAGCGCCGCGAAGAAGGCGCCGATCGGGTTCCAACGGCCGAAGATCAGTGCGGCCAGGGCGATGAAGCCGCGTCCGCCGGAGATTTCCTTGGTGAAGCTGTCGATCGCCACGAGGGTGAAGAAGGAACCGCCGATGCCGGCGATGGCGCCGCCGAGGGTGACGTTCCAGAAGCGGGTGGCGTTGACCTTGATGCCCATGGTGTCGGCTGCCTGCGGGTGTTCGCCGACGGCGCGGACGCGCAGGCCCCACTTGGTCTTGAACAGCCCTACCCAGACCACGATCACGGCGATGTACATCAGGTAGCCGATCAAGGACTGCTTGAACAGGATCGGGCCGATCAGCGGGATGTCGCCCAAAACCGGGATGGTGATCGGATCCAGGTGCGCGGGAGAGTTGAACTTCTCCTTGTCCGCCTGCATGACCGTGCTGAACAGGAAGCCGGTGACGCCGGAGACGAGGACGTTGAGCACGACGCCGACGATGATCTGGTTGACCACGTACTTGATGCTGAACAGGGCCAGGATCATGGAGACGAGGGCCCCGGCGATGGCCGCCGCGAGCAGGCCCAGGAAGGGGTTGTGCGTCAGGGTGGCGATGATCGCGGCCGTGAAGGCGCCGCCCAGGAGCTGGCCTTCGATCGCGATGTTCACGACGCCGACGCGTTCGCAGAGCACGCCGGACAGGGAGCCGAAGACCAGCGGCACGGCCAGGGTCACGGACCCTGCGATCAGCCCGGCGAGGGAAATGCTGGTGGTGCGGGCCCCGCCGACCACCCAGATCAGGAACGCGGCGACAAACAGCGCGATGAAGGCGATCGTGACCCAGCCCGGGACCTTGCGGTTCCGGGTCTTGAGGAACACGGCATAGCCGGCCAGCGCCAGCATGATCACCGAGAGAACGATGCCGCCGAGGAAGGCCTGAACCTCCAGGGCCGGCAGCTGGAAGAAGTCGCTCCCGGTGGAGATTCCGAACTTGGCGGTCTGGTGCGGCCCCATCAGTCCGAAGAAGACGAACGCCACGATGGCCAGCACCAGCAGGGTGACCGGGAGCTTCCAGGTCACGGGCTTGGCGGTCACGGCCGTGTGGTGGTGCTTGGCCGCGGGAGCTCCGTCCAGGGGTGCAGGCTGCGGCTTCCCCGGCTGGGGCGACGTTGCTGTTGTGCTCATGCTGCTACTCCGGTGGTTGCTGCCGTCTTGGACTTGTTGGCCTTGACGGCCTTCTTCTTGCGCGGGTTCAGGCCGAACACCGCCCGCACCAGCGGCGGGGCGGCGATGAAGAGCACGATCAGCGACTGGACCACCAGCACGATGTCGATCGGGGTTCCGGTCTGGATCTGCATCTGGACGGCGCCGGCGCGGAAGGCGCCGAAGAGCAGGCCTGCGGCGAAGGTGCCCCACGGCGTCGAGCGTCCCAGCAGCGCAACCGTGATGGCGTCAAAGCCGTAGGTGGCCGCGACGCCGTCGGTGAGGACCTTTTCGGTGCCGGCCACCTGGGCGACGCCGGACATGCCGGCGAGGGCGCCCGCGATGGCCATCACCAGGATGGTGGCGCGCGGGACGTTGATGCCGGCGGTCAGGGCGGCCTTCGGGTTGGCGCCGACGGCCCGGAATTCGAAGCCGATCGTGGAGCGGTTCAGCACCCACCAGACGAAGACGGTCGCCGCGATGGCCAGGATGAAGCCCAGGTGCAGCCGGTACTGGGTGCCCAAAATCTGCGGGTAGACGGCGCTGGGGTCCAGGATCGGGGAAATCGGGTTGGTCTCGCCCGGCCGCTGGAACGCGGGGGTGTTGAGCAGGTAGCGCAGGAAGTACAGCGCGATGTAGTTGAACATGATCGTCAGGATCACCTCGTGGGCGCCGGTGCGGGCCTTGAGGAAGCCGACCAGGCCGGCCCAGAGGGCGCCGCCGAGGATGCCGGCCACGAGGACCAGCAGCAGGTGCAGGCCCATCGGCAGGTGCAGGGCGAAGCCGACCCACGAGGCGAGGATGCCGGCCATGATGATCTGGCCCTGAGCACCGATGTTGAAGAGTCCGGCGCGGAAGGCCAGGGCGACGCCGAGGCCGGCGGTGATCAGCGGGGTGGCGATGGTGAGGGTTTCCATCAGCGGGGCGAACTGCCCGGCCGCGCCGGTGCCGCGGGGGTTGAACACGGAGCCCTGGAAGAGCGCCACGTAGGAGCGGGTAGCGGCGGACCAGACGGCGGAGAAGAAGTCGCTGGGCCGGGCGAAGAGGTAGCCCGCGCTCGCGCTGACGGCCTTGTCCGTGCTGGCGATCAGCAGGCCGCCGAGGATCAGCGCGAGCAGCACGGCCAGCACGGAGACCATGCCGCTTCCGGTGAAGATTTTGCGCATGAGCGAGTCGGGGCCGCCGGGGACGATGCCGCTCTGGCCCGAGACCGGGACGGCCGAGGGGCGCATCGCCCCGCCAGCGGTGTCCAGCGAGGTGGCGGTGGTGGCGTCCGTGGCGTCGGTGGTTTCGGCGGTTTCGACGTCGGGGGTGTTCGGCGTCGCGGTTGGCTGGGCTGCGGTTCCCGCGGTTTTCGCCGGATCGGATTCAGCCGCGTGGCGTGGCCGGTTGGTTTCAGTCATGGTGCTCTCCTACGGCGCCGGAGGTGGACTCCTGTGCGGGCTGGGCGGCGGCGGCCGGGGCGGCGGCTGCGGTTGCCGGGGTCTTGGTGCTGTCGGCGTGGGCCTCGTCGGGCGACAGGCCGGCCATCATGAGGCCCAGGACGTCACGTCCGGTGCCGGCCGGGACGATGCCCACCAGCCTGCCCTTGTAAAGCACAGCGATCCGGTCCGCCAGCTCGATCACTTCGTCGAGTTCGGTGGAGACGATCATCACGGGGGTGCCGTGGTCGCGTTCCGCTACGATCCGCTTGTGCAGGAACTCGATGGAGCCGACGTCGACGCCGCGGGTCGGCTGGGACGCGATAAAGAGGCGCAGCGGGCGCGACAGCTCGCGAGCCATGACCACCTTCTGCTGGTTGCCGCCGGACAGGGTGCCCGCGGCGAGCGAGCCGGACGGGGTGCGCACGTCGAACTCGTCGATCCGGGTCTTCGCGTTTTCCAGCACCTTCGCCGGGCTCATGCTGATGCCCTTCGCGAACGGTTCCTGGTCGTAGCGGTCCAGGATCAGGTTCTCGGCGATCGAGAACGTTCCGATCAGACCGTCCACCGAGCGGTCCTCGGGCACGAAGCCGACGCCGGCCTTCAGCACGTCCTTGACGCTGCGGCCCACCAACTCCTCGCCGTCGAGCAGGATGGAGCCGTGGACCCGGTCCTGCAGGCCGAGGATCGCCTCGGTCAGCTCGGTCTGCCCGTTGCCCTGCACGCCGGCGACGGCCAGGATCTCGCCGCGGGCAATGTCGAAGCTGATCCCGTCCACGACGTGCTGGCCGCTCGGTGCGATCACGGTGAGGTCCTTGACCTGGAACGTGGTCTCCTGCGGCCGGGCCGGGGCCTTGTCCAGGGTCAGGTTGACTGCCCGGCCCACCATCATGGAGGCGAGTTCCGTCGTCGAGGCCGTGGGGCTGGCCGTGCCGACGACCTTGCCGCGCCGGATCACCGTGATGGTGTCCGAGACGGCCTTGACCTCGCGCAGCTTGTGCGAGATGAAGACGATCGAGGTGCCGTGGCTCTTGAGCTGGCGCATGATGTCCAGCAGCTCGTCGGTGTCCTGCGGGGTCAGTACGGCGGTGGGCTCGTCGAGGATGAGCACCTTGGCGTCGCGGACCAGGGCCTTGATGATCTCCACGCGCTGCTGGACGCCGACCGGCAGGTCCTCGATCAGGGCGTCGGGGTCGACGTCGAAGCCGTACCGGTCGGAGATCTCCTGGATCTTCCGGCGGGTGTCATCGAGATTGAGGAAGCCGCCGGCCTTGGTGGTTTCCGCCCCGAGGGCCACGTTTTCGGCGACCGTGAAGACCGGGACCAGCATGAAGTGTTGGTGCACCATGCCGATGCCTGCCGCCATCGCGTCCCCCGGGCCGCGGAAGCTGACGGGTTTGTCGTCGATGAGGATTTCGCCGTCGGTGGGTTCGTAGAGCCCGTAGAGGACGTTCATCAGCGTGGACTTGCCGGCGCCGTTCTCGCCGAGCAGACAGTGGATCTGCCCGGGTTCAACGACCACGTCAATGTGGTCGTTGGCTACCAGGGAGCCGAAGCGTTTGGTGATCCCCTTGAGTTCAAGTTTCAAAACTCTGACCAATCTCGAAGTGTGTCCGGGTCACGACCGGACGGGGTGATGGGGCTGCAGAACCAGCCTAGTGCCTGCCGCCAGCGCTGCGGCCAAGAGTAGCCGCAACGAAAAGCGCCACAGCCCGTGCGGTCTGGGACCGTCCGGGCCGTGGCGCTTAGCGGCGGAAGTTACGCCTTCGGGCTGGCTGCGGACTCAACCTTCAGCTTGCCGTCGGCGATGTCCTTCTTGATCTGGTCCAGCTCGGACTTCAGTTCGGCCGGAACCTGGGAGTCCAGGTCGTGGAACGGAGCCAGCTGGACGCCGTCGTTCGCGAGGGTGCCGACGTAAGGCGTGTTGGTGAACTTGCCTTCCGTGTCTTCCTTCACGACGGTCTCAACGGCCTCGCCCATCTGCTTCATCACGGAGGAGAGCATGATGTCCTTGTAATCCGGGGCGGTCAGGAAGCCGTCGGAGTCAACCCAGATGAGCTTGACGTCCTTGCCTGCTGCCTTGGCTTCCTTCAGCGCTGCGCCTGCACCCTTGCCGACCGGACCCGCGACGGGCATGACAATGTCCGCACCCTGGTCCAGGAAGTTCTGGGTGAACTGCTTGCCCTTGTCCTGCTTCTCGAAGTCGCCGGTGAAGGAGCCGTCCTGCTTGGCCTTGTCCCAGCCAAGAACCTTGACGTTCTTGCCCTTCTTCTCGTTGTAGTACTTCACGCCGTCGGCGTAGCCGTCCATGAAGATGGTGACGGTGGGGATCTTGATGCCGCCGAAGGTCGCGACGGTACCGGTCTTGGTGGTGCCCGCGGCGAGGTAGCCGGCCAGGAAGGCAGCCTGGGCCGTGTCATAGATGATCGGCTTGACGTTGGCGATCGGCTTGTCGTAGCCGAAGTCGATGATCGCGAAGTGCTTGTCCGGGTTCGCCGTGGCCTGGGCCTTGGTGGCGTCGCCGAGCAGGAAGCCGACCGTGATGGTCAGGTTGCAGCCGGCAGTGACCATGGCGCGCAGGTTCGGCTCGAAGTCGTTGTTGGTCTTCGACTCGACCTGGTTGACCTTGATGCCGAGATCCTTCTCGGTCTTCTTCAGGCCCTCGTAGGAGGACTGGTTGAACGACTGGTCGTCGAATCCGCCGGAGTCGGACACGATGCAGCCGGTGTAGTTGCTGGCGCTTGCGCTGGCGGTGCTGCTGGCGGTCGGGGCAGCCCCGCAACCGGTGAGCAGCAAAGCGGCCGCACCTGCGGTGGCGACGCCGGCCATTGAACCGCGCTTGAAAGTTGCGCGCAGTGAGTTCGTCAAAGTTCCTCCAGGAAGAAAGAGATAGGCGCTACGACGGGAGTTCAATGAGTGTCTGCTTCCGGTTTTCCCCCGAAACACTGTTGTCACTGACGGATTCGCAGCACTGCGCCGAGGCGCACTGATGCAAGTTACTTTAGTGTCATGGAACACGTCGAGTAACACACTTCACAGCCATTTCACAGATTGTTGAGAACTTGTTACCAAGCGCTGCGCCGTTCCCGCGCGACCGTACGCGTGAGGCCCCGAAATCGTGGAAATCGGGGCCCCAGGGGCAACGTTCGCGCCTGCGCTGGAGGCGGAGTTAGCTTAGAGGCGGACCAGCATCTTGCCGGTGTTGGCCCCCTCCAGCAGGTCCATGAAGGCCTGCGGTGCGTTCTCCAGCCCGTCCACCACGGTCTCGTCGTAACGGACGGTGCCGTCGGCCAGCCAGCCGGAGAGCTTCTCGACGAACTCGCCCATATACTGCCAGTAACCGCCCACCAGGAAGCCCTTGAGGGTCAGCTGCTTGCCGATGGCCAGCATGAGGTTCCGCGGGGCCGGCGTCGGCTCGGTAGAGTTGTACTGAGAGATGGCGCCGCACATGGCGACGCGGCCGCCGACGTTGAGCACGGACAGCGCGGCCTCGAGGTGCTCGCCGCCGACGTTGTCGAAGTAGACGTCGATGCCCTTCTCCCCCGCCGCCTCCTTCAGCAGGTCTCGGACCGGGCCGTCATGGTAGTTGAAGGCGGCGTCGAAGCCGAGCTCCAGCAGGCGGGCCACCTTCTCCGGGGTGCCGGCGCTGCCGATCACCCGGGAGGCGCCCATGGCCTTGGCAATCTGCCCCACCAGCGAGCCGACGGCGCCGGCTGCGCCGGAGACGAAGACGGCCTCGCCCGGCTTGAACTCGGCGACCTTGAGCAGTCCGGCGTAGGCGGTCAGGCCGGTCATGCCGAGGGCACCCAGGAAGGCCGACGCCGGGGCCAGGTCGGTGCGGGCCGGCGTCGTCGCGGCGGCGTCCAGGACGGCGTACTCGCGCCAGCCGAGGCTGTGCACCACAGTGTCCCCAACCGCGCGGTCGGCCGAGCGGGAGGCGATGACCTCGCCGACGGCGCCGCCCTCCATGGCGGCGTCCAGGGCGAACGGCGCGGAGTAGGACTTCACGTCGTTCATCCGGCCGCGCATGTAGGGGTCCACGGAGATGAACAGGTTGCGGACCAGGACCTGGCCGTCCTGGAGCTCCGGCAGCGGGGATTCGGCCAGCCGGAAGTTCTCCGGCACGGGGCGGCCGTGCGGGCGGGAGGCCAGCTGGATCTCTCGGGTGGTGGCGGGAAGGGTGCTGTTCTCGGTGCTCATGCGGCGACCTCCAGGATGGTGATGTCTACGGTGATGTTGCCACGGGTGGCGTTGGAGTAGGGGCAGACCTCGTGGGCCTTGGCGACGAGCGCTTCGGCGGTTTCGCGGTCCACGGCCGGCAGCGCGATCTCGAGTTCGGCGGCGATGCCATAGCCGGAGCCGCCGTCGAGGGCGCCGAGGTGGATCTTCGCGGCGACGGCGGAGTCGGTCAGGTCCGCCTTCTGCTGGCGGCCCACCAGGCGCAGGGCAGAGTGGAAGCAGGCGGCGTACCCGGCGGCGAAGAGCTGCTCGGGGTTGGTGCCTTCGCCGTTGCCGCCGAGCTCAACCGGGCTGGCCAGGGTGACATTGAGTTTGCCGTCGGACGTCTGCGCGTTGCCGTCGCGGCCTTCGCCGGAGGCCAGTGCTTCGGCCGTATAGAGGGTCTTCATGGGGATTCCAATCTGTTGGGGGAAGGGAAGCTTGTGGGGTTGCCGCGCGGCCGCAGCCCGCAATTGGCGGGGCCGGTCAGCGGCCGGACTGCAGCGCGGCGGTGAGCCGGCCCAGGGTCTCGCGGAGCTGGTCGAGCTCGTTAGCGGAGAGTCCGGCGGCATCGGCGAGCCGCTGCGGAATTCCGGTGGCACGGGCGCTGAGGGCGGCGCCGGACTCAGTGAGGAAGACCTCGACGCGCCGTTCGTCCGCCGCGGACCGCCGTCGTTCCACGTATCCCAGGTACTCGAGGCGCTTGAGCAGCGGCGAGAGGGTTCCGGAGTCCAGCCCGAGTTCCTCGCCCAGCTCGCGGACGCTGCGGGGCTGGTCCTCCCAGAGCACCATCATCACGAGGTACTGCGGGTACGTCAGTCCGAGTTCCTCGAGTATGGGCCGGTAGACGGCGGTAGCGGCCCGCGAAGCCGAGTACATGGCGAAGCACACCTGCCTGTCCAGGCGGGGGGCGTCGGTCCCGGCGGACGCAGGGGAATCAGTTTTGCTCACCTAAAAACCTTAGCGCACAACTAAGTTGCGCACAACTGAGTTGTGCACAACGCATTTACCGGTGCAGCCGCCCGCCGGATTTCCCCAACTTCAAGGGGCGCCGACGGCGTGTCCGCAGGCAGCGCTGGCGCGTCCCGGCCCCGCGAAGGGAAAGGTGGGGAATTTCCGCGGGCACGCCCGCCCTTGAGCAGGCGAAGGTGCGGCTCCGGAGCGTCGGCCGGCGCCTGCCCTAGAGGTCGCGGAGGGTGCGGAGGGCCGCCGCCGTGAGCACCCGGATGCCGAGGCCCAGGGCGCGTTCGTCCAGGATGTAGTCGCCGCGGTGCAGGTCGTACTCCTCGCCGCCGGGGGTTTTCGTGCCCAGCCGCATCATCGCGCCGGGCAGGTCCGCGAGGAACCAGGCGAAGTCCTCGCCGCCCATCGACTGCGGCGTCAGCACCACGGAGCTCTCGCCGATTTCGGCCCGGGCCGAAGCCTCGATCAGCGCGGTCTCGTGTTCGGAGTTCACTACGGGCGGCACGCCGCGGGTGTGCTCCAGGTGCACGTCGACGCCGTAGGGCGCCGCGATCTGCTGCACCACCTCGTCGAGGATCTCCCCCGCGCTGTGCCAGGCATCCCGGTCCAGGCAGCGCATGGTGCCGGCCATGTAGCCGCTCGCCGGGATGGCGTTCGGTGCGGAGCCAGCCGAGATGTGTCCCCAGACCACGGACACCCCGCTGCGGACGTCGACGCGCCGGGAGAGCACGGCCGGGACGTTGATGGCGATCTGCGCGAGGGCGAAGACGAGTTCCTCGGTCAGGTGCGGGCGCGAGGTGTGGCCGCCTCGGCCGCTCAGTTCAATCTTGATGGTGTCCGACGCCGAGGTGATGGCGCCGATCCGGGTGCCGATCTTGCCGACCTCGATCCGGGGGTCGCAGTGCAGCGCCAGGATCCGCGGCACCCCCTCCAGCACACCTTGTTCGATGCACGCGTGCGCGCCGCCGGGCATGGTCTCCTCGGCCGGCTGGAAGATGATCCGCACCGTGCCGCCCAGCGGCGAGGAGTCGTGCATCCGCTGCAGGATCAGGGCGATGCCCAGCATCGTGGTGGTGTGGACGTCGTGGCCGCAGGCGTGCGTCACGCCGTGGTTCTTGGACGCGAACGGCAGTCCGGTCTCCTCGATGATGGGCAGGGCGTCAATGTCGCCGCGGAGCGCGGTGGCGATGGGGCCCTCGCCGACATCCACGGTCAGCCCGGTACCCTCGAGCCGGCGCGGGGTCAGGCCGGCAGCCTCAAGCCGCTTGGCCAGCTTATCCGTGGTGCGGAACTCCTTGAAGGACAGCTCGGGGTGCGCGTGCAGGTCGCGGCGGAAGGCGATCAGCTCCGGCAGGAGTGGCTCCAGCCACGGCCCCACCAGGGTGGTTGGCTCAGCTTCAGTAGTGTAATTGCGCACACAATCACTCTAGCGAGAGTCAGAAAAATAGCGGCATCGCAGTCGGACGGTTACGGCAGTACAGTCCCGCTTACCTGAAGGGGACTAGAGGACGTCCGTGTCGCCGCTGGCCTTGAGCGCGTCCACGGCGGCCTTGACCCGCTGCGAATGCGCCTTCGTCATCACGAGCAGGGCATCGGGGGTGTCCACGATCACCACATCCTCGATGCCGATCAGGGCGATCACACGCTTGGTGTCGGAGACCACCACGCCGCTCGAGTTCTCAGTGAAGACCCGGGCACCCTCGCCGATCACGGTGACGTCGTCGACTTCCTTGGCACTGTTGAGCCGGCCCACGGAGGCGAAGTCCCCGACGTCGTCCCAGCGGAAGGTGCCGGGCACGACGGCGACGTCCCCGGCTGCCGCGGCGGGCTCGGCGACCGCGTAGTCGATAGCGATCTTGGGCAGGGTTGGCCAGACGCGGGAGGTGACCTCGTCGCGCAGCGGGGTGTCCCAGGCCTTGGCAATCTCCTGCAGGCCCGCGAAGAGTTCCGGCTGGTTGGCCTCCAGGTGCTTGAGCATGAGCGAGACCGGCGCGACGAACATGCCCGCGTTCCAGACGTACTCGCCGCTGTCCACGTACTGCTGGGCGACTTCCTCGCTGGGCTTCTCGACGAATTCGACGACTGTGTGGGCGCTCGGGGCGCCGGGCACACTCAACTTGTCGCCGGCGCGGATGTAGCCAAAGCCGGTGGACGGGTGCGTGGGCTTGATGCCAATGGTGACGATCTTGCCGGCGGCCGCCGTGTGGATGGCCTCACGGACCGCGTCCTGGAACAGTGCGTCGGGGCTGATGACCTGATCCGCGGCGAAGGAACCCATGATCGTTTCCGGATCGCGCTCGAACAGGATCGCCGCGGCGAGGCCGATGGCCGCACCCGAGTCCTTGGGCTCGCTCTCCAGCACCAGGTCCGCCTCGCGCACCTCGGGCAGTTGGCGGCACACGGCCTCGCGGTGCGCCGTTCCGGTGACGACCAGCACGCGGCTGCCGGCGAGGGGTTCCAGCCGGTCGTAGGTGGCGCGCAGCAACGTGCTGCCGGATCCGGTGAGATCGTGCAGGAATTTGGGGGCGGCGGCCCGGGACAGCGGCCAGAGCCGGGTCCCCACACCGCCTGCCGGAATCACCGCGATGAAACGCCGCAGCGGGGAGTCCGCCGCAGCGTCCTGGGGTGAGTCATGGCTGGCCATATTGTCTGTAGTCATCACGGCTACTTTAGCGGAACGCCGCCCGCACACCCCGGAGTTGGCACGCAACGCACGCAAACGGAGTCGACGGCGGCGCAAGCAAATGTGGCGTTCGTCTCAAAAGCGGTCAAAAACCGCGCCGGGCGCCGTCACCATCGATCCGCTGAATTGAATAAGCTGAGGGCGAAGCCTAGATTTAGGCTTGAGCTTACGAGTGCTCTCGCAGCAGGCGTTCCCCCCGCGTGGATCCCATGCCAGCGCCGCTGTGTTGCAGGGAGGTTTATTCAGTGCCGACAAAACCAGCTGGCACCTTGTACCGCGGCCGTGAAGGCATGTGGTCCTGGGTTGGACACCGCGTTACCGGTGTAGTGATCTTTTTCTTCTTGTTGGTCCACGTGCTGGACACCTCATTGGTGCGTGTGTCCCCCGAGGCCTACACCGCCGTGATCGGTGCCTACAAGAACCCCCTTATGGCCCTGGGTGAAACGGGCCTCGTCGCAGCGATCGTATTCCACGCCTTCAACGGCCTGCGCATCATCGCCGTCGACTTCTGGAAGAAGGGCGCGAAGTACCAGCGCCAGATGCTGTGGACCGTCCTGGCCCTCTGGGTCATCGTCATGGTCGGCTTCTCCATCCGCCACCTGTCCCTCGCCCTCGGAGGTCACTAAGCCATGAGTGCAACCATTCAGAGTCCGCGCAGCGGCAAGATTGCGCCGCAGTACCGCCGCAGCGGTTCGTCCAAGGGCAACTTCGAAATGCTGGCATGGCTCTTCATGCGGCTTTCCGGCGTCGTCCTCGTGGTCCTCATCTTCGGCCACCTGACCGTCAACCTGCTGGTGGGCGAAGGCATCCACGCGATCGACTTCGGCTTCGTGGCCGGCAAGTGGGCCGACCCGTTCTGGCAGGTCTGGGACCTGGCCATGCTGTGGCTCGCCATGCTGCACGGCACCAACGGCGTGCGCACCATCATCAACGACTACGCCGAAAAGGACGCGACGCGTCTCTGGCTGAAGATCGTGCTCTATGCCGCGGCCGCAGCCATCATCATCCTCGGCACGCTGGTGATCTTCACCTTCAACCCGTGCCCAGTGGTCGACGGCGTGCAGCTGCCCGGCGGGTTCTGCCCCGCTCCGTAGCGGCCCGGGCCTCCGGGCGCTGATCCTTGCCTGCCCGCGCGGGACACAGGGATCACGAGACTTCACTGCGCAGGCTCCGCCGGCGGTGTTTTACAGCGAATTTTGAGAGAAAGAGCATCTGGTATGCAGGTCCATAAGTACGACGTCGTCATTGTCGGTGCCGGTGGCGCTGGCATGCGCGCCGCGATCGAATCCGGTCAGCGTGCGCGAACAGCAGTACTGACCAAGCTTTACCCCACGCGCTCCCACACCGGCGCGGCACAGGGCGGCATGTGTGCAGCCCTGGCCAACGTCGAGGAAGACAACTGGGAGTGGCACACCTTCGACACCATCAAGGGCGGCGACTACCTGGTGGACCAGGACGCCGCCGAGGTCATGGCGAAGGAAGCGATCGACGCCGTCCTGGACCTTGAGAAGATGGGCCTGCCGTTCAACCGCACGCCCGAGGGCCGGATCGACCAGCGCCGCTTCGGCGGCCACACTCGCGACCACGGCAAGGCTCCGGTCCGCCGTGCCTGCTACGCCGCGGACCGCACCGGCCACATGATCCTGCAGACGCTGTACCAAAACTGCGTCAAGCACAACGTCGAGTTCTACAACGAGTACTACGTCCTCGACCTGCTCACCGTCGAGGAAGACGCAGTCCGCGAGGACGGCACGGCGTACAAGCAGAAGCGCGTTGCCGGCGTCGTGTCCTACGACCTCGCCTCCGGCGAACTGCACGTCTTCCAGGCCAAGTCCGTGGTGTTCGCCTCGGGCGGCGCCGGCAAGGTCTTCAAGACCACCTCCAACGCGCACACCCTCACCGGTGACGGCATGGGCATCGCGTTCCGCCGCGGCATCCCGCTGGAGGACATGGAGTTCTTCCAGTTCCACCCGACCGGCCTGGCCGGCCTGGGCATCCTGCTCTCCGAGGCCGCCCGCGGCGAAGGCGCGATCCTGCGCAACTCCGAGGGTGAGCGCTTCATGGAGCGCTATGCACCCACCATCAAGGACCTCGCCCCGCGCGACATCGTGGCCCGCTCCATGGCCAACGAAGTCCGTGAAGGCCGCGGCTGCGGCCCGAACAAGGACTACGTCCTGCTTGACCTGACGCACCTCGAGCCGGCGCACATCGACGCCAAGCTCCCGGACATCACCGAGTTTGCCCGCACCTACCTGGGTGTGGAGCCGTACACGGAGCCGGTTCCGGTCTTCCCGACGGCGCACTACGCCATGGGCGGCATCCCCACCAACATCAGCGCCGAGGTCCTGCAGGACAACGACACCGTCGTCCCGGGCCTCTACGCGGCGGGCGAGGTTGCTTGCGTCTCGGTGCACGGTTCCAACCGGCTGGGCACCAACTCGCTGCTGGACATCAACGTCTTCGGCAAGCGCGCGGGCATCGCCGCCGCCGAATACGCCAAGACCGCGGACTTCGTGGAACTGCCCGCGGATCCCGAGGCCTACACGCTGAACCTGCTGGAGCACGTCCGCACCTCTGACGGCACCGAAAAGGTGGCCCAGATCCGCAAGGAACTGCAGGACACCATGGACGCCAACATGCAGGTGTTTCGCACCGCCGAGACGCTCAACCAGGTCCTGAAGGACATCGCGTCCTTCGAGGAGCGGTACCAGCGCATCAACGTCCAGGACAAGGGCAAGCGCTTCAACCTGGACCTGCTCGAGGCCGTGGAACTGGGCTTCCTGCTGGAGCTCGCCAAGGTCATGACCGTGGCGGCCCTGCACCGCGAGGAATCCCGCGGCGGACACTTCCGCGAGGACTTCCCCGAGCGCGACGACGAAAAATTCATGAAGCACTCCATGGCGTACAAGGATGACCACGCACCGGCGGACGGTTCCGCCGAGTCGATTGCCGGCATCCGGCTTGCCACCAAACCGGTGGTCTTTACGCGCTACGAGCCGATGGTGAGGAAGTACTAAGATGACCGCTGAACTCGCTGAGCCAGCCTCCAAGATCGAACTGCCCGCCGGCGTCGGCGGCGGCGGGGACATCCCGTCCTTCGACGTCCACCTGCGGGTGCGCCGCTACAACCCGGAGGTCTCCGACGAGTCCACCTGGGACGACTTCCACGTCACCATGTACGGCACGGACCGTGTCCTGGACGCCCTGCACAAGGTCAAGTGGGAGATTGACGGCAGCGTCTCCTTCCGCCGGTCCTGCGCCCACGGCGTCTGCGGTTCCGATGCCATGCGCATCAACGGCCGCAACCGCCTCGCCTGCAAGACCCTGCTCAAGGACCTGGACACCTCCAAGCCCATCACGGTCGAGCCGATCAAGGGCTTGCCGGTGGAAAAGGACCTGATCGTGGACATGGAGCCGTTCTTCCAGTCCTTCCGCGAAGTCATGCCCTTCCTGATCAACCGCGGCCACGAGCCGACCAAGGAACGCCTGCAGTCCGCCGAGGACCGCGAACGGTTCGACGACACCACCAAGTGCATCCTGTGCGCCGCGTGCACCTCGTCCTGCCCGGTGTTCTGGACCGACGGCCAGTACTTCGGCCCGGCCGCAATCGTCAACGCGCACCGCTTCATCTTCGATTCCCGTGATGACGCCGGCGACATGCGCCTGGAGATCCTCAACGACAAGGAAGGCGTGTGGCGCTGCCGCACCACCTTCAACTGCACCGAGGCCTGCCCGCGCGGCATCCAGGTCACGCAGGCAATCGCCGAGGTCAAGCAGGCCATCCTGGCCCGCAAGATCTAGCGCACGCCTGCCACCAGCTCCAACGACGACGGCGCCTCCCACCCTCCGGTGGGGGCGCCGCCGTCGTAAGCCCCCTAAATGAAAGGGCCCCCGTGTCCCGCTCCGAAAAAGTGTCCTTCGAAGGTTCCACCGGCGAGCTGCTCTCCGGCGTAATCGACCTCCCCGAGGGTCCGATAAAAGGCTGGGGCGTGTTCTCCCACGGCTTCACGCTGGGCAAGGACAGCCCCTCGGCCTCACGGATGTGCAAGGCGCTGGCGGACAACGGGGTGGGCATGCTCCGCTTCGACAATCTCGGCCTGGGCGAGTCCGCGGGGCTCTGGTCCGAGGGGTCCTTCAGCCACAAGGTGGCGGACACCGTCCGGGCGGCCGAGTTCATGCGCGACTCCGGCCGCGCCGTCTCGCTGCTCGTGGGTCACTCGTTCGGCGGGGCCGCGGTGCTGGCGGCCGCAGGCAGCATCCCGGAACTCGACGCCGTCGCCACGGTAGGGGCACCGTTCTCGCCCAAGCACGTCGCGCATGTCTTTGACGCCGCGCTGGACCGCATCCTGAGCGAGGGCAGCGCCGAGGTGGACCTCGGCGGCAAGCGGGTGGAGATCCGCCGGCATTTCGTCGAGGACCTGGAAAACGCGGACCTGACCGATTGCATTCGGCGGCTGCACAAGCCCCTGATGGTGCTGCACTCCCCCACCGACAACACGGTGGGCATCGACAATGCCAGCAGCATCTTCCAGACCGCGCGGCACCCGCGCAGCTTCGTCTCGCTCGAGGGCTCCGACCACCTGCTCACCGGCAAGGGCCAGGCAGCCCGCGCCGCCAGGATTATTTCGGCGTGGGCCGATCAGTACCTCGACGCCGGAAGCTAGCCGCCGGGCGGCGTCTCTCCCGCTGCTCGGCCGGCGTCTTCCCGGGCTGGACCTGGCGCGCTCCCCAGCCGGCAGTCCTGGCGGACGGGGCGGTTGTGACGTCCTCTTCGCGGATCGCTGACCACGCGGCCGAGACGAGGTAGACCTGGCTGACCAGGTTGAACCAGATGAGCAGGCCGATGATGATGGCGAAAGGCGCGAGGATAGGGTTCCGGCCGGCGCTGGCGAGGAGTTCGGCGCTGAAGATCTGCAGGACGCTGGTGCCCACCGCGGCCAGGATGGTGCCTTCCAGCAGGGCCCGGCGCTGCAGTTTGAGCCCGCCGGCGAGCCGGAACATGATCAGCGCGGTCACCCAGCCCAGAACCAGCGGCACCGCGATCTTGATGGACGTGGTCAGCGGGCCGGCCACCAGCGGGTCCAGGTGGAGCTGTTCGGCCACCCAGCCGGCGGCGGTGCCGAACACGAGCGAGGCACCGGCGCTGATCACCAGGGCGACACCGAGAAGCAGCAGGGTGCCGGTGTCGCGCAGTTTCAACAGGACCGGGTTGACCTTGAGCGGGGGAAGCCGCAGCACGCCGCGCAGGCCGTCACGCAGGCCGGCAATCCAGCCCAGCGAGGTCACCACGGTGACGACGGCGGCGATCACCGCCGTCCAGCCGAGGCCGCTGGGGTTCAGCAGCTCCTGCGGGTCCACCAGCCCCTCCCGGCCGCCGACCTTGAGCAGTCCGGGGGCACTGGTGGCGACGCTGCCGACGACCTTGTCCAGCAGCGCCGGCTGGCCGCGCAGCAACAGCCCGGCGATCGAAAAGCCGGTGGCCAGCAGGCCGGTGATGGAGAAGAACATGTTGAAGCCGATGCCGGCGCTCATCAGCGGGCCGTGCTGCAGGTTGTAATGCCGGAAGGCCCGCATCGGCCGGAACACGTTGAGCCGGGCGAGCAGCCACTGGACCATGGCCAGCGGCGCGGCCAGGCCTCCGCCGGCGGAGCGCCGAGCCTTGCCCCAGTCCACCCTTTTCCGGATGACTTCCAGCCTCAGCTGGGCGAGGTCGGTGGGAAGCGGAGGTTCAGCGGGCGCCTGTTGCGCCGGCCGCGCCTCGGTGGTCGTCAGGTTCGGTGCCAAAGTCAAGCTCTTCCCGTAGCTGCCAGATGCCGTTGTCGTCGTGCTCGTAAAGTCCCATGCTAGCCACCGGGAAGCTGGCCCTGTAATTCTTCAGCGCCGTCTCGGCCTCGTCGAGGCTTTCCGGGGCCACGTCGTGGGCCACGGTGACGTGCGGGTGGTAGGCAAACGGCAGTTCGCGCTCCAGCGGCCCGGTCTGGAGCTGCTGGTGCAGCCTGACGCACTCGCCGAAACCGGCCTCGACGTTCAGGTAGACCACCGGCGATACCGGGCGGAAGGACCCGGTGCCGGCGATCGTCACGGTGAACGGCTCTTGCCCCCGCGCCACCTCGCGGACGTGGTTGCGGGTTGCTTCCCAGTCCTGCGTCATGGTGGTGGTGACCAGGGTGATGTGCGCCGGTATGGACGCGGCCATCGGGTCCCCGAAGGAGGCCCGCCAACGCTGCAGTTCCTCGGCGATCTCCCGCGGGAAACCGAGGATGACGCCGATGCTGATGCCCTCATCCGGGGTCTGTCCGTTGCCGGCCGCCGCACTTTGGTGGGGTGCGGCGCCTGAACCCTTGCGTGCGCTGTGGTGGACGGCGCGCCCGGTGTCGTTGGCGGTGACTTTGCTGGCAGAGGACATTGCGCTAGTGGACTCCCCGTGCTCCGGCGTAGGGCAGGAAGCCGACCTTGGCGTAGACGTCCCGGAGGGTGACCGAGGCGATCTCCCGGGCTTTGTCCGCGCCCAGGGCGAGCAGCCGGTCCAGCTCCGCAGGATCGTCCAGCAGCTGGTTCGCCCGGTCCCGGATCGGGCTCAGGTGTTCCGTGACCACCTCGGCGAGGTCCACCTTGAGGTGGCCGTACATCTTGCCCTCATACGCGGCGACGAGTTGCTCCACGCTCTGCCCGCTGATGGCCGAGTAGATCGTCAGCAGGTTGGAGACGCCGGGCTTGTTCTCGCGGTCGAAGCGGATTTCGGTTTCCGCGTCCGTCACGGCGGATTTGATCCGCTTGGCGATCACCTTGGGGTCGTCCAGCAGGTTGATCAGGCCGGCCGGCGACTCCGCGGACTTCGACATCTTCGCCGTCGGGTGCTGCAGGTCGTAGATCTTGGCCGACTCCTTCTGGATGAAGGGCTGGGGCACCGTGAAGGTCTCACCGAAGCGGGTGTTGAAGCGCTGCGCGAGGTCGCGGCTCAGCTCCACGTGCTGGCGCTGGTCCTCCCCCACCGGCACGCCGTGCGGCTGGTAGAGCAGGATGTCCGCGGCCTGCAGGATCGGGTAGGTGAAGAGTCCGACGCTGGCCTGGTCCGAGCCCTGTTTCAGGGCCTTGTCCTTGAACTGGGTCATCCGGGAGGCCTCGCCGAAGCCGGTGATGCAGTTGAGCACCCAGGCCAGCTGGGCGTGTTCCGGGACCTGGGACTGGACGAAGAGCGTGCACTTGTCCACGTCGACGCCGCCGGCAATGTACTGCGCGGCGGTGACGCGGGTGCGGTGGGCCAGCTCGGCAGGATCCTGCGGCACCGTGATCGCGTGCAGGTCCGGGATGAAGAAGACGGCGTCGTATTCGTCCTGCATCCTGACCCAGTTGACGAGGGCACCGAGGTAGTTGCCGAGGTGCAGCGAGTCGGCGGAGGGCTGCATGCCGGAGAGAATGCGGTGCCTGGCACCGGGAACCGCCGGAGCCTGTCCGGCGGGTGAGACGACGGCGTCCAGTGCGACGCCGGCGTCGACGCCGGCCAGAGTCGACGCGTTTGAAGGAGAGGTCATGGGAGGAACCTTAAGACTAGAGCCGGTAGTCCACTACCAGCGGGGCGTGGTCGGAGAAGCGTGTGTCCCAGGACGGCGCCCGGTCAACAACTGCTGACACCGCCGCGGCGGCGAGAGCGGGCGTGGCCATGTGGTAATCAATGCGCCAGCCGGTGTCGTTGTCGAAGGCCTGTCCCCTCTGCGACCACCAAGTGTAGGGGCCGTCGACGCTACCCGCCAGGCCCCTGTGAACATCCTTCCAGCCGATTTCCTCGCCGAAGAAGCGGTCGAAGTAGGCACGCTCCTCGGGCAGGAAGCCGGCACGTTTGACGTTGCCCTTCCAGTTCTTGATGTCCAGCTCGGTGTGGCCGACGTTGAGGTCGCCCACCACCAGGGCATGGTCGCTGTGCTTGGCCAGCTCCGGCAGCCGGTTTGCCATCACGTCCAGGAAACGGAACTTGTCATCCTGCTTCGGGGTGCCGGCCTCGCCGGAGTGCACGTAGGCGCTGGCCACGGTCAGCTGCGAGGCCTGGCCCGCGGCGTCGCGGACAATGTAGTCGGCTTCCACCCAGCGGCCAGCCGTCGCGAAGTAGTCGTCGCCGATGCCGGAACGGGTGGCGACGGGCTCGGTGCGGGAGGCAATGGCGACGCCGGCCCGGCCTTTGGCCTCGGCCTCGGCGTGCAGGATGTGCCAGCCCTCGCCGAGGAGCTCGTGGACGATCGCATCAGGCGCGCGCACTTCCTGGAGGCAGAGGATATCGACCTCACGCGGCGCCAGCCATTCCGCCATGCCTTTTTTGTAGGCGGCGCGGAGGCCGTTGACGTTAACCGATGCGATGCGAAGGTGGTCCTTCTTCAATGCCGAGCTCACCCGTTCCACTCTAGTCGATGATGGTTCCGTGGACCGGCTGGTCGGTGCCATCCGCGGACTTGATCATGTCCCGTGCATTGGTGGCCGTGATCTCGATGGTTTCCAGCGCCCGGCGAATGGTGTCCTGGTCTGCGGCGCCGCCCTTGGCCTGTTCCTGCTCCACCACGCGGACCTGCACCTGGACAATCTTGAAGGAGTGGTCCAGCTTCATGTCGCGGACCTCGTCCGCTCCGCGGCGGTCGCCGACAAGGCGGGTGCCGCCGTGGTCGGCGCTGCCGGACGACGGCGCCCGGCCCACCGCGGAGTTGAACGCGTTCTGCGCCTCGTTCAGCTTGGCGCCGGCTTTCTTGGCAGCCCGCTGGATGCTGAACACCACGAACGACGCCAGAGCGAGCCAAAAGGCGGCGATGACCGCGACAACCCAGCCCACGACGTCGTTCTGGTTCGCCGCGAAGATGACGGCCACCAGGAACGCGATGATGAAGACCGTCATCCCGAGACCGCCGATGCGGAACATCGAGAATTTTCCGGTGGCCGCGTTGAACGCGGACGGCTTGGCAGAAGGGTTGTCCAGAGATCGCATGTGCCTATTATCGCAAACCGGCCGGACCCGGGGTTGCGCTTCCACCCCGGGCGAACGGCGCGGGGGAACTACGCCGTCACTTCGCCGTCAGGACAGCACCAGGCAAAACGGGTGCCCGCTGGGGTCCGAGTAGACCCGGAAGGACTCTCCGCCGGCGAACAGGTTCGTGGCGCCGAGCTTCAGCACCTCGTCCTCCGCGGCGTCGAGGTCCCCCACCATCACGTCCACGTGCATCTGCTGCGGGTGGTCCGCGTCCGGCCACTGCGGCCGGACCAGCCGCTGGACCCGCTGGAAAGCGAGCGCGGGGCGGTCGGCCGCGTCGCCGATCGTGATCCAGTCCGCATCCTCGTCCACCCGGACCATGCCGAGCAGCTGCTGGTAGAAGGTCGCGGCCGTGTCCGGCTGCTCGCAGTCGATGACGAGGGCGTGCCATTTGCCGATCATGGGGTTCTCCTTTGCGCCGGGCCTGTGACGACCGGTTGTGTCACTTCAGGAACAGTTTGCGGAGCCGGCCGGTGGTCAACGCCACGCCGAGCACGATCATGGCGAGGTAGTAGCCGATGTGCACCGCGGTGGCGGGGGTGAACACGCCGACGCTGATCTGGCGCAGCAGCTCCACCCCGTGCCACAGCGGCATCGCCTGGATCAGCCACTGGATCCACTGCGGGTACACGCTCAACGGGTAGAAGGTGGCGCTGAAGAGGAACATCGGCAGCATCACGAAGTTGATCCAGTCCATCTGCTGGAAGGTCTTCATGAAGCTGGTGATGCCCATGCCGAAGCTCGCGAAACCGAACGCGATCAGCACCGACGCCGGGATCATCAGGATGGCCCACGGCGTGGTGATCAGGCCCATCACGCCCATCACGGCGGTGAAGCCGGTGGCGTACATGAGTCCGCGGAGCAGGGCGAGGAAAATTTCGCCCATCGCGACGTCGATCGGTCCCAGGGAGGTGTAGAGCATGCCCTGGTACAGCTTCGCGAAGTTCATCTTGAAGAAAACGTTCCAGGTGGAGTCGTAGACGGCGCCGTTCATCGCCGAGACCGCCAGCAGGGCCGGGGCGATGTAGGCCGCGTACGAGATCTGCTGCCCGCCGGGACCCTGAACCGCGCCGACGATCGCGCCCAGCCCCACGCCCATCGAGATCAGGTACAGCACCGGTTCGAAGAATCCGGAGACCATGACCATCCAGTTGCTGCTCTTGGTGGCCATCAGCCCGCGGGCGACGACGGCGCGCACGTTGCGCGAGTAAAGCGGCCCGAAGCGGCGGTTGCGGGCGGCCTCGGTGACGCTCTGGCCGCCCGCCTGGTTTCCCGGATCGCGGTGTCCGGCGAGCACGCTCATGATGCCATCCTTTTGGCGAACTGGCGCCGGGTCAGGACCCAGCCGAGAACGGCGAGGCCGAGCAGGAAGACGACGTGGACCACGGTGAGCAGCGGCGCTTCCTGATAGCCGTAGCTGAAGACGCGGCCCAGTTCGGTGCCATGCCAGATCGGCGAGATCCAGCCGATCCAGCGGACCGCCAGGGGCAGGGTGTCCAGCGGGAAGAAGGTCCCGGAGAAAAGGAACAGCGGCATCACAATGAAGCGCATGACCATGGCGAACTGGCCCCTGTCGTTCTTGATGGTGGCCGCGTAGGCCATCAGCGGCAGACCGAAGGACAGCCCGGCCAGCGTGGCCACCAGGATCGAGACCCAGCCCCAGGCGCCCGGGGACGCACCGAAGAGTGCGACGACGCCGAAGTAGATGGCGGACTGCAGCACGAACCGCACCGTGACGGCAATGATCTGCCCGGCCGCGATCTGCTCCGGGGTCAGCGGCGAGGCGTGCGGACCGTAGTAGACCCGGCGCCATTTGAAGCCGTCCAACACCGGGAAGGTGAACTCGTTGGCGGCGGTCATCACGGCGGCGGAAATTAGCAGGGCGGGCGCGATGAAGGCCAGGTAGCTGACGCCGCCGAAGGCCGCCGTGGAGTTCGTGTCCACCAGCGTGGCCAGGCCCACGCCCATGGCGAAGAGGTAGGCCACCGGCTGGCCGACGCCGTACATGACGATGGTCCAGCCGTAGCCCTTCATGACCCGCAGGACCTGCTCGGCGTAGTAGAAGGCGCCCCAGCGGCGGGCGCGGGCTGCCGAGACGGCCGGCGAATGAGCGCGCAGGGCGGGCGGTGCCGTCGTCCCCGCCGCGGCGTTAATTGAATTAGTCAACGAGGCTCCGGCCGGTCAGGCGCAGGAAGACGTCTTCCAGCGAGGAACGGCGGACCAGCGAGGTGACCGGGTGCAGTCCCCGGGCGGACACCTGCTCCAGGGCGGCCTCGCCGTCATGGGCGTAAATGAGCACGCGGTCCGGCAGGGTCTCGATCCGTTCGCCGATGCCTTCGAGCTCGGAGCCGACCGTGGCGTTGCGCTCGGAGCCGAAGCGCAGCTCCAGGACTTCGCGGGTGGAGTATTCGCGGATCAGGCTCGCCGGGGACCCTTCGGCCATGATTTTGCCCTTGTCCACCACGATCAGGCGGTCGCAGAGCTGCTCGGCCTCGTCCATGTAGTGGGTGGTGAGGATCAGGGTGACGCCCTGCTCTTTGAGCCGGAACAGCCGGTCCCAGAGGATGTGCCGGGCCTGCGGGTCAAGCCCGGTGGTGGGCTCGTCCAGGAGCAGGATCCGCGGTTCGTTGATCAGGGAACGGGCGATCGTGAGGCGGCGCTTCATGCCCCCGGAGAGCGCGTCGACCTTGGATTTGGCCTTGTCCGTCAGCTGCGCGAACTCGAGCAGTTCGTCCGCCTTGGGTTTGAGGTAGCTCATCGGCAGGCCGAAGTAGCGGCCGTAGACCAGCAGATTGTCCCGGACCTTCAGTTCCTCATCCAGGTTGTCCTGCTGCGGCACCACGCCGAGGTGGGCGCGGACTTCGGGGCCGTGCTGCTCCGGGTCCAGGCCCATGATGCTGAGGCTGCCGGAGGTGCGCTGCGAAACTCCGCCGATCATCTTCATGGTGGTGGACTTGCCGGCGCCGTTGGGCCCGAGCAGTCCGAAGGCTTCGCCGGCGGGCACGCGGAAGGAGATGCCGTCGACGGCGGTGATGTCACCGTACTTCTTGGTGAGGTTTTCGGCGGTAATGACGTACTGGGGAGAGCCCGATCCTTCGGGGCTGCTCACAGGGGATTCTTTCGAGACAAGTTCAGACACCCGAAACACGGTAGTCGATCCCGGCAAACTATGAAAGAGTCTCTTCGTAAAATATTCCAGACGTTTGCCAATCCGTGATGTCCGGCTTAAACGGCCAGGGCGCCCGCTCCCGAAGGAGGGGCGCCCTGCGCGCTCAGTACGCCTAGGCGGCGGGCCCGCTTGCCAGCTGGCGTTCCGCGGTTTCCACCACGTTGGCCAGCAGCATGGCGCGGGTCATCGGCCCCACTCCCCCGGGGTTCGGCGACAGCCAGGCGGCGACGTCGGCCGCGGCAGGCTCGACATCCCCGGTCACCACGGCCTTGCCGGTGCCGTCGTCGACGCGGCTGACGCCGACGTCGAGCACGATGGCGCCGGGCTTGAGGTCCTCTGCCTTGATCATGTGCGGCTGGCCGGCCGCAGCGATCACGACGTCGGCCTGCCGGAGTTCGGCGGGCAGGTCCACGGTGCCGGTGTGGGCCAGGATGACGGTGGCGTTGACGTCCTTGCGGGTGAGCAGGAGGCCCACCGGGCGGCCGATCGTGACACCGCGGCCCACCACGAGGACGCGTTTGCCGTTGAGGTCGATGCCGTGCCGGGTCAGGAGTTCCACGCAGCCCTTGGGCGTGCAGGGCAGCGGGGACTTCATGGGCCCGCTGACGTTAGCCACGAGCCGGCCCAGATTCATCGGGTGCAGGCCGTCGGCGTCTTTCTCCGGATCCATGGCCTCCAGGATGACGTCCTGGTCAATGTGCGCCGGCAGCGGCAGCTGGACGATGTAGCCCGTGCATTCCGGGTTCTCATTGAGCTCCCGCACCACGGCCAGCAGCTCCTCCTGGCTGGTCTCTTCCGGCAGGTCGCGGCGGATCGAGGTGATCCCCACCTCGGCGCAGTCCTTGTGTTTGCCGCCCACGTACCAGGTGCTGCCCGGGTCGGAGCCGACCAGGATGGTGCCGAGGCCCGGAACGATCCCATGCGTCTTCAGCGCGGCGACGCGTTCGGTAAGCTCGGCCTTGATCGCGGCCGCGGTCGCCTTGCCGTCCAGGACCCGGGCGGTGTTCGCCTGCGTCGGTGCGGAGCCTGCGGGGACAGAGTCAGTGGCGGTCATCGGATCACCACTGCTCGTGCTGCGGGTACAGCGGGAAGTCCTCGGCAAGCTTGTCCACGCGGGTTTGGAGCGCTTCGACGTCGGTCGCGGAACCCGCCTTGAGCGCGGTGGCGATGATCTCCGCGACCTCGGTGAATTCCTTGGCGCCGAAGCCTCGGGTGGCCAGGGCCGGAGTGCCGATGCGCAGGCCCGAGGTGACCATCGGCGGGCGCGGGTCGAAGGGAACGGCGTTTCGGTTGACCGTGATGCCGACCGAGTGCAGGAGGTCCTCAGCCTGCTGTCCGTCCAGCTGGGAGTTGCGCAGGTCCACGAGGACCAGGTGCACGTCGGTGCCTCCGGTCAGCACGGAGACTCCGGCGTCGGAGAGATCGGACTGGTTCAGGCGGTCGGCGATGATCCGGGCGCCCTCCAGCACACGCTCCTGGCGCTCCTTGAATTCTTCCGTGCCGGCGATCTTGAAGGCGACGGCCTTCGCGGCGATGACGTGCATCAGCGGTCCGCCCTGCTGGCCGGGGAAGACGTTGGAGTTGATCTTCTTCGCCCACTCCTGCTTGGCCAGGATCACGCCGGAGCGGGGACCGGCGAGGGTCTTGTGCACGGTGGAGGTGACGACGTCGGAGTGCGGGACCGGGCTCGGGTGCAGTCCCGCGGCCACCAGGCCGGCGAAGTGCGCCATGTCGGTCCAGAGCAGCGCGCCGACCTCGTCGGCGATCGAGCGGAAGGCCGCGAAGTCGAGGTGGCGGGGGTAGGCCGACCAGCCGGCGATAATGACCTTGGGCTTCTCGGCGATGGCCTGCGCGCGGAGCTTGTCCATGTCGATCCGGAAGTTGTCTTCCTCGACCTGGTAGGCGGCGACCTCGTACAGTTTGCCGGAGAAGTTCAGCTTCATTCCGTGGGTGAGGTGGCCGCCGTGGGCCAGCGAGAGGCCCAGGATCTTATCTCCCGGGGTGATCATGGCGGAGAGCGCTGCGGCGTTGGCCTGCGCACCGGAGTGCGGCTGGACGTTGGCGAACTCGGCGCCGAAAAGCTCCTTGACGCGGTCGATCGCGAGCTGCTCGGCGATGTCGACGTACTCGCAGCCGCCGTAGTAGCGGCGTCCCGGGTAGCCCTCGGCGTACTTGTTGGTCAGGACGGAACCCTGTGCCTCCATCACGGCGCGCGGCGCGAAGTTCTCGGAGGCGATCATTTCCAGGGTGCCGCGCTGGCGGCCGAGCTCCTGGGCCAGGACGGCGGCAATTTCGGGGTCGAGTTCAGCGAGCGGCTGGTTGCTCACGGCTGCTGAGGAAAGGCTAAGGGAAGTAGTCACGAAGAACTCCTGGCTTGGCAACGGTCACTGCTTTAAGGTCAGGTTACCGGCTGGCCCGCCGCGGCGCCGCTAAATTACGGGCACCCGAAACGGGGCCCATACTGCAGGCGCAGCACCCTGAGGGGATGCCGTCGGCGGGACGGCAGCGTGGCTGCCGTCCGGAAAAACATGACCCTCGGCCCAGGCGTACGATCCGTGGTCTGCGTGCGTGCCGCTCCCTGGTGGTTAGCCACCCAACGCCAGTTGCGACGGGTCCAGACTATCCCAGCCGCGGGTAGGCTGTCTTTCGTGACTGAAGACCAGCTGACTGCCTCCTACGTTCTGACCCTCTCCTGCCCGGACCGCCCCGGGATCGTGCACGCCGTGGCCGGCGCCCTCCTCGTGGCCGGCTGCAATATTACGGACTCGCAGCAGTACGGCAGCCAGGGCACCGGAACGTTCTTCATGCGGGTCGAGGCGACGACGGCGGCCGCGCCGGCCGAGTTGCACGCCGCGCTTGAACCGGTGGCCCAGGCCTTCGGCATGCAATGGAGCCTTAACCCGGCCGGGCGGAAGGTCCGTACCCTGCTGATGGCGAGCACCTCGGCGCACTGCCTCAATGACCTGCTGTTCCTGCAGCGTTCCGGCACCCTGCCGATCGAGATCCCGGCTATCGTCTCAAACCACCGGGATCTCGCGGGCCTGGCCGAGTTCTACGGCATCCCGTTCCACCACATCCCCGTCACCCGCGAGACCAAGGTCGAGGCCGAGGACGCGCTGCGGAAGCTCATGGCCGAGCACGACATCGAGCTCACGGTGCTGGCCCGGTACATGCAGATCCTCTCCGACGAGCTGTGCACGGAGCTCACCGGCAAGGCCATCAACATCCACCATTCCTTCCTGCCGTCCTTCAAGGGCGCCAAGCCGTACCACCAGGCCCATGCCCGCGGCGTGAAGCTTATTGGCGCCACGGCTCACTACGTCACCGCAGCCCTGGACGAGGGGCCGATCATCGAGCAGGAAGTCATCCGGGTGGACCACCGGCGCACCGCCGAGCAGTTTGTCCAGATGGGCCGCGACGTCGAGGGCCGCACGCTCGCCCAGGCCGTCCAGTGGCACGCCGAGCACCGGGTGCTGCTGGACGGCAACCGGACCGTTGTTTTCAGCTAAGGCCGTCCAGCTAAGGGCGTTCAGCCAGGGCTTGTCTTCACTCCGGCTCCGCCCTTAACTGGAGCCATGGCATCAACGCGGCAGGACAATCTCTCCGGTTTTCTCGCCCTCCTCAAGGCCGAGGGCCGGCGGGGCGTGCTGGGCCTGGACTGCGGCTCCGGCGCGGACGGGCTGCTCTTTGTCCGCGCCGGGATCCACTTCACCGGCGTGGACGCCTCCGAGGAGAACATCCATGCCGCCCGGGCCAGGGGGCTCTCCGCCTCCGTCGCGACCGGCCGTGCGCTGCCCTTTGCCGATGCAGCCTTCCCCGCCGTCTGGGCGGTGGACGCGCTGGCGGGATCGCCGCCGTCGGAGTGGGACGACGTCGTCCGTGAGCTGCGGCGGGTGGCGGAACCCGGGGCGCCGGTCGCCGTCGTCGTGCCCGAACCCGGGCACCCCGGCCTCGGACGCGGCTTCACGGTCCTCCGCTCCCCCGCCTGAGCAGCGCCCCCGGCGTCTCCAGCACACGCTCCCGCACGTGTGGCGGGAGCGTTCCGCCGATTTCCGCCGGATCCGCGGGAGCGTCTGTCTGTCAGGGGCGTCGGACGCTGCGCATGTAGCCGCCCAGGAAGCCGCCCGCAACCAGCAGGACGGCGCCCACCCGTGCCAGGCGCACGCCCAGCCGGTGGCGGTCCTTGCGCCGCGCGCGCCAAGACGCCAGGAAGAGCAGCGTCGCAGCGAGGTTGGAGGCGGCATGGACGACGCCGACGCGCCGCGTGGCTGGGTCGGCCCGCGCCCATTCCGCCCAGCCGCTGAGTCCGGTCGGCGCCGCTGCGAGGAGGCCGAGGCCCACCAGCCGGCGGGCGGCGCGTCGGCTGCCCTCGTCCGGAAAGAGGTCCAGGAAGATCGCCATGAACCACGCCCCGAAGGGTACATCGGTGAGGATCACGTGCGGCGGGATGCCGGTGGCGTCGCCGCGGAAGAAGCGCCGGAGCCGGGCGTCGGCGATCAGGCGGGAGGCCAGCGGCTCCGCGGCCCGGACGGCCGGGTCGAGCACATCGGCGCCTTCCAAACGTTTCATCAACTGCAGGAACATCTCGGCCACCTCCAGGGGTGTGCGTTGGAATGGCCCCGATACTACTCAGCGCCGCCCTGCCCGCAAGAGGCCGGTGTCCTAGGCTGGAGGCATGAGTCCCGTTTACGCTTTCGCCGGTGACACCCCGGCCGTCCACGAATCCGCCTTCGTTGCCCCGAGCGCCTCGGTGATTGGCAGGGCCACGCTGGCAGAGAACTCCAGCGCCTTCTACGGCGTCTCGGTCCGGGCCGACACCGCCGCGATCACCGTGGGTGCCGGCACCAACCTGCAGGACAACGTCGTGCTGCACGCGGACCCGGACTTCCCCTGCACCATTGGCGCCCGGGTCAGTGTCGGCCACAGCGCCGTGGTGCACGGCTGCACGGTCGAGGACGACTGCCTGATCGGCATGAGCGCCACCATCCTGAACGGCGCGGTGATCGGCGCCGGCTCGCTCGTGGCCGCCGGCGCGGTGGTCCTGGAAGGCACCGTGGTGCCGCCCCGGTCACTCGTCGCAGGGGTGCCGGCGAAGGTCCGCCGCGAACTGAGCGATGAGGAGTTCGAGGGCGTCAAGCACAACGCCGCCCACTACCAGGAGCTAGCCCGCGCCCACCGCGAACTGCACGCCTGACCGCCCGGGTGCCAGCGCGGGGGCTGGACCCGGGCCGTTCAGTCCGTTCAGTCCGGACCCACTCCGTCCAGTCCGTTCAGTCCAGGGCGATCGGGCCCAGTTCGGAGAGCAGCTCTCCCGGTCCCGGGTTCCCCGGGGCGCTCCGGCCGCCGAGATGGTTGACCACGCCCCAGACCGCGTTCAAACCGGTGGTGACGGCACCCTCCGCCCAGCCGGCGGTGAAGGAAATGTCGTCGCCGGCGAGGAAGATGCCGCGCTGTTCGGCGGCCAGGGCATCCTGCTTGAAGTGGGTGAAGAGCCGCTGCTGGTAGCGGTAGTGCCCCGGCAGGTTGGCTTTGAACGCGCCCATGAAGTTGGGGTCGGCCTCCCATGAGACGGTGATCGGCTGGCCAACGATGTGGCTGGCAATGTCGACGCCCGGGTAGATCTGCTCGAGCGAGTGCAGCATGAGCTTCACGCGTTCTTCGGCATCGAGTGCCAGCCACTTCAGCGCGTCGTCGTTCCAGGTGTAGGACAGCAGGATCACGGCCGGCTGGTCCGGGCCGTTGTCCAGCAGGTACGTGGCCCGGTTCAGCCGGTCGGTCAGCGTCATGGACAGGACCTCACGGCCGCTCTCCGCGTCGATGTCCTTCCAGAACGGCCGGTCGACCATGACGAAGGTCTTGGAGGACTGCATGTAGTGCGAGCGCTCGATCGCGGTCCACAGCTGCGCCGGAAACAGGGACTCGTCCGTGTGGATGCGCGTCGACAGCAGCCACGACTGGCACGTGGTCACCACCGCCGGGTACGCCGCCTCGCGTCCCCAGCGTTCCCGGACCCGGAAGTCCCCGTCGCCGTCCCGCGCGATGCGGTCCACGGCGCCCCGCGGGGCGCCGGCGTGCAGGGAAGCCAGGGAGGTGCCGTCCGGCCAGTGGGCCATGCCCGACGGCGCGTGCTCCCACAGCGCCTCGGGGAGCCGCTGCGCGCCGCCGGCGATGAGCCGGTGCTGATCATCGGCGTCGGTGTAGACCACCCGAAGGATTTCGAGGATGGAGTTGGGGAAGTCGGTGTCCCAGCCGCCGGTGCCGAAGCCCACCTGGCCGAACGCCTCGCGGTGGGCGAAGCCGGCCTGCTTGAAGGCGTCGCTGCCGGCGATGAAGCCGTAGAACGTCTGCTCGTCCAGTTCGGGGAGCAGCGCGTTCCACAGCTCCTTGATTCGGGCCGTGTCCCGGGCCCGGATGGCCTCCTGCATGTCGGCGAACGCGGCGCCGTCGTTCACGGCCGCCTTCCAGGCGTCCGCCACCTCAAGGAAGAACGGCGGCAGGTCCGCGGCGGTCTCGGCGTAGTACTTCTGGCCCGCGAGCTCGATCACGGTGCTGGAGGTCGCCGGCGCCAGCGGATTCGGGAACTCCTGGGTCTGCAGGCCGAGGAGGTCGACGTAGTGGTAGAAAGCCTTGCCCGAGACCGGGAAACGCATGCCGCCGAGGTCCGCCACGACGCCGGGGGCGGACGGGAAACTGGCCGTCCTCAGCCGGCCGCCGATCCGGTCGGCCTCATAGACCACCGGCCGCAGGCCCAGCTTCATCAGCTCGTAGGCGGTCACCAACCCGGACAGGCCGGCCCCGACGACGGCGACTTCGGTCCCGTACAGTTCGGGCGGCACGGAGCCCAAGCCGTCCGGGTGGGCCAGGTAGTGGTCGTAGCTGAACGGGAAATCCGGATTCAGCATGGTGATGGGCGCCGCGGGCGCTCCGTCCCCGGCCGGGACATGAGCCGGGGTGGAAGCCGGACCGGGCGGCGGCAGTTCGGTGGCGGTGGTCATGAGATCTCTGCCTTCACTTCCTGGGTTGGGGTGGTGTTTGCGGGTTGGCGGCCGGATAGTTCACGGTATTCCTCGTGGCTCAGGGCTGCCACCCTGGAATTCTTCCGGCCGTAGCCGAAGTAGGCGGCAAGGCCCACGAGCATCCAGGCAGCGAAGACCGCCCAGGTCTCGGCACCGAGGTTGGCCATCAGGTAGGCGCACATGATGGCGCCGAGGACCGGTGTCAGCGGAAAGAGCGGGACGCGGAAACTGCGGGTGAGTTCCGGCCGGCTGCGCCGCAGGTGGATGACGGCCACGTTGACCAGCGCGAACGCGAAGAGGGTGCCGATGCTGGTGGCATCCGCGAGGGCGCCGAGCGGCACCAGGCCGGCGGTCAGCGCGACGGCGGTGCCCACGATCAGGGTTCCGGCAACCGGGGTCCCGGTCCGGGCCGAGACCCGGCCGAAGACCTTGGGAACGAGGCCGTCGCGGGACATGGACAGCAGGATCCGGGTCTGTCCGTAGAGGACGGTCAGCACGATGCTGGCGATGGCGAGCACGGCGCCGACGGCGAACAGCACACCGACCCACGGCTGGCCGGTGATTTCCTCCAGGATTTTCACGAGCGCCGCTTCGGTGCCGTCGAACCAGCCCCAGGGCCGGGCGCCGATCGCGGCGACGGCCACCAGCACGTAGATGCTGGTGACGATCAGCATGGAGAGCAGGATGGCCCGCGGAAGGTCGCGCTTGGGATCGCGGGCTTCCTCGCCCGCCGTGGAGGCGGCGTCGAAGCCGATGTAGGAGAAGAAGACCCGGGAGGCAGCGGCCGAGACTCCGGCGGCGCCCATTGGCATCAGGGGTTCGAAGTGCCCGCCGTTGAAGGCGGTGAAGGCCACGGCGCAGAAGAACAGCAGGATGCCGACCTTGACCAGGACGATCGCGGTGTTGATCCAGGCGCTTTCCTTGGCGCCGCGGACCAGGAGCACCATGGCCAGGACGACTATGACGATCGCGGGCAGGTTCAGCACGCCGCCTGCTCCCGGCGGCTGCGAAACAGTGTCCGGAAGCGTCAGGCCGAAGACAGCCAGGGCCTCGTTGACGTACTGGCCCGCACCGACCGCGACGGCGGCCACGGAGACAGCGTATTCGAGCACCAGGCACCAGCCGCAGATCCAGGCCATGCCCTCGCCCATCGTGGCGTACGTGTAGGAGTAGCTTGACCCGGCGGCGGGCACCAGGCCGGCCATCTCCGCGTACGACACGGCCGAGAGCAAGGCCGCCAAGCCGGCGATGGCAAAGGAGATCCAGATGGCCGGGCCGGCCAGCGGGACCGATTCGCCCAGGATCACCAGGATGCCCGTGCCGAGTGTGGCGCCGACGCTGATCATGGTCAGCTGCAACACACCGAAGCTGCGGACCAGCCGCGTGCCGCCGTGCCCGGTTTCGGCCTCGCGGACCAGTTGTCCGATCGGCTTGCGGCGCAGGAGCTGGGCGGCGAGCCCGGGGCGGCTGGCGGCGGCCGGTGGGCGTTCCCCGAGCAGAGTTGGCACAGTCATCGTTGACGTCCTTATCTTCAGTAGTGGTCGGTTTCCCCAGACCAACCCTAGGGCTGTGAGCCACCTCTCACCGTTGTGCAAAATGACCTATAGTCTTCAGTCATGAGACATATTGCACCGGGACACGGCGCGCCGGGCCGCCGCCGGAAAGGCCCCGGCCGTGGCTGCTGAGGACGCCGAGCGCTTCGGCTTCGTCACGCTGGCGCAGTTCCTGCGCCAGCTCCCGGCGCTGGAGGTCCTGCACGACGCCGGCAACGGGGACGAGCGCTTACGCTGGGTCGAGCCGAGCGAGCTGGCCGACCCGACCCCCTACCTGCTCGACGGCGAGTTCCTGCTTACCGCCGGCCTTCCCTTCGAGGGCGTCGGCGGCAGCGAGGCGGCGGTGGATGCCTACGTGCAGCGCCTGGTCCGGGCCCGGGTCGGGGCGCTCGGCTTCGGCTTGGAACCTTATTTCGAGGCCGTGCCGGACGCTGTGGTCGCGGCCTGCCGGCGGCACGGGCTGACCCTGGTGTCCATCCCGGGCAGCCTCCCCTTCGCCGCCCTGGGACTCGAATTCTCCCGGCTCCTCGAATCCGACAACGCCAAGACTTTCCGCCAACTGGCCGACACCAACCGGCAACTGATGCGCGCGGTCCTGTCTGCGCGTCCCGAACATGAACTCCTCGCGGCCCTCGTGCAGCGCGTCCCGGTCTGGGCCGTGTTGTTCGGCGCGGACGGACGAGTCCGGGCCCGCGGCGCGGCCGGTTCCGCCGGGCTCCAAGCCGGCGCCGGCGCCGCAGCGGGAGTCGATTCCGCCGCTTTGCAGCCGTTGCTGACCCGGCTGCTCGCCGGCAGCGGTCCCCGGGTGGAAATGGATTCATTCGACGCCGCAGGCTCCTCGCTGGTCTTCGGGTATCCGTTGCGCAGCACCCGGGACGCCAACCTCGGCGCGCTTGTCCTCGGCACGGACGCACCGCTGACCCCGGCCCAGAACAGTGTCGTCTCCACCGCCGTCGGGCTGCTGGAACTGCTGGTCCGCCAGCGCACAAGCGGTTCCCTGGCCCCGAGCCAGCTGGCCACGGCGTTGCTGTTGCATCCGGAGACCGTGGCCTCCGGAACGGCACGGCACGTCACCGGCTTGAAGGACCTGCTGGCGCAGAGCATTTCCTCCACCCGGTCCGGGCAGTTGCGCGTCGTCCAGGGAGTCCGGGTCGGCGCCGCCGCCGGGGGCGCCCGGCCGGCGGACGGTCCGCGCCGCACAGGCGAAGCCCCGGTGCGGGAGCTGCTCGAATGGCGCCGGCTCTTCGACACCAAACTCGTGGAGCTCACCGACTACGGCTTTGCCGCCATTACCCGGCTCAGGGTCGACGACGCGCTGCTCGCCGAGGTGGAACGTCTCGGCTGGCGCCTGGTGATCGGCGGGGGCACCGACTTCGAGGGCCTGGCCGGCGCCCACCAGCGCGCCACCTCGCTGCGAAACCAGGTCCTCACCGGCCGCCGGAGCGTGCGGGAGGACGACGTCACCTGGTCCGTGACGGGCCTGCTCGGCCCCGAGGCCGGCACCCTGCTGGCCGGGCGCCTGCTGGCACCCGTACTCGCCCTCGAACCGGAGCGCCGCGACAGCCTGCTCGGCATCCTGCGCGCGTGGATTGGCGAGAACGGCAGCTGGGACGCCACCGCGAAGGCCACGGGACTGCACCGTAACAGCGTCCGCCGGCACCTCGGCGTCATTGCTGACCTGCTGGGCCTGGATCTCAACCAGGCCCAGGCCCGCGCGGAGCTCTGGGTCGCGCTGCAGTACCTGGGCGGCCCGGAGCTGGCCGACGCCGGGGCCGGCGCCACCGTCCCGGCTGTCTTCGCGGCCGCCGCTACCGACTCCCCGGCAGCCTCAACGTTCGCCGGACGGACGTCCGCCGCTCAGATCCCCCAGGCGCGGTAGAGCTCCGGGCGGCGATCGCGCAGATAGGCCACCGCGGCGTCGGCACCGTGCTCCGCGGCGTCCTCGGCGGCGTCCGCCGGCACACCGACGTCGGCGAACAGCAGCTCCACGCCGGGTCCGGCCGCGGCCAGGACGGAACCGTCCGGGCCGGCGACGATGCTGCCGCCCCGGAACTCGCAGCCCGCCTCCACGCCGGTGTGGTTGGCGTAGGCCACGGTCAGCTGGTTCTCCAGCGCCCGGGCCCGGACCAGCACCTCCGGCACGGCGTCGAATCCGCCGGCGAGGGCCGTGGGCACCAGCAGCAGTTCGGCGCCGCGCAGGGCGGCGGCGCGGGCGGACTCGGGAAACTCGATGTCGTAGCAAATGACCAGCGAGGTCTTGAACCCGTGGAACTCCACGACATCCGGGGCCTCGCGGGCGGCAGCAAACGCTTCCCGTTCATCGGGGCCGAACAAGTGCACCTTTTCGTAGCGGAGCAACTCCTCGCCGGACTCATCCACCAGGGTGGCGGAGATCCGCCACTCCCCTGCCGGCGTCACGGCGGGCAGGCTGTACACCAGCGCGATCCGGTGCCGCCGGGCCACCCCGGCCAGGGCCGCGCGGAGCGCCGGCAGCGTGGCAGGATCAAAGGCCGCACGCAGCCGGATCGGCGCGTACCCGACCGGAAAGAGTTCCGGCGTCAGCAGCAGCTGCGCGCCCTCGGCGGATGCTGCACGCGCAGCCTCCTCGACCGCCGCCACGTTCGCCGCCACGTCGAGCACGGCCGAGTTCGCTTGCATCAGGGCCAGCAGCACCATTACCACCTCGAGATTCTCCGGACTTTCCGCAGGCCTGCCGCGGACTCTATTCCAGCCTAGCCTCGGCCCGGAAAGGCCGGGCTGGTGCAAATCCGCCCGGTCGGAGGGCGGTCAGGGCGGAACGTCCCTGCGGCGGGGCGCAGGCCGGGTGGCACCCCGCGGCGCCGCCGGAATCCCGTTACGCCGCACTCCATGCGTTAACTTCTTGACTACAAGCCCCGGATGCGGCACTCTTCATTGCATGCCCTCACCAACGCGCTCAACGAGGAGCCGCACTAAAAACCCCGGGTCGCAGTCCGCGCTTCGACATCTGAACCAGCAGCGGATCATTGAATGCCTACTGGCCGGCCCCTCCACCCAGGCGGAACTGGCCCGGCAGACCGGACTCTCCACCGCCACGGTCTCCAACATCGTCAAGATCATGCAGGACGCGGGGCTGGCGTCCACCGAACCAATCACCAGCTCCGGGCGCCGCGCCCTGAACGTCCGGCTCAACAGCAACGGTGCCGTCGCCGTCGGCATCGACTTCGGCCGCCGCCACCTGCGGGTGGTCCTGGCCTCGCTCAGCTACCACGTGGTGGCGGAGGAATCGGTCCTGTTGCCACTGGGCCACCACGCCGAGGAGGGCATCACCGCCGCCGTCGGGGTGCTCGACCGGCTGCTGGCCAATAGCGGCGTGGAACGCAGCGCCCTGGTGGGGGCCGGCGTCGGCATCCCGGGCCCTATCGACCGCCGTACCGGCACTGTGGCGCAGGGCGCCATCCTGCCCGAGTGGGTGGGCATCAACATCCTCAAACGCCTTGAGGAAGCGCTGGATCTGCCGGTATTCGTCGACAACGACGCGAATCTGGGCGCGCTCTCCGAGGTGACGTGGGGCCCGCACACCGGCATCAGCAACCTGCTCTTCCTGAAGATCGGCTCGGGCATCGGCGCCGGGCTGATCCTGAACGGAATGCCGTACTACGGGAACGTCGGGATCACCGGCGAAATCGGCCATGCCACCATCCACGAGCACGGCCTCGTCTGCCGCTGCGGGAACCGCGGCTGCCTGGAAACCATCGCCTCCACCACCACCATGATCGAGCTGCTGGGCCGGGGCGAGGACGCACCGCTGACCCCGGAGGACATCGTGCGCAAGGCACGCGCCCGGGACTCGGCAACGCTCCGGGTGGTGGACGACGCCGGGCTCGCCGTCGGCCGCGCGCTGGGCAACGTCGCGAACCTCATCAACCCGGAGGTGATCGTGGTGGGAGGCCCGCTGGCGGGGCTCGGCGAACTGCTGCTGGACCCGATCCGGCGCGGCCTGGTGCGCCACGCGGTCCCCGTCATCGGTGAAACCACCACCCTGACGATGTCCTCGCTTGGCGACCGTGCCGAGGCCCTTGGCGCCACCGCGCTGGTCTTCCAACATGCCGGAATACGGCGAAACTAAAGCAGCCGTTACCTAGCCGTTGCGTTAAAGACTTGACGACAACGGCGTGATCCAGTTTACTTTTCCATCAGACGGCCCTGCGGTTTGCAGGGGCGGACAACGAAGTCATGCATTGGAGGCGTAAGGGCAGATGACGTCCCTCAACACGCACAGCGATCCGATAATTCTCGAGATGCGCTCCATCACCAAAGAGTTCCCCGGCGTTAAAGCATTGGCCGAGGTGAACCTGCGGGTGAAGGCCGGCGAAATCCACGCCATCTGCGGCGAAAACGGCGCCGGAAAATCCACCCTCATGAAGGTGCTCTCGGGCGTTTACCCCTACGGCAGCTACACCGGCGACATCGTCTACCAGAGCGAAGTCCAGCAGTTCAAGGACATCCGGGCCAGCGAGCACGCCGGCATCGTGATCATCCACCAGGAACTGGCCCTCATCCCGGAGCTGTCCATCATGGAGAACATCTTCCTGGGCAACGAGCCGACCAGGCGCGGGGTGATCGACTGGGCCGAGGCACGGATCCGCTCCACCGAACTGCTCGCCCGGGTCGGGCTCCGCGAGGACCCGGACACCCCGGTCAAGGAAATCGGCGTCGGCAAGCAGCAGCTGGTCGAGATCGCCAAGGCGCTGAACAAGAAGGTCAAGCTCCTCATCCTCGACGAGCCCACCGCGGCCCTGAACGAATCGGACTCCCAGCACCTGCTGGATCTGATCCTGGGCCTGAAGGGCCGGGGCATCACCTCGATCATCATTTCGCACAAGCTCAACGAGATCGAGCAGATCGCCGACTCCATCACGATCATCCGCGACGGCAAGTCGATCGAGACCCTCGACGTCAAGGCTGACGGCGTCGACGAGGACCGCATCATCAAGGGCATGGTGGGCCGGACCCTGGAATCCCGGTTCCCGGAGCACGAACCCAAAATCGGCGAGACGTTCTTCGAGGTCAAAAACTGGAACGTGGGGCACCCGCAGATCCAGGACCGCCTGGTCTGCAAGAACTCCAACTTCTTCGTGCGCCGCGGCGAGATCGTCGGCTTCGCCGGCCTGATGGGCGCCGGGCGCACCGAACTCGCCCGCTCCCTCTTCGGCCGCTCCTACGGCCGCTTCATCTCCGGCCAGGTCTACAAGGACGGCAAGGAACTGCACCTCAAGACCGTCAAGCAGGCGATCGACGCGGGCCTCGGCTACGTCACGGAGGACCGCAAGTCCCTCGGGCTGAACCTGCTGGACGACATCAAGGCCACCACGGTTTCGGCGGCGCTGAAGAAGATCAGCAAGCACAACGTCGTCGACGCCGACAAGGAATTCACCGTCGCCGAGCAGTATCGCAAGTCGCTGCGCACCAAGACGCCGTCCGTGGAGGAAGGCGTCGCCAAGTTGTCCGGCGGCAACCAGCAGAAGGTGGTGCTGGCGAAGTGGATGTTCACCGACCCGGACCTGCTGATCCTGGACGAGCCGACCCGGGGGATCGACGTCGGCGCCAAGTACGAGATTTACGGGATCATCCAGCAACTGGCCAACCAGGGCAAGGGCGTCATCGTGATCTCCTCGGAGCTTCCTGAACTGTTGGGGCTCTCCGACCGCATCTACACCATCTTCGAAGGCGCCATCACCGGCGTGCTGAACAAAGAGGAAGCCAGCCAGGAAAGCCTCATGAAACTCATGACTTCCGCCCGCAAGACTGCCTGACCCTCTGGACCATCCAGAACATTCCGGACAACAAGGACTGACAAAATGAACGCGCTCAAGAAGCTCTTTGGCGGCAATACCCGCCAATTCGGCATGATCTTCGCCCTGGTTGCACTGATCGTCTTCTTCCAGATCGCCACCGGGGGAAACACCCTCACCCCGGGCAACGTGATCAACCTCTTCAACGGCAACTCCTACATCCTGATCCTCGCGATCGGCATGGTGCTGGTGATCATCGCCGGCCACATCGACCTCTCCGTAGGGTCGGTCGCGGCATTCGTCGGCGTCAGCGTCGCCCTGATGATCCAGGACTGGGGCATCCCGTGGTACCTCGGCATCCTGTTCGGCTTGCTGCTCGGCGTCCTGATCGGCGCCTGGCAGGGCTTCTGGACCGCCTATGTCGGCATCCCGGCCTTCATCGTCACCCTGGCCGGCATGCTGCTCTTCCGCGGCTTCAACCAGTTCGTCGGCAAGTCCAACACCATCCCCGTCCCCGCCGACTTCCAGTACATCGGTTCCGGCTACCTGCCTGAATTCGGGCCGGTCACCGGCTACAACAACCTGACCCTGCTGCTGGGGCTGGCCGGTGTGGCATTCGTCATCGTCAGCGAGATCCGCTCCCGCCGGAAGGCCAAGGCCCTGGGCGCCGAGGTTCCCGAAGCCTGGGTGACCGTCACCAAGCTCGTCCTGATCTGCGGCGCCATCCTCTACGCCACGTACCTGTTCGCGACCGGCCGTCCGGGCACCTCGTTCCCGATCCCTGGCCTGATCCTCGCCGTACTGGTCCTGGTCTATGGCTTCATCTCCTCCAAGACCATCGTGGGCCGCCACGTCTACGCCGTCGGCGGCAACCGGCACGCGGCCGAGCTGTCCGGCGTGCAGTCCAAGAAGATCAACTTCCTGGTCATGATGAACATGTCCATCCTGGCCGGCCTCGCCGGCATGATCTTCGTCGGCCGCTCCACCGCCTCGGGCCCGTTCGACGGCGTCGGCTGGGAACTTGACGCGATCGCTGCCGTCTTCATCGGCGGCGCCGCGGTCACCGGCGGCGTCGGCACCGTGATCGGCTCGATCGTCGGTGGCCTCGTGATGGCCGTGCTGAACAACGGCCTGCAGCTGCTCGGCGTCGGCGCCGACCTCACCCAGATCATCAAGGGCCTCGTGCTCCTGATCGCCGTCGCCTTCGACGTCTACAACAAGTCCCAGGGCAAGCGGTCGATCATCGGCATGATGATGAAGAACTTCGGCCGCGGCAACGAGATCAAGCCCGACGAAACCACCTCCACCAAAGAGGTCATTGCCAAGGAAGCCTGACCGGTTTCTTGGCCCCGATACCCCTGATTCTCCGAACACCATCTATAGAAAGTGAACCAAGCAATGCAAATGATTGGTAAAGCAGGAAAGGCAGCAGCGATCGCTGCTATTGCGGCACTGGCGCTGACAGCCTGCGGCCGTTCCGACAGCGGAACGTCCGGTGGCGCGAGCAGCGGCGCCGAGGCGTTCCCCAAGGACTCCTCGATCGGCGTCGCACTCCCCCAGAAGACCAGTGAAAACTGGGTGCTGGCGGAGAAGCTGTTCAACGACGGCCTCAAGGGTGCCGGTTTCAAGGCAGATGTGCAGTTCGCCAACGGCGGCGTCTCGGAACAGCAGAACCAGATCAGCGCCATGGTCACCAAGGGTGCCAAGGTCATCATCGTGGGTGCCATCGACGGCGCCCAGCTGGGTACCCAGCTCAAGCAGGCCAAGGACGCCGGCGCCACCATCATCGCGTACGACCGTCTGCTCCTGAACACCCCCAACGTGGACTACTACGTGGCATACGACAACTTCAAGGTTGGCGAGCTGCAGGGCCAGGCCCTGCTGGACGGCATGAAGGCCAAGAAGCCCTCGGGCCCGTACAACATCGAACTGTTCGCCGGATCCCCCGACGACGCCAACGCGAAGGTCTTCTTCGACGGCGCCATGAAGGTGCTCCAGCCGAAGATCGACGACGGCACCCTGGTGGTCAAGTCGGGCCAGAAGACCTTCGAACAGGCCGTCACCCAGGGCTGGAAGGCTGAGAACGCCCAGCGCCGTATGGACACCCTGCTCGCCGGCACCTACGGCAGCGCCTCCGTGGACGGCGTGCTGTCCCCGAACGACACGCTGGCCCGCGCCATCCTGACCTCGGTCAAGGCCGCAGGCAAGCCGTTGCCGGTCGTCACCGGGCAGGACTCCGAAGTTGAGTCCGTGAAGTCCATCATGGCCGGTGAGCAGTACTCCACCATCAACAAGGACACCCGCAAGCTCGTCGAGCACGCGATCACCATGGTCAAGGACATCCAGGCCGGCAAGACGCCTGAGATCAACGATGACAAGTCCTACAACAACAAGGTCAAGACCGTCCCGGCCTACCTGCTGGAGCCGGTCATCGTGACCAAGGAAAACGTTAAGACCGCTTACGTCGACGATCCGGTACTCGGACCGATCACCAAGTAGTCTGACGCTCTAAAACCGGGCCCCGGTTCTCCCGCAGTGACCAGTTCACTGCGGGAGGGCCGGGGCCTTTTTGTACCCCAAAACCGCGCCCCTCCCGCAGCTCGCGCCGCCAAACACCCGCCCCTCCCGCAGCCGGGTGAGAAGATGGCAGCATGTCTGCCCCTATCGCGAAGCCGTGGCTGTCCAACCAACCCGACCAGGACCCGCGGACGGCCACCGGCGCCCGGCTGCGGTGGGGTGTGGTCGCCACCGGCGGGATCGCCGCCGCCGTCACCAGGGACCTCGAACTCCTCCCGGACGCGGAGCTCTACGCGGTGAGCTCGCGCAGCCAGGCAGCGGCCGACGCGTTCGCGGCCGACTATGGCTTTGCCCGCGCTTACGGGGACCACGACGGCGTGGCCGGCTACGACCGGCTGCTGGCCAATGACGCCGTCGACGTCGTCTATGTCGCCACGCCGCACGCCCACCACCACGAAATCGCATTGGCGGCCCTGCGGGCCGGCAAGCATGTGTTGTGCGAGAAGGCCCTTACCGTCAACGCCCGGGAGGCGGCCGAGCTCGTGGAGCTGGCGCGGGACAAGGGCCTGTTCCTGATGGAAGCAATGTGGAGCCGGTTCCTGCCCAGCATGCAGCGGGCCTTCGAGATCGCTGCTTCGGGTGAGATCGGCGAGGTCAAGTGGGTCGGCGCGGACCTGGGCTTCCCGGCCCCCTACTCCCCCACCTCCCGGCTGTGGGCTCCCAGGGACGGCGGCGGAGCCCTGCTGGACATCACCATCTATCCGCTGCTGTGGGCGCTGGGCACGCTGGGTTTCCCGCAGACGGTCAGTGCCACCGGCTGGATCAATGACGACGGCGTGGACGCCCAAAACGCGCTGACCCTGGGCTATCACCACGGGGCCCAGGCGCAGCTGACCTCCTCGCTTCTGGCCCATGGGCCGCGCGCCGCCACGGTGGCCGGGAGCCAGGGGTTCCTGCAGAGCCTGGGCTCGGTCAACAACCCCACGGAACTCGTCGTGCGGGTCGGCTTCGAGGAGCCGCGCACCGAACAGTTCAGCGTTGTGGGGCGCGGCTACAGCTACGAACTCCGCGAGGTCACCCGATGCATCCAGCAGGGCCTCACCGAGAGTCCGGTGATGCCCTTGGAGGACTCCCTCAACACCATGCGGCTGTTCGACGGCGTCCGCGCCCAGCTGGGAGTGAGCTACCCGAACGACGTGCGCTGACCCTGGATTTCCGGGCTTTGTGGGCCCAAGTTTGCCGTGGGCTATGGACTCGCCCCGGCCCCCGGACTTACTCTGTAGGCCAATCGTCGATGGATTTCGGGGAGGTGTGTTGCGCATGGAATCTGCAGCCAGCCGTCCCCGTGCGCGCCGCTTCCTGCGACGGGGGCTGCTGGCCTTGGGAGCCGGACTGTCCTGGCTGGCGCTCTCCGCCGCCTCGGCCAACGCCGACGAACTCAAGGTCTCCAGCGCAGTTCCACCCGCCCCCGGTTCGGCCGTCGTGACCATGATCCAATTCCCGAAGGCCGATGACCCGATAGCACCCGTAAGCCCGGCACCGTCGGCTCCAGCCCCGACTGCGCCTGCCGTCACCCCGGCTCCGGTTTCGCCGCCGGTTTCGCCTCCGGCTGTACCTGTGCCGGCTGTCCCGGCGCCAGTTGTCGCGGAGCCCGCCGTCGTGCAACCCGTTGTGCCGCTTGCGGCGCCCGACGCGCCTCCTGTCGTCCCGCAACCGGTGTTGCCGGTTGCCCAGCCCGAACCGGCCTCCCAGGTTACCGAGACTCCGGCCCCCGTCCCACCGGTCAGTGAGCCGGTCGCCAGTCCCCCGGCCGAGCCCGCCCCGGCTCCCGCGCCGGTCCCGCCCGGAGAGCCTGCGCCCGCCCCTTCCAGTGATCCGGCACCGGTCACGGACCCGGCTGTTCCGGTCACCGCTCCCGACACCGGCGCCGGAGACCTCCCGGCTGTCCCGTCCGCTCCCGAGCCAGCGCCCCCAGTGAGCGGATCCGTGCCCGGCACGGTACCCCCGGCCACCCCGCCTGCGGTGGTACCGGTGCCGGTGGTCGTCCCCGTGGTCGTCCCGGGCCAGGTCGGGGCCGGCCCTGCACCGCTTGTCCCGCCACGGAAGACCGCCGCAGGTACCCCGGCAAGCGCTGATCCTTTGCTGAAGCAAAGCCCGGCGGCTGTGGACCGGCCGCGCGGCCTTCAAGCCGTTTACCCTGCGGCGGGCTACGGCTACGTTCCCTCCCTGACCCTGCCGGACGTCCCGGCCCGCGGCAGCCTGCCGGGTGCCTTGGCGGCAGGGAACCGAACTCCTGCGGGCCCCCGGTCGACCGGAGACGGTGCCCCCGCGGCGCCGACGGGCGGCAATGACGCGCCCCGGCCCCGTGGCGGCGACACCGGGCTGCCTGCCCCCGCTGCGCTCCCGCCGACCCCAGGGTCGGGGTCCGGCAGCGGTTCCACGTCCAGCGGGCCTTCCGGCGCTGCCGCGTGGACGCCAAGCGCGTTCTTCCTCATCCCACCAATGGGCACCGACCCCATCAGCGGCCCGCTACAGCACGTCCATCCTGCTGTCGCCGCCGATCCGGGATCTTCTCCTGACTAGTAGGGCCGTCCTCTGCCACTTTCCTGCGCAGAGCACGGTCCTTCGGGCTGCCACGCACGCCCGCCACCAGTCATTCAGGAGATTTCCCCATGGACACCACCGTCCGCGACCGGATACCCGGCACCAACGCTTCGCCTAGGCGCGCCGTCTCAGCGCTCCTCGCGTCCGGTCCGGCCCCCACCCAACGCGCATCCCTGCGGCAATGCCCACGCCGGCTGCTGCGCCCGACGCCGGCGCAAGCTCCGCCCGCGGGACGGCCACCGTAACGCGTGGCCGCTCCCGTCCAGGTCTATTGCCGCCGGAGCGAAGTCGTTGGGTCCGCTGGGGGATTCAACGGCCTCGCAGGCTCCGGCGGCACCCCCTCCCTTCGCGAGAAAGGTGAAACCGCCACCACAGACGACAGCTGAACGATGCGGCCCGTGCCGGAACCCGATACCCGCACCCGTATTATTCTTTAGGGACGCCACCGCGGCGCCAGGACGAAAGACGGGGAACATCGTGGACGCTTTACCCAGTGAGGTCACGACCGAGATCCTGAGCGGCCGCTACCGTCTGGGCGAAGTGATCGGCCGGGGCGGCATGGCGTCCGTGTACTCTGCCCGGGACGAGAACCTGGGCCGGGACGTCGCGCTCAAGCTCTTCGCCCCGCAATCCGCGGAGGCCGATGAGCTCAAGCGCCAGCAGGCCGAGATCGAACTCCTGGCCACACTGAACCATCCGAGCCTCGTAACGCTCTTCGACGCCGGCACGGACACCCGGATCCCGGACGAGCCCAGGCCCTTCCTGACCATGGAACTGGTGGAGGGCCAGGACCTCCGGAGCCGGATCCGGCACAGCCCGGTCCCTTTCGACGAGCTTGCCGTGATCGGCGCGGGACTCGCGGATGCCCTCGCCTACGTCCACTCCCTCGGAATCATCCACCGCGACATCAAGCCGGCCAACGTCCTGCTGGTGCAGGTCCGACCCGGAGAACCGCTGCGGCCAAAGCTGACCGATTTTGGCATTGCCAGGATCATCGACGGGACCAGGCTCACCGCCACCGGAACGATGGTGGGAACGGCCGCCTACCTGAGTCCGGAGCAGGCCCGCGGCGCCGACATGGGCCCGGCCAGCGACATCTACTCGCTGGGACTGGTCCTGCTGGAGTGCATCAAGGGCTCCGTGGAGTACCCGGGAAGCGCCGTCGAATCGGCAGTGGCCCGGTTGCACCGCGCCCCCGTTGTTCCTGACGCGGTGCCGGCCGAGTGGGCCCAGCTGATCCGGGCCATGACCGCACTGGACCCCCTGGACCGGCCCTCGGCGGCCGACCTGGAGGCTGCGTTGCGCCAGGCCCTGGTCTCCCCCGACTCCTTGCCGGGCCTGCTGGCCGAAGAACGGACCAGGGTACTGCCCGCACCGCCCGCCAGGCCGCCGCGCTCGGCGACGGGAGTTCGGGACTTTGTCCAGGACACAGCTCAGGACCCTGTCCAACGCACAGCGGCGGGCTCGGCCGGCCACGCCCCGGGCATCAGGCCCGGAACCCGCCGGCACCACGCACTGACCCCGGACGAGGCCCCGGCGCGCCGCGCAGGCGTGCTGGCCCGCCCGCTCGCACGCTTCCGGCGGGCCCGACTCCGCACGAGGATCGCGGTCGTCCTCGCGTTGGTGGCGCTCCTAGCGGCAGCCGCCGTCGCCGTCTCCCTCACTGTCCCCCAGCCGCCCGCCGTCGTGCCCTATCCGGCCGTCTCCGGCGATTTGGGCGAGCACCTGAAGCAACTGCAGAAGAGCGTGCAACCATGAATGCCACTGGCAAACGGCGGTGGAACCTGGCCATAGCCGGTCCGCTGCTCACCGCTGCCCTGATCGCAGGGTCGCTCACCGGATGCGGCGCTCCTCCCGAGCTGGACGGCACGGCTGCACGTCAGCTCCAGTCCCAGGTCCTGGCAGTGACCGAGGCCGCAGCCACCAACGACTCCGCCGGCGCATTGAAACTGCTGGACGAACTGACGGCCAGGCTCGACGCGGCGGCAGCGGACGGACAAGTGTCCTTCAAACGCCACCAAAGCATCAAGGCGGCCATCGATGCCGTGCGCGCCGACCTCACGGCCAAGCAGGCGGCGGCCGACAAAGCCGCCCGGGATGCGGCGGCGGCCAAGAAGGCAGCAGCCGACAAGGCTGCGGCGGCAGCCAAGGCAGCGGCGGCAGCAGCAGCCGCGAAGGCGGCCGCCGCGGCCCAGGCAGCGGCGGCGCCGGCTCCCGTGGCGCCTGTCCCCGTAGTGAAGAGCAAGCCCAAGGGCAAGGGCAAGGGCGGCCACTGACGGCGCGCGGACTTTCACAATTAGCCGGATCCGGCTAGCTTGGTCAGTCAGGCCGGAAACGGCCTGACTGACCCAACCGCTGTCCGAGCACTTGTACCAACCTTGTATCCGTCCCTTGCAACGACGCGCAGGCCGCAGCCTGCCAGCCGAAGGAGTGAAAGCAAGCATGGCAACAGTCCAGGAATCCATCGCCGTCAACGTCCCCCTGAGCCAGGCCTACAACCAGTGGACCCAGTTCGAAGACTTCCCGCAGTTTATGAGCGGCGTCGACGCCGTCCAGCAGCTCGATGACACCACCGTCCACTTCCAGACCAGCATCGGCGGGGTCAAGCGCGACTACGACGCCAGGATCACCAGCCAGGACCCCGACCGGCAGGTGTCGTGGGAAAGCCTGGACAGCCCCCGAAACGCCGGCACCGTGCGCTTCGCGGAGCTGGGACCGGCGGAGACCCGGGTCGACGTCGAACTCAGTTGGGAGCCCGGCACTGCAACCGAGAAAATCGGCGCTGCGGTCGGGCTGGACTCCCGGCAAGTGGGGGCGGATCTGCAGCGGTTCAAGAAGTTCATTGAGGGCCGCGACTTTGAGACCGGCGCGTGGCGCGAACGGGTCAACAGCGGGGAAGCGGGCGGGCTGACGCCGGTGACAGACCCGGAGTACGACGTGCTGGGGACCGGAGCGCCGCTGGACGCGGACCCGGATCTGGCAACCGAACCGGCCAGCGAGGCCGGCGGCGACCGGAGGATCTCCGACCGCTAGGCACTCGCCGGCCGACACGGTCCGACGACGGTGGGACGCACCGCCGTCGTCGGCCGGACATGGACCGGCCGGTTGCTTAAACGCCGAACGGCGCACCGGGAACTCCCGGTGCGCCGTTCGCGTTGTGCGGGCTAGCCCAGCAGGGACAGCACTTCGCTGAACTTGGCCGAGGGCCGCATCACGGCGGAGACCTTGGCTTCGTCCGGACGGTAGTAGCCGCCGATGTCCACCGGGGATCCCTGGACCGAAAGCAGTTCGCCAACGATGGTTTCCTCGTTGGCGGCCAGGGCGTCCGAGACGGCGGCGAAGGCCGCGGCCAGCTCGGTGTCGTCGCTCTGGCGTGCCAGCTCGTCGGCCCAGAACTTGGCCAGGTAGAAGTGGCTGCCGCGGTTGTCCAGCTCGCCGGCCTTGCGCTTCGGGGACTTGTTCTCCAGCAGGAACGTGCCGGTGGCGCGGTCCAGGGTGTCCGCGAGGACCTGCGCGCGGGCGTTGCCCGTGGAGGTTGCCAGGTGCTCGAAGCTCACGGCGAGGGCAAGGAACTCGCCCAGGCTGTCCCAGCGCAGGTGGTTTTCCTTGAGCAGCTGCTGGACGTGCTTCGGGGCCGAGCCGCCGGCGCCGGTCTCGAACAGGCCGCCGCCGTTGATCAGCGGAACGATCGAGAGCATCTTGGCGCTGGTGCCGAGCTCAAGGATCGGGAACAGGTCCGTGAGGTAGTCGCGGAGCACGTTGCCGGTGACCGAGATCGTGTCCTCGCCCTTGCGCAGTCGGGCCAGGGTGAAGGCCGTGGCCTCGTCCGGGGACATGATTTCGAGCTGCAGGCCCTCGGTGTCGTGGTCCTTGAGGTATTCCTCGACCTTGGCGATCATCCGGGCGTCGTGCGCGCGGCCCTTGTCCAGCCAGAACACGGCCGGGGTGGCGGAGGCGCGGGCGCGGGTGACGGCGAGCTTGACCCAGTCGCGGATCGGCACGTCCTTGGTCTGGCAGGCGCGCCAGATGTCACCGGGGGCAACCTGGTGTTCGATCAGGACGGTGCCGGCGTCGTCGACCACCTGGACGGTGCCGGCGGCCTGGATCTCGAAGGTCTTGTCGTGGCTGCCGTATTCCTCGGCGGCCTGGGCCATCAGCCCGACGTTCGGGACCGTACCCATGGTGGTCGGGTCGAAGGCGCCGTTGGCGCGGCAGTCGTCGATGACGACCTGGTAGATCCCGGCGTAGCTGCTGTCCGGGAGGACGGCGAGGGTGTCGGCCTCCTGGCCATCGCGGCCCCACATGTGGCCGGAGCTGCGGATCATGGCCGGCATCGAGGCATCGACGATGACGTCGGAGGGAACGTGCAGGTTGGTGATGCCCTTGTCCGAGTCGACCATCGCCAGCTCGGGGCCGTCGTTGAGGCCCTTCTCGATGGCGGCTTCGACGTCGCCGCGGATCTCTTCCGGGAGGTCCTCGAGGCCGTTGAGGATGGAGGCGAGGCCATTGTTGGGGCTCAGGCCGGCCGCGGCGATCTGGTCGCCGTAGGTGGCAAAGAGATCCGAGAAGTAGGCCTTGACGACGTGGCCGAAGATGATCGGGTCGGAGACCTTCATCATGGTGGCCTTCAGGTGTGCGGAGAAGAGCACGCCTTCTTCCTTGGCCCGGGCAACCTGGGCGGCGAGGAAGGTGTCCAGGGCGGCGGCGCGCATCACGGTGCCGTCGATGACTTCGCCGGCCAGCACGGCGAACGCCCGCTTCAGGACCTTGACCGTGCCGTCTTCCTTGACCAGCTGGACCTTGAGGTTGGTATCCGCCTCAATGACCACGGACTTCTCGTTAGAGCGGAAGTCGTCGGCATCCATGTGGGCGACGTTGGTCTTGGACTCCGGGGTCCAGGCGCCCATGCTGTGCGGGTTCTTCCGGGCGTAGTTCTTGACCGAGAGCGGCGCGCGGCGGTCGGAGTTGCCTTCGCGCAGGACCGGGTTCACGGCGGAGCCCTTGATCTTGTCGTAGCGGGAGCGGATGTCCGTCTCCTCGTCCGAGGCCGGGTTGTCCGGGTAGTCCGGCAGGGCGTAGCCCTGGCCCTGGAGCTCGGCGATGGCGGCCTTCAGCTGCGGCACGGAGGCGCTGATGTTGGGCAGCTTGATGATGTTGGCCTCGGGCTTTTTGGCGAGCGCGCCCAGTTCAGCCAGGGCGTCACTGACGCGCTGCTCTTCGGTGAGGTAGTCGCCGAAGACGGCGATGATGCGGCCGGCTAGCGAAATGTCGCGGGTCTCCACTTCCACACCGGCCGTCGACGCGAATGCCTCGACAATCGGCAAGAACGAATAGGTAGCCAGCATCGGCGCTTCGTCGGTGTGGGTATAGATAATCTTGGCCATTGCTCGGGCGTCTCCCTGAAAGTCTGCGGATATCCGGAAATCTTGTGTTATCTCAACGGCTCTAACTTACCCGAGGTGGCCCCATTGGCGCCTATCCGGGACGGGCTCCGGCGCCCCCGTGACTCGTGCAGCCGGCCTAACCCTGCGCGAATCTGCTGTGACAGTTGTTGACAAAGTTCTTTACATGTTCGTCAAGTTGACGTAGTTTCTAACCCATCACAGCGGCCCGCACCCGCAGGCCGCCCCGCATTCCTCCCGGTTAGGACACCCATGAGAACACCCAAGACTCTGGCCACCAGCCTCCTCAGCCTCTCCGCCGCGGCCCTCCTGGCCATCTGCGCGGCCGGCGGCGCCACCGCCTCGACCGTTGCGGCGCAGGACAAGAAGGCTCCCCAGGTGGCCAGCCAGTCCGTCGACGGCTCGCGGGCCGCCGACTACTGGACGCCCGAGCGGATGAAGTCGGCCATTCCGGGCGACGTGCTGGCGGACAAGGCTCTGGCCCGCGGGAACAAGTCCTCCGCTGCCACCGTGGAGAAGGGTGCCAGCACGCAGATCTCCGGCAAGGCCGCCAAGGGCAAGACCACCCTGCACGCCGACGAGTCGCCGATCTCCAACATCGGCAAAGTGTTCTTCACGATGGGCGGCAGCAACTACGTCTGCTCCGGCAACTCGGTAACCTCCACCAACAAGAGCACCGTCTCCACCGCCGGACACTGCGTCAACGAGGGTCCGGGGGCCTTCGCCACCAACTTCGTCTTCGTCCCCGCGTACCTCAACGGCGCCGCCCCGTACGGCAAGTGGGCTGCCAAGGCCCTCTACACCACGACCCAGTGGAGCTCGGCCGGCGACATGCAGTACGACACCGGATTCGCCGTCGTGTCCCCGCTGAACGGACAGAACCTGTCCGACGCCGTCGGCGCCTCCGGCGTCCAGTTCAACGCAGCGCGCGGCCTCACCTACAAGTCCTACGGCTACCCGGCCGCGGCGCCCTTCGACGGCCAGTCGTTGAAGAGCTGCACCGGCCCGGCCTCCGATGATCCCAACAATCCCCAGTTCAACGCCCAGGGCATCCCGTGCGATATGACCGGCGGATCGTCCGGCGGCCCCTGGTTCATCGGTACCAGCTCCGCCGGCTACCAGAATTCCATCAACAGCTACGGCTACGGCAGCCGCTCCACCGTGATGTACGGCCCGTACTGGGGCTCGGTGATCCAGCAGGCCTACAGCACCGCCGCAGCCGCCTAAGAACCCCACCCCCAATACACCCACACCCTAGGAAAGGAATAGGGCAACGCGGGGTCACTTGCCACCCTCCCCCTCGACAGGGCCGCAAGTGACCCCGCGTTGCTGTGTGCTGGTCCCTGAGCCTGGCCTCCCACCGGACATGCCCATCGCTCAGACCACCCGAGGGACATGCCCATCGCTCAGACCACCCGCCGGACATAACCTCCATATGTCCATTCGTGGGTTCCAAGGATGGGCATGTCCGTCAGGCCTGGAGGTCTTGCCCGGTCCGAACTGCGAAGGATGGACATGCCCGTCGGCCATGCTCCTTGGCGCTCCGAGTGGACATGCCCGCCGCACGCGCCGGCCGGTGGACATAATCCCCATATGCCCACTCCTTGGCGCGCACGATGAGCATGTCCCGCCGAGTCTTCCGCCCGCGCCCACTCCTGGCCCCGACGAATGAGCATGTCCGGCGGCCTCAGCTCCCTGGACCCCGAAGCACACCAAAGGCAGCACAAAAATGGACATGCCCTCCCGGAAAGGAAGGGCATGTCCATTCTTGGTGGCAGCAGTTGAGCATGTCCCCTAGTGGAAGAAGTGCCGAGCTCCGGTGAAGTACATCGTGATGCCGGCGGCGTTGGCTGCGGCGATGACTTCCTCGTCGCGGACGGATCCGCCGGGCTGCACGACGGCGCGGACGCCGGCGTCGATCAGGATCTGCAGGCCGTCGGCGAACGGGAAGAACGCGTCCGAGGCTGCAACGGCGCCGCGGGCCCGTTCCGGAGCGCCGGCGGCATCGGTGTTAGATGCCCCGCCGGCACCTTCCACATCGGACTCCACCGTGACACCCAGGGTGTTGGCCCGCTCGACGGCGAGACGGCAGGAGTCGAGCCGGTTGACCTGGCCCATGCCGATCCCGACGGCGGCACCGTCGGCGGCGAGCAGGATCGCGTTGGACTTGGCCGCGCGGCAGGCCGTCCAGGCGAAGGCGAGGTCGGCCAGGGTGGCGGCGTCGGCGGCCTCTCCCGCAGCGAGCGTCCAGTTGGCCGGGTCGTCGCCCTCGGCGTCGACCTTGTCCGTGGCCTGGACCAGCATGCCGCCGGAGACCTGGCGGAACTCGGTCGGGTAGCGGCCGTAGCCCTCGGGCAGGGTCAGGAGGCGGATGTTCTTCTTCTTGACAAGGATCTCCACGGCCTCGTCCTCAAAGCCCGGCGCGATGACGACCTCGGTGAAGATCCCGGCCACGGTCCGGGCCATGCCGGCGGTGACGGTGCGGTTGGCCGCGATCACGCCGCCGAACGCTGACACCGGATCGCAGGCGTGGGCCTTGGCGTGGGCGTCGGCGATCGGGTCCGCCGCGGCGGCGGAACCCACGGCAACGCCGCAGGGGTTGGCGTGCTTGATGATCGCAACGGCGGGCTCGGCAAAGTCGAACGCGGCGCGCAGGGCGGCGTCGGCGTCGACGAAGTTGTTGTAGCTCATCGCCTTGCCGTGCAGCTGGTCGGCCTGGGCGATACCTGCCGGGGCAGCCTTGTCCACATACAGCGCGGCCTGCTGGTGCGGGTTTTCGCCGTAGCGGAGGACCTCGGAGCGTTCCAGGGCCAGGCCGGCGTAGGCGGGCCAGTCGATCACGCCGTCGCCGTCTTCATCCAGGAACTGGCTGGCGGTCCAGGTGGCCACGGCGGTGTCGTAGGACGCGGTGTGCGCGAACGCCTTGGCGGCGAGCCGGCGTCGGGTCTTCAGGTCGAAGCCGCCCGAGGAGGCCGCCTCCACGACGGAACCGTAGGAGGCCGGGTCCACCACGATCGCGACGGCGGCGTGGTTCTTCGCGGCCGACCGCACCATCGCGGGGCCGCCGATGTCGATCTGCTCGACGACGTCGTCCTGCGCGGCGCCGGACTTTACGGTCTCCACGAAGGGGTAGAGGTTCACGACGACGAGGTCGAACGGCTCGATCGACATGTCCTCGAGCGTCTTCATGTGCGCCGGGACGCGGCGGTCGGCGAGGATGCCGCCGTGCACGCGCGGGTGCAGGGTCTTGACGCGGCCGTCCAGCATTTCCGGGGAGCCGGTGACTTCTTCGACTTCCTGCACCGGGATTCCGGCGGCGGCGATCTTCTTGGCGGTGGAACCGGTGGAGACGATCTTGACGCCGGCTTCGTGCAGGCCCTTGGCGAGCTCCTCCAGACCGGTCTTGTCGTAGACCGAGATGAGGGCCCGGCGGATGGGAACACGGTCGATGGATACACGCTCAAGCTGCGTAAAGCTCACAAAAGTCTCCGTCTTATATCGCGGCGCGGCCGCGGGTGGTGGGGATGCGGCCAGTTTATCGCGTCATGGCTCTCTGCATCCCCGCCGGGAGCCAGCGCGCCCGAGTGTGAAGCTTCACCGCTGGCGCGCGCCGGGACGTAGAGTTTTCCCAGGAGGCGAGATGAATACTTACACCACTGTGCCCAGCGGCGAACAGGTGGTCCAGGAACTGCCGTGGCGGTGGAAGGTCCAGGGCCGGATTTTCCTGATCGGCGGCCTGGGCTTCATGTTCGATGCCTGGGACGTCACGCTGAACGGGATCCTCATTCCGTTGCTGTCAAAGCACTGGTCCCTGACCGCTGGCGACGCGGCCTGGATCGGCACCTCCAACCTGATCGGTATGGCCGTGGGCGCCTTTGTCTGGGGCACCATCGCGGACACGATCGGGCGCAAGAAGGCTTTCACCGCCACCTTGTTGATCTTCTCGGTGTTCACGGTGCTGGGCGCGTTCTCCCCCGACTTCCTCTGGTTCGTGGCGTTCCGGTTCATGGCGGGCTTCGGCCTGGGCGGTTGCATCCCGGTGGACTACGCACTGGTGGGCGAGTTCACGCCCCGCAAGCAGCGCGGCCGGGTCCTCACCGCGATGGATGGCTGGTGGCCGATCGGTGCGGCGCTGTGCGGGTTCGTCTCGGCCGGGCTGATCGCCGCCTTCGCCGACTGGCGGCTGACCATGCTGATCATGGTGCTGCCCGCGCTGCTGGTGTTCTGGATCCGGCGCAGCGTCCCGGAGTCGCCGCTGTTCCTGATCCGCAAGGGCCGCCGCGAGGAAGCCGCCAGGGTGATCGACGACCTGGTCGCGGCCACCGGCGCCGAGGCCCGGGTCTACAGCCTGCCCGAACCCCAGGACGCGCCCCGGCTTTCCGCCGGCAGCGCCTGGACCCAGTTGCGCGCGCTCTGGCAGTTCAATTGGAAGATTACGACGGCGGCCTGGGCTTTGTTCTTCAGCATCCTGCTGGTCTATTACCTGTCGTTGACCTGGATGCCCCGGATCCTGATCGGCGCCGGCTTCGAGGAGTACAAGGCGTTCCTGACGACGGCGTCGATGGCCGCCGTCGGCCTGCTGGGCGTGGTGGTCGCCGCGCTGCTGGTGGAGCGGACGGGCCGCAAGTGGATCCTTGCCATCACCGGCCCGCTGTCGGCGCTGACGCTGGTGATTGTCGCCGTCGTCGTGGACATCCCGACGGCGGCCGTGTTCTGGCTGCTGGTGTTCGGCTTCGTGGTGCAGGTGGCGATCCCGGTGCTGTACGCCTACGTGTCGGAGCTCTACCCGACCGAGCTGCGCGGCTCGGGCTTCGGCTGGGCCTCGACGTTCTCCCGGCTCGGCGCCGGGTTCGGGCCGTTGATCTTCGCCACGTTCCTGTGGCCTGAACTGGGGCTGGCCACGTCCTTCGCCCTGGCCGGCGGCCTGGTGTTGATCTCGGTGCTGTGGATGGCGTTCTTTGCCCCGGAAACCAAGCAGCGCCGTCTGGAGTAGCTTTCCCGCCACCGCTCCCCCGCCGGCCCGGGACGCCGAAATGCCCTATCCCTTTTGGTTGCCCTGAGGGTCTCAGAAGCACCACAAGTGATAGGGCATTCGGGGGGTGGCTACTGGATGCAGGTCGCGTACACCGTCATGGCCGTAGTTGTCCGCTGCGTTACGGTCCAGCCGGTAGGCGTCCCGCCGGTCATGACGGGCTGGCTGACAACGGCGCCGTTGTTGCCGGTGGTGGAGCCCAGCGAGTAGCCGCCCGAGACGGCGGTCCTGCCGGCTGGGCAGTTGACCTGAACCACGAGCGTTGAGCCGCTGTTCGACTCGACAGTCACGCTGGTCGACGCGGCCGCCCCGGTGGCTCCGGTGGCCCCGGTGGCTCCGGTGGCTCCGGTCGCACCTGTGGCCCCCCTGGCACCGGCCGGTCCAACGGGGCCGATGGCTCCGGTGTCGCCCTTTTCGCCTTGCAGCCCGGTGGCGCCTGTTGCACCGACGGCACCGGTAGCTCCGGGCTCGCCCTTCTCGCCCTGGATGCCCTGGGCACCGGTCTCGCCGGTGTCGCCCTTCTCGCCCTGGGCTCCGGTGGCTCCCATGGCGCCGGCCTCGCCGGTATCACCCTTGTCGCCCTTCTCACCCTGGGCTCCGGTGGCTCCCATGGCGCCGGCCTCGCCGGTATCACCCTTGTCGCCCTTCTCACCCTGGGCTCCGGTGGCTCCCATGGCGCCAGTGGCGCCGGCCTCGCCTACGAGCCCCTGGATCCCCTGCGGGCCGGCGATCCCTGGGATCCCCTGCGGGCCGGCAATGCCCTGGATCCCCTGCATGTTCCAAGAGATGGCGGTTTCCTTCTTCAAATCGCACGTTTGGCCGGCTGCCAGCACCCGGAGCTGGCCGCCGTTGTTGATGTTGTAGCAGCCGCTGATTTCGCCGGTGCCGGACGTCGTCGAAGCGGCATAGGCGGCAGAAACGGCGCCCGTTCCGAGGACGAGCGCCGCAGTAAGGCAGAGAACCTTCGGGCTGGTTTTGGCAAAGCTGAACTGTGACACGATGGACCCCCAGGGACGCAAGAGACGAATGAGACTGCGTCAGACTATGGCCCCGGACGGCCCCTCAACCGGCGGCGAGATACCCGATTTTCGCCAGTCACTACCCGACTTATTCGCGGAGTACTCGCTTTTGTCGAGCCGACTACTTGGTTGGGTATTTCCCCGTCGAAAAACGGCCGTCGGCGCCGCCCCGGGAGGGCCCAACTGCCTCGCAGTTGTTGTCGTTTTGAGGGCTCAAAACGACAACAACTGCGGGCTAGTTGGGGGTCTTAGCTCCCGCGGCGAGCGACTTCAGCGTCGACACCAGCAACCGCCGCTCTACCGTCTTGATGCGCTCGTGCAGGGTTTCCTCGGTGTCGCCGTCGTCCACGCTCACGGCTTCCTGGGCGATGATCGGGCCGGTGTCGACGCCCGCGTCCGCCCAGTGCACCGTGCACCCGGTGACCTTCACGCCGTAGGCCAGGGCGTCGCGGACGCCGTGCGCGCCGGGGAAGGCCGGCAGCAGCGCCGGATGGGTGTTCAGGTACTTGCCGCCGAACGCGTCGATGAAGTCGGCACTGACAATCCGCATGAACCCGGAGGACACGACGACGTCGGGCCGGTAGGCGGCAACGGCTTCGGTCAGCGCGGCATTCCACGCGGCCCGGTCCGGGTAGGCCTTGAAATCCACCACGAAGGTCGGGATCCCAGCGGCCGCGGAGCGCTCCACCCCGTACGTTCCGGGCCGGTCGGCGCCAACGGCGGCGAGTTCCACGTCCAGCTCGCCGGCCCTGACGGCGTCGATGACTGCCTGGAGATTGGAGCCGGTGCCTGAGACGAGGACAACTATGCGCATTGACTTAGCTTATGGGGCCACTCGCGTACGCTGGAAAATATGAATTCCCCCCAGGACCCCGGCGGAGCCCAGCGGGGACAGAATCCCCGGAGCGAAGCGGCCAAGGCATCGCTGCTCCGGACGCACAACCTGTTCCGCGCGTTTATCGTCACGGTGCTTGGGGCGTTCTTCGTCTTCCAGCTGGACGTCAGCTACCTCTGGCTCACCGCAATCCTTACCGCGGCCGCACTGGTGCTCGGCATCGTACTGCTCGTGCGTGCGGCGAAGCTCAAGGAATCCCGCCTGGTGCTGTTCGGCACCATCTCCGGTTTGGTGGTCTCCGCGGTCATGGTGCTGATGGTGCTGGCCTCCGCGGTGTTCTTCAACCAGATCCGGGACTACCAGCAGTGCGCCCGCCATGCCCTGACCCAGCAGGCTGCCTCGGCGTGCCGGACCCAGCTGGAGAATTCGCTGCCCACGCAGCTGCGCTAGCGCCGGCCACCCGCCAGGCCCGGAACGTCGCCGTTTAATCGGCTTCGGCGGCCAGTTCCAGATCCGCTTCGTGCAGTTTCTGCCGTCGTTCCAGCCACGGCCCGGCCGCGTAGCCGATCACGACGCCGATGCCCGTTTCAGCTGCCACGAACAACGCCGTTGTCAGGGGGTCCGGGCCGATGTCCGTGAGCCGTCCGATGCCGGCGGAACCGCGGGCCAACCAAGCCAGCGCCGCCGCGAGCAGACCTGCCACGGCGCCGATCATGGCGCCCAGGACCAGCGTGGAGACGGTGGCCGTGAACCAGCGCGCCTTGACCTTGATGGAGAGCCATTCGTCGAAGTGGTTTTCGCCTTCGCGCAGGAACCACCAGCCCGCCAGGAGCCCGGCGAGCGCAGGAATCACGAGGGCCACGAAGCCATACTCCAGCGCACCGGCGGGCAGCGCGGCGAACACCGGGATGGAGGGCAGCGGCCCGACGGCGGTGGCCAGCGGCCCGGCCTGCGATCCGACGCCGAGCGCGAACCCGGAGCCGGAAGTCCAGGCCAGCGCGAACACGGCCAGGTTGGGCAGGTAGCCCAACTGCGCGATGGTGAGCGCCGCGCCGCCCACCGGGCCGGCGTCGAGCGCCTCGTAGACGGCAATGATGAGGTTCCAGTGGATGATGAGGTCCACGGTGAGGAGGGCGGCAGCCATGGCCAGGCTGGCCATCACGGCCACGAAGCCGGCCTTGACGGCGGAGCCAAGGTAGGAGCCTGCCCAGCGCGAGTGCTGGCTGGTGCGCGAGAGCCAGGCGACGGCGTCGACGCCGATCAGCCGGCTCCAGGAGCCCGCTTCCCGGCGGGCACCAATCACCATGCCGAGCGCGAAGGGGATCAACGGGACGATGGAGGCGTACCACAGGCTGACACCGACCTCGGAGGTGCGGCAGACGAAACCGGTGGCGAATCCGAAGGCGCCGTACATCATCCAGGAGCCGAGCAGCGCCTGCCAGAGCTGGTCCGTGTAGGAGGCGCGGGCCAGCCGCCGCCCCGCGCGCCAGGCGAGCAGGAACGGGAGGAGCGTGAGGCCCAGCGGGATCAGCGACAGGGTGCCGGATTCGGGCCGTCCCGCGGTTCCGGCGCCGACGGTTTCGAGCAGCAAGGGGACGCCGTGGATCAGCAGCCAGGCCTGGCCGGCCAGCCGGGCGAGGAATTCAAAGCCGCCCTCGCGGAATCCGGCCGTGGCCCAGACCGCGATAATTGGTGCGATCACGACGAGTGCGGAGATCACGGCGGCCTGCGCGGACTCCAGCGCCCCCTGCAGCCATAGAGGCATCGGAAGGCCACGGTTCCCGGTCTGATCAGCGCGCAGTTTCATCGTCTTCCATGGTGCCACGTGCGGGGCCTTCCGCCGGGTTCCGACAGGCTCTTGTGCCCCCGATTTCAGCCGGCCGGAAACGTTGCCGCCGCCGCCCGCCGCGCCCCGAGCGCACCACCGCAGGTGGCCCCGCGGCGGCGCTTTTTCCGCTACCCCGCCGTAAAATTTAAGGTGTCCGCAATCAGTGGTTGGAGGCAGAAAATGACTACCGCATCCCCACATGCACACGGCGTACATTTCGGACGGACTGATGTCCAAAACGTCGGCATGGGTGTGGGTATTGTCCTTCTTGTCGTGGGTGTCCTGGGGTTCATCCCGGGCATCACCACGCAGTACAGCGAGCTGAGGTTCTTCGGGCCAGATTCCAGGGCCATGTTCCTTGGCCTGTTCCAGGTGTCCATGCTGCTGAACATCGTTCAGCTGGCCATTGGCGCCGCGGGCTTGACCATGTCCCGCAACGGCATGGGAGCCCGGAACTTCCTCATGGGCTTCGGCCTGCTGTACATCGTCTTTAGCGTTTACGGGCTGATCGTCGGCGTGGGGTCGGCGGCCAATTTCCTGGCGTTCAACACCATGGACAACTGGACCCACATGGTGCTGGGCGTGGCAATGATTGGCGCCGGCTGGCTGCTCTCGAGGCATCTGGCCGATGACGCACAAACCCGGTAAGCGAACACCGGGAAAAGGGAGCCGCGAATGAGGACCGATTCTCAGTAATCCAACAAATTCGTACTACCTGCTGGTGCGGGCGCCTGGAGCTTCATGGGTGTCCGCACCAGCTTTCTTTTGCCCCAGCCGTTCCGCCAAATGCTGGACTTATTCGGCGGCAGCACCCCAGACTGGCCTGACCCAACGACCTGAAAGAGTTTCCATGCCGGACTTCTCAGCTTTTATCCCGTTCCTCGCGGTCCTCGTCGGGGCACTCGTCGTCGTCGCCGTGATCTGGATTTCGATCAAGCTGATGTGGAAGGTGGCCGAACCGAACGAGGCCCTGATCATCTCCGGCCTGACCCGCGGAACCCTCGAGACGCGGGACGGCATGGACTTCAAGATCGTCACCGGCAAGGGGGCGCTCGTGTTTCCCGGCCTGCAGACCGTGCGGACCCTGTCCCTGACCCTGAACGAGACGGAGCTCAAGGTCTCCTGCGTGACCTCCCAGGGCATCCAGGTGATCGTCGAGGGCGTGGTGATCTACAAGATCGGCGACGCGCCGCCGTTCATCGCGAACGCTGCGCGCCGCTTCCTCGGCCAGCAGCCCAAGATGCAGAGCCAGGTCTACAACGTCTTCGAGGGACATTTGCGCTCCATCATCGGCAGCATGACCGTGGAGGAGATCATCCGCGAGCGCGACAAGCTCGGCTCGCAGGTCCGCAGCGCCAGCGGGGTGGAGATGGAAAAGCTCGGCCTGGTGGTGGATTCGCTCCAGATCAAGGACCTCCAGGACCCCACCGGCTACATCCAGAACATCGCCAAGCCGCACATCGCCCAGGTAAAGATGGAAGCCCGGATCGCGGAGGCCACCCGGAACCGTGAGGCGGCCGAGCGGGAGGCGGAGGCGGCCGCGCAAATCGCCGACGCCCAGAGCCTCTCCGCGATCAAACAGTCGGAGGCGCAGGCCAACGCCGAACGGGCCCGGGCCAACGCCGCCCAGGCCGGACCGCTGGCCGAGGCCACCGCGCGGCAGCAGGTGGTGGTGCAGGAAACCGAGGTCGCCAAGCTCGAGGCGGACCGTGAGGAACAAAAACTCCAGACCACCATCCGCAAGCCCGCCGACGCCAAGGCCTACGCCAAGCGCACCGAGGCCGAGGGGCAGAAATCCGCGGACATCAGCGCGGCCGAGGCGCTGGCCCGCCGGACCGAACTCGAGGCACAGGTCAACGCCCGGCGCACCGAGCTCCAGGCGCAGGCCAATGCGACAGCTGCCGCGGCCGCCGCCGGGGCCACCCGCGTCACCGGTGAAGCCGAGGCTGCCGCCACGAAGGCCCGCGGTGACGCGACGGCGTCGTCGATCAAGGCCAAAGCGCTGGCCGAAGCCGACGGCATCAAGGCGCGCGGCGAAGCCCTCGGCACCAACCAGGACGCGGTCATCTCGCAGCAGCTGGCCGAGAACATGCCGGCCATCATCGCCGCGGCCGCGGAGCCGTTCGCCCACGTCGGGCAGCTCACCGTCCTCAACGGCGGGGAGGGCATCAACCGGATGATCGGCGGCATCCTGGCGCAGGTCGGCGACTACCTTCCTGCGCTGCGGACGGCATTGAAAGATGGCCGGCAGGCAGCCAAGCAGCCACCGAAAGCCCCGGATGCATAAGGAAGTCGACCGCAGCCTGACCGGCCGGATCGGCCGGGTGACGGGGCGGGTGGGGCCCGGCACCATCGGGGAGGTCATGCTGCCGTTCCGCGGCGGGACGAGTGCCTTCCATGCCCACCCGTTCGACAAGGAGAGCGTCTTCGCCGTCGGGGACGAGGTGCTGGTCATCTACTACGAGCCGCCCCAGACGGTCTACGTGGACGAACTCCCGGACGTGCTGCGGCACGATCCGCGCCGCTGACGCTGGCCGGCGCGGCACCTGGCACTGCGGGCATTCCGGGGCACCGGGCACTCCGGGGAGCTCCGGGGAGCTCCTGGGCGCCGGGCACTCCGGCCCCGAGCGCGAACCGCGCCCGTTTTGCCGGAGATGGCCGCTCCGAGGCCCGGCTTGGCGGCCATCTCCGGCAAACGGGCGGCCCTGGACTGGAAGGACCACGGGAACCAGCGCACTCCGGCACCATCCACTTGCCAGAAGCGGCCGCCTGGGCAGCTGGTTTGCGGCCATTTTTGGATAATCGTCATTCGGCGCGGCAGCGAGCGCGCGTATTGGGATGATGTCCGGACACGCGTCCGGCCGACGGGCATGCACAGTGGGACACCGAAGGGCCCGCCAGGCCCCGGAACCCGCGGCCCACCCACGCCTGTTAACCCACTCTTCCCCCGCAGGCCACACCGGGAACCCCGCGCCGTCAGCCGCCGCGGCCACGGTGGAGGCGTGAGGATCGCACTAGTCGCCGAATCATTCCTGCCGCAGATGAATGGGGTCACGCACTCCATCCTGAGGGTTCTGGAGCATCTGCAGGACCGCGGCGACGAGGTGCTGGTGATCGCGCCATCCGCGCAGGACCCCCAAGTCCCCGGCGAGGTCCACGGCGCGCGGGTGCACCGGCTCCCGTCCGTGCCGCTGGCCGGCTACACGAACGTACGGGTGGCGTTGGGCGGTGTGGCCCGGGTCAAGCGAATCCTTGCCGACTACGCCCCCGACGTCGTCCACCTCGCCTCGCCGTTCGTGCTCGGCTGGCGGGCAGCCCAAGCCGCGCACCAGCTTGGGATCCCCAGCGTCGCCGTCTACCAGACCGAGGTCCCCGGCTACGCGGGCCGCTACGGCGTCCCGTTCCTGGAAAACTGGGCCTGGAACCGGGTGGAGCAGATCCACCTGCTCGCCACCCGCACCCTGGTCCCGTCGACCTTTGCGCTGAACCAGTTCCTGGGCCGCGGCATTCCCCGGGTGCACATGTGGCGCCGCGGCGTGGACACCCGGCGGTTCAGCCCGGAGAAGCGCGACGACGCGTGGCGGGCCTCGGTCGCCCCCGGCGGCGAACGCATCATCGGCTACGTCGGCCGGCTCGCCGTCGAGAAACAAGTGGAGGACCTGGCCGTGCTCGCAGATATTCCCGGCACCCGGCTGGTGATCGTCGGCGGCGGGCCGCAGCGCGAAACCCTCGAAGCCGCGCTCCCGGACGCCGTGTTCACCGGGTTCCTCGGCGGCGAGGAACTGGCCCGGGCCGTCGCCTCGTTCGATCTGTTCGTCCACCCCGGCGAATTCGAGACCTTCTGCCAGACCATCCAGGAGGCTATGGCCTCCGGCGTCCCGGTGGTCGCCACCGGCCGCGGCGGCCCGCTGGACCTGGTGGAGAATTCGCGGACCGGCTGGCTTTACGAACCGGGTGATCTCGCAGCGCTCCGGTCCCGGGTGGCAGACCTTACGGGCGACGACGCCAAACGCCGCGCTTTCGCCGCCGCCGCCCACGCCTCGGTGCAGGGCCGGACCTGGCACGCGCTGGGCGAGGAGCTCGTGCGGCACTACGAAGCGGTCCGCACCGGTTCCGCCCGCACCGGTTCCGCCAGCACCGGTTCCGCCAGCCCCCGTTCAACCACCAGAGGAGCAACCCTGTGAAGATTTCTGTGATCGGCTGCGGCTACCTCGGCGCCGTGCACGCCGCCACCCTGGCCTCGATGGGGCACACCGTGGTGGGGATCGACGTCGACGCCGCCAAGGTGGCCCAGCTGGACCGCGGCGCCGCCCCGTTCTACGAACCGGGTCTGGACGAACTCCTGCGCGACGGCCGCGCCAACGGCCGGCTCGCCTTCTCCACCAGCTTCGCCGACGCCGCCGGCGCGCAGTTGCATTTTCTCTGCGTCGGAACACCGCAGTCCAAGACCTCCGACGGCGCCGACTTGAGCTACCTGGTCTCCGCCACCGAAGCGTTGCTCCCGTTCCTGGCGCCGCGTGCCGCCGTCGTCGGCAAGTCCACCGTGCCGGTGGGAACGGTGGACATGCTCCGCGGTGTGCTGGCCGGGCGCCCGGATGTGCTCCTCGGCTGGAACCCCGAGTTCCTGCGCCAGGGCACGGCGGTGAAGGATTCCCTGGTGCCGGACCGGCTGGTGTACGGCGTACCGGGCGGCAAGGAATCCGCGCGGCACCCGAACAGCCCCGGCGCCGCCGTCACCGCCGCCCTGGACACGGTGTACGGGCCGCTGCTCTGCGCCGGAATCCCCCGGCTCATCTGCAACTTCGCGACCGCTGAGCTGATCAAATCGGCGTCGAACGCCTATCTGGCCACCAAACTGAGCTTCATCAACGCGATGGCCGAACTCTGCGAGGCATCCGGCGCGGACGTGACGGAGCTCGGCGAGGCGATGGGCCTGGATCCGCGGATCGGCGGCCGGTACCTGCATGCCGGCCTCGGCTTTGGCGGCGGCTGCCTGCCCAAGGACATCCGTTCCCTCCGGGTGCAGGCCGCCGCGTTGGGCGTGGACTCGGTGGACGCCTGGATGGCCACGGTGGACGGCATCAACCGCGGCCAGCGCACCCGCACCGTGGAGGCTGCCCGGGAGCTGTGCGGCGGCCAGCTGGGCGGCCGGCGGGTAACCGTGCTCGGGGCGGCCTTCAAACCGGACACCGACGACATCCGCGACTCCCCCGCCCTGGATGTGGCCCAGCAACTGGCCGAAGCGGGGGCGCATGTCACCGTCACCGATCCGGCGGCGATCAACAACGCCTGGCTGCGGTATCCGCAGCTGCGCTTCGAGGCCGCCGTCGAGCAGGCGCTCGACGGCGCCGAACTGGTGCTGCTGCTGACCGAGTGGGAGGCCTACCGCGCGCTCTCCCCGACCGCGGCCGGGGAGCTGGTCCGACGCCGGACGGTGCTGGACGCCCGGAACGCCCTCGACGCCGCCGCCTGGACCGCGGCGGGGTGGACGGTGCGGGGCCTGGGAAGGGCCGACGCCGGAATTGGCGCGGACGCGGCCGCCGCCGGCCGACTGGCCACCGCCGACTGAGCGGCCCGGCCCCAGCGGCCCGGTCTGAGCGGCCCGGCCCCAGCCCGGACCCAGCGCCCCGGCCCAGCGGCCCGGCCCCAGCGGGAGCGCGGCAACCCGCCGGACGCCCGCGCCGTGGCGCTGGGCCCGCGCTTCGCCCCCTATGATTTCTGAGGGGAGGATTCAGAATGCAGCATCGTTGGTCTCAGATTTGTCCGGTTACGGCCGCGTGAGCACTTCAGCGCGCCCCGAGGAGGACGCCCGGCTCCGCGAAGCCATGTCCCTGCTCTCAGCCACACTGGAATCCACCGCGGACGGCATCCTTGTGGTCAGTGCCGAGGGCCGGATCTCCTCCGTCAACAACCAGTTCCTCTCGATGTGGGGCATCCCCCGCGAACTCGTGGACACCGGCGACGACGAGTCCGTGATGGGCTTCGTCCTGGGCCAGCTCACGGACCCCGAGCAGTTCCTCGCAAAGGTCACGGCCCTCTACGCCGATCCGGAAGCCGAGAGCCACGACGTGCTGCGCTTCCGCGACGGGCGGACCTTTGAACGGTATTCCCGCCCGCAGAAGGTCGAGGACCGCGTGGTGGGCCGCGTCTGGAGCTTCCGGGACGTCACCGCGGCCCGGCGAGCCCAGGACCAGATCAACCAGGCCATGGCGGACCTCGCGCAGCAGGCCAGCCAGCTGAAGACCCTCGCGTTCCAGGATCCGCTGACCGGGCTCTCCAACCGCCAGCTCTTCAACGACCGTCTGGCGCACGCCTTGGCCGGACCCTACGGGACCGCCGTCGACGTCCTGCTGCTGGACCTGGACGACTTCAAGGAAGTCAACGACATCCACGGCCACCATGCCGGGGACCAGATGCTGATCGAGGTCGGCCGCCGGCTGCGCGCCTGCGTCCGGCCCAACGACGTTGTAGCACGGCTGGGCGGCGACGAATTCGTGGTCCTGCTGGTCGGGTCGCTCGACGCCGACGCGGCCGCCGCGCGGGTCGTCGAATCCCTCAAGCTGCCGGTCTGGATTGATGGCACCATGCTGCGGCCCAGCCTGAGCCTGGGGCTGGCGTCCATCAGCGAAGACGCCGTCGATGCCTCCGAGCTGCTCCGCCGCGCCGACATCGCCATGTACGCTGCCAAGTCCGCCGGCAAGAACCGCTACCTGCGCTTCCGCCCGGAAATGATGACCGCACTGCTGGAGCGCACCGACCTGGAGGCCGGGCTGCGCACCGCGGTCGACAGCGGGGAGATCGCGGTGCATTACCAGCCAATTGTCTCCGCCCGGCTGGGCACCGTTGTCAAGGTCGAGGCGCTGGCCCGCTGGGAACGCGACGGTGCCCTCGTCCCGCCGCATCAGTTCATTCCCGCCGCGGAGCGCAGCGGCCTGATCGTCGAAATCGGCACCGAGGTCCTGCTGCGCGGCTGCACGGAGCTGGAGCCCTGGCTTTCCGCGGACCCCACCCGGTCCCTCGCCGTCAACGTCTCCGGTGTGCAGCTCCAGCACGGCAACTTCCCGGAGCTGCTGTTCGCTACCGCGGGCTCCTGCGGGGTGGATCCGCACCAGCTGGTCGTGGAGGTCACCGAGAGTGTCTTCTTCGACGACGACTGCCAGGTCCAGCGCCAGCTGGTGCAGCTCCGCGGCGCCGGGGTGCGGGTGGCGCTGGACGACTTCGGCACCGGCTACTCCTCGCTGGGCCGCCTGCAGGACCTCCCGGTGGACACGCTCAAGATCGATCAGTCCTTCGTCGCCTTGATCCACGCCGGTACCGAGGAGCTCCCCATCCTGAACTGCATGATCGACATGGCCCACGGCCTGGGCCTGACCGTCACCGCTGAAGGCGTCGAGACCCGGGAACAGGCCGAGTACCTGATGCGACGCGGATGCGATTCCCTCCAGGGCTTCCTGTTTTCCCGGCCCCAACCGGCGACCGGTCTGCCCGCTGCGCTCTCGGCGTCGGCCCGGACCATCACCGCATTGCGCCACGACACTGCCGCCCAAACGCAGTCGGTGCTGTGATTTGGGTCTCATGGCCCTATGATGCTTGAAGTTTAATGACCACCGCCCTGCCGGTGGATTCGAGTGACGAACGCCCGGGGGCTGGCATCGACGTGGAACAAGGATTGGCGGAAACCCTGCTGACGCAGGGCCCTGACGCGTTGCTGCAACTCACCACGGAGGGGGTCATCTCCTATCTGAATCCCGCGGCGGAGCGCCTGTTCGGCTACTCCGGCGAGGAGCTGATCGGCGTCGCGCACAACCGGCTGCTGGTGGAGGACGACCGCGGCGGCTTCCTGCGGGTTCTGAGCCGGCTCGGCCGCGCAGGGACGTCGGGGACGAGGCCTTTCCCCGGCCTCGGGCTGCACCGCGACGGCCGCGAACTGCCGTTGGAAATCACCTGCTCGCTCGTGACCACGCCGGCCGGAACGTCGGTGGCGGTCGCAGTCCGCGACACCACGCACCGCCAGGACCACGACGCCGGCCGGCGCAGCGCCGTCTCGCTCCTGGACGCGACGCTGGAGACGACGGCGGACGCCATCGTGGTGGTGTCCAACACCGGCCAGATCACCGGCGTCAACGAACAGTACCTGCGGCTGTGGGACATGCCGCGGGAGATCCTCGCCGAGGAGGACGCCTACGCCCTGGTCAAATTCATCGCCCAGAAATTGGTTGCCCCGGACTGCTTCAAGGCCAAGGTCGCCGAGCTCTACGCCAACCACGAGCTGCACAGCCACGACGTCCTCGAGTTCCAGGACGGCCGCACCGTGGAGCTGTATTCCCGCCCGCAGAAGGTCGCCGATGAGGTGGTGGGCCGGATCTGGAACTTCCGCGACGTCACCTCCCGCACCGTGGCGCAGGACCAGGCCCGCCGCGCCCTCGACGAGCTGGCACAGCAGGCTGATCAGCTGAAGGCCCTCGCGTTCCAGGATCCGCTGACCGGGCTGGCGAACCGGATGCTGTTCAACGAACGCGCCACCGCCGCGTTGGAGTCCCCCGGACCGGTGGCGGTGCTGCTGCTGGACCTGGACGACTTCAAGGAAGTCAACGACATCCTGGGCCACCACGCCGGGGACCAGATGCTGGTGGAGATTTCCCGCCGGCTGCAAAACTGCGTGGGCCCGCACGGCACCGTGGCCCGCCTGGGCGGCGACGAATTCGTGGTGCTGCTGGTCGGCTGCGGCGATTCGGACGCGGTCGCGCAGCGGATCGTGGCCACGCTGAACGCCCCGGTCTCCATCGAGGGCACCCTGATGCGCCCGGGGCTGAGCCTGGGCGTGGCGACGCGCGGCACCGAGGACATGTCTTCCTCCGAGCTGTTGCGGCAGGCCGATGTGGCCATGTACGCCGCCAAGGAGGCAGGCAAGAACTGCTACGTGCACTTCCAGCCGGAGATGCTGGCCACCTTGCTGGAACGCACGCAGCTGACCGCGGGGCTGCGCCGCGCCGTCGAACTCGGCCAGATCACCGTCTTCTACCAGCCCGTAATCTCCACGAACCGCCGCGAGGTGATCCAGTTTGAGGCCCTGGCCCGCTGGGAACGCGACGGGGTGCTGATGGCGCCGGACGCCTTCATCCAGACCGCGGAGCGCAGCGGCCTGATCCGCGACATCGGGGCCGAGGTGCTCCGGCAAAGCTGCACCGAGCTGCAGTCCTGGCTGGCGGAGGACCCCGGGCGGACCCTGGCCGTCAACGTCTCCGGCGTGCAGCTGCAGCACAAGGACTTCGCCGAGCGGGTGCTGGACATCGCCGCATGGAGCCGGGTTGATCCGCACCAGCTGGTCCTGGAGGTCACCGAAAGCGTGTTCTTCGACGCCGACTCCCACGTCATCCAGCAGCTGATCACCCTGCGCGCCGCGGGCATCCGGGTGGCGCTGGACGACTTCGGCACCGGCTACTCCTCGCTGGGCCGCCTGCAGGAGCTTCCGGTGGACGCGGTCAAGATCGACAAGTCGTTCGTGTCCATGCTGCACACCGGCGAGGAGCGGCTTCCCATCCTGACGTCCATGATCCACATGGCCCACAGCCTGGGCCTGCGGGTGACGGCGGAGGGCATCGAGACGCCCACCCAGGCCCGGTACCTGATGGAACACGAGTGCGACGCCCTGCAGGGCTACCTCTTCTCCCGCCCCGTGCCCGGGGCACGCCGGGCGGCGGCCGTCGCACAGTCCGCGGAGGCCATCACGGCCCTGCAGGAGCCGGCAGTGGCGCTCTAGTTCGGCCCCTTGTCTGGGCGACCGGACGACATATTCGCACGCTTTCACGATTACTGTCGGGGCGGCATGAGACTGTGCTAGCGACCACATATGATTTCAGCAGGCGCGGCCGCGGCGAACCCAATCCGGTTCCCGGCGGTGCGCGGCACCATTCACAGATCCATCGCTTTTGGGGGCAGTACACATCATGGACGCAGCGTTTGCACAGACAGTGCTGGAGCACAGCCCCGACGCCCTCTTGCTGCTTGGCCCGGATGGATCCATCGCTTTCCTGAACACTGCCGCGGAGCAGCTCTTCGGCTATTCCCGGGCGCAACTGCTGGGCGCCGACTACAGCATGCTGCTTGCCGAGTCGGCACGGGAGGACTTCCACAAGGTCCTCGCCGGACTGGAAGGCGGCGCCGGGCGGACGCCCTTCACCGGCGCGGGCCGCCGCGGCGACGCCTCCGAGTTCCCGGTCCAAATCACCTGCGCCGCGCTTCCGGCAGCGCCCGGCACGGCCGGGACCGTCGCAGTCTCCGTGCGCCCGGGAGTCCCGGCCCGCCCCGGCGCCACACCACCCGCAACCCCGCACGACGGCGGAGCCACGGCGGGTGCCGCCGCGGCGGCAGCCGCTCCCCGCCGTCGGACATTCGGCTCGCTGGAGGCAGAACTGGTGCCCGGCACCACCGGCGTGCTTCCCCGTCTCACTCCCGCGGAGCACGACGACCAGCTCAAGGCGGCCGTGCTGCGGGACACGCTGACCGGGCTGCCGAACGGGACCCTGTTCAACGAGCGCCTCGCCGCGGCGCTGCGCCGGCCGGACCCGGTGGATGTGCTGCTGATCAACGTGGACGATTTCAAGAGCTACAACGACATGCTGGGCCGTTCCGCCGCGGACGAGCTGCTTGTGGAGGTGGCCAGCCGGCTGCGCAACTGCGTCCGGCCGCACGACACTGTGGCCCGGCTGGGCGGCGACGAATTCGTGGTGCTGCTGACCGAGTGCCTCAATGCCGGAGCCGTGGCGAAGCGGATTTCCGAGTCCCTGTACGTCCCGGCACGGATCGGCGGATCGCTGGTGCGGCCCGCGGTCAGCATGGGACTGGCGGCCAAGACGCCGGAGACCCACGACGGCGCTGAACTGCTGCGGCAGGCGGATTCGGCCATGACGGCGGCCAAGGCGGCGGGGAAGAACACCTGGCTGCAGTTCCGGCCGGAGATGCTGAACACGGCCGCCAACAAAGCCCAGGGCGAGACCGGCCTGCGGCAGGCGGTGGAACTGGGGCAGATCTCGGTCCACTACCAGCCGGTGGTGTCCCCCGGGCTCGGCGCCGTGGTGCAGTTCGAGGCCTTCGCGCGCTGGGAGCGGCACGGCAAGCTGGTGCCGCCCAACCAGTTCCTGCCGGTGGCCGAACAGAGCGGCCTGATCCGCGAGATCGGCGACGAGGTCATGCGCCGCGCCTGTGCCGAGATCCGGCCCTGGCTGGCCGGCGATGCCGCGTACAGCGTGGCCGTGAATGTCTCCGGCCTGCAGTTCCAGCACCGCGACTTCGCCACCGACGTGCTGGGCATTGTCGCCTCCACCGGGGTGGACCCGCGCCAGCTCATGCTCGAACTGACCGAGAGCGTGTTCTTCGACGCCGATTCGGACGTGCTCCGGCAGTTGGCACAGCTGCGCGAGGCCGGCGTCCGGATCGCGATGGACGACTTCGGCACGGGTTACTCAACGCTGGGCCGGCTTAAGGAACTGCCGCTGGACAAGGTCAAGATCGACCGTTCCTTCGTGGCGATGATCAAGACGGGCAAGGAACACCTGCCGTTCTTCCGTACCATGATCAACGCCGCGCAAAACCTCGGGCTGAAGGTCACGGCCGAGGGCATCGAGACGCCGGCGCAGGCCAAGTACCTGATGGATCTGGGCTGCGACTCGCTGCAGGGGTACCTGTTTGCTAAGCCCGCCCCGGCCAGCGACCTCGCCGGGACGATGGAAAGCGCCCTGACGGCGATCGACAAGGTCGAAGCCGCAGGCTAGCCTCCGGCTCCCGCAGCTCCGGCGGCGCACGTGACGCTCCCGCAGCACAGCGGCCGACGTTCCCGCCCAGTTCTAACCTGCGGCAGCACTCCGGCAGCCCGGTGTAGCCCGGGTTGGCGCGGAGTGCACCTGTGACGGTGCCAAGAACTGGGCTGGAGCGTCGCCGCGGGCCGACAGGCGGGGCCCCGGCGCAAAGGTCGGTTTAGCGCTTTTCGCAGGCGATGCCGTCGTTGTCACGGTCGAGGTCGTACTCGCCGCGGTGCCGGACGGCGCCGCCGTCGTTGTAGCCGTACAGGGTGTTGTCCACGCGGAAGGTGGTGACCCGCTTGCCGGTGGTCTTGTCCTTGGCGCCCTTGCGGCCCACGCCGTGCGGGTAGACCTTGTTCAGCTCCGTGCAGTTCTTGTACGACTTCGGCGCCGGCGCGGCAGATGCCGGCACGGCGGTGCCGCTCAGCACGACGGCGCTGGCAGCCAGCGAGGCAATCATCAGTTTCTTCAGGCGCACCTTCGAGCACTCCCCCAATATGAAGCCCTCGGCCGCGTGTCGGCGAGGGGCAGGGAAAGACTATCCCACGATTCCGTTCATTGGGAGGAGGCTCAGCCGCGGGGGTCGAGCCTGTCGGAGTCCTGGGCCACCATCGCGGTGCTGCGCTCCCACAGTTCCCTGGAGAGTTCCGCGTCGTAGGCCTGCTTGTTGGCCTTCGCCAGCGCCCGCTTGGCGTAGTAGGCGCCCGGGACCCACTCCTGCCCCGGGACGGCCGTGGCAAGCCACACGAGGGTGTCAGCGCCCTGCTCCGGGGACAGCATGAACCGGTTGAGGAAGCTTCGGTACATAAAGCGGAACGGGCTGGTGGTGTCCGCGGCAAAGTTGGTGGCCACTACGCCGGGGTGGAACGCCGCCGTGGAGATGCCGGCTGCGTGGTAGCGGTTGTGCAGCTCGGCCGTGAAGAGGATGTTCTCCAGCTTCGCGTTACCGTAGGCCAGATTGGCGGAGTATTTGTTCGCGAGCTCCAGGTCGTCGATGTCCAGCCGGCCGTAGAGCGAATTGGCGGCGCTGGAAGTGTTGATGACGGTGGCCTTGCTGGCGGTCAGGGTGTCCAGCAGTTCGGTGGTGAGTAGGAACGGTGCCAAGTGGTTGATCTGGAAGGTCTTCTCGTGACCGTCGACCGTGAGCTCCCGGGTGCCCATGATGCCGCCAGCGTTGTTGGCCAGGACGTCGATCCGCGGGTACTTCTCCCGCAGGTGCGCGGCGAGCCGGCGCACCTGCGCCAGGTCGGCGAAGTCGCTGACGAAGTAGTCCGCGCCGATTTCGTTCGCGATCCGTTCGGTCTTCTCGGCCGAACGCCCGACGACGACGACGTTCTCGCCTCGTGCGGCGAGGGTCCGGGCGGCGGACGCGCCGATCCCGTCGCTGGCGCCGGTGATGACGATGGTCCGTGCAGTCATGGGATCTCCCGAGTTGGTTTTTAGTAGAAGCTACTCAAGAGTAATCAACGCTGAAACGCCGGCAGGTGTTCCTCCCCACCCAACACTCCCGCAGGTGTGGCAAGTTCCTGCCCTCGCTCCCGCACGTCCACAGGTTGCTACGGAGGCCTTCATCTCTGTGTTTGGGGTGTTAAAGGGCTCAGGCCCCGACACTGTGTGTCGGGGCCTGGCTGTAATGGTTGTCCGGCGGTGACCTACTCTCCCACACCCTCCCGGGTGCAGTACCATCGGCGCTGTGGGTCTTAGCTTCCGGGTTCGGGATGGGACC